>DIHE01000004.1 GCA_002420005.1 Holophagales bacterium UBA5704 | reverse complement strand
AACACCGACCCCAGCCGGTCGACATCCGCATGCAGATACACCTCCGTCGTCGCGATCGACCGATGCCGCAGAAGCAGCTGAACCTGCCGAATGTCCACACCCTCCTGCAGCAGGTGAGTGGCGAGGCTGTGCCGAAGGATGTGCGGCGACAGCCGCCGTCCCGTCGCCGCGATCCCCACCTCAGCGCACCGTTCGAGGAAGATGTTGCGGATCGCCCCCCGCGTCAGCGGGCGACCCCACAGAAACCGCCCGCCTCCCTGTCCTGGACCCCGGCTCGCCAGCCACATCCCCAGCATCCGCGACACCGGTCGGTCCAGCGGCAGCCGGACGTCCTGGCCCGACCCTTTTCCCCGGCGCACCAGGATGCTGAAGATCTGGCCGGCCTCATGCCACACCACCCCCTCCGCCTCCAGAGGCCCGATCTCCGACGCCCGCAGCCCCGCCACGTACGAGACCCCCAGCAGCACGCGGTTGCGCATCTCAACCAGGTCCTGCGGAAGCGTCCCGGGCGAGTCCCCCCACAGCAGCCGGCTCACCTCCGCGACGGTCAACACCTTGATCTCCCGCCGGTACGCCCGTGGCCCCGCCAGCGAAGCCCCCGGGTTGCTCGCAATCAGTCGATGCGCCAGACACCATTCGCCCAGACTCCGGATCGCCACAACCACCCCGCGGCGAACGCTCTCCCCACGGCCCGCCACGTGCAGACGCCGCAGGTGCTTCTCGATCAGCCGCTGATCGAGCCGCGCAATCGGCTGCGCCACATCCTCAAGCAGTCGTTCCACCAGTCGCCGATAGCGCCCCGCGGTCGCCTGCGACCGCCCGCGAACGCTGACCAGAGCCGACGACCAGGCGTCCAGAATGGCTCGATCATCGGTCCACTCTTCCCTGCCGCCAGGTGCTTCGATGCCATCAGAATGCAACCCGACGCTCTCTGCGGTGGGAGCATTGGCGGAGTGAGCTTTTGTGTCCATGGCGGCACCCTGCCTGGCGGGACCACAGTCTGTCAAGTGGACCGGGTCAAGAGCGGTCAGGCGTGGTCACAAGCGCCTGAAAACTCGGCCTTCAACCTTCCTGCGGGCAAGGTGTACTATATACTGCGTTGACCAGAGTGACCACCTGCTGAGTTCAAGGAGAAGCGAATGGGGGCCTTTCTTGTGGTAAATGGAACAGGTGTCCTGGAGACCACCTACAACCAATCCTTCCAGCAGACCGCGATGTCGCGTGACGGACGGCCGGGCGCGACTCTAGCCCGCAAGGTGACAGCGTCTGATGCCTACTCAGTGGCCAGGGAAGCAATCTGTCGGGGGCTCAGGTGAGTCCGCCAGCGGTGAGCCCCCAGCGTACCCACGCCCTCGTGGTCGGCATCGAGCGCTACGCGGCTGGATGGACTTGGGCCCTGAAGGGCCCTGCGGCCGACGCCCGTCGATTTGCGGACTGGCTACTCTCCCGGCATGTGCCGGAGGAGCAGGTTACGCTGCTCGTTGCTCCCCTCGACGAAAGCAGCACCGTGACGGAGGAGCGGCCACGAGCGCTCCCGGCCAGCCGGAACCGGCTGCGCCAAGCGCTAAGCGATCTACACAATCAAGCAGGTGATCTCCTCTTGATTTTCTGGAGTGGTCACGGCATCCTGGGAGCTGATAAGAGCCGTCGGCTGTTTTACCCTGAGGCCACTACGGACGACAAGCAGAACTTGGACCTTGACGACCTACTGGCGTCCCTACGCAGTACCTACTTTTCCGGCTTTCCCCGCCAGATCTGCATCATCGACGCGTGCGCCAACTACGCTGAGGACATGCAACTCGCCTACCAGTTGCCGAAAGAGACCCTACCTTCTGGAAGCCCATTTTTTCCGGAGCCCGCTCAATTCGTACTTCTGGCAGGCCGAGCGGGGGAGGTGGCGAGGAACCTCGGGGAAGAGGGGCGGGGGCAGTTTTCCAAAGTCGTACTGGATGAACTGGCCGGAGAGACCGCTTGGCCACCCGACCTGGAAGTGATAAGCAGGCGGGTCCAACAGCGGTTTTCCGCCCTCCGTGCGGAGGACCGGACTCACCAGACGCCTATCTACTGGTGGCACCGAGCCTGGGACGGTTCCATAGAGCAAGGAATGTCGCCGGCCGCCACTGCCCGTGCAATGTCCCCTTCCAATGCACGGTGGAAGCTCTCTCACCCGAACCTCACCTGCCTGGTAGATGCCCTCCTCGCCTGCCCCTCCCTTAAGGATCCGGGACGGCGCCAAACAGTAGTCGACCAGTTGGGAGACGACATCTCCGCCAGTATCGCGCGGGACGCCGCCGAACGTTTCGATGTGTTCAACATCGTCACCACCTGTGCGAACTATCCCGGCGGCCTCAAATGGCTACTCGAGGTCCTTCACTTTTTCGAGGGTGACTCGCTTTCCTGGCGGGCCGCGAACGAGATCCTTTCCGACCTCTCCAGGGTCTGAGTTCAGGCGGAACGGCGCCGATGCCCTGGATCAAGCTAAAGGAGAGCCAGCTGAAAAAGTGGGTGGTCGCTCTCGAACAATGCCAGGCAATCGTGGTCCCCGAGAGGCGCAATAGTGTTGTCTTGAATTTGAGGGATGATATTCGAGGTAGTATATCGCGCGATTCTGCCCTGCGGATCGATGTATTGAACATCGTCAGTGCCTGCGATAGGTACCCCGGGGGCCTGGAAGAGCTGGTTGAACTCGTTCGGTTTTTAGAGGGGGATTCGTTTGCCGTGCGGGGCCTGGAGAGCCTCCTGGATGAGCGTTTCACAGTACTCGATCACGAGGATCGGCAGGAGGTGGTGGACGCTGTTGCAGGATTCCCTTTACCCGGGACAGTACTCTCGAAGCTCTATGGCAAGGACCTAACCAGCATGGCTCTCAGAATGACAGACGGTAAAACGCTGCCTGAAATTCTCCGAGAACTGGCCCTCCTGCCCCCTCAGGCGGGAGCCGCCTTTCCGGTTCCACTTCTGGAGTTTGTGGAGCGACTGGCGAGGTTCGTTGAACCCGAGCTAGCGGCCGCAGCGGCCCGGCTGCGAGCCTGGGTTGATCGGTGGGCTCCGGAAGTGTCGGTGAGTGTCGAGCAGATCCACGACTTGCGTATTCGCCTTCAGTCCGAGGCCGTAAGGGGAGGAGAACACGCCTACATTGTGATCGAAATCGCTCCAGACCCCTACGAGACGACCAAGTTTTCACTTGCCGCGTGGTCCTGGAAAGCGACCTTGGGTTTCTACGAGCCGATCGACCTTCTCCCGGAGGAAACCGAAGCTATGCCAAGGTCTCAAGCGGAAATACGGGACCTCCTGGTTCGCTTTCTTGAATGCCAAAATAATCACTTGAGGGGTGTCATGGATCTCACCTTGGAATTTTTTCTTCCTCGTCGGCTCCTTTGTTGGGATGTTGACCAATGGACGCTCCGGCTGCAGGAGGATTTCGACACGCCCATCGGGATTCACTACCCCGTGGTGGTACGTTCACTGGAACGCACCACCACCCAGCCAGACGCAGTCCGGCGCGACTGGATTCGCAAATGGCGGCATGTACGAAGAGGGGCGCGGCCGTTGGAGGTATTCTGGATCCGCTCTCGCGACCAGTACGGCCGCAAAGCTCTCTATCACGAGTTGGCCCAACCCATCCCCGACCATTTCTGCTCAGGGCTTGCCTTCTCCCCTACAGAAGAGCCTGAAGCGGAGGATGTGCTCGACACAATTCTCTTGGCTGGCCTGCCGATCGCCTTCTGGCTGAGGCAGCCCCGCGCTCAAGCGGAGATCGTCCTTGAAGAACTTGTGCGCAGCAAGAATGTGACCGATCTGCCGGAGGCGGTTCGCGAGGCGCGCCGCGAGGCCTTCGGGAGGGAGGACGAGCACCATGTGGGGCGACATCTTTCACTTTTGTGGGACGACGCTGAGCGCAGACATCCCGGTTTTGCCAAGCCGCTTGCCCGGCCTCGCCTGGAAGGAGGCAATTCGTGACTGACACCGAGCCGAGTTCCGAAGCACGCGATTGGAGGATCTATACAGGGGTGGGGCGACCTCACAACGGGATCCGGCGGTTACCTCCTCCTCCACGGTGGCGCACATTCCACGGTGAAGTGAGGGCCGAGCGCCCACTGGGCCCTGATCCTAACGTAGAGCGACGATTCGGTGCCGCGGCGCGAGGCCGGACTTTTCAGGCCGCGCCCGAGACAATCGATGCGGTTAATGCCGCTCTTTACCTACGACGTCCTCTGCTTGTCACCGGCAAGCCGGGCGCAGGCAAGTCGTCACTCGCCTATGCGGTGGCGAACGAGCTGAAGCTCGGCCGGGTGCTCGCTTGGTCGATCACTTCTCGCTCACTCTTGCAACACGGGCTCTATCAGTACGATGCACTCGGCCGGCTGCACGAGGCCGAGCTGCACAGGGACCGTGCTCCGGATATTGGTCAGTACATCCGGCTCGGTCCACTAGGAACTGCGCTCTTGCCGTCGAAGCGTCCCCGTGTCTTGCTGATCGATGAGATCGACAAGAGCGATATCGACCTCCCGAACGACTTGCTTAACGTCTTTGAGGAGGGCGCGTTCGAGATACCCGAGTTGGCGCGGCTACCAAGCGAGCTAAGGGAGGTGAGAGTCCGGCCAGCGGACAACATCGGACCTGCCGACACAGTACCGATAGTCGAGGGGCGGGTCGTTTGCCGAGCCTTTCCTTTCGTGGTGCTCACCAGCAACGGCGAACGGGAGTTTCCTCCCCCGTTCCTGCGACGTTGTCTCCGCCTGGATATCCAGGAGCCACAGCAAGCCGAGTTGGAGAAAATCGTCGAGGCCCATCTAGGTGGGGAGGCCCTGCAATCCGCCGGCACACTGATCGGCGAATTCCTGAAAAGGCGCACGAGGGGAGATCTGGCGACCGATCAGCTCCTCAACGCTTTGTACCTAGTCACCCGCGAGCACGGTCCTCACGGCGGCGACAGGGACAAGCTCCTCGCCGCTCTGTGGAGGTATCTCAATACGGAGTCGTCGTGATCTCCCAGTTCCTCGCGGCACTATCGGCTGCCGGCCTCGACGTGTCGGCCGAAGAGGCGGCCGACGCGCTCTGGCTCGCATCTCACATCTGCCGGCCAGCTTCTGTAAAGGGCATAGGAGAAGAGCCTCAGCCCGAGAGGAGTCATGGTCCCACAGAACACGAGTTGGCGGCTAACCGCTTCCCGCTGATAGGAGCAGCCAGCACACCTCAACCACCCAGCCAAGGCCGAAACCTCTATTCCCCTCCTGCTACAGGGGGGGGGGCTGGGTCTGGTGGCCACCACGGTGGCATCGTCCAGAGCCCCGGGGTTCCGGCTCTTCCGGGCGCTCTCGCCATCGCCCGAGCCCTGCGTCCACTGAAGCGGCGGGTACCTTCCCGCACCTATTTCGTTTTCGACGAAGAGGCAACCGTGGAGTGCATCGCTACGGGCGGTCCCAGGGTCCCGGTCCTTAAGCCTTCATCTGAGCGTTGGTTCGAGCTGGCTCTGGTCGTGGATCAGGCACCGACCTTGGCTCTCTGGCGCCAGACCATTGCTGAGCTGAGGCTTCTGCTTGAGCGCCATGGTGCGTTTCGCGACGTGCGGGTGTGGGGGCTGAACACAGGAGGCAGGCGATTGGGGTTACAGGCGGAGTGGAGTGGGGGCCTGCAGAGTGGAACACGCAGCCCCCGTGAGTTGGTCGACCCTGCAGGGAGGCGACTCGTGCTGGTCGTGAGCGACTTCGTGTCGGAAGCCTGGTACCGTAGAGAGGTTGCGGCAGCTGCGCTCACGATCTGGGCTCGAAGCGGACCGCTCGCTCTTGTGCAGGTACTCCCATCGCGGCTCTGGCCGCGAACCGGTCTCGCTCTGACTGAGAAAACGAGCTTGGCCGCTCCGCGGCCTGGTGTTCCGAATCAGAGGCTGCGCAGCTCTGACGTCAGCCAGCGTTGGCAGCCTCTAGGCGTAGGTGAGCTGGCCATCCCCGTGCTCACCCTGGAGCCGCGCGCCGTGTCACGTTGGGCCGGCATGGTTGCTGGCGTGGCCGGTGTCAGGATGCCGGGCCTGAAGTTCGAGATGGCGGTTGCATCCCCAATTGGAATGGGGGAAGACCGGGCGCCGTCGGGCGGGGAAGAGGAGGCTCGTCAGCCCACGGCCGCCGAGCGCGTCAGGGCATTCCGCGCTGGCGCCTCGCTCACAGCACGCCGGCTCGCCGGATATCTCGCAGCGGCACCCCTCTCTTTACCGGTAATGCGTCTGGTCCAAGCCGTAATGCTCCCGGAATCTCGGCAGGTACATTTGGCGGAGGTCTTCCTGGGTGGCCTGCTCAGGCAGATGACTCCGGAAGGATTGGTAGGTCCCGAGGAGGTGCAGTACGAGTTCGAGAATGGCGTCCGCGACCTGCTCCTCAACGAGGTACGGCGTCACGAGACCATCCAGGTGATCGAGGAGATTTCGGTTTGGCTGGAGCGGCAGGCCGGGATGAGGTACGGCTTCATGGCCATCCTGGAGGGGAAGGGGACGGTGGAAGATGTAGTCGTCGATGACCTAAGCCGCCCTTTCGCGAGAGTTGCCGCAGGGATATTGCGGCGTCTGGGTAAGGAGTATTCAAGTGCGGTCGAGAAGATCGAAAGGGAGCTTGAGGCGTCAGGGAAGAGCCGAGAGTCAGGATACCACCCTGGCCCCATTCCGTACGGCGAGCCTCTCTCTGTCGAAGAAGGGTCCGCAGGGAGCGCGGCTGCGCTACGAGAGGTGGGAAGGCTTAGAGTGCAGTCTCGAAATGGAGTTATGAGCACTGTACCCGATTGGAAGCGCAAGGAGCCCACCTCCGGGCGAATCCAATCGAGTGTCAGCGTGGGCGAGCTCCATGCACTCTTCATCGGAATCAACGACTACATCCCAGGCCGCCTGCCCGACGGCAGGCGATATCCAAGCCTGAAGGGCGCAGTGAGCGATGTGTCAGAGATGGCTCTCTTCCTGCACAACCGTTATGGGTTGAAACAGGAGAGAACGCGGATGCTTTTGTCTCGGGCTGGGGTTGACGGTGAACCCACCGACCTGCCTGCCTGGCGCCCCACATACACCAACATAGTAGCTGCCTTCACGCAACTGGCGGTCGAGGCAAGACCTGGTGATCGCGTTTACATCCACTACTCCGGCCACGGGACACGCGGGCCAACCGAATACCCGGAGATCAAAGGCCCAGCTGGAATGGACGAGGCTCTCGTACCATGCGATATTGGCGAGCCTCATTCGCGCTATCTCTCCGATTTGGAGCTAGCTGCTCTCATCCAGCTCCTCGTAAATCGCAAATTGCACGTGACGGTCGTTTTGGATTGTAGCTACTCGGGTGGAGTGCTTCGAGGCGGCGAGCGTACAGCGGGCTTGGCCGTTGCTCGGAGTGTACCCTGGGCCCGGTTAGAGTCCATGTCGACCACCGTAGCGGATCGCCAAACACTCATGGAAATCTGGGCCAGCCAGCAGGGGAATCTCGGCTTCCGGCGTTTCGCGCAGAAGAGCCGGCTACCGGTGGCGCGCTATACGTTGTTCGCCGCCTGCCGACCGGAGGAGCAGGCGTTCGAAGTCGCATTGGAGGGCGGCGAGGCGCAGGGTGCGCTCACCCATTGGCTGCTCAACACCCTGAAGCGCTCTGCCGACCCGTTGAGCTGCCGAGAGATCCACCAAAGGCTTATGGCACGCAGTCGCGGCCGCATCGCGAGACAGACGCCTATGTTCCGCGGCGACGGCGAGCTCGGCTTTCTTGCGGCGCCAGAGATTGCGTCGCCACGGGCGGCTCCTACGAAAGCCCCCATGGAGAGTCCTAGGGTCCTGCGGCTCGCCAAGGACGGCCGGGTTCTGATTGGCGTTGGTCTGGCCACCGGAGCCAAGGTCGGTGACCGGGTTGTTCTAAGAAGCTCCGCTGAGTTGGCAGTTCGCCAGGTGGGTGCCACGGAAAGCTGGGCTGAGGTGATTCGTGTCCTCGGTGCGGAACCGATAGAGCCAGGTGCGAGGATAGAGTTTCTCTCCAGGGCTGCCGTACGCCTAGTCTCCCCTGAAGAGAGAAGTGAGCTAGCAGAGCGTGAGTTCGCGCGCCTTCGACAGGGCCTGCGGCGGGTCGACGACGCTTTCGTTGAAGTCTTCGACGACAGTATCGCACCGGACCTCCGAGTGACGATCGATGAGAACCATTATTACGAGATTCAGGATCCGGGGGGAATCCCCTTTGCTAACCTTAGTCCGTTGAAGGCGACGGCCCTCGGGTCCGCCGCAAAGCTACTCCAGCGCCTCGATCACCTAGCGAAATTTCGAAGAGTTCTGACGGTAGCGAACCCGCATCCCCCGGCCTGGTTGAAGATCTCTCTGGAGGTACAGAAAGTTCCCCCCGAGAACGACCAAACTCAACCCGCCTCGGGGCCTGTTGACCTGAGAGAGGGGGAGTCTTTGATTCTCCGAATTGTTAACCATTCTTCCGTGCGGCTCGATTTCGTGTTGCTTGATCTGGCCCCCGACTACAGCATCACCCAACTTCTGCCGAAACGTGGTAGCTTCTCGCTGCTAACCTTAGACCCGGGAGAAGGTGAATCTGTTCGAGTTAGGGGTTGGTTGCCACAGGGCTGGGTCCACGGGAAAGACGTACTTAAAGTTTTTGCAACCCACCGCGCAGCCAACTTCCGTTGGCTCGAATTGCCTCCCTTGACTCGCTCCGCGCCGGTTTTAGAGCGTGAGGGTGAGACCACGGCATCCGCGGCGCCTGTCGCCACGCCTTCAACTCCCAATCAGAACGCAACACGAGAAGGGCTGAGTCCGTCGGAGTTTCCCGAGGAGGAGTGGATCACGGCTCAGCTGGAGATCCGCGTGCGGCGAAGTGGCTACGCCGGCGTGTCTTCACCACATGTTTTAAGGTGAATGGCGCAGACACGGTAACCTGTTTCCGTCTCAGCGAGGAGCGACTAAACCCAATATGCCGAGAGGAGCCTTGCCGTCTGGCGAGGCACTCTCTGCGTTCCGTTCACCGCCTATTTTCCGCGATGAAGCTTGACTCCCCGATGCATCCACCGGAGGCTGCGTCTGTCATCATCTGCCACCATTGTTTCGTTATATAAATGTTGCTGACTAAGCCCTTTCCATAAATCCGCCGTGACGTTCCCGTGAAATAGCTGCAGCTCGGCGGCGTCATCGAAGTTTAACTCAGGATCGATCCCAAGAGACAGATTGCGGTCGCCGGCCAGGATGGATTGAAGCTGGCGTATCACAGCCAGCAAGCTTTGCGGTCTACCGGGCTCGGCGGCAAGCTGATCAAGAGTCTGGCGAGCCTCTCCCTCGGCGTTCTGTTGGATCGCCTCGGCAACGAGAGCGTAGATCCGCGCGTTAGGGCTCTGGCTGACGCCACCCGCACGCCGATATGCCAGATAAGTCTCAATTGCCAGCTGCCGGGCTTTTTGTGCGGCTTCACTTGCACCAGTAGCACGCTCAACCTCTTCCAGAATGGCCCAGGTCTTCCAAGGTTCAGCGGCGTGGCCAAAGGGCTTCTTGCACTCAATTGCCCGCCGCAGCTCCTGCCGAACTTCGTCGAAGCGGCGAAGCTGGATCAGCGAACCCGCCAGATTGCTTCGAGTCTTCCCTTCGTTGGCGAAGTCCTGGAGCCGAACATAGACCTCGGCGGCTTGCCTGAAGAACGTCACTGCCTCCTCAAGGCGACCGCTGGTGCCGTAGAGGTTGCCGAGCTGGTTCAGGGTAGAAGCCTGGCCGCCGAGGTCGCGTTCTCGCACCTTGATCGCTAGCGATTGGCGGTAGGCTTGCTCCGCCGGCTCGTACCCGCCCGCGTCCTCGTGGGTCATGCCGATCTGGTGCCAGACCGTGGCCACCATCCGCGGCTCGCTCAGTCTTTCGAAGGCTTCGCGCGAAGCCGCGTAGATTTCCAGAGCTTCCGGAAGGCGTTTCTGCCGGCGCCAAACCGTGCCGAGCTGGAATTGTGCCACGGCCACTTGCCGGAGATCCTCCATTGCCTGCGCGCGCCGGCCGCCCTCTTCATAAGCGAGCGTAGCTTCCTCCAACCGGCCCAGGTCCTGAAAACAATCGCCCGCCTCAGTGACGGCAAGCCCGACCATGCGCTCGGCGCTTTGGCTGCCCGCATCGGCCAGAACCTGGAATCGGCGCTGTGCCTCCGCCAGGGGAGCCAAGGCGGCGTCGGCGGCGCCCCCCA
Organism: Holophagales bacterium UBA5704; assembly: GCA_002420005.1. GTDB lineage: Bacteria > Acidobacteriota > Thermoanaerobaculia > Multivoradales > UBA5704 > UBA5704. Next base: position 2,039 of record DIHE01000004.1, on the reverse strand, counting down.
TCCTCAGGACCTTCCCGAGCCTCCAGTGCGTCATTGCCAAGTCGTAGGCCGCCTCCGGGTAGCCTGCCTCGCCCGCGGCGAGGCCTTTCGCCAGGAGATCCCGAGTGGCGGCGTACGCCGCTGGTAGATCACCGCGCTCCGTCAGGCGGTCGATGGCGGCGGCCTCAGCCAAGTACCGGGCGTGGCTCCACTCCCCCAGCGCCCGGGCCGCCTGTTCCCGCACCCGCGTCGCCCGAGCCAGCGCCTGTGGCCGACCCAGACGGGCCACCAGATCCTCCACTTTTCCCGCCAGATCCACCACCCGCTCCGCCGCTTGCCGGCCCGAGCTCCAGCCAAGCATCTCCAGGAGATTGGGCAGTTCCAGTAGTGTCAACTGCGCAGCGAGCCGGGCGTCTTTCGACGATTCCTCATAGAGATACCCCGTCAGGCCGGCCATCGCCTCAGCCCAACACGAATGGAGGGCCTCGGCTTCGCTCTCCGGCAGCTCGCCCAGGAGATAGGGCGGCAGGCCGGGGTCGAGGCGCAGGTGGCCGAAGCCCATGTCCTCTCCCAGGCCGACGCCGGTCAACTCGCCGCCCAACCGGCGGGCGGCGTCCGTCTCCAGGCCGGTAAGATCCTCAAGGACCCTGAGATGTACACCCCCGTGGCAGACGGCGAGAACCCGCACATGCTTGCGCGACTCCGCAGGCAACCGGCGTAGCGCTAGCTCAACGCTGGCATAGAGCGAGTTTTCGCGGTCACCCAGGTGCCTTCGCTCCAGGCGCGCCATGAGCGTGCGCAGATCGCCGGTGGCCGCCTTGACGCCGCCGCGGGCCACCTCGCGTGCCAGGAGCACCAGGGAGCGGGCATGGCAATGCACGGCCTCCACCAGCGCCGTGATCTCCTCCGGCGTCGTGCCCGCGTCGTCGCTCGGCGGGGACCAGCCCTCCTGCTTCATCACCTCGCCGACCAGCTGCACGGCCTCCTCCGGGACCAGAGCACCCAGCTCCCGCTCGCGCCCCCGGGCGTCGAACGGCGCCGGCAACGGCTCACGGGTGGTGAAGACCAGCCTGGTCCGCGGATCGGCCGCCAGCAGGCGTCGGCAGAGGGCGAAAATCTCGACTGAGGTGTCCGCGGCATCCCCTGTGTCCTCGGTGTTGGCGGTAGTCTGATCAATCCGATCGGCCACTTCGCCCGGCTCGGGCAGGATGCTCTCGCAGTGATCCATCACCAGAATAGAGGGTTGGTCGCGCAAAGCTTGCTCGACGGGCTGGCAGGCTTCGGCGAGGCTCGAGAACCGGGCCACCGAGAAGGTGGCACCTTCGGGGAGGAGCTGGTGGCCCAGGGTGTCGAGCACGGCGTGTGCGTGGCGGTGGTGCTCCAGGCTCACGAAGGCGGCGCGGGCGAAGCGGGCGGTGCGGGTGAGCCAGCGGGCCAGCTCGACGGCCAGGGTGGTCTTGCCCTGGCCGCCAGTGCCGCGCACCACCACCCAGGGCTCGCGGTGCAACAGGCGCTCCAGCACCAGCAACTCGCGGCCGCGCCCTTGGAAGGCATGCGCCGGGGGCTCGGGCAGCGCGCCCAGGCTCAGCCGGCGCTTGTCCTTTTCGAGCCGCCGGATCTCCTGCGGCGGGATCCTGGTGAGGAGCTGCGGGTCCTGCTCCTCCTGGTAGAGCACGGGCACGAACCAGTCCTGCAGCTTCAGCTCGCCGGCTCCCAGGATCTTGCCACGCCGGGCGTCGGCGAACAGCTCCCGCTGCCCGGCGAGCATGGCACCGCCGACCCGCGCGCCCTGGACCAGCTCGGCGTAGAACGCCTTCACGAAGCGGCGGGCGGTCTCCACCAGCACGCTGTGGCTCATCGCCACCACCGAGTTGACCCCCTCGTCGAGCAGCTTCGCGGCCACCGAGGCGGTGGGCGCCGCTTCGACGGCCGTCTGGCACGCATCCAGGAACACCAGCGGGATGCGGTGCCGGCGGAACAGACCCGCCAGACGGTCGGCGCAGACCAGGTCCATCGGCCGCTCGTCCGGCCGATCACCGAGCGCCTCGCAGCACACGGCG
>DIHE01000101.1:30482-32152 GCA_002420005.1 Holophagales bacterium UBA5704 | reverse complement strand
TCCTATGCCGTGGGAGAGACGGCCTGGGTGCGGGTGGAGGATCAGAACTGGAACGATCCGCAGCAGCTGAACCAGGTGCAGGCGCTGGTGCAGTCCTCGACGGGCGACGCGGAGTCCCTCACTCTGCTGGAGACGGAACCCGCAAGCGGGATCTTCGCTCTGCCGTTGCCTCTGCGCGACAGCCCGCCGCAGCCGGGGGACGGCACTCTCTCGGTGGTTCCGGGCGGGCAGATCACGGCGAGCCACGGGGATTCCTACGGTGCTACGGATTCCTCGGCGGTGGCGGACGTCGCGGCCTCCGCGCTCTCCTTCCTCAACCTGCAAGGCCAGGAGGTGACGGCCTACTCTCTGCGCTCCACGGTGCGCCTGCGGGTCACCGACGTCTACCGCAACTTCGCTCCGGGGCAGGTGGAGAGCTTCACGGTCTCCCTCGGCTCCCTGGCTTCGGGCGACGTTGAATCCGTGCTCGTCACCGAGACCGGTGCCGACACCGGCCTCTTCGAAGGCTCGCTTCCCACGATCGAAGCGGGGGAGATCGGCGCCGACGGCGTTCTGTTCGCCGGACCGGGCCTGATCGAGGCGGTCCACGACGCGATCCAACGCCGGGCGACGATGCGCACGACCCTGGTGCCGGACGCCGCGGCCGACGCGGCGACGACGGCCGAGGACACCGCGGTGGGCATCGCCGTGCTTTCCAATGACATCGGCGAAGGCACCCTCACCGTGGCTTCCGCCACCCAGCCGGCCCATGGCACGGCGGCGGTCCAGCCGGACGGCACCGTGACCTATACGCCGGCCGCCGAGTACTTCGGCGCCGACTCCTTCACCTACCTGCTGGTGGACGCGGTGGGCGGCGAGGCCGTCGGCACCGTCGCGGTGACCGTCACCTCGGACAACCAGGCGCCGACGCCGGCCTATGACAGCGCCACCACCGCGGAGGACGCCCCGGTGACCCTCGCCGTGCTTGCCAACGACACGGATCCGGATCTCGATCCGCTGACCGTGGTCGCGGTGACCCAGCCGGCGGCCGGCGGCTCCGTGGTGATCAACGGTGACGGGACCGTCACCTTCACCCCGGCGCCGGACTCCAACGCCCAGGTGACCTTCCAGTACACCGTCCGCGATCCGGAGGGCCTGGAGGCGGGCTCGGCCGTCACCGTGACGATCACCGCGGTCAACGACGCGCCGGTCGCCAACGACGACGCTGCGTCGACCCCTGAGGACACGGCGGTGACGATCGACGTCCAGGCGAACGACTCCGACATCGACTCGGCGACCTACGGCCTGGTGAGCACCACCACGCCGGCCCTCGGTACGGTGGAGATTGTGGCGGGCCAGATCGTCTACACCCCGAACCCCAACGTCGCGGGGACCGACTCCTTCTCCTACACCCTGCAGGACAACGACGGGGCCCAGGACACGGCGACCGTCACCGTGACGATCACCGCGGTCAACGACGCTCCGGTGGCCCAGGCGGATACGGCGGCGGCGGTGGAAGAAGGCTCGGCGACCGTCGCCGTGCTCGCCAACGACAGCGACGCGGAGGGCGACCCCCTCGACGTGACCGCGGTCACCCAGGGAGCGCAGGGCGCGGTGACGCTGAACGGCGACGACACGGTGACCTACGTGCCGAATGCGAACTTCAGTGGCTCCGATGCCTTCACCTACAC
>DIHE01000101.1:13094-30190 GCA_002420005.1 Holophagales bacterium UBA5704 | reverse complement strand
CGTCAACGACCCGCCGGTGGCCGCCGCCGACAGCACGACGGTGGCGGAGGACGGTGCGGTGACCCTCGACGTGCGCAGCAACGACACGGACGCCGACGGGGACACGCTCACCGTGACCGCGGTCACCCAGGGCACGAACGGCTCCGTGGTCCTCAACCCGAACGGCACCGTGACCTACACGCCGGCCGCCGACTTCCACGGCACCGATTCCTTCACCTATACCGTGGAGGACGGCAACGGCGGATCGGAGACCGGGACGGTCGCGGTGACCGTCACCGCGGTCAACGACGCGCCGGCGGCTGTCGCCGACAGCGCCACGGTGGCCGAGGACGGCACGGTGAACGTCGCCGTGCTGGCCAACGACACCGACACGGAGAACGATCTGCTCACCGTGACCGCGGTCACCCAGGGCGCGCACGGCTCCGTCGCGATCAACCCGGACGGCACCGTGGCCTACACCCCGGCGGCCGACTACAACGGGCCGGACACCTTCACCTACACGGCCGGCGACGGCAACGGCGGCACCGCCACGGCGTCGGTCGCCGTCACCGTCAACGGGGTCAACGACGCGCCGGTGGCCGGCGGGGACGCGGCCACGGTGGCGGAGGACGGTACCGTGGCGGTCGCGGTGCTCGCCAACGACAGCGATCCGGACGGCGATACCTTGCAGGTGGCCTCGGTCACCCAGGGTGCCCACGGCACGGTGGCGGCCGGTCCCGGCTCGTCCGTGACCTACACCCCGGCGGCGAACTACAACGGGCCGGACACCTTCACCTACACGGCCGACGACGGCAACGGCGGCTCGGTCACCGCGACCGTGACGGTGACCGTCACCGCGGTCAACGACGCTCCGGCGGCCAACGACGACGGCGCGCTGGTGGCGGAGGACGGCGTCGTAACCCTCGACGTCCTCGTCAACGACGCCGACGCGGACCAGGACGTGCTCGCTGTGACCGCGGTCACCCAGGGCGCCCATGGCACCGTGGTGATCGACGCGGGCCTGACCGTGACCTACACCCCGGCGGCGAACTACAACGGCTCCGACGCCTTCACTTACACCGTCTCCGACGGCAACGGCGGCACCGCCACGGCGTCGGTGACCGTCACCGTCGGCTCCGACAATGACGCGCCGGTGGCGGTGGCGGACGGCGCCACGACCGCCGAGGACACCGCGGTCCAGGTGGCCGTGACGGCCAACGACTCCGATCTGGACGGCGATCCGCTCACCGTGGCCTCGGTCACCCAGGGCGTCCATGGGACGGTGGTGATCGACGCGGGCGGCCAGACCGTCACCTACACCCCGGAGGCCAACTGGTACGGCGCCGACTCGTTCACCTGCACGATCTCCGACGGCAACGGTGGCATGGCCTCGGCGGCGGTCGCCGTGACCGTCACCGCGGTCAACGACGAGCCGGCGGCCTCTGCCGACGCGGCGCTGGTGGCGGAGGACGGCGCGGTGAGCGTGCCGGTGCTGGCCAACGACGCCGACGTGGACCAGGACGCGCTCACCGTCACCGCGGTCACCCAGGGCGCCCAGGGCACCGTGGTGATCGACGGCGGCGGCCAGGCCGTGACCTACACCCCGGCGGCGAACTACAACGGCGCCGACGCCTTCACTTACACCGTCTCCGACGGCAACGGCGGCAGCGCCACCGCGACCGTGACGGTGACCGTGACCTCCGGCAACGATGCGCCGACCGCCAACCCGGATTCCGCGACGGTGGCCGAGGACGGCGGGGTTCAGGTGTCCGTGCTGGCCAACGACACCGATCTGGAGAACGACACCTTGAGCGTGACCGCGGTCACCCAGGGGGCGAACGGCGAGGTGTCGATCGGGCTCGGCGGGATCGTCACCTACGCGCCGAACGCCAACTTCAACGGCGGGGATTCGTTCACCTACACGGTCTCCGACGGAAACGGCGGGACGGCCACGGCGACGGTGACCGTGACCGTCACCGCGGTCAACGATGCCCCGGCGGCCAACCCGGACAGCCCGACGGTCGCCGAGGATGGCTCCGTCACGGTCTCCGTGCTGGGCAACGACGGCGATCCGGAGAACGACCCGCTCGACGTGACGGCGGTCACCCAGGGGTCGAACGGCACGGTGGTGCTCAACGCGAACGACACCGTGACCTACACCCCGGCCGCCAACTACCACGGCGGCGACTCCTTCACCTACACCGTCTCCGACGGCCAGGGCGGCGTCTCGGTCGGCACGGTGACGGTGACCGTGACCTCGGTCAACGACAACCCGGTGGCGGTCGCCAATACGGCCACGACGGCGGAGGACACCGCGGTGATCGTCTCCGTCCTGGCCAACGACAGCGATCCGGACGGCGACGCGCTGTCCGTCCTCGCGGTCACCCAGGGCGCGAACGGCGAGGTGGCGATCGGGCTCGACGGGGTCGTCACCTACACGCCGAACGCCAACTTCAACGGCGGCGACTCGTTCACCTACACCGCGACCGACGGCAACGGCGGCACGGCGGTGGCCACGGTGACGCTCACCGTGACCGCGGTCAACGATGCACCGGTGGCGGTGAACGACACGGCGGGCACGATCGCCGAGACGGCGGTGAGCATCCCGGTTCTCGCCAACGACGTGGACGTCGATGGTCCGTCCCTGTCGGTGACGGGCGTCACCCAGCCGGCCCATGGCGCGGTGTCCATCAGCCTCGGCCAGACGGTGCAGTACACCCCGGCCTCCGGGTACATCGGTGCCGACAGCTTCACCTACACCCTGAGCGACGGAGCCGGCGGCAGCTCCACGGCCACGGTCAACGTGACCGTGAGCGCGCCCCAGCGTGTGACCACCAACCTGCAGGTGCTCTACGGATTCAACGAGGGCAGCGGCACGACGGTGAACGACATCTCGGGCGTAGGCACGCCGCTCAACCTGACGATCGGCAGCGCCGCGGCGGTCTCCTGGGTCTCCGGCGGCCTGTCGGTCAACTCGGCGACCCTCATCCAGTCGGCGGGAGCGGCCACCAAGGTGATCAGCGCCTGCCAGTCGACCAACGCGATCACGATGGAAGCCTGGGTGCAGGCGGCCAACCTGACCCAGACCGCGTCGGCGCCGATCGTCACGGTGTCGCAGTCGGCCAGCAAGCGCAACTTCACCCTGGGCCAGAGCACCAACCGCTGGGACATCCGTCTGCGGACCTCGACCACCGGCGCGGGGGGCGCCAACCTGACGTCCCCTGCCGGCTCGGCCACCCTCAACCTGACGCACGTGGTCTTCACCCGCGACGCGGCCGGGGCCGTCCGGATCTACGTCAACGGTGTCCTGTCGTCGAGCACGACCCTCTCCGGGAACTTCTCGACCTGGGTGAGCAGCTACAAGCTCGGCATCGCCAACCAGCTCAGCTCGGGAGCGCCGTGGCTCGGGCAGCTCCACCTGGTGGCGATCTACAACCGGGCGCTGTCGTCCACCGAGGTGCGGCAGAACTGGCTGGCGGGGGAGTAAGGGCAGGAACCAAGGACGGGAAGGACGTCAGGGACCGAAAGGACGGAAAGCGATGTCTTCGTCCTTGAAGTCCTTTTCGTCCTTCAGGTCCTTGGCGCTTCTGCATCCCGCTCCGGGTGGATGTGCACCCCCGCCGCCCCTTTGGGAAACAGCCAGGCGACGAAGAAGGAGCCGGCGACGAGGACCGCCATCACCAGATACACCCCCTGCAGGGCGAAGAGGAGGGCGGAGGAGAGATGGGCGAGCGCTTCCGGGCTCGTCTTCGCCCGCAGCACAGGGTCCAGGGCGGCGTTGGGGTTCAAGGCCGGGTCGACGCGGTGGAGCCGGGCGTTCAGCAGGGCGCCGAGGGCGGCCACCGCGATCGAGCCGCCGATGGTGCGGAAGAATTGCACCGAGCTGGTCGTGACGCCTCGCTGGTTCCAAGAGACCGCATTTTGTGGTCCGAGCAGGTAGGGCATCGAGGTGAACCCCAGGCCGAGCCCGAAAAGCAGCATCGACAGCAGCACCTGCGGCCGGCCTGTCGCGGCGTCCACCGCGGCGAGCAGAGCACCGCCGGAGATCAGCAGGAAGCTCCCGAGCAGGGCGAAGGTACGGTAGCCGATGCGCATCAGATAGCGCCCGGCGATCGTGCTCGAGATCGGCCAGCCGAGGAGGATCGGAGTCAGCACGGTGCCCGCGTCCACGGCCGTGCCCCCCAGGACTCCCTGGGCGAACATCGGCACGAAGGCGGTCAGCGCAAACAGGGTCGTGCCGATGAGGACGTTGCCCACGCTGGCGACGGCGATCAGCCGGTTCTTGAACAGGTCGAGGGGCAGCATGGGCTCCGGCGCCCGGCGCTCCTGCCACAGAAAGAGGACCAGCGAGACCGCCGAGACGGCGAACAAGGCCAGGGTGCGGAGATCCGTCCATCCCCAGGCGCCCGGACCTTCGACCAGGGCGAGGAGGAGGAGCGACACGGCGGCCATCAGACTGAGCGAGCCGAGGATGTCGAGGCGGTGCTCGCTTCGTTGTTTCTTCTCCTGGAGTGAGCGGTGCAGCATCCAGGACGACACCAGGCCGAACGGCAGGTTCACGAAGAAGATCCAGCGCCACGAGAAGGCATCGGTGATCCAGCCGCCGAGGAGGGGGCCGGCGAGGCTGGCCGCGGCCCAGACCCCGGAGAAGACCGCCTGGATCCGGCCGCGTTCCTCCAGGGAGAAGATGTCGCCGATGATGGTGATGGCGATCGGCTGCACGCCGCCGGCGCCGAGCCCCTGGATGGCGCGGAACACGATGAGTTGCTCGAAGGTGCCGGCGATGCCGCAGAGGACCGAGCCCACCAGGAAGATGCCCATGGAGACGTGGTAGACCACCCGCCGGCCATAGAGGTCGGCGAGCTTGCCGAACAGCGGCACGGTGATCGTCGAGGTGAGCAGATAGACCGAGAACACCCAGCCGTAGCGGGAAACGCCCCCCATCTCGCCCACCGCGGTCGGCATCGCGGCGGAGACGGCGGTCGCCTCGACAGCGGAGAGGAAGTTGCCGAGGAGGATGGCGAGGGTGACGATCTGACGAGGGCGGCCGGGTTGCACGGTGTCCCTCAGGCCGGGCCGCGGAGCAGGAAATCCAGCGCGTCGCCCGGCCGGACCTCCCGCGGCGCCTGGCCGCGTTGGAAGATCCGTGCCCCGGGAGCGCCGAGCAGCTCGATGCTCTCGTCCCCGACACGCAGCATGGAGCCCTCGCGGAGCCCCACCACGATCTTGTCGTTCTCCTCCAGGAACTGGAGCAGCCGTTCCTCCCGCGTCTCGCCCATGTGGGTCGAGCCGGGGTCCGGATCGAGATAGTGCGGATTGAGGTTGAAGGGAACGAGCTGCAGCGCGTCGAAGCTCGGCGGCTGGACGATCGGCATGTCGTTCGTGGTGCGGATGGTCACGCAGGCGACGTTCGAGCCGGCGCTGGTGCCGACGTAGGGCATGCCCGCCGCCACCCGCGTGCGGATCGGCGCGAGGAGGCCCTTCTCGTAGAGCCGGGCGAGCAGGCGGAACGTGTTGCCGCCGCCGATGAAGAGCGCCTCGGCCGCGGCGACGGCGGCCACCGGGTCCGCCGCCTCATGGACCGAGGTCAGCTCGTACCCCATGCGGGCGAACCGCTCGCGCGCCTTGGCGGTGTAGGCGTCCAGGTCGAAGAGGGCATAGGGGACGAAGAGGACCTGGCGGCGGCCGCCGAGCAGATCCTGGATCGGGCCGGCGCAGTGGTCGAGATAGCCGGTTCCGTGCGTGGTCGAGGTGCTGACGAGGAGAAGATGCTTGGCCATGACGGGAGAAAACCTATCACCGGGGCCTGGGGTGGTGCTATGATTCGCGCAGGCTCACGACGTGAACGAGCGTGAGTCGGACGGAGAGGAGGACCCGATGCCGGCGATGGCGAAGCTCGAAGCCCCGACCGATCCCACGGTGGCCTATCTGCATGCGCACGGCATCCGGGTGGCGCCGGGCGAGTTGGAGGAGATGGTGCGCGAGGCGGTCGAGCGGCTGCACCGCACATTGTACCGGCCGGACCCGCGGCCGGACCTCACCGCGGCCGAGGCGGCCGTGTTGCTGCGCGGCGGCTTCGTGCTGGAGCCGGCCGACCTCGGCACCGAGGACCCCCTGGTGCAGACGGCGGCGGAGCTGGCCGCGCTTCTCCAGGAGAGCCTGCCGACTGCCGAGGCCGCTGCGCGGCTGGGCGTCGATCCGAGCCGCATCCGCCAGCGCCTCACCTCCGAGCCGCCGAGCCTCTACGGCATCCGGCTCGCCTCGGGCTGGGTCGTGCCGGTCTTCCAACTGGAGGGAGACAAGGTGCTTCCGGGGATCGCCGAGGTGGTGGCGCGCCTCGACGCCGAGCTGCACCCGGTGGCCGTCTTCCGTTGGTTCCATCTGCCGAATGCCGACCTGGCTCTCGAGCGCGACGGCGACGAGCCGCGCCTCCTGAGCCCGCGCGACTGGCTGCGCCTGGGGCTGCCGGCGGCGGTGGTGGCGGAGCTGGCGGCGCAGCTCTGATCGACGGCCGTGGCGAAATTTCCCGAGCCGCCGCCGGCCGAGATCCTGGCGCGAACCGCTCCCGAGATCCGGCACCTGCCGGTGGGGGAGACCCTCTGGCGGCTGTACTTCCGGGGCGGCCGGCATCCCACGTTCTGGAACCACCTGCGGGGCTTCGGTCCCACCGGTTCCCGCTTCGACCACCAGCTCCCGCCGCCGCGCCTCCAGGAGCGCCATGTCCTCTATTGTGCCGCCCAGGGGCCGACCTGCCTGGCCGAGGTCTTCCAGGACACGCGGGTGATCGATCGCACGGCGCACGATCCCTGGCTCGTCGCTTTCGAGCTGCTGCAGCCGCTCAACCTGCTCGACCTGACCGGCGTCTGGCCCACCCGCGCCGGCGCGTCGATGGCGCTCAACACCGGGCCACGGCCACGGGCGCGGCGCTGGGCGCAGGCGATCTACGCCGCCTATGAGGAGGTCCAGGGGCTTTACTACCCCTCCTCCATGCATGGCAACCGGCCGGCCGTGGTGCTGTGGGAGCGGGGCACCTGGGCGGTCCCGCCACTGCCGGTGTTCCACCGGCCCTTGCTCGATCCGGCCCTGCTCCCGGTGCTGAGCCGCGTCGCCCGCGACCTCGGCTATGGGCTGGTCTGAGCCCGGGACGGTGTAGATTGTGATCATGAGAGCCGCGGTGATCGACGGATACGGTGGGCCGGATCGCTTCCAGATCCGCGAGGTGGAGACGCCGGTGGCGGGGCCGGGGCAGCTCCTGGTGCGGGTGCGGGCGGCGGGGGTGAACCCGATCGACTGGAAGATCCGCAAGGGCGCCCTGCGCTGGGTCAGACCGGCCCGCTTCCCGCTGATCCTGGGCTACGACGTGGCCGGCGAGGTGGAGGCGATCGGGCCGGAGGTGAGCGGCTTCGAGCCCGGCGATGCGGTCTTTGCGATGGTGGACGGCCCACACGGCGGCGGCTATGCCGAGCACGTCCTGGTGGCGGAGGCGGCGACCGCGCCCAAGCCGGCGCGCCTGAGCTTCGAGGAGGCCGCCGCCGTGCCGCTGGCGGGCCTGACCGCGCTCCAGGCGCTGCGCGACAAGGGCGAGCTGGCGGAAGGGGAGAGCGTGCTCGTCCATGGAGCCGCGGGCGGCGTCGGACACTTCGCGGTGCAGCTCGGCGCCGCGCTGGGCGCCCGGGTCACCGCCGTGGCCGGCGGCCGTAACCAGGACTTCGTGCGCGCGCTGGGCGCCGTCCGCGGCATCGATTCCGGGCAGGAGGACTTCACCACGGACGACGAGACGTTCCACGTCGTCTTCGACGCCGCCGGCACCCGGTCGCTGCGCGACTGCGATCTGATCCTGGACGAGCAGGGCATCTACGTCACGACGGCGGTGGGGCCGGGGCCGTTCGTCGCCGGCCTGCTCTCCGCCACCGCCGGGCTGTTCGGTGCCGCCCGCCGCTCGCGCAGCGTCCTCGTCCGCCCCTCCGGCGAGGACCTCGCGTTCCTCGGCCGCCTGATCGACGCCGGCCGCCTGCACCCCCACATTGAGGAGGTGTTCCGCCTCGAACGCATCGCCGACGCCCACGCCTGCAGCGAGCAGGGGCATGTGCGGGGGAAGCTGGTCGTCCGCGTCGCCGTGGATTGAGGTATCCTCTCGCCGCTGCGTCCCCCGAGAGACCGGATCGAGCACTCCTGTTTGTAGAGGGTGGTCGCTCCCGGCTTCCGGGTGGCGATCTCTTGATTTGATGGCTGAGATCCGGGACATTCCGCTTTCCTTCGGTCAGCGGGCCCTCTGGTTCGTCCAGAAGCTGGCCCCTGGTGCGACGGCGTACAACGTCAGCCTGCCCGCGCGGACGCAGGGGCTCGACGTGGCCGCGTTCTGCGCGGCGTGGCAGGCGCTGGCCGGGCGGCACCCGGTGCTGCGCACCACCTGCCCTGCGCCGGGAGGACAGCCGGTGGGGCGGGTGCATGCGGAGCTTCCCGTCGAGGTGATCGAGATCGACGCCTCCGGCTGGAGCGCGGCCGAGCTGGACCGGGGCCTGGGCGAGGCGGCCCACCGGCCGTTCCGGCTCGAAGACGCACCGGCCGTGCGCCTCTTCCTGTTCCACCGGCCGGACGGAGAAACGATCACCCTCCCTTCGCTGCATCACCTCTCGATCGATTTCTCGTCGCTCGCCATCCTCCTGGATGAGCTGGGAGTGCTCTACGACGCGATCCGGGCCGGCCGCCGGCCGGCGCTCCTGCCGCCGGCGGCCACCTACGAGGAGTTTGCGCGCTGGCAGGCGGAGATGCTCGCCGGGCCTCGCGGCGCCGAGCTGGAGGAGCTCTGGCGGCACCGGCTGGCGGGGGCGCCTCCGGTGCTGGAGCTGCCGGCGGATCGCCCGCGGCCGGCCGGCCAGACGTTCGCCGGGGGCTCTCTGGCCGTGGCCCTGCCGGAGGAGCTGACGCGGGGCGCGCGGGCGCTCGCGGCGGCGGAGGGGGTGACGCTCGCCACCCTGCTGCTCGCCGCGTTCCAGGCGCTGCTCTTCCGGATCAGCGGCCAGGACGACGTGCTGGTCGGCTGTCCGGTGCCGGGGCGGCCGTCGTCCCGTTTTCGCGAGGTCGTCGGATACTTCGTCAACTCGGTCGTCGTGCGCACCTCGCTCTCCGGGCTGCCGGGCTTTCGCGAGCTGCTGGCGCGGGTGCGCGAGCGGGTGGCGGAGGCCGAGGCCTGGCAGGACTTTCCGTTCCCCCTTCTCGTCGAGCGGCTGCGCCCGCCGCGGGAGGCCGGCGTGGCCCCGTTCTTCCAGGTGTTCTTCGTGCTCTATGACGGAGAAGAGGAGCGGGTCTCCCGGCTGCTCACCGGCCAGGCGGGCGCGACCCTCCGCACCGGGAGCCTGGAGCTCGCGCCCTTCCCGCTCGGCGGACGGGCGGCGATGTTCGACCTGTCGCTCCTGATGGGCGCGGCGGGGGACCGGGTGGCTGCGACGTTCCAGTACAGCTCCGATCTGTTCGAGGCCGCCACCATCGAGCGCCTGGCGGCCGACTATACGGACCTGATCGCCGCCGCGGTGGCCGATCCGGCGCGGCCGGTGGCGACGCTGCCGGCGTCGCTCGGGGCGGCGCGCCGCAGCGCCGCGGCGCCCGGCGATCCCGCCGTTTCTTTCCTGGATGCAGAATCCAGCTCCGACCGCGCCGCCACCCGCCGCGCCCTGCTCGATCGCCAGAAGCGTCTGCGCGCAGCGAGCCCGAGGAACCGTCCATGAGCCACGACACGTCCGAGCCACTCGAAACCCATGGCAATGCCGTCGCCGTCCTCGCCCTGGCGGGACGCTTTCCGGGAGCGCGCGACGCCGCGGCATTCTGGGACAACCTGCGCCGCGGTGTGGAGTCGCTCTCCACCCTGGACGAAGCGGAGCTGCGGGCGGTGGGGGTGCTGCCGGAAACGCTCGCCGATCCGCACTATGTGCGCACCGCCGGTGTGGTCGAGGAGATCGACCGGTTCGACGCTTCGTTCTTCGGCTACAGCGCGCGCGAGGCCTCGCTGCTCGATCCGCAGCAGCGGCTGTTCCTGGAATGCGCCTGGGAGGCGCTCGAAGGGGCGGGGTATGACGCTGCGCGCTGCACCGGGCCGGTCGGCGTGTTCGGCGGCGCGTCGGCGAACAGCTACTACTTCTTCCACGTCTACTCGCGCCACGAGCTGCTCAACGCGCCGGGGGGCGTGCAGGGGTTCCTCGGCACCGACAAGGACTTTCTCTGCACGCGGGTGAGCTACGAGCTGGGCCTCTGCGGCCCGAGCGTCGGCGTGCAGACGGCGTGCTCCACCTCGCTGGTGGCGGTGCACCTGGCCTGCCAGAGCCTGCTCAACGGCGAGTGCGACATGGCCCTCGCCGGAGGGGTGTCGCTCAAGGTGCCGCAGGTGGGGTACTTCCATCTGCCCGGCGGAATCCTGGCGCCGGACGGCCATTGCCGGGCGTTCGACGCCGCGGCGGCCGGCGCGGTGCCGGGCAGCGGGGCGGGGGTGGTGGTCCTGAAGCGGCTGGAGGATGCGCTCGCCGACGGCGATCCGATCCGCGCGGTGATCCGCGGCTCGGCGGTGAACAACGACGGCGCCCTGCGCGTCGGCTTCGCGGCGCCGGGCGTGGAGGGCCAGGCGGCGGTGATCGCCGAGGCGCTCGCCCTGGCGCGGGTCGATCCCGCCTCGATCGGTTGTGTGGAGGCGCACGGCAGCGGCACGGCGCTGGGCGATCCGATCGAGATCGCGGCGCTCACCCGCGCCTGGCGCGCGTCCACGGCGCGCAAGGGGTTCTGCGCGGTGGGCTCGGTCAAGACGAACATCGGGCATCTCGACGCCGCCGCGGGCATCGCCGGGCTGATCAAGACCGTGCTCGCCCTGGAGCACCGCGAGATCCCGCCGAGCCTGCATTGCGCGACGCCCAACCCGGCGATCGGCTTCCCCGAGACCCCGTTCTACGTCAACACCCGCCTGGCTCCCTGGGAGACCGAGGGCGCCCCGCGCCGCGCCGCGGTCAGCTCGTTCGGCCTGGGAGGGACGAATGCGCACGTGGTCCTGGAGGAGGCGCCGGAGCCGGAGCCCGCCGCGCCGTCGCGCCCCTGGCAGCTCCTGCTCGTGGCGGCGAAGACGCCGGCCGCCCTGGAGGCGGCCACGGATCGCCTCGCCGGGCACCTCGCGGACGTCGCCGAAGAGAAGCTGCCGGACGTCGCCTGGACCCTCCAGGCCGGCCGCCGGGTGATGCCCTGGCGCCGCGCCCTGGTGGTCCGTGATGCCGAGGAGGCGCGGCGCGCGCTGGCCGGGCGCGATCCCGCCGCCCTGCTGCAGGCGCACGAGGAGCGCACGGATCGCACCGTGGCCTTCCTCCTCCCCGGTCTCGGTGAGCAGTACCCGGGGATGGCCCGCGGCCTCTATGACTCCGAGCCGGTCTTTCGCGCCGAGATCGATCGCTGCGCCGCTGTCCTGCGGCCCCTCGGGGTGGATCTCGCGGCGGCGCTGGAAGGCGGTGGGGAGGAGGGTGGCGGGGTGGACCTGAAGGCGATGCTCGGCCGCGGCGGTACGGCCGCCGGCCCGCTGCAGCAGACGGCGGTCGCCCAGCCCGCTCTGTTCGCCGTGGAGATGGCCCTGGCGCGGCTGTGGCGGGAGTGGGGGATCGTCCCGCGGGCGCTCCTCGGCTACAGCCTGGGGGAGTACGTGGCCGCCTGCCTGGCGGGCGTCGTCTCACTGGAGGATGCGTTGCGCGTGGTGGCGCTGCGGGCGCAGGCGATCGAGGCGCTGCCGGCGGGAGGCATGCTCGCCGTGCCCCTGCCGGAGAGCGCGACCGCGGGTCTCCTCGGTGGAGACCTTGCGCTCGCGGCGGTCAGCGGGCCGGAGCTTTGCGTAGTGGCCGGCCCGGCGGCGGCGGTGGATGCCCTGGAGGTGCTGCTGCGGGAGCGCGGCACACCGGGGCGCCGGCTCGCCACGGCGCATGCGTTCCACACGCCGCTCCTGGAGCCGGTGGCGGGCACGCTGGAACGGTTGCTCGCCGGGGTCGCGCTGCGGGCGCCGGAGATCCCGTTCCTCTCCAATCTGACCGGCACCTGGATCACCGCCGGGGAGGCCACCGACCCGCGCTACTGGGTGCGCCAGATGCTCTCCCCGGTGCGCTTCGCCGCCGCGGCGGCCGAGCTGCTGCGCGATCCCGGCCGCGTCCTGCTCGAGGTCGGCCCGGGGCAGAGCCTGTCCAGCCTCGCCTTGCAGATCGGCGGCGACGGGCGCGTCGCCCTGCCGTCCCTGCGCTCCGCCTGGGAACGGCGCCCGGACCAGGCCTTCGTCCTCTCCACCCTCGGCCGGTTGTGGCTGGCCGGCGTGCCGGTGGACTGGACGGGCTTCCGCGGCGCAGAGCGGCGGCGGCGGGTGGCGCTGCCCACCTATCCGTTCGAGCGGCGGCGGTATTGGGTCGAGGGAGGGGTGGAAGGAGACGGTGCGGCGCACGCGGCGCGTCCGGCGACCGAGGTCACCACCACCCTCCATGCCCGCCCGGGGCTCGCCACGCCCTACGTGGCACCGGTGGGTGAGCCGGAGCGGGCGCTCGCCGAGATCTGGCAGGAGCTTCTGGGCCTCGCCGCGGTGGGCACCCACGACAGCTTCTTCGACCTCGGCGGCCATTCGCTCCTGGCCACCCAGCTCCTGGCGCGGATCACCGCCCGGTTCGGGGTGGAGATCCCGCTCGCCGCGCTGTTCGAGGCGCCGACCATCCAGGGCTTGGCACCCCTCCTCACCGCCGCCGGAACGGCCGCGGGCTCGCAGGAGACCACCCTGCCGCGGCGCCCGGAGGCGGATCGCGCGCCGCTCTCCTTCGCCCAGCAGCGGCTCTGGTTCGTCCACCGCCTGGCGCCCGGGAACGCGGCCTACAACAACCCCATGGCCCTGCGCCTGCACGGCCGGCCGGACTTCGCCGTGCTCGCCGCGGCGCTCTCCGAGATCCACCGCCGCCACGAGCTCCTGCGCACCTCCTTCCCGTTCGAGCAGGGCGAGCCGGTGCAGCGCATCGGGCCGCCGGAGCCGGTGGAGATCCGCCGTCTGCCGGCGTGTGCGGGGATGGAGGAGGCGCTGCGGGCCGCATGGAGGGCCGTGGAGGAACCGTTCGATCTCGCCGCCCGTCCCCCGGTGCGGCATCTGGTGGTGCCGTTCGGCGCCGAGGACGGCGCGGAGGACCACCTGTTCGTCACCGCCATGCATCACATCCTGTGGGACGAGTGGTCGCAGGGCCTCTTCGTCCGCGAGCTGGCGGTGCTCTACGAGGCGTTCCGGCAGGGCCTGCCGTCGCCGCTGCCGGAGTTGCCGGTGCAGTTCGGCGACTGGGCGGTGTGGCAGCGCGCCACGTTGCAGGGCGAGGTCCTGGAGCGCCACGTCGCCTGGTGGCGCGACCGCCTTGCGGGGGCGCCGCGGCTCCTCGCCCTGCCCACCGACCGCCCGCGGCCCGCGGTGCAGACCTTCCGCGGCGCCACCCGAGGGTTCACCGCGCCGGCCGGGTTGACCGCCTCGCTGCAGGCCCTCGCCGCCGGGCACGGCGCCACGCTGTTCATGGTCCTCCTCGCCGCCTTCCAGACCCTTCTCGGGCGGACGAGCGGGCAGGACGACCTGGTGGTCGCGACGGGGACCGGCGGGCGTAGCCGGGTGGAGACCGAGAGCCTGATCGGCTGCTTCATCAACATCGTCCTGCTACGGGCGGACCTGGGGGCTCCGGCCTCGTTCGGCGCGCTGCTCGACGCCACCCGCGAGAGCACGCTCGGCGCCTTCGCGCACCAGGACCTGCCGTTCGAGCTGTTGGTCAACGCCCTGGAGGTGGAGCGCGATCCGAGCTGCAATCCGCTGGCGCAGGCGATGCTCGTCTTCCTGAACGTCCCGCCGACCCGCGTCGAGCTGTCCGGCGACCTGACGGCGGAGGGTGTGCGGATCGACCGCGAGAGCGCCCAGTTCGACCTCTGTCTCTATCTTGGTGAGACGGAGGGAGGGCTCACCGGTCACCTGGAATACAACGTCGACCTGTTCGACGCCGCGACCGTGGACCGCCTGCTCGGCCACTTCCGCAACCTGCTGGAGCGCGCGGTGGCCGATCCCTCGCGCCATCCCCTGGAGATCCCTCTGCTCTCGGAGGCGGAGAGGCGCCGGGCGGTCGAGGCCTGGAACGCCACGGCGGTGGAGTTTCCGGCCGAGGCCTGTCTGCACGAGCTGTTCGAGGAGCGCGCCGCCGCGGCCCCGGAGGCGCCGGCGCTGGTCTGCGGCGGTGTGGTCCTCACCTACGGGGACCTGGACCGGCGGGCGAACGCCCTGGCGCACCATCTGGCCGCCCGCGGCGCCGGGCGCGGCGGCCGGGTGGGGGTCTCCCTGGAGCGCGCACCCGAGGTCGCCATCGCCCTGCTCGCCGTCCTCAAGGCGGGCTGCGCCTACGTGCCGCTCGATCCCGACTATCCGCAGGAGCGCCTGGCGGTGATGCTGGAGACCGCGGATCTGCGCCTGCTGGTCACCCAGGAGCACCTGGCCGGCCGCTTCGACGGGTTCGACCTGGACCGGGTGCCGGTGGACGGCTGGGCCGAGAAGAGCCCGTTCGCTCCCCGAACCGGCGTCACGCCCGAGGATCTGGTCTATGTCATCTTCACCTCCGGCTCGACCGGCCGGCCCAAGGGAGTGATGCTCGACCACCGTGGCCGGGTGAGCAACTTCACCGACTTCAACCGGCGCTTTGCGATCGGCGCGGGCGATGCGGTGCTCGCCGTCTCCTCGCTGAGCTTCGACATGTCGGCCTACGACGTCCTCGGCACCCTCGCCGGAGGCGGCACGATCGTGCTGCCGCGGCCGGAGGAGCTGCTGGAGCCGGCCTCCTGGGCCGGCCTGATGGAGCGCCACCGGGTGACCGTCTGGCACTCCGTGCCGGCGATGCTGGAGATGCTGGTCGATCGCCTGGAGGCGCGGCCGGAGACGGCGCCACAGGCGCTGCGCCTGGTCCTTCTGGGAGGCGACTGGATCCCGGTGAGCCTGCCGGATCGCCTGCGGCGCCTGGTGCCCGGTGCGCAGGTGGTGAGCCTGGGCGGTGCCACCGAGGTCTCGATGGACTCGACGATCTTCCTGATCGAGGCGGTCGATCCGGCCTGGAAGAGCATCCCGTACGGCGTGCCGATGGCGAACCAGCTCGCCTACGTGGTGGGGACGGACGGCGGCCCGACCCCGGTGGGTGTGGCGGGCGAGCTGCTGCTCGGCGGCGTCGGGGTGGGGCAGGGGTATTTCGGCCGCGCCGACTTCACGGCGGAGCGGTTCATCCCCGATCCGTTCTCCACGCAGCCGGGCCGCCGCCTCTATCGCACCGGCGATCTCGCGCGCTACCGGCAGGACGGCGTCCTGGAGCTGCTGGGGCGGATGGACCACCAGGTGAAAATCCGCGGTTTCCGCATCGAGCTGGGGGAGATCGCGAGCGCCCTGCGCAAACACCCGGCGGTGGGCGAGGTGGTCGTCCTCGCCCGCGAGGACAAGCCGGGAGCGAAGCGGATCGTGGCCTACCTGGTCGCCGCCCCCGATGCGGTGCTCGATGCGGAGGCGGTGCGCGACTTTGCGCGCGGCCGGCTGCCCGGATACATGGTGCCCGCGGCGTTCGTGGTGCTGGACGCTCTGCCGTTGACGCCGAATCGCAAGCTCGACCGCAAGGCCCTGCCGGCGCCCGAGGAGGGAGCCCCGGAGCGCGAGCACGTGGCGCCGCGAACCGCGGTGGAGCAGGTGCTGGCGGCGATCTGGCGGAGCGTCCTCGGGCTCGCCGATCCCGCGGCGATCGGCGCGTTGGACAACTTCTTCGAGCGCGGGGGGCATTCGCTGGCGGCGACCCGCGTGGTCACTCAGATCGAGGACCTCTTCCCGCTGGAGGTGCCGCTGCGCACCCTCTTCGAGGCGCCCACGCTGGAGGAGCTGGCGGTGCGGCTGGAGGAGCTGGGCGCGGCGACGGGGGTGGAGGTGGCACCGATCGCCGAGGCGGTGCTGGAGGTGCTCGCCGGGGAGGATGCCTCGTGAGCCTGCTGTCCGCGGAGAAGCGGCTTCAGTTGGCACAGAAGCTGCGGCAGCGAGGGCTCGCCGCCGATCACCTGGAGCCGGCGGCGAGCCCTCCCCCCTCCCGCCGCGAACGGCCCCGCCTCTCCTTCGCCCAGAGCCGCCTCTGGGTGCTCGACCGCCTGGAACCGGGAAATCCGTTTTACAACATCAGCGCCGCGGCCGAGCTGGACGGTCCTCTGGAGGTGGCGACGCTCGCCCGCGCCTTCGCCGAGATCGCCCGCCGCCACGAGACGCTGCGCACCACCTTCGGCGAGGAGAACGGCGTCCCGTACCAGGTCATCGCGCCGCCGCCGGTCGCCTGGCCGCTGCCGCTGATCGACCTCGCGGCCCTGCCGGCGTCCCGCGCCGCGGTGGAGCAGGAGCGGCTGGCCCTCCAGGCGGCGCGCACCCCGATGGACCTGGCGCGCGGGCCGCTGGTGCGCACCGTCCTCCTGCGCCGCGGCGCCGCGGCGCACGCCCTGCTGGTCGGTCTCCACCACATCATCTCGGACGGCTGGTCGAACGCCCTCTTCCTGCGCGAGATGGCGGTGCTGTACGAGGCCTTCGCCGCCGGCCGGCCCTCTCCGCTGCCGGAGCTCCCCCTGCAGTACGCCGACTTCGCCGAGCAGCAGCTGGAGGAGCTGCAGGGGGAACGCCTGGAGCGCTCGCTCGCCTGGTGGCGGACGTGCCTGACCGGGGCGCCGCCGGTGCTGGAGCTGCCGGTGGATCGTCCCCGGCCGCCGGTGCAGACCTATGCCGGCGCCCGCTTCCCGCTGCGCATCGGGGCCGCGCGCACCGCGGCATTGCATCGTCTGGCGCAGCAGGAGAAGGCGACCCTTTTCATGGTCCTGCTCGCCGCGCTCGACGTGGTGCTGCGCCAGTGGACCGGCGAGGAGGATCTCTCTGTCGGGGCTCCGGTGGCGAACCGGCGGCGGCCCGAGATCGAAGGGCTCATCGGGTTCTTCGCCAACACCCTGGTGCTGCGCGCCGATCTATCCGGCGATCCCACGCTGCGCGGCCTGCTCGGCCGCGTCCGCGACGCCGCGCAGGGCGCCTATGCCCATCAGGACCTGCCGTTCGAGAAGCTGGT
>DIHE01000101.1:843-12880 GCA_002420005.1 Holophagales bacterium UBA5704 | reverse complement strand
CGTTCGAGAAGCTGGTGGAGGAGCTGCAGCCGGAGCGCGATCCGGCGCGAACGCCGCTGTTCCAGGTTCTCGCCGTGTTGCAGAACGCCCCCCCGGCGCGGGCGGTGCTGCAACGGCTGACCCTGCGCTCGCCGGAGCTGGACCCCGGGGTGGCGAAGTTCGACCTGATGCTCGACCTCACCGAGATGGAGGAGCGGGGCGGCGGTCTACACGGGGCTTTCGAATACAACACCGACCTCTTCGACCGCGGGACCATCGAACGGCTCGCCGGGCGCTTCGAGCGGGCGCTGGAGGCGTTCGCCACGGCGCCGGATCGGCGGTTGTCCGAGCTGGAGCTGCTGCCGGAGAACGAGCTGCTGCAGGCGGTGGGGGAGTCGGCCCGGGGGCCGGAGCTCGCCGCGCCTCCGACCGTCCTCGGCCTTCTCGCCGCGCAGTGCGAACGCACGCCCGAAGCGCCCGCGGTGGTGGGTCTGCACGGCGAGACCCTGAGCTATCGGGAGCTGCGCGGGCAGGCGTTGCGGCTCGCCGGCCACCTGCGGCGGCGCGGCATCGGCCGGGGCGACCGGGTGGCCTTCTCGCTCGACCGGGGCCTGGAGCTGCCGGTGGCCCTCCTCGGCATTCTGGAGGCCGGCGCGGCCTATGTGCCGCTGGACCCGGCGTGGCCGGCGGAGCGGCTGCGCTGGATGCTGGAGGATGCCGGGGCGGCGGTGGTGCTGGAAGAGAAGGACGTCAAGGTCGCCAAGGACCCTGACATCACCTCCCGGGAGGGGGCGTCGTTGTTGACCTTGCCGTCCTTGCCGTCCTTGTCGTCCTTTTCTTCTTCCTCTTCTTCCCTTTCCCCCGACGACCTCGCCTACGTCATCTACACCTCGGGCTCCACCGGCCGGCCCAAGGGGATCGCCATGCGCCATGGCGCCCTGGCCCAGCTCATCATCTGGCAGGTCGCGGCGGCCCCGGGGGCCTGGCGGACGCTGCAATACACCTCCCCGAGCTTCGACGTCTCCTTCCAGGAGATGGCCGCCACCTGGGCCGCCGGGGGAACGCTGGTCCTGATCTCGGAGGAGGCGCGGCGCGATGCCCTGGCGCTTCTGGCCCGTCTGCGGGAAGAGAAGATCGAGCGGTTGTTCCTCCCCTTTGTCGCCCTGCAGCAGCTCGCCGAGGCGGCGCGCGGTGCCGAGCTTCCGGTGCACCTGCGCGAGGTCATCACGGCGGGCGAGCAGCTCCGCGTCACTCCGGCGGTCGCGAGCTTTTTCGCCCGTCTCCGCGGCGCGCGCCTCTCCAACCAGTACGGCCCGGCGGAGACGCATGTGACCACCTCCTGGGTCCTCGGGGGCGATCCGGCCGCCTGGCCCGCGCTGCCACCGATCGGCCGGCCGGTGGCCGGGGCTCTCGCGGTGGTGGTGGACCTGGATGGACGGCCGGCGCCGCCGGGGGCTCCCGGCGAGCTGCTCCTGGGCGGTGCCCTCCTCGCCCGCGGTTATCTGGACCAGCCCCGCGCCACCGCCGAGCGCTTCGTCCCCGATCCCTTCTCCGACGTGCCGGGAGCGCGCCTCTACCGCACCGGCGACCGCGTGCGGCGGCGTTCGGATGGCGCGCTGGAGTACCTCGGGCGGCTCGACACCCAGGTGAAGATCCGCGGCGTCCGGGTGGAGCCCGGCGAGGTCGAGGCGGTGCTCGCGGCCCATCCTGCGGTGGCCGCGGCGGCCGTCGTGGCGCGCGAGGAGCGGCCGGGCGACCGGCGCCTCGTCGCCTGGGTGGTGCCGGCCGAAGGAGCGGACATCGACGCGCGGGCTCTGCGGGCGTGGCTGGCCGGCCGCCTGCCCGATGCCCTGGTTCCCTCGCGGATCGCGTCCCTCGCCACCTTCCCGCTGACGCCGAGCGGCAAGGTCGACCGCCGGGCTCTCGCCCGCCGTGCCCCGGAGGAGCCCGCCGAGGCCGCGGCCGGATATGTGGCGCCGCGCACGGCGACCGAGGAGACCCTGGCCCGCCTGTGGGCCGAAGTCCTGGGCGTCGAGCGCGTGGGGGCGACCGACCACTTCTTCGACCTGGGCGGCCACTCGCTGCTGGGAACCCAGGTGGTGGCGCGGGTGCGCGACGCGCTGGGGATCGAGCTGCCGCTGCGCGCTCTCTTCGAGGCGCCGGTTCTGGAGGACCTGGCGGAACGCATCGCCAGCCCTCACCCCCGCGCC
The DNA here is from genome assembly GCA_002420005.1 of Holophagales bacterium UBA5704. Classification (GTDB taxonomy): domain Bacteria; phylum Acidobacteriota; class Thermoanaerobaculia; order Multivoradales; family UBA5704; genus UBA5704. The sequence continues at coordinate 10,691 of DIHE01000101.1, read as the reverse complement.
CTCCCTCCCCTCTCCCTCCCTCCCCCCGCCGGGGAGCGCCGCGCCCCCCTGTCGTCGGGGCAGCATCGCCTGTGGTTCCTCGACCGGCTCGACGTCGAGGAGGCTGCGTTCAACCTGCCGGTGGCGTTGCGCCTCACCGGTTCTCTGCGCCCCGCCGCGCTCGCCGGAGCCTTCGGCGAGATCGTGCGCCGCCACGAAGCGCTGCGCACCACCTTCGTCGAGGAGGGCGGCGAGCCCTTCCAGGTCGTCCACCCGATCGCCGGCCTGCCGCCGTTCGCCTTGCCGGTGGTCGATCTGAGCGGATTGGCGCCGCAGCGCGCACGCCGGGAGGCGGATCGGCGAGGACGTGAGGAGGCCGGCCGGCCGTTTTCGCTGGCCGAGGATCTGCCGCTGCGCGGCCTGCTTTTCCGGCTCACGCACGACGAGCACGACGAGCACGTGGTGGTCACCACCCTCCACCACATCGCGGGAGACGGCTGGTCCCTGGGGATTCTGGTCCGGGAGGTGGGCCTTCTCTACGGTGCCTGCGTCGCAGGGCTCGCCTCGCCGTTGCCGCCGCTGCCGATGCAGGTGGCGGACTACGCGGTCTGGCAGCGCGACACGCTGAGCGGCGAGCGGCTGGCCGAGCAGCTGGCCTGGTGGCGCGAAGCCCTGGCCGGCGCACCGCAGGTGCTGGAGATCCCCGGCGACCGGCCGCGTCCGCCGGTGCTGAGCCGGCGCGGAGCGCAGCGACCCTTCGCACTGTCAGCGCCGCTCACCGCGGAGCTGCGGGCGCTCGGCCGATCCGAAGGCGCCACCTTGTTCATGACCCTGCTGGCCGGCTTTGCCGCGGTTCTCGGACGCTGGTGCAGCACCGAGGACCTGCTGGTCGCCACCCCGGTCGCCGGGCGCACCCGCCCGGAGCTCGAAGGGCTGATCGGCTTTTTCGTCAACGATCTGCCCCTGCGCGCCGACCTGACGGGCGATCCGCCGTTCCTGGACCTCGTCCGCCGCCTGCGCGCCATGGCCCTCGGCGCCTTCGCGCACCAGGATCTGCCGTTCGAGCGTCTGGTCGAGGAGATCCTGGAGGAGCGTTCGCTCTCCCGCCATCCGCTCTGCCAGGTCGCCTTCTCGTTCCAGAACACACCGGCGCCTCCCCTCACCCTTCCCGGTCTCTCCCTGGAGCAGCTCCCGGTGCACAGCGGCACCGCCAAGCTCGACCTGCTTCTGTCGGCGGGTGAGGAGGGGGCCGGCCTGGGGGGCGCCTGGGAGTTTTCGTCCGACCTGTTCGACCTGCCGACCCTCGACCGCTTCGCCGGCCATCTCCAGAATCTGCTCGCCGCGGCGATGGCGGACCCTGCCCGTCCGATCGCCGAGCTGCCGCTGCTCAGCGCCGCCGAGGAGGCACAGATCGCCGAATGGAACGACACCGGGCCGGGCGAGACGCGGGACGTCCTCCTGCATGAGCTGTTTCTCGCCTGGGCCGAGCGCCGGCCGGACGCCCCGGCGGTGCTCCAGGACGGTCGCGTCCTCACCTACGCCACGCTGCGGCAGCGCGCCGAACGGCTCTCCCGCCGCCTGCGCGCGCTGGGGGTCGGCCCCGAGACCCGGGTGGCCCTCTGCTTTGACGAGTCGATCGAACGGATCGTGGCGGTCCTCGGGGTCCTCCTGGCCGGCGGCGCCTGGGTTCCCCTCGACCCCACCTGGCCGACCGAGCGGCTCGCCTGGATGCTCGCCGACGCGGAGGCTCCGGTGGTGCTCACCCGGGAGGGGCTGCGCGGTGTGCTGGGGGAGACGGCGGCGGCGGTGGTCCTCTTGGAGGAAGAGGAAAAGGACTCCAAGGACTGCAACGACAACAACGACCCCTTCCGGGAGGGGGATTCGTCCCTGGAGACCTTGCCGTCCTTGCCGTCCTTTTCACTTTCTCCCGACCACCTCGCCTACCTCATCTATACCTCGGGCTCCACCGGCCGCCCGAACGGCGTGATGATCCGCCATCGTTCGGTGGTCAACCTGATCCGCCACATGATCGGGGTCCTCGGGCTGGGTCCCGGGACCCGGGTGTTGCAGGTGGTGTCGTTCAGCTTCGACGCCTCGGTGCTGGAGATCTGGTCGGCGCTGGCGAGCGGCGCGGCGCTCTGCATCGCGCGGCGCGAGGCCCGCTATGGCGGCGAGGAGCTGGCCGACGAGATCCGGCGCCACCGCATCACCTACGCCTGCCTCGTACCCTCGCTTCTCGCGCAGCTGCCGGCCGGAGGCCTGAAAGACCTGCGGGTGGTCAGCGTCGGTGGCGAGAGCTGTCCGGCGGAGCTGGCGGCACGGTGGGCGCAGCGCGTGCGCCTGGTCAACTGCTACGGACCCACGGAGGCGACGGTGAACGCCGCGGCGTTCGTCTGCACCGGCGCCGACCGCCGCGAGCCGCCGATCGGCCGGCCGTCGCCGGGGGTGCAGCTGTGGGTGCTCGACCGCCACCTGCGCCCGGTGCCCTGCGGTGTGCCGGGCGCCCTGTGGATCGCCGGGCTGGGGCTCGCCCGCGGCTACCTGAACCGGCCGGAATTGACCGCCGAGCGGTTCCGGCCCGATCCGTCGGCCGCCTCACCGGGTGCACGGCTGTACCGCAGCGGCGACGTCGCCCGCCTGCGCCCGGACGGGTTGCTCGAATTCCTCGGCCGGATCGACCATCAGGTGAAAGTGCGCGGCGTGCGCATCGAGCTGGGGGAGATCGAGGCGGCCCTCCAGGCCTTGCCGGCGGTCGAGGAGAGCGCCGTCCTGCTGGATCAAGCCGCCACCGGGGAACGCCGCCTGGTCGCTTTTGTGGCGGCGCCGGCCGCGGCCGGCCTCACCGCTGCGGCGCTCCGGGAAGCCCTGCGCGAGCGCCTGCCCGCGCCGTCGATCCCCGCGGCGTTCATCGTCCTGGAGCGCCTGCCCCGCACGCCGGTGGGGAAGATCGACCGCAAAGACCTCGCGCGCCGGGCCGCCGCCTTGTCCGCCGTCGCCGAGCCGGCGCGGGCGGTGCTGCACACCGCCACCGAACGATCCCTGGCGGAGATCTGGGCGTCCCTTCTCGGGCTCCCCGGCCCGGCCGCGGTCAGCCCGCAGGCCGGCTTTTTCGACCTTGGCGGCCATTCCCTTCTCGCCACCCGTCTCGCGGCCCGCGTGCGTGAGCGCTGGGGGATCGAGCTTTCGCTCCTCGCGGTGTTCGAGGCGCCCGTCTTCGCCGAGCTGGCCGCGCGCATCGACCGCGAGCTCGCCGCCGGGGCCCCCGCGGTACCGCCCCTCCATCCCACCGGCCCTCCGGCGGGTCCGGGGGAGATTCGCCGCGCGCCGCTCTCCTTCGCCCAGCAGCGGCTCTGGTTCATCGATCGCCTGGAGCCGGGCTCGACCGCCTACAACCTGCCCGCGGCCCTGCGGCTGACCGGCCCGCTCGACACCGCCCTCCTGGCCGGGGGGCTCACCGCCATCGCCCGCCGCCACGAAACGCTGGGGACCACGTTCGAGCTGGTGCAGGGAGAGCCGTTGCAGGTGATCGCCGGAGACCGCGATCTCGCCCTGCCGGTGGCCGACCTTGCGGCCCTGCCGCCCGCGGCGCGGAGCACCGAAGAACGCCGGCTCACCCGCGCCGCGGCCCGGCTGCCGTTCGACCTGGCGCGGGGACCGCTGTTCCGCGCCCTCCTGCTTCGTCTCGAGCCCGAGGAGCACGTCCTTCTGGTCGCGATGCATCACATCGTGAGCGACGGCTGGTCGATCGGCGTGCTGGTGCGCGAGCTGGGGGAGCTTTATGCCGCCGGTCGCGCGGGGCGCCCCGCCACGCTGCCGCCGCTGCCGGTGCAGTACGCCGACTATGCCGCCTGGCAGAAGAGCTGGCTGCACGGCGAGACGCTGGACGCTCTGCTCGCCTGGTGGCGCGAGGAGCTGGCCGATGCGCCGCAGACCCTCGATCTCCCCATCGATCGGCCGCGACCGGCGGTCTCCGTGACCCCGGGAGCCGAGAAGCCCTTCGCCGTGCCGGCGGCCCTGGCCGGCGCTCTCGCCGATTTGGGGCGGCGCGAAGGAGTGACGCCGTTCATGACGCTTCTCGCCGGGCTCCACGTCCTGCTCGGCCGTCATGCCGGCCGCCGCGACCTGCTGATCGGCGCGCCGGTCGCCCACCGCACGCGGGCGGAGATCGAGCCGCTGATCGGCTTCTTCATCAACACCCTGGTCCACCGCGGCCGGCTCGGCGGCGCACCCTCGTTCCGCACCCTGCTCGGGCGCGTGCGCACCTCGGCCCTGGGGGCCTTCGCCCATCAGGACCTGCCGTTCGAGCGGCTGGTGGAGGAGCTCGCCGCCGAGCGCAGCCGCCACCGCACGCCGCTCTACCAGGTCCTGTTCGTCCTCCAGAACGCTCCCGGAGGCCCGCTCCAACTCCCCGGCCTGACCCTCCAGGAGCTCCCCCTGACCGCGGAGACCGCCAAGACGGATCTCCTGCTGTCGCTCGCCGCGGATGCGGAGACCGGTGGCTGGCGCGGCCTCTGGGAGTACAGCGCGGCGCTGTTCGACGCGGCGACCGTGGAGCGCCTGGGGCGGAGCCTCACCCTCCTCCTCGCCGCGGCGGCAGGCGATCCGGACGCTCCGATCGCTGCGTTGCCGCTGATGTCCGCGGAGGAGCGATGCCAGGTGCTGGAGGCGCCGAACCGCACCGCCGTCGCCTATCCGCGGGAGCTCTCCCTGGGCGCCCTGTTCCTCAAGGAGGCCCACCGGGCTCCGGATGCGGTCGCTCTCTCTACGGCCGAGGGAGAGGTCTCCCGCGCCGAGCTGGCCGAGCGCTCGGGGCGCATTGCGCGCTTCCTGGTCGCCCGTGGGGTGGCGCCGGAGGAGCGCATCGGGCTGGTCGCCGGCCGCTCGCCCGACCTGATCGCCGCCGTGCTGGGAATCTTGCGTGCCGGGGCCACCTGGCTGCCGCTCGATCCCTCCTATCCGCCGCAACGTCTCGCCTGGATGCTGGCGGATGCCGGAGCCCGGCTCCTGCTGGCGGAGCGCCAGCTGGTCTCCTCTCTGCCGGCGGAGGCGCTGCCGGCCGGTCTCGCGGTCTGCCACCTCGACGAGATCGGTGACCGGGAGGCACCTCTCCCCGCGGTGCCCGCCGAGGCACTCGCCTACGTGATGTACACCTCGGGCTCCACCGGCACGCCCAAGGGAGTGGCGGTGACCCATCGCAACGTCATCCGCCTCGTGCGCGGCTCGAGCTTCGCGGCGATGGACCCCGGGCAGGTCTGGTTGCTGGCGGCGCCGGTTTCCTTCGATGCCTCGACCCTGGAGATCTGGGCACCCCTGCTCAACGGAGGCCGCCTCGCCCTGTTGCCGGGCGGCCTGGCGTCGCTCGACGAGCTGGCCCGCTGCATCTCTCGCTTCGGACTGACTTCGCTCTGGCTCACCGCGGGCCTCTTTCACCAGATGGTCGAGGAGCGCCTGGAGGCCTTGCGGCCTCTGCAGCAGCTCCTGGCCGGCGGCGACGTGCTGGACCCCGCGGCCATCCGCCGGGTCACATCGGCGCTGCCAGGGCTCACCGTGGTCAACGGGTATGGTCCGACGGAGGGGACGACGTTCACCACGTGTCATCGCATGAGCGGGGTGAACGGCGGCGAGCCGGCCGGCGTTCCGGTGCCGATCGGCCGCCCGATCGCCAATGCGCGGGTCTACCTCGCCGATCCGGTGGAAGCGGAGCTTGTGCCGGTGCCTCCCGGGGCGGTGGGGGAGCTCTACGCCGGAGGAGACGGGCTCGCCCGCGGTTACCTGGGCCGGCCGGATCGCACCGCCGAGCGGTTCGTCCCCGATCCGTTCTCCGGGCTCCCCGGGGAGCGCCTGTACCGCACCGGCGATCGCGCGCGCCTGCTGCGCGGGGGGAGCCTGGAGTTCCTCGGACGCCTCGACGGCCAGGTGAAGATCCGCGGCTTCCGGGTGGAGGTCGGCGAGGTGGAGGCGGTGCTGGCCGGTCATCCCGCGGTGCGGCAGGCGGTGGTGGAAGCCCGCGACGGGGTCGGCGGCAAGCTTCTCGCCGCCTGGGTGACCCTGCACGAGCCCTGCGATCCCGCCGCGCTGCAGCGGTACCTGCGGGGGCGCCTCCCCGAGCCCCTGGTGCCCACCGCCTGGACGGTGCTGGAGGCCTTGCCCTTGACCCCCAACGGCAAGCTCGACCGGCGCGCCCTGCCGGAGCCGCCGGCCGCCCGGCTTCAGGCCCACCACCACGAGGCCCGCACGCCGCTGGAGCGCGACGTCCTCGCGGCGTGCAGCGAAGTGCTGGAGATCGAGGGGATCGGGCTCGACGACAACTTTTTCGACCTCGGGGGCCACTCGCTGCTGGCCACCCGCTTCCTCGCCCGCCTGGGCGAACGGCTGCACACGGAAGTGCCGCTCACCCTGCTGTTCGATGCCGTGGACCTGGGAGACCTGGCGGAGCGCATCACCGCGCAGGAGCTGGCCCGGGTGGACGACGGCGAGATGGCCTCGCTCCTCGCCGAGATCGAGGGCCTGTCCCCCGAGGAGATGCGCGCCCTTCTCGGGACGGCCGGGGAAGCGGAGGCCTGACCGGGGAGCGTGCTAGACTTCGCGCCCCGAGATGATGTCTTCCCATCCCGACCCGGAGACCCTCACCCGCTTCGTGCGCGGCACCTTGGGGCGCGAACAGCGCCGCGAGGTCGAGCAGCACCTCGCCACCTGCCCTCTTTGTAGCGCGACGCTCGACTCCATCCCGCCCGCCCCGGGTCCCGAGACCGTGGTCCGTTGGCGCGCCCATCTCTTCGCCGAGCGCCGGCGCCGCAGTGAGCAGGAGGAAGAGCAACGCCGGAGCCGGGACGAGACGGCGCGCGCCCTCGGCGGGGTCATCGGAGGCTTGGCGGAGAGGCAGGTCCGGGAGCTGCTCGCCGGCTCCGAGCACGAACGGCGCCGCCGCCTGCGCGAAGAGGAGGGCCTGCCGACCCTGCCGCTGTGCGAGCTGCTCCTGGCCCGCTGCCGCGCCGCCTGGCGGGTCGATCCGGACGAAGCCGTGGAGCTCGCCCGCCTCGCCGCACAGGTTGCAGAGCGCCTCGACCCCGGCGTCTACGGTGGCCGGGTGGAAGGCGCCCGATCCCTGGCCTGGATGCATCAGGGGATCGCCTACCGCATCGCGGCCGAGTGGCGGGAGCTGCAAGAGAACGCCTCCGCCGTCGCCGAGGCCGGCCCGGAGGGGGAGGAGGCCGATGAGCCGCCGCTCTTCCTGACCGATCCGCAGCTTCCCCGCTACGAGATCGAGAACGCCCTCTGGGAGCTGCGCGACGCCTACCTCGATCGTGGCATGGGGTTCGACGCCGTCCTGGTCACCCTCGACCTGCTGGAAGAGCCCGTGCGCGAAAAGCGCCGCGGCGAGGTGCGCCGGCTGCTGGAGGAAAGCCTCGCCCTCGGAGAAACCCAGGGTGTTCCGGCCGCTGCGCTCGACGCCCTGCGCGCCCTGCGGGAGGTCGAGGACCGCGGAGAGCCGCCCTTCACTCCTGAGCTGCTGGGGCGCACGGCAGCGTTGCTCCTGCGGGTGCGCAACGATCCGCAGCACCGCTGGAGCTGAGCGAAGGACGTCAAGGACAACCAGGACGCCAAGGACGTGGCCTGCCGTCCTTGTTGTCCTTGGCGACCTTGCCGTCCTTCAGCTTGCCACTCCGGCCCCCATCTCGAGAAACCGGTCGATGGCCCTCGCGGCCTTGCGCCCGGCGCCCATGGCGAGGATCACCGTGGCCCCGCCGGTGACGATGTCGCCACCTGCGAACACCCCGGGCCGCGAGGTGGCGAGCGTCTCCGGGTCGGCCGCGATGTAGCCCCGCTTGTCGGTGGCGAGGCCCGGCGTCGTGGACTGGACGACCGGGTTCGCCGAGGTTCCCGCGGCGATGATCAGAAGATCCAGCGGAATCTCGAAGTCCGAGCCCGGGATCGGCACCGGCCGCCGCCGGCCGGAGTCGTCCGGCTCGCCCAGCTCCATGCGCCGGCAGCGGGCCGCCACCAGAGCGCCCTCCGGGTTCCCCAGCAGCTCCACCGGATCGGTCAAGGTGAGGAAGCGGATCCCCTCCTCCCGCGCATGGTGGACCTCCTCGGCGCGGGCCGGCATCTCCGCCTCGGAACGGCGATAGATCAACGTCGCCTCGCGGGCGCCGAGGCGCAGCGCGGTGCGGATCGCGTCGAGCGCCGTGTTGCCGCCGCCCACGACCGCGACCGCCTTGCCGCGGCAGTCATAGACCGGCTCGTCGTACTCCGGGAAGCGGTACGCCTTCATCAGGTTGACCCGGGTCAGCAGCTCGTTGGCCGAGCAGACGCCGATCAGGTGCTCGCCCGGAATCCCCAGGAAGCGCGGCAGCCCGGCCCCCACGGCGAGGAACACGGCGTCGAACCCCTCCTCGCCGAGCAGCTCATCGACGGTCAGCGTCCGCCCGACCACCACATTCGTCTCGAAGCCCACCCCCATCCGGCGCAGGTTGTCCACCTCCTCGCGGACGATCTCCTTGGGCAGGCGAAACTCGGGGATGCCGTAGATCAGGACGCCGCCGATGTCGTGCAGCGCCTCGAACACCTGGACGGCATGGCCGCGCTGGACCAGGTCACCGGCCGCCGCGAGGCCGGCCGGCCCGCTGCCGACGATCGCCACCCGTTTGCCGGTGGGAGGCGCAATCCGCGGCAGGGACACGGTGCCCGAGGCGCGCTCCCAATCCGCCACGAAGCGCTCCAGATGGCCGATGGCGAGCGGCGCCAGGCGCTTGCCGAGCAGGCAGGTGCCCTCGCACTGGTCCTCCTGCGGGCAGACGCGGCCGGTCACCGCCGGCAGCACGTTGTCCTCGCGGATCTTCGCCGCCGCCGCGCCGTAGTCGCCGGCGAGGACCAGGCGGACGAGCTCCCGCACGTCCACCTGGACCGGGCAACCCTGCGTGCAGGTGGCTTTGGCACATTCGAGACAGCGCGCCGCCTCCGCCAGGGCGAGGGTGGGATCGAAGCCGAGGTTGACCTCGTTGAAGTCGTGGCCGCGGCCCACCGCGTCGCGCGCCGGCATCGGCTGGCGCGGCATCTTCATCCGTTCGCTCGGCTTCGGGCGGGTGCTCATCGGGAAGCCTCCTCGCCGACGGCGGTGTGGAGCAGGGCCAGATCCCGCTCGGGATGTTCCTCGAAGGCCGCGAGCGAGATCGCCTCGCAGGTGTGATAGGCGGCGTTGCGCTGCGCGAGGGCGTGGAAGTCCACCTCGTGGGCGTCGAGCTCCGGGCCGTCCACGCAGGCGAAGCGGCTCGATTCCCCGACCAGGACGCGGCAGCCGCCGCACATGCCGGTGCCGTCCACCATGATCGAGTTGAGGCTCACGATCGTCTTCACCCCGGCCGGCCGGGTCAGCTCCGCCACCGCCCGCATCATCGGCACCGGGCCGATGGCGAGGACGCGGTCGATCGTCTCGGCCGCCAGCCACTCAGCCAGCACGCCGGTCACCAGCCCCGGCCGGCCGTAGCTGCCGTCGTCCGTGGTCACCACCAGCCGGTCGCTCACCGCGGCGAGCTCCTCTTCCAGGATCACCAGCTCACGGGTGCGGGCGCCGAGGACGGTCAGGACGCGGTTGCCGGCCTGCCGAAAGGCCACCACCGTGGGCCAGGCGATCGCCGCGCCCACCCCGCCGCCGACCACCGCGACGGTGCCGAAAGGCTCCACCTCGGACGGCTTGCCGAGCGGGCCCGCGAGGTCGAGCAGGGCGTCGCCGGGCTCCAGCCGGTTCATCAACTTCGTGGTCTTGCCGACCCCCTGCACGATCAGGGTGACCGTGCCGTCGGCGGCGGGGTGGGCGCGGCGATCGCCTGGCCCACGGTGGTGGCCTTTCGGCAGGCCGGCAACCGCGTCCT
>DIHE01000101.1:0-698 GCA_002420005.1 Holophagales bacterium UBA5704 | reverse complement strand
CAGGGTGACCGTGCCGTCGGCGGGCGAGGAGTCGGCGAGGGTCAGCGGAATGCGCTCGCCCTGCTCGTGGAGGCGCACGATGACGAACTGCCCCGGAAGGCGCCGCCGCGCCACACGGGGCGCCAGCACCCGGAACAGCTTGATCCCGGGAGCGAGCCACCGCGCCTCGACGACCGGAAACATCGCTCAGGCTCCGGCCAGCTCCGAGACCGCGACGGCGATCTCGAACCGCGGCGCATCGACGATGTGCCGCTTGACCGTGCACTGGTCCATGGAGCGCAAGATGGCCGTCTTGTACTTTTCCGGGAAGCCCTCCGGGAGCTGCAGATCCAGCCGGATGGTCCCGATGCGCTTCGTCGCGGTGTCGAGCTCGGTGGCCATGCTCAAGCCCATCCCCTCGGTCGAGAGGCCCCGCTCCTGGCAGAAGCGCAGAGCATAGAAACCGGCGCAGGTGCCGATCGAAGCGAGAAACAGGTCGAACGGCGCGGGCGCCGTGCCACCGCCGCCATAGGCGGTCGGCTGGTCGGTGTGGATGGTCATTCCCTTGTACTCGGCATCGACGGCCACCCCACCAGGAAACGTGATCTTGATCATGACGTGAATCCTCCCGCCCGCTACCTTAGCGGCGGAGCCGGCACCGGCGCGCCGTATCCCGGGGCGGGATGGCGGGAGGGGGAGGGGAGGCGGGCGGCCCCCCC
>DIHE01000102.1:1458-5099 GCA_002420005.1 Holophagales bacterium UBA5704 | reverse complement strand
TCGTTGCCCAGGCCGGCCTGGATGCGACCGCGCAACCAGGCGAGCCGCAGGTGGTTGAGCGGCTTGTGCAGCCCCGCCGCCAGCGCCTGCGCCCGCGGCACAACCTCCTGCGCCTCCGCGTACCGCCCGAGATGGCACTGGTTCACCCCGAAGAGGAAGGTCCACAGGTAGGCGTGGTGCGGCTCGCGGCGCTCGTCCATCCACGGGGCGGCCTCCTGCAACACGGCGAGCGAGGCCTCCGGCTCGAGCTGCTGGTCCAGCACGGTCGCCTTCTTGAGCAGGATGCGGAACCAGGCGCTGAGCGGCGCGAGGGCGCGCGCGGTGTCCAGCCGCTCGATCGCCGGCCTGAAGCGGCGCAGGTCGCGCAGCAGCGAGGCCTCCAGGTCCAGCACCCGCCAGGCGGGCAGGCGGCCGGCCGCAACAGCCGCCCCCACCTCCCAGAGCGCGAGGCCACGGGCGGCCACCTGCTCGGCCCGGCTGAGCTGCCCCAGCGCCCGCCAGGCATTCGCCACGTGCACCAGGGCGAGCCCGTCGAGCGCGGAGTCGAAGAGCCCCTCCCCGCGGGTGCGCCGCGCCACCCGCAGGGCGAGCAGGGCGAGCCGCAAGGCCGCGCGGGCGGATTCCGTGGCCGCTTCGCAGCTTTCCTCGCACAGGCGCACCACCAGCTCCCAGCGGTGGAAGCGTCGGTCGCGCTTCGCCAAGCGCACCCGTGCGGCGGCGCCGCGGATCTGCAACAGCCGCCACAGGCGGTCGCCCGGTGCGCGCTCCGCGGCGGCGATCAGCTCCCCGGCGCCGTACCAGACGGTCTCGACCCGCACGGTGGCGGGCACCCGCTGCAAGGCCTCTTCCCAGCCGTCCAGCAGATTCTCCGGCCGCGGGTGCGCCGCCACCAGGCGCACCGTGCGGATGGCCGGCACCATCACGTCCTCCACCACCCACACCGGCCCCCCGAGGCCTTCGACCAGCCCGGGCAGGGCCCGGCTGGCCACCGGCCAGATGCCGGCGGCGTAACGGCGCAGCGTCTCGTGGCTCACCCCGGTGCCCGGGGCGAGCTCGCGCAGCGTGAGGCCCGTCAGGAGCTTCAGCCAGGCGAACAGCACCCGCGCGTCGGCCCGGTGCAAGCACGGCGCGGTGTCCGGTCCGCACCCTGCCGGGCCGCGCGTGGCGAGGTAGGCCACCACCGCGATGCGCGCAGCCAGCTCCCGGGCTTGCCGCCGTGCCGCCGCGGCATCCATCTCCGGCCCCGGCCCCAGGCAGCCGGGATGCCAGAGAGCCCGCACCACGCGCACGGCGGGGAGCATCGTCACGCCGGCCACCCAGAGGGGCAGGTGGCCGGCGTCGAGCAGGCGCGCCAGCGTACGCCGGGAGCCGCGTCCGCCCTGGCCGGCGCCGAAACGCACCAGGGTGCGGCGCGTCAGCGCGGCGCTCGCGGCGAGGTCCTCCAGGTTGGCGCACCCGCAGAGGCCCTCGAACCAGGCGAGCAGGGGCCTGGCGTCCGCGGCGGCGGTGCAGGCGATCTGGCGCCAGTCGGCGCCATCGAGTGGGTCATTTCTCATCCTGTGGCATCCTTTCCGGTGTGGCACGCCGCCGGCCAATGGGGGACCGGCGGGAACCGCCGCCTGTTCGTCATCAAGGAGCTCGTCATGCCTACGGTCCACCGCGCCCGCTCTGTGTTCGTCGGCCTCGGCCTCGCCGCGGCCCTCCTTCTCTCCACCGCCGGGCCTGCCGCGGCCGGCCCGGCTGAAATGTCGCAGGCCGCTTGGGCGGCGAACGGCACTCTCCGCCTTCTTGCCGACTGGCTGGTCGGCCTCTGGACGGTGGGCTGCACCGCCGACCCCAGCGGGGGCTGCGGCACCGGCGCCACCACACCGCCCGCCGGCACCGAGGGGCCCGATGCGAGGGGCTGTATCCTCGACCCGAACGGTGGCTGTGTGGGCGGTACCACGCCGCCGCTGGAAGGTGTTGATGTCGGCTGCACCGCAGACCCCGACGGCGGGAACTGCGGCGGATAGTGCCAACGCGGCCGGGCCGGCCTCGGCGCCAAGTGCAACACTTGGCCGTCAGTCCTCGAATCGGAGGTGCGGGTTGTGGTTCGCCCGCACCAAGTAGGAGTGCACACGCCAAGCCAGTTCCTGGGTGGCCTTCTCCTGCTCGACCGCTTGCCGGAACAGCTCCAGCGCGGCCTGCGCCTCCTCGTGGATGCCGGGCGTCTGATACACCCAGGCCATGTCCTCCAGGACCATCCGCTGGACTCTTTCGGTCTCGCCAAGCCTGAGAAGGAGCACAGCCTCCTCCAGGCTGACGAGGGCGAAGTCGTAGGGCATTTCCTCGGTTCTGAAGATGCGGCGCACCGCTCGGAAAGCCGCCAACGCATCCGCGAGCTGGCCAAGCCCGGCAGCTGCCCGGCCCCCCAGCCAGCGACATTTGGTGAGTTCGCGGCCACACTGCTGGGCGGCGGCAAGCCGCTGAGCCACGGGCAGCCATTGCGCCGCCGCGCCGAAGCGGCCTAACTCACAGAAGCTACCAGCCATCAGAAAGGCATGAATAGATCTGAGCCGCTCGTCCTTTGCGACGTCAAGCCAGGGTGTCGCCTCTTGAAGCACCTCCACTGCCTGTGCGCAGTCGAGCAGCTGGTTGAACGTGCTCGCCTTGTTGACCAACACCCAGGCAATGGCCTCGGGTGGGGCGGCATCGCGGGCCTGGGCGTGGGCCTGTTGGGCTTCGGCGAACCGGCGTTGGTCGCGGCGCAGGGAAGCTACGAGGTCGGGGAGCCGCCAGTCGGCGAAGATGCGGTCGGGGTCGGCGGCCCGGTGGCGGGTCCAGTCGGCGACGGCGCGGGTGAGGAGGCGGTCGGCCTTGTCCAGATGGCTGCCGACGCGCCAGGCGTTGGCGATGAAGGCATGGGTGTAGGCGAGGATCATGGCGCGCCAGGCTTCGGAGCCGGGCAGGCGGCGGGCGACGCGCCAGGCGAGGCGGGCGATCTTGAGGCCGTCTTTCCAGGAGGTCTTGGCACACGCGGCGATGCTCAGCTCGCACAGCCGTTCGGCGACGGCGAACGTGCAGAACACGGGTTGGTCGAGAAGCTGGCGGCGGGACTTGCCGGTGGCGGAGAGGAGGACCTCGCAGCGGGCGACGGCGTCCACGCGGGCCTGGAGGACCTTTTCGGCGCGCACGTTGCGGATCAGCAGGGCTTCATGGTCGGCGACAGCCTGTCGGCCCACGGGGCCGGAGTCGCGGCGGATGGCGCGCAGCTCCTCGGGCGTGAGGGGAATGGGGGATTCGGGGGGGACGGGGAGCTTCCCGGCGGCCCGGCTGTGCGCCCACACGATCTCGACGAGGGTTTCGAGGTCGCATTGCATGTGCTCCACGCACAGCTCGACGAGCAGATCCCACCCCGGATGGTGCTTGATTCCCAGGCTGGCGAGATAGGTCTTGTCGCGGCCCGACCGAGCCGCCAGGTCCTGGGCCGTGACACCGCTCAGCTTGCGCACGACGTATAGCGCGGTGCCGAGCTCCACTTCGTCAGCTTCCTGCTCCGGCGGCATCCTTCCTCTCCTTCTTCGGTGTCCGTGCCACCGGGTGGAGGGCACGGGGGCGTGGTTCGGCGACATCGAAGGGACCGGAAGAAGTATACGCGCGGC
>DIHE01000102.1:0-1173 GCA_002420005.1 Holophagales bacterium UBA5704 | reverse complement strand
GGTTCCGCCGGCCCGGCGCGCTTTCCGCCCCATTGCGCACCATCCATTGACGTAGGGCCTCATCGACTTAAAGGAGAATGCGATGCCTACGTGTCCGCTGCGGGGCACACTGCCCCTCACCCTTCTCGCCGGTGTCTTCCTGGCCTCCGCGTCGGCCGGCGAGGCCAACCAGAGCTGGCGCTCGCCGCTGCTCGGCCGCGAGCTGGTGATCATCGAGAAGTCCGTTCCCGGAGCCGACGAGCTGGCCGCACCTGAGCTGCTGCCAGAGCCCATCCGCGCCGGCCTCGGCGTCGACGCTGTCGAGTACGAGTCCTTCGTGGCCACCGTGCTGCCGGAGGCGGAGGCCGAAGCCCTCACCGCCACCGCCCTCGCCGAGAACCGCGGCGTCCTCGAAGACCCGCGCGCCCCGATCACCCTCGCCTTCCACACCTTCGACCCGGCCAAGCCCGGCGAGCGCACCGCTCCCTGGGACGGGAGCCCTTACAGGCCCGAGCCTGTTCCGGACCTCATCCTCCTGCGCTTCGCCTTCCCGCTCCTCGACGAATGGACCGAGGGTTCCACCGGCCTGCCCGGTTGCGGCGTCCACCCTCTCGTGTACTATGGCGACGGGACTTTTCTTGCAGCAGCCAAGAACTTGAATGACGTCATCAACTGCCCGGTTGCCCGCTATCTTTCCTGGGCGGGTTCTTTCCTGACCACCGACCGGATCTCACCGGAGACCCTGGAGAAAGCAGACGCGGTCGAGATGAAGCCCTACTCTCTGACCTTCGTTCCGGGCACCACGCTCCAGGTGGCCCTTGGTGAGCTGCCCTTGGCCATGGTGCCCGGGGAGTCGATGGTCTGGGACGACGGCTCCTTGACGCTCGCCGCCCAGGCCACCCGGCCCGAGCTGGAGGCCCTGGTCGCCACCGGCCCGCACCTCTTGTCCGTCTTCGAGGCGGCAGGCGAGCCCGAGCCGGCGGACGAGCGGCAAGGCCTGATCGTGGCCGGCAAGTACGAGGGCTATTCCACCGGCGCAGTGACCGGCGCGGTCACCGGCCCCGGCACCTATCTTTCCTGGCTGGGGAGCCGCAACCTTCTCCTCTCTCTCGGCGAGACACCGACCACCGTCGCGGTCTTCGACACCGGCTTCGACGACGGCTCCGGCGTCAACGGCAGCCACCACCCGGACCT
>DIHE01000186.1 GCA_002420005.1 Holophagales bacterium UBA5704 | reverse complement strand
CCCAAGAAAAGAGGTGTGCCGAAGGGGTGAGGGTGGGGCGGGGGTGGGGCCGTGGCGGACGATTTTTAGGATGTTGGGGATTCCGTCCAACAAATTGGGCGGGACCTGTGTCTTGAGGAGCAGAGTCGCGGCGCATGGGGCCGCGCGTGCCGGAGGAAGGACGCATGGTGCCTGAGAACCAGATCGTGTGCAGGGAACGGGTGATGCTCGCGGCCCGGGCGGCCCTGGAGCAGGTGGCGGGCCGGGGGACGGTGGTGCCTCCGGAGCTGACGGCGGCGGTTGCCGATGGATGCGGTGACCGGGAGGCGGTGGAGGCGGCGACGCGGCGGGTGTTCGGTGCGCGGGGGCCTCTCGATCTCGTGCTGTTCGATACCGATCGGATCGCGGAGTACGTCTACGAGTCGAGCCTGCCGCCGGTGATCGCGGGGGCTTCGGCGATTCTGCGCGGGCTCAATGGGGAGATCGCGCGGCGGTATCAGAGCCAGACGATCTTCTCCGGGGGTGGCGAGGGGCTGCTGCTGGTGGAGCGCGGCCGGGGTGCCGGGATCTGCCAGGAGATCGAGGAGCTGTATTGGACTCGAACGGATGGCGCTCTCGGTGTGACCACCCATTTCCTGGAGGTGGCTCCGCAGGATTTCATCGCCAAGGATGCGCAGGAGGAGGAGGCGCGCGAGGGCGTCCGGCTGGTTTCCGGGACGCAGGCGGTGCTGGCGCGGCTGCGGGACTGCATCCGCCGCAAGAAGGACGAGGAGCTGCCTCCTTTCTCCCCGGTTCAGGGCTCGCTGCCCCGCTGTCTCTCGTGCCGCGATCGGGCGGCTACTCATCCGACGCCGGTGGCGCGGGAGGGATGGGCCGGCCACGTGCTCTGCTCTCCCTGCCACCGGCGGTGGTCCGCGGGGAAGGAGGAGATCGCCGGGGTCTCGTTCGATGAGCTGATCGAGAGGCTTCAGGAGCACTACCCGAAGCTGGGGGCCAAGTCCGCCTACACCGGGTTCCTCTATGCGGACGGCAACTCGATGGGGGCGCTGTTCGGGCGTCTCGCGTCGCTCGCGGAGATCGGCTTTCTCAGCCAGGCCGTCAGCCACGTGTTCGAGCAACTCGCGGAGCGCGCCCGGCGGGAGGCCGGCGAGCAGCTCGGCAGGATCGAGCACCCGCGGCGCCTGTTTCTCAGCTATCTGGGCGGCGGCGATGAGGCGATCTGGATCGTTCCCGGGGCGCTCGCGGTGCGGATCGCCCAGGAGCTGCCCGGCTGGCTCTCGCAGGAGGTCCAGGCGATTCCCGGTCTGCCGGAGTTCCTCCGCTTGCGGGAGGTCGCGGATCTCACGTTGGGGATCGGCCTCGTGCTCTGCTCTCACAGCTACCCCGTGCGCTACCAGTACGCGCTCGCCAAGGAGCTGCAGAAGAACGCCAAGCAGATGTTCTATGGCGGAGCGCACCCGACGCCGCCTTCGTCGATCGATTTCGAGCTGCTGACCGATTCCTCGCCTCTGGTGGACGATCTCCGGGACGCCCGTGAGCTGGCGTACCAGACGGAGGAGAAGGGTTTCCTCCGCACCTGCCGGCCTTTCGATCAGGATCGCTTCGACCAGCTCCTCAAGCGGATGCAGAGGGCACGGGAGAAGAGCGTGGCGACGTCCCAGCTCCATGCCCTGCTGGCGGGGGCCGGGGAGAGCCGGCGCCTGTTTCTCAATGCCCTGCGGTATCAGATCGCCCGGCCGCCGGCCGGCAAGCGGTACCAGGAGTGGCTCTGCTCTCTGGGGACGCCGTGGGTGGACGCCCGCCGCGTCGAGAGTTTCTTCGTTCAGGAGCTGCCGCCGGATGGGGAGGGGCCGCGGGCCGGGACCTGGATCGCGGATGGTGTGCAGCTCCTCGCCTTCCTGAACCAGCTCGGGCAGCTCGGGAAGGAGGCCCGCTGATGCCACGGCTCGAAATCGTCGTCCACGGTCATCTGCTGGTGGCGGGCAATCAGGATCTGGCCCTGGGGGTGGATCTGACCACGGCGCGCCGCTTCCAGGAGGGTCTCCTGGTCCCTTACATCCCGGCCACGGCTCTGCGGGGCGCGATCCGGATGCAGCTCGAAGCGCTCCTGGCCGGCGCGGGCGAGCCGGACGTCGATCCGTATCCGCTGGATCGCGAGGTGCCTCCGGCGACGCTCGACAGCCCGGTGGCCCGGCTGTTCGGCTATTCGGGACAACGCGGCTCGCGGACCCACGCCCGCGAGGGGTGCCTGCGGTTCGGGGATGCCCTGCCGACCGATCCGGCGCGGGCGCTCCAGGCGCTCGGCGTCCGCCCCGGGCTGGAGATCGAGGATTTCAGCGCGACGGCGGAAGACAGGAAGCTCTTCTTCCGGGAGGTCGCGGAGGTCTCCGCCGAGCCCTTGGTGTTCGCGGCGGAGCTGGAGGTCGGCCGCGAGGTGCGGGAGGAGGACCGCCGGTATCTCCAGGCGGCGGTCGAGACCACGGATGCGCTCGGCGCCGGCAAGGCGAAAGGGGGCGGTTTCGTCACGATCCGCTGGATCGACGAGGCCACCGCGGCGGCGCGACCGGGAGCCCAGGGTGATCCGGCCACGGCGACCCGCGCCCGGCTGGTGCTCACGCTCCGCGAGCCGGCCCACTTCGGGAATGGCGGGCCGCAGGGCAACCACCACGCGACGCGGACCTACGTGCCCGGCGCCACCGTGCGCGGCGCGATCGCCTGGTCGTTGATCCGTTCCGGGGTCGATCCCGAGCGGGAGCCCGGCTTTCGGAGCCTCTTCACCGGCGAGGGGGCGGCGCGTTTCGGCGACGCGCTGTTGGTGGCCGACGCCGACGCCGAGCCGCGCATCGCGCCGGCGACCCGGCGGAAGCGGCGGGGCAGCACGGGCGAGCGGCGCGACGTCCTGGTGTCCGAGCTGGCCCGCGACCGGGTCAACCGGCTGCTCGAAGGCACCGGCCGCCATCTGCGCGCCGACGACGGCACGGCGCGGTTCGATCCGGAGCCTGTGCGGCCGGGCAGCCGGCTGGTGCGGCGCATCCGGACCCGGCTTTCCATCGACCGCCACAGCGGTGCCTCGGCGCAGGGCCGGCTGTTTTCCATCGAGCAGATCGAGCCCTGGATTCCGGGGAAGGACGCGACGGAGCCCCCGGTTCCGGTGCGCTTCTCGGCCTGGGTCGAAGGACTGGACGCGGCGGGCGCCCGTCTGCTGGCTCGGGCCGCGGAGCAGCCGGTCCTCCTCGGTGCCGGGCGCAATCACGGTCTGGGCAAGGCGGATCTTGCGATCGTGCTCGCGGGCGAGCCGGATCTTTCCGAGGGAGCGGATGGGGCGGACACCGAGCGCCGCGTGCTCGACCTGGCCGACCGGCTGGACCGGGAGACGCGCGCGCTCGCCGCGCGTGCCGGTCTCTCCGCTCTGCCGGAGGGCGATTCGCGGATTCCGCTGGTCCTGGTCGCGCTGTCGGACTTCGTCCCGTCCGACCGGAAGCAGCCGCATCCGCTGGCGGAGCCGGCCGCCGCGGCCGAGGAGGGAGAGGCCGTGCTGCGGCGCAGCTTCCTCGTGGTCCAGGGTGCCGCGGGTGGCTATGACCAGCGGCGCCAGGAGGGTGCCCTCAAGGACCTTCAGCCGGCCGTGGGAGCCGGCAGCGTCTTCGTGTACGAGATTCCCCGCGACGGCCTGGGGGTCCGCCTCGGCCGCCTCCTCCCCCGCCTCCGCCAAGGCGTGGGAGGGAGCACCGAAAGCGGTTGCGGCCGATTCGGGACGTTCGAACTGATCGAGAAGGAGTGAACGATGAGAGCCGCTCTCACCGCCGCAACGAAACGATGGCTGGTCCAAGGGGCCGAAGAGATCCTCGACCGTGTGAAAGAGGACCGCGACTTTGGGGATCAGACCTCCCAGCTCCGCAACCTCGTCCAGATCACCCAGGAGGAGTCGGAGATCGCCGTGCTGCGCAACTTCATCCGCTACCAGACGGGTCGCAAGGCCACCCAGAAATTCTGGGGGCTGATCCATCAGGACGTCCTCAAGATCCTCGACGAGGTCGGCAAGCGGCCGGACCTCCAGGAGGACGCCCTCCGCAAGGCGGCCATCCAGCAGTTCTTCGGCTATCTGGTGCGGCATTACGTCTACCTCGAAGCTCTGCGCAAGGCCCAGAACCAGGCCCAGAGGGCGGGAGGCCGGCCATGAACGTGGCCGACCTGCGTCCGCGTCCGCACGCCGTGCTCGAAAAGCTGGTGCTGTTCGAGTACCGGATCACCTGCCGGACGGGCCTCCACATCGGCGCCGGCAAGAGCGCCGACCTGGCGGGGAGCGACCTGCCGGTGATGCGGGATGGCGGTGGCCGGCCCCTCCTTCCGGGCTCCTCGTTGCGCGGCGTCCTGCGTGCCGGGATCGAAAGCTTTTCCGCCTCCCTGCGGCTCGATGCGGTGCGGTCCCGTGCGGAAAAACCGGCGCCGGGCCTTCCCCCCGATTTCGTCGAGGGCTGGACGAAGCTCACCCTGGTGGACCGGCTTTTCGGCGCGGCGGCCGACCGTTCCGGGGCTTTCTCCTACGGCTCGCGGCTCCAGATCTCGGATGGTCTGTGCACGGAGGACGTGGCGGTGGAGCTCCGCGACGGCGTGGGGATCGATCGCGAGCGGCGCACGGCCGCCCAGGGTGTGAAGTACGACCTCGAGGTGGTGCCCGCAGGGACGCGGTTCCTGGGGCGCATCCGGTTCAAGAATCCGGCGGACTACGAGCTGGGCCTGCTCGCGCAGGCACTCTGGATGCTCGACCAGGGGCTCCTCCTGCTCGGCGGCAAGTCGGCCCGCGGCCTCGGCTGGATGCAGGTGGAGGTGACCTCGCCGCGGCAGCTCGATCCGCTCGCCCTGCTCTTGCGCGAGGTCCCGGCGGCGGCCGAGCCGGAAGGTGCGGACTTCGGCCCTGTGGAGACCCAGCTCGGCGACCTCTTCGGCAGCCTGCAGCAGCTCGCGGATGCCGCGGCGGTGGTCGAAAACGTTTAGAACGGAGCGGCGGATCATGTTCCAGACATTGCAGAACACGGTGAAGATCGAATTCCGCATCATCCCCGACGGTCCCCTCCTGGTGCGGGCGCAAGCCGTCGGGCTCGACCCTGGCGTGGCGGACATGGAGTTCCAGCGCACCCACCGCAACGGCCGGAGCACCGTCTTCCTCGCCGGCTCGGGGTTGAAGGGCGTCCTGCGCTCGCACGCCGAGAGGCTCCTGCGCAGCGCCGACCACTTCGCCTGCGATCCGACCCAGACGCGGGACAGCGCGATCTGTGGGAAGCGCAAGAAAGACGGTCCTTCCGATGCCCGGTATCCGCACGGCAACCAGTGCCCGGCCTGCTTCACATTCGGCTCTCTCACGCTCGCCGGCCGCTTCCGGATCGGCGACGCCTATCCTCCCGACGACCTGATCGACGCCACCAACCGCACCGAGATGCGCACCGGCGTGGGCATCGACCGCAAGTCCCAGGCGGCGAGCCAGGGCGTGCTCTATGACTCGGAGGTGGTGGTTTCCGGCGGGTTCGACGCGCGCGTCCAGGGCGAGAACTATTCGCTCTGGCAGCTCGGGCTCTTGCTCGCCTCCCTCCAGGACCTGAGCCACGGCCTCCTCCACCTCGGTGGCTGCAAGGCGCGGGGCATGGGAACCGTCCGCCTGGAGCGCTGGCGTGTCGAGCTCGGGTTCCTCGACCGGGAGGCCGGCCGGCTCACGGGTGCCCGGCCGCACGAAGCGGGCAAGAATCCCTACAGCCTTCCGAAAGGGGACGTCCTCGCCGCGCCGGAGGGAGGCCAAGCCGGCCGGCAGGGGCTGTTCCGGCTCCTCACCTACGACGACGAGCAGGTGCCCGGGCTCATCGACGGCCTGGTGGGCGGACCTCTCCGGAGCTACATGGAGCGGAGGGCCTGACATGGCCCAGCACGGCATCTCTCGACCCTCGGGGGAGATCGTTCGGAACGAGCCGGTGCGGCACGACGTCTGGCTGCGCAACCGCCTCACCGGAATCCTGACCTTGACGCTCACGACGCCTCCCGGGCAATACGTCTCTCCCGGCACCGGCCGGCTCGCCTTGACCGGAGAAGGCCCCACGGCGGTGGTGGCGCAGCAGGCCGAGCGGGCCGCCGGGACGCCGGTCCTGCCGGGCAGCGGCATCAAAGGGGCCGTCCGAACCCATTACGAGATCCTCTCCTCGTCCTGCGATCCGTTCGCCTGGACCGACCGCAGCCGGCGGCATGAGGAGCGGTGCACCCGCCGGTCGTGTTGCGAGGCCTGCTCGCTGTTCGGCGTCCTCGGCTGGACCGGGCGGGTGAGCTTCGGGGACGCCGCTCCTCTCGGCGCCGGCGCCGTGCAGACCCGGGTCGAAGAGGTTCCGACGCCTTGGGGGCCGCACGGCGACAAGACCCGGGGGGACTTCCGGATCTACGACCAGGCCGAGTCCGTTCAGTTCGAGGAGGACACGCGGACCTGGCGCAAACGACCGAAGGATCTGACCCGCGAGGTCTACACCGGCGCGTTCGAAACCCGGATGACCTTCTGGAACACGACCGCCGAGGAGCTCGGCCGGCTGCTCGTTG
Source organism: Holophagales bacterium UBA5704 (assembly GCA_002420005.1). Classification (GTDB taxonomy): domain Bacteria; phylum Acidobacteriota; class Thermoanaerobaculia; order Multivoradales; family UBA5704; genus UBA5704. The sequence continues at coordinate 2,250 of DIHE01000186.1, read as the reverse complement.
CGATGGGGCTGGGCGCCGACGAGGCGACGCGCTTCGATCTCCGCCTGGGCGGCGTCAAATACGACGGCAAGGGGGCGGTGACGGTGGCCCCGACGCGGCTCCGGCTGTCGGCCGGCGGCGTCCCCGGGGTTCTCGCCGAAGAAGCCTGCCGGCAACAATGCCGGGCCTGGATCCTGGCTGCCCGGACGTCGGGCTGGGGCCGGACCTTCGCGCGCACCCTGGACGATCTCGTGCGCACCCTGCACAGAAAGGATTGACGAGGCACCGCCATGGCGCTTCCTACAATCGAGATCCTGAAGAAGGCCGAGCACCTGGCCGCGCGGCTCAACAGCGGCCCGGCGCCGGTCAAGAAAAACGTGCTCCTGGGGCTGGTCTCCGACTTCATGAACGAGCCGGAGCCCGACATCCGGCGCCTGCGGACACTGCTGGAGATGATCGAGCAAGGGAGCGGTGGGCACATCCGGCGCGGTGCGGGCTATGGCGATCAGCTCCGTGCTGCGGTGCGCGAGATCCGGCGGGTGCTCGATGAAGGGGGGATCGAGGGACGGGATTTCAAGAGCCTGTTCGGCTGGACGGCGCGGCTGCTGCTGGTGCGCAGCGCTCCACGCGAGGCGCAGACGGCGCGCCCGCCCGACGAGGGCAGAAGGCCCGGGCGGCCCTTGGCCGGCCGACCTGCAGCGGGCCGGCACGAGCCACCGCCGCCGCGCCCGGCAACCCCGCAACGGCTCGGGTCCGTCGGCTCCCAAGGAATGAGCACTCTTGAGAAGCTCAAGCGTGACCTCGCGGACAAAGAGGGTGTTTCGGAAGCGCGTCGCGCGGAGTCCTCACCCCCCGACCCCCTCTCCCATCTCCCTTCCCCCAAGGCCCCGGGAGAGGGGGCGCCACCTCCCAAGAAGAGTGGAAAGAGCGGATGAGCGATGCGATCCGGCGCGTGTTCTTGAGCTATTCCGCCGAGGACGTCCAGGAGGTGGAGAGGCTGGACCTCGAGCTACGGCGGCGCGGGGTTCCCCTCTGGCGCGATCGCACCGAGCTGCTCAAAGGTCGGCCGGCCGAGGAGGAGATCGAGAAAGCCGCTGATCAGTCCGCGGGGTTTGCGTTCTATCTCACGTCCCATGCGGTTCGGAGTGAATGGGTGCGGGAGAAGGAACGCGGCCATGCCCTGCAGAACTTCGCGCGCAAAAAAGGGTTCGGTATCGTTCCGATCTTTCGGGAGGATCTGAAGACGCTGGTGACCGACTTTCAGCGGCTCGGAACCGGGCGGCCGGGAACCGACTACGACATCGGCCGCTTCAACGGGTACACGATGGACCTGGCGAGAATCGGCCGTGGCGAGCTGGCGCCCGAGATCGCCGCGGCGGCCGAGACGGTTCTGCTCTCTTTGCTGGAAACGCTGCGCGAAGGGGCTCCCGCGGGCGACCGGCTGCGGATCGGCCTCGCGACCCGCAGAGGGCCGGGGCTCCACGGCCTGCCGCTCCATCTGCTCCTCGACTGGACGGTCGACTACGAGCCCCTCGGGCAGGTGCCCGATGCCGCGGCCTTCGACCGGGACCTCGCTCCGGCCCTCCGCTCGCTCGCGAACGCCATCCGGTCCTGGCCCGGTCTCGCTCTCCAGCTCGTCCCGAAATGCCATCTCTCCATGGCTCTCGCGGTGGGCTTCGCGCTCCGGAGGACCTTCAGTGCGGATCTGGAGGTCGTCGAGATCCTCACCGGCGAAGCCTGGGCCGGGCCTGCCGTGCCGCGTCCTCCGGCACCGGATCTCTGGACGCTCAAGACCCGGAATCCACCGAAGGGCAGCTCTCCCTCCTCGACCGTCGTCGTCACCGTCGGCATCAGCCGGCCGATCGCGAGGACGGTGGTGGGCTTCCTGCGCTCTTCGGGGCTGGCGTATGGACGGCGTCTGGATTTCGAGCCCCGGCCCGCGCCGTCGACGACCGTTCTTCAGGGCCGGGACCCGGACGCCGCGCAGCGGATGGCGGTTGCGGTGCGCGAGGCGATCGTGGCCGCGCAGAGCCGGATCGGGCAGGGGGAGGTGCATCTCTTCTTCGCGGGGCCTCCTGCGTTTGCGGTTCTTCTCGGGCAACAGCTCGCCAATGTGGGGATGATCCAGACCTACGAGTGGCTGGATTCGGTCAGCCGGTACCAGCCGGCGTTTCAGCTCAGAAGCTCGTAGGGAGGGAGGGGGGCCGGCCGGCGGCTCTTCGGTCGTGCCGCCCTCTCCCACGGCCTCCCGCCCCCTCCCCGGCCTCACCC
>DIHE01000198.1:14106-17556 GCA_002420005.1 Holophagales bacterium UBA5704 | reverse complement strand
GATCTTACGGTCTCGGGGGGCAACTATCCGGCTCTGGGGCGTGACCATCCGGCTCTGGGGGGTGTCTATCCGACTCTGGGGGGTGACCGGGTGCTGCAGTGGGTGGGGTGAGGGAGGCTCAGGAGGCCGCTTTCACCGCCTCCAGAATCCGCCGCAGCTCCGGCGCGTCCCGCAGGCTCTTCAGGTCCTCGTCCTGCTCGAGCAGCCGGGGATTGTGGAAGCCCTTCGCAGGAAGCTCCCCGAGCAGCTTGAGGGCGGCCTCGCGGTCTCCCTCGACCGCACGCAGGCAGGCGAGGTTGTAGAGCGGCACCCACGAGTCCGGACGCAAACGGGCCGCCCGGCGGAACAGCTCGGCCGCCTCCTTCGGGTCGCCCTTGCGGCGCGCCGCGTTCCCCGCCTGTACCACCGCGGCGAAGTCGGAGGGCACGATGCGGAGCGCCTTGCGATAGTTGAGGAAGGCCTTCTCCCAATCGCCCCGCTCATAGTAGAGGTCGCCGAGGCGGCGGTAGACGCGGGGGAAGCCTGGATCGGCGGCGATCGCCTTTTGATACCAGCGCTCCGCCTCTTCGTCCTCACCGCGGAGGGCGGCGAGGAAGCCGAGGCTGCTCATCGCCTCGACGAATCCCGGAGTGATGGTGAGCGCCTGGCGATAGTTGCGCTCGGCGGTGGCAAAGTCGTCCTGCAGCAGGGCGATGGAACCCAGCATGGCATAGACCCGCGACTGCTTGGGATCGAGCGCCAGGGATCGCAGATAGGTGTCGTATGCCCCCGGGAGGTCCTTCTGCTGGAACCGGCAGAGGGCCAGGATGTTCAACGCCGAAAGGTTGCCGGGCGTGACCGCCAGGATCTCGCGCAGCCGCTTCTCCGCCTCCTCCCATTGCTTGTCCTGCCCGAAATGGCGGGCCTCCTCCAGCTTGTTGTAAAGGACGATTCCATCCTTCGGATCGATTCCGGTCAAGGTCTTGCTCATCCCGGCGGGCGCCAGGTAGCCCAGGGCCTGAAGGCTTTCCATCGTCTCCTGATCCATCGGGCTCTTCTGGGCTCCTAGCGCCCGCTTCTCGCTCTCCGCGAGGAGGCGGGACAGCTCGCGATCGAGCCGGGCACCGCGCCGCGCCTCCTGCGGGTAGAGGTTGTGCAGCTCGCGGGGGTCCTTCGTCAGGTCATAGAGCTCCGGACGAGGGGCCCGGATCCATTTCGCCCCGGCACTGCGCACGGCGTAGAGCGGCGCCATGCCGAAGCCGACCTCGGCGACCAGCGACTCGGAATACTGCGGCAGCTGCGGCGGCTCGGCCTTCCCCTGGAAAGCCCGCAACAGGTCCGCCCCCTGGGTCTCCTCCCCCCCCGGCAGTCCCAGGGCCGCGAGGATGGTGGGCACGAGGTCCACCGACTGCACCGGCCCGGGATAGACCGTTCCCGCCGAGAACAGGCGCGGGCTGCGCAGGAGCAGCGGCACCCGCAGCGTGGCGTCGTAGACGAAGATCGCATGCGTCTTCTCGTTGTGCTCCCCCAGGCTCTCGCCGTGGTCGGCGGTGAGAACGACCAGCGTGTCGTCGAGGACGCCCAGCCTCTCCAGCTCATCGAGCAGGCGGCCGACGCCCCGGTCGGCGGCTGCGATCTCGGCGTCGTAGCCCGTGGGGCTGAGCGCCCGGTCTTCGACGAGCGGCTCGTAGGGCTGGTGGGGGTCGTAGAAATGGGTCCAGACGAAGAACGGCCGGCGGGGTTTCGTCTCCCACCAGGTTTCGAGCCAACCGGCGACCCGCTCCGCCGTCCTGGCGGCGCGGCGGTCGCGGATCATGAACAAACGCGGCGCATCCTCGGCCCAGAGGTCGTCGTCGTAGCTGTCGAATCCTTGCGCCAGGTTGTAGCGCCGGTTGAGCACCAGGGCCGAAACCGCGGCATGCGTGCTGTACCCGGCGGCTTTCAAGCGCTCGGCCAAGGTGACGGCGTCATCCCCGAGGGCGTAGGAGCCGTTGTCGCGCACCCCGTGGGCCGGGCCTCGGAGGCGAGCTACACCGGGCCGGTCTCGGCGACGACGAGCGGCGGCGGTACGGTGAGCACCACCCTGACCGACGCCTTCGACGGCTACAACTCCATCTGCATCAGCACGACGGGCGGAACCGGGCCGTGCGTCACAGGCGACGCCAACTACACCATCTACAACCAGAACGGCCCCGCCACCCTCGACGCAACCTGCGGCAACCGGCAGGTCATCTTCCCGGTGCAGACGGTCGGCACCCTGAGCGTCCAGCGCAGGGTCTTCGTCCCGGCCAACGACGAGTTCGCCCGCTGGGTGAATTGTGTGACCAACAACGGAGGCGCCGCCGCCGGCGTGACCTTGATCACCAGCAACAACCTGGGCTCGGACTCCGGCACGACCCTCGTCAGCTCCAGTGACGGCGATGCCACCGCCGAGCTGACCGACACCTGGGTGACCACCTTCCAGAGCTACACCGGCACCACCTCCTCGGACCCGCGCCTGGGCCACGTTCTGCAAGGTGCGGGCGCCGCCACGCCTCTCTCCGGCATCAGCTTCGCCAACGGAGATGACAATCCCTTCTGGCGCTACACCCTCTCGATCCCTGCCGGTGCGACGCAGTGCGTGATGAACTTCGTCACCGGACAACCCTCGAAGGCGGAGGCCGCCGCCAAGTCCGCCGAGCTCGCCGGCCTGTCGGCGAATTCCACCCAGTGCATGACCCCGACCGAGCTGGCGCAGGTCACCAACTTCGCCGCCGTGCGCGTGAACGCGGTGGAGGTCCCGACCCTCGGCACGACCGGCGTGGTGGCCCTGGTTCTCCTTCTCTCCAGCTTCGCCATCCTCGCCCTGCGGCGCCGCGCCTCTCGCGCCTGAGCCCCTTCCTCCCTCCCCCCTCTCCCGCCACCAGTGGAAGAGGGGGGCCTGAGATCTGCATGAAGACGGAGATCCTCTCACGCTGGAGACCGGCGCTGTTCCAGCTCGTCGGCGGCGGGCTCAGCCTCGGCGTGGTGGCCACCGTCGCCCACTTCTTCGCGTCGAGCTTCCTCTTTCCCTCCCTGGGGCCGACTGCGTTCCTGCTGTTGTACGCCCCCGGATCGCGCGCGGCGTCACCTCGCAGCACACTGCTCGGTCACCTGATCGGCGCCCTGGCCGGCTGGCTCAGCCTGGCGGTCTTCGGGCTGCTCGACGCGCCGCCGGCCCTGGTGGCCGGGGTCGACTGGCCCCGCGTCGGTGCAGCGGCGCTGTCCCTGGGGGGAACGAGCGCGCTGATGGTGTTGCTGGATGCGGTCCACCCGCCGGCCGGGGCCACGACGTTGATCGTTTCGCTCGGCCTGATGCCTTCGCTCTGGCAGGTCCCCATCCTGCTGGGAGCCATGCTGCTCCTGATCGGCCAGGCCCTGCTTCTGAACCGGCTGTTCAACAGTCTTGGGACCCCGTGATGTAGGGGCAACCCTTGTGGTTGCCCTTGGTCT
>DIHE01000198.1:0-13889 GCA_002420005.1 Holophagales bacterium UBA5704 | reverse complement strand
CCCTTGTGGTTGCCCTTGGTCTCGCCACCGTGGCCGCTGCCGAGCGTCCTCCGGTTCCCCCTCTCCCGGTCGGCGGGGGGGCGATGGGAGAGGGGGTCAGGGGGTGAGGTCCAAGACTGCGACGTGAGCGTGTGCCCCGGAGCAGGTCCCCCGCGCCGGGGCGGGGCCCTACCCCGCCGCCCGCTCGGCGGCGATCTTGCCGGCGTGGTCCAGCGCGAGACCACCGGCCGCGTCGAGCACCCAGGCGAGGTCGGCGGGCAGCGAGACCAGCGCGTCCACCACGTTCAAGGCGGCCAGGAAGGTCTCATCGAAGAACTGAACGTGCCCCACCACCCGGTTGTCGTCCAGCACCGGATAGCCCCAGAAGCTGTCCGCCTCCGTGCCGAGCGTGTACCGCAGGCGCCGGCCGGTGCCGGGGAGGACCGAGGCGGCCAGCCGCGCCGCATCCTTGCGCGCGAAGACCGCTTGCGGCCGGCTGCCGCGCTCCAGGCTCTCGCCCTGGCGCAACACGGCCCAGCCTTGCGCGTGCGGCTCCAGATGCCAGGGACCCGCGGCATCCGCCTCCGCGCCGGTCAACGGCTCGTCGCGCTGCGCGAGCAGCGCCAGATACTCCGGGGTGAACGCTTGGGCCGGCGAAGACGCCGGGGACGAAGAGGGAGACGGGGGGACAGGGGTGCTACCATCACGACGGGTGCGCATAGGATTCAGACTCCTTGCGTTGCCTAGGGTCCGGGGGAGACGGCAATCTCGCTCGGACCCGCTTCGAGGTGACCGGGGACGGATACGCTCCGGCGCCCGGGTGCTGCTGAGAAAGAACGACGAAGGAAGCGTAAGGCGAGAGCCGGGCGCAAGTCAAGGGTGAACCGCACCCTGCGCCGGGCATAAATGCCCGGGCTTTCAGCAGCGCCGTCTGAAGACGGCTTCAAGCCCCGTTCACGGGGCGCCGTTGCTAGCCCGGCGATTCATCGCCGGGCGAAGGTTCAGAGGAGAATGGGAGCAACACCACCCGGAACCCGGAATTGATGCCCCGGGCGGCCGGAGCGGCCCTGTAGCGGGGCCATCCGCGGCGCTGGCAGGTCCGACGGTAACGAAGAATGACGTCGGCGCTCCCAGGGGGCGCAAGAGCCAGGTCTTTGGGGTCACTCCCAGCGCAGCGCTTCGATGGGATCGAGCGCCGCGGCGCGCGTCGCCGGGTAGATGCCGGAGGCGAGGCCGACCGCCATGGCGACGCCGGTGGCGAGGACGATGGCCGTGCCGGTGACCACCGTCTCCCAGCCGGCGTAGAGGGCGACGCCGCGGGCGATCGCCAGGCCGACGACGATGCCCATCAGCCCGCCGAACAAGCTGATGGCGAAGGACTCGACGACGAACTGGAAGCGGATGTCGCCGCGGCGCGCTCCCACCGCCCGGCGCAGGCCGATCTCCCGCGTCCGTTCGAGGACCGTCGCCAGCATGATGTTCATGATGCCGATTCCGCCGACCAGGAGCGAGATGCCGGCGATGCAGCCCATCACCACGTTGAACAGCCGCTGCGTCCGCCGGCTCTCGGCGAGGAGCGCTTCGGGGACGACGATCTCGTAGTCGTCGGCGCCGGTGTGGAGGCGGGTCATCAGCTCGTCGATGACGCGCGCGGTGTCTCCGGGATCGACGCCGGGCTTCAAGCGGACGACGATCTCGTCGAGCGGCGCCTCCAGGGGGGGACGGTCGAACTTGCGCTCGGCGGTGGTGACCGGGATGTAGACCTCGCTCGCCGGGGTGCCCAGCGAGACGCCCTGGAAGGTCGCCGCCTCCCCCGCCGCGGCGAGCACGCCCACCACCTCCAGCCAGACGTCGTTGACCTTGAAGACCTGGCCCACCGCCGGGCCGTAGCCGAACAGGTCGCGCCGGACGCCCGTGCCGATCACCGCCACCTGCGCATGGGTCCGCTCGTCGAGCGCATCGAGAAAACGCCCTTCGGCCACGTGCAGCTGCGCCAGCTCGGCGTGCCGCGCGGAGACACCGAGCACGGTCGCCTTGGTCTTGCCGGCGGCCGAGAGGACCTTCCAGGGCTCGATCGCGAGGCGCGGGGCCACCAGCTCCACACCCGGCACGGCGTCCGCGATCGCCGCCGCATCGCGCGCCGAGACACCGAGGGACTTCTGGCGGACCTCCTTCGCCTCCTGCTCCGGCAGGTCGCGGGTCCGCACCAGGACGTTGCGCAGGCCGAGCCGTTCGATCGTGCCCAGCGCCTGCTGCTCGGCCCCGGCGCCGATCGACAGCATGGCGATCACCGCACCGACGCCGAAGATCATGCCGAGCATGGTGAGCGCCGACCGCAGCTTGTGCGCCGCGAGGTTGCCGGCGGCCGAGAGAAATGCTTCGCGCGGATTCATGCCGGGCCTCCCGGAGCCGGCGCCGCGGCACCACCCTCCCGGGTGCCCGCCGGTTCCTCGGCCGGCCGGTCGGCCCGGGTGGGATCGACCAGGGCCACCTCGTCGCCGGCGGCCAGGCCCTTTTCGACGACCACCCGGCCCAAGCCCGCCGGACCGAGCGTCACTTCCGCGGGCTCGAAGCTTCCGCCGCGGCGCACGTAGACGATCTTCTTGCCCTCCTGGTCGAACACCGCCTGGCGCGGCAGGGAGAGAACGTCCCGGCGCTCGTCGAGGACCAGCGTCGCCCGCACGCGCTGGCCGGGTTTCATCACCTGCGGATCGGTCTGCGCCAGGTCGAGCAGCACGGCGAAGTACTGGACGGGCGAGCCGCGCAGCCGCGGTTTTGCGATCGGATCGACGCGCCGCACGGTGGCAGGCCATTGCAGGCCCGGGCGGGAGTCGAGAACGATCGTCGCGCGCTTGCCCGGTGCCAGGTCCCCCGCATCGGCTTCCAGCACGAAGACCTCGGCCTCCATTGCGTCGAGCTGCGGGATCTCGGCGAGCGGTTGGCCGTTCCAGACCGAGTCTCCCACCCGCAGCGTCTGGCCGCGGTGATCGCGGTGGAAGATGAGCACTCCGTCATGCGGCGCGGTGACCTCCAGGGCGCGCAGCCCCTGCTCGGCCAGCGCCCGCTTCTGCTCGGCGCGGCGGCGCTCGATGGCGAGGATCTGCAGCTCGGTCGCATCGAGCGTCTCGCGGGTCCGGCGGGCGCCGCGGGCATGCTCCTCCTTCTTGCGGGCGAGGTCCTGGTCGATGTCCGACTCGATGATCTCGTGGCGCGAGTAGAGGGTTTCATCCTTCTTGCCGAATTGCCGCGCCGCCTCCAGCTCCTCGCGTGCGAGGCCGGCATCGCGGTCCAGCTTGGCGATCTCCGCCTCCCCCTGCACCTCCTGCTTGCCGATCTTGAGCGCCGAGCTGGCGCCGTCGTCGCGCGCATCGGCGAGCGCCTTGACCATCTCGGTCGCATCGAAGCGGATGACCACCTCGCCGGCCCGCACGCGGCTGCCGTCCGGTGCCAGCCAGGCGATGCGGAACGGACCCGGGACGCCGGGGGGCACCGAGATCGGCGTCGCCTGCACCGCCTGCAAGGTGCCCTGCGCTTCGACGCGCAGCGCGAAGGCACCCTTGTCGACCCGGACCACCGGCACCTGGGCAGGACCGTTCGCCAAGCGGCAGGCGGCCAGGAGGCAGGCGGCCAGGAGACAGGGGAGGCCGACAAAGGCTGCGAGGGCTCCCCCGGCCCCCCCTCCCCGACCCTCCCCGCGCGGATCGCGCAGCGCCACCTCGTCGCCTTCGGCCAGGCCCTCCAGGACCTCGACCCACCGCTCATTGCGGCGGCCGAGGCGGGGCCGTACCTCGCGGGTCCCCCACCGGGTGCGCAGCAGGACGGCCGGGCCTTCCGGGCGGTGGAGCACCGCGGCGACCGGGAGGACCAGGGCGCGCGGCGCGCGTTCCAGCTCGACGGTTCCGAGGAAGCGCATCCCCGGGCGCATCCGTTGCGGATCGGTTCGATCGAGCGACAGCTCGACCTCGACGACCTTGACCGGATCGGTCGGCGAGCGCGCCTGGACGGCACCGCGCAGCGCCTGCACGCGGCCGGTGAACAGGAGATCCGGATGGGCGTCGAGACGCAGCGTGACCCGCTGCCCGGCCGCCACCCGGCCGGCGTCGGCCTCGTCGATCTCTCCGTCGGCCCGCATGCGGCCCAGGTCAGGAATCTGGAGGATCTTCTCGCCCCGCCAGACCGGGTCGCCGATCTTCTTCTTGTCGCGGTCCCGCCGCGCATCGGAGAGCAGGATGACGGTGCCGGCCCGCGGCGCCTTGACGGTCATCTGGGCGATCGCCGCCTCGGCTTCGCGCACACCGGCCGCGGCGCGGTCGCGCCGGTTGCGCAGCGCCGCGATCTCGGCTCCCGCCTCCCCGTCCTGGAGAGCGAGCCGGCGGGCCAGATAGTCCGCCTCGCGCTCGGCCAGGGCGAGGTCCTCCCGCGATCCGGCGAGCTCCTTCGCGGTCACCAGGTCCGCAGGCACATCGACCCGCAGCCGGCCGCGGCGCGCCTTGGCCTCGGCCTCGGCGAGCCGCATCTCGTCCTCGCCGCGGCGCCTCTTCAGCTCGACGAGCTTCTTTTCCAGCTCCTTCTCGGCGGCGTCGCGCTCGGCCTGTTTCTCGACCAGCCGGTTCTCCAGATCCGAGGTGTCGAACCCCAGCACCGGCTGCCCCGGCTGCACCTCCGCCCCTTCGGGGGCCAGGAAGGAGATCTTGAAATCCCACACGTCCTGGATCTGCGGCGGCCCCAGATCGACGCTCTCGATGGCCCCCAGCGTGCCGGTGACCTCGACGCCGACCACCAGGTCCTGGCGCTCCACCCGCGCCCAAGGGCCGTCGCCCTCCTTGGGGCCGAGGGACCGCAGACCGAGAGCCGCCGACAGCCCCACGGCCGCGAGGACCACGATCCAGAAGCGCTTCAACCTGCGGCTCCCAGCAGGTGCGCGCCCTCCTCCAGGCCCTGCTCGACGACACAGAGGCTCGCGTCACAGGGGCCGAGGCGGAGATCGCGCACTCCCCCCGCGGCGAGCCGGGCGCGCGGCACGGGGCCGGAGAGGTCGAGCCCCGCGCGCGGGGCCAGCAAGGCGCCGCGGACCTGCGGGCCGAGCACCTCGACGCGCACCGACAGGCCGGGCCGCATCCGCTGGAGATCGAGCCGTTCGAGGCGCACCGTCACCGGAAACGAGCGCAGAAGCGGCCGGCGCGGCGCTTCCTGGGCCACCGCGGCAACGTCCACCACGCGGCCCCGCACGGTCTGCCCCGGAAACGCATCCAGGGTCACCCGTGCCTCCATCCCCGGGCGCACCCGGCCGTCGTCGACGTCGGACAGCGAGGCGGCCACTTGCAGCGAGGAGAGATCCGGGAGCACGGCCACCGTCATTCCGACCCAGACGTTGTCCCCTTCACGGAGCTTGCGCCCTTCCCAGGGATGGTGGGCGGCCATCACGATGCCGTCGCGCGGCGCCCGCAGGATGAGGGCGTCGATCGCGCTCTCGGCGAGGGCCAGGTCGCGCTCGGCGCGCTGCAGGTTGATCCGCTGCACCTCCAGATCGGCGACGCCCGCCTCCCGCTGAGCCGCGAGGTCCTTTTCGGCCTTCGCCAGCTCCACCTCGGCGCGGCGCACCGCGAGCTCACGGTCCTGGTGCTCGCGCAGCGACAACAGATCCTCGGGGACCGCGGCGGTGAGCCGGGCCTTCGCCAGCTCGGAGCGCCGCTGCTCGACGGCGAACTGCTTCTCGGCCAGGGAGGACCGTGCCTCGACCTCCAGGCGTGCCAGCTCGGTCCTGGTATCCGTGACCTTCGCCCGTTTGCCGTCCAGCTCCGCGGTGAACGCCGAATTGTCCAGCTCCGCCACGCGCTCCCCCGCGCGCACCGCCGTGCCGTCCGGCGCCATCCAGCGCACCTGCACCTGCCACGAAGGGGTCTGCGGCACCTTGAGCTCATCGGCCCGCGCAGCGGCCAGCTCTCCGGTGAGCAGCCACCGCGGGCGCAGATCCCCGCGCCGGACGGTCAGCTCCACCGGCGCATCGCGGCCGCCCTCCGCAGGTCCCGCACAGCCGGAGGCACCGAAAACGAGAGGGAGAAGGAGGCAGGGAATCAGGAGGCGGGACTGCACCATGTGCTTCATCATACTCTGGCAGCCGCCCCATCTCGACCATGTTACAGTCACGCTGCGGGATGAAGATCTCACTGATCGCAGCGGTGGCACGCAATGGGGTGATCGGCCGCGACAACGGCCTTCCCTGGCATCTGCCGGAGGACCTCCGGCATTTCCAGTCCGTGACCCGGGGACACGTCCTGGTGATGGGCCGGCGCACCTGGGAATCGTTCGCCACCCCGCTCCCCGGCCGGCGGATTCTCGTCGTGACCCGCCAAGGCGGATGGCAACCGGAGGGAGCCCCCGAGGGCGTCGAGGCCGTCGCCTCGCTCGACGAGGCCCTGGAGAAGGCGCGGAGCGCCGGTGAGACCGAGGTGCTCATCGCCGGCGGCACCGAGGTCTACCGCGCCGCGCTACCTTTCGCCGACCGGATGTACCTCACCCGCATCGACGCCGAAGTCCCCGGAGACACCTGGTTCCCCCCGTTCGACGAAGCCGCCTGGAGGACCGTCGAGGAAACCCGCCATGAGCCGGACGCCGACCATCTCTTCGCCTTCACACGACAGACCCTGGACCGGCGCTGACCTCGGCGGCCGGCGGAGCCGGCGGCTTCCCCGCTGGCCGTTCCTCGCCCTCCTCGCGGGGCTCGCGGGGATCGCCTGTTGCAGCCTGGGCGGCGGCAGCCTCGACGACCTCGCCGCCGACACCCGCACCGAGCGGGTGCGCATCTTCCTCATCGCCCGCGACGACGGGGGTGTCCTCGGCCGCAAGACAGCGTGCAACGACAGCACCGTGCCGTTGGAGGTCCGCCTGCCGCGCTCGATGCCGGCCTTGGGCGGCGCCCTGGAGGCGCTCCTCAGCCGGCAGGGAGAGGCCGACGATCCCCGCTCAGGGCTCTACAACGCCCTCCATGCCTCCCCCTTGCGGGTCAACAACCTGGTGCGGCGTGGTCCCGAGCTGCGCATCCGCCTGGAGGGCTACCTGGAGCTCGGCGAGCCGTGCGACGCCGACCGCGCCCTCGCCCAGCTCACCGAGACCGCGCTCCAGTTCACCGACGTTCAGAAGGTCACCTTCTTCCTCGGCGACCGGCCGCTGCGCGAGGCGTTGCCGCGGCCGTAGGAGCTTGGTGTATCTTTACAGGATGATTCGCACCGACCGGAACCTCCTCGCCCTGGCGCTCGTGCTCTCGGTGGCGGCGGGAGCGCAGGCGGCGACGCAACAGGCGCCCGCCGCCGCGCCGCCGAAGCGTGTCGATTCCTGTGGAGACCCTGGCAAGGTCGACCAGATCTACCCGACCTACGAAGCCACCGTCCTCGCCGCCGTCGACGCCGTCACGCTCTACGTACAGGTGCACAGATCACCGGCCGGAACCGCGCCGTTCCCGGGCTGCCGGCCGCGCGGCTGCAAGACGAAGGTGCGCCTCGTCAATCTCGACCCGCCCAAGGACCCGGACGTCGCCGCAGCGGCGCGCGTCGCCTTGTCGCGGTCCACGATCCGCCAACGGCTGACCCTCCAGCTCAGCCCGGCCCAGGAGACTTCGGGAGGCATCTCCAACGTCCTGGTGTTCATCGGAACGCGCTCGATCAACCAGCACCAGATCACCGCGGGCCATGCCACCTACCGTGCCTTCAGCCCCACGGCGGTCAACAGCTACCTGGCCTGCAAGATGGAGCGCGGCCAGACCCAGGCCCAGCTCGCCGGCCGCGGGGTGTGGGCGAAGCGCTGAAGCGACCGGCCCGGCGATCCTCGGCACCGTGAGCGCTCGCAGGGTCATCCTGGAAGAAGGCAAACGGCTCTCGGAGAGCCTGCTCTGGACCTTGCAGCGCCGTTTTTTCGAGGTCCGCAAGCTGCGCGCCTGGAGCGAAGGGGTGGTCCCGCACTACGTCAGCAGCCATCCCTTCCTCGCCCGGGCCTACGGCCGGCTCGCCGTGGGGTACTTGCGCGACGAGCGCGAGACGATCGACCCGCACGAGCCGATCTACTGCATCGAGCTCGGTGCGGGCTCCGGCCGCCTCGGCTTCCACTTCCTGCGGCAGACGCTGGCTGCGCTGCGGCTGCCGGCGTTGCGGGACCTCCGGCTGAAATACGTGATGACCGACTTCGCGCCCGGCCAGGTGGACGAGCTGGCCGGGCAGGCCGCGTTCCGCCCGTGGATCGAGGAGGGCCTGCTCGATTTCGCCCGTTTCGACGCCGAGGCCCCCGCTGCGTTGCACCTCCTCCACGCCAACACGCGGCTCGCTCCCGGTACGCTCGCCAATCCGGCGCTGGTGGTCGCCAACTACGTCTTCGACAGCATCCCGCAAGATGTCTTCCGGGTGGAGGACGGCACACTGTGCGAAGCCCTGGTGACCCTTTCGACCGACCGCGAGGCGCCGGACCTCGGGGATCCGGATCTGCTCCCCACCATCCGGCTCGATGCCTCCTTTGCCCCGGTCGCCGGTCCCGACGTGTATGGCGAGCCGGCCCTGGACGGGCTGCTGGAGGACTACCGCGACCGGCTGGCCGCCGCGCATCTGCCGTTCCCCTGCGCCGCTCTGCGCTGCCTCGACTTCTTCCGCCGGCTCACCGGAGACCGCCTGCTGCTCCTCTCCGCAGACAAAGGCTTCGTGCACGAAGAGTCCCTCCTGGACCACGGCCTGCCCGGGTTCGCCATCCACGGCAGCCTCTCCATGCAGGTGAACTACCACGCCCTCGCCCTCGCCGTGCGCCGCTCGGGCGGAACGGCGCTCCACGCCGAGCGCCGCCTCGCCAGCCTGTGCATCTGCGCCCTCGCGCCGGGCCGCAGCGGCGACGGACTGGCCGAGACCCGGCACGCCTTCGCCGAGGCCGTCGAGGCGCAGGGGCCGGACGACTTCTTCTCCATCAAAAAGGGGATGGAACAGGCCTATGCGACCCTCACCGCCGACCAGGCCCTGGCGTATCTGCGCTTCAGCGGCGGGGATGCGAACATCTTCCTCGGCCTGTTCCCGCGCCTGATGGCCCTCGCCCCGGGCATGGACGACGAGACCCGGCGCGAGCTGTGCGCGGTGGCCCGCCGGGTCTGGGAGATGTTCCTGCCCATCGGCGAGGAACGCGACGTCGCCTTCCACCTCGGCCTGCTGCTCGCCTGCGTCGAGCAGATCCCCGCAGCGCTCGACCTCTTCACGGAGTCCTTGCGCCTCTATGGGCCGGACGCCGCGACGCTGTACAACGTGGCGCTCTGCCACCACCGCCTGCACCGGCCGGAGGCGAGCCGCGAGGCCGTCGAGCAGGCTCTGGCGCTCGAACCCGGCCACCCCGGCGCCCGCCGCCTGCACCTCGTGTTGCAGGGCGAGCCCGCCACCACCGCCACCGGAGGACCGCCACCTTGAAGGCACACGCCACACAACCCACCGGAGCCAGTACCTGGGCTCCGGCCGGCCCCTCCCCACGGGGAACGTTCGCCGTGCGTCCGTTCGTGGCGGCCGCTCCCCGCGCCACGCCACCGCCGCCCCTCGACTTCGCCGGTCATCCGCTGCGCGCGCCGCTCTCCACGCTGCCGCCCCTGTTTCCCGCGCAGCACCACGCGCGGCAAGCCGCCGCCACCGCGGTACAAACCCCCGGCGTGCCCCTGCCGTTTGAGGACCGTATCCGAAACACCTTCGGCCGCTTCGACGTCCAGGGGGTGGAGGCCCATCTCGGAAGCCGCGCGACCGCGAGCGCCGACTCGATCGGTGCCCGCGCCTTCGCCGCCGGCGAGCACGTCGTCTTCGCCGGCCGGCCCGACCTGGCGACCGTCGCCCACGAAGCCACCCACGTCCTCCAACAGCGCGCGGGGCTCAAGCCGGCCGGTGGCGTCGACCGGCCGGGCGACCCTTACGAACGCCAGGCCGACGCCGTGGCGGCCGCGGTCGCCGCCGGCCGCACCGCGGAACCTCTGCTCCACCGTTTCATCGGCCCCTGGGACGCCAAGCGGGTCCTTCCCCGGCCGGCGGACGCCGCTCCCGCCGTCCAGCGGGTGACCGACGAGAAGAAGCTCGAGGCCGCTCTCCAGAAGCTGGTCGGCCCTCCGGCGACGCTGGAGCAATTCCGGAAGTGGCTGGTCATCGACACCGGCTTCGCCTGGAGCGCCATCGACGACGACTATGCCGCCGAGCGTCTGGCGGATTTCAAGACCGCCCTGGGGAGGCGGGTGGACTTGAGCCTCGAGCAGGAGGTGGAGAGCAAAGACATCACGGCCCGCAGGTCGAACCACTCCAAGATCCTGTTCGCTTTCCTGCAGAACACCTTCTCCTTCGCCGCCGGCGAGCAGCTGGTTCCCATCGGTCGGAGGCCGACGTCGCTCAACAACCTGCCACCCGCAGCTCTGGTTCCCCTGCTCCAGAATGGTGATCAGTACTATGAGGAGAAGGTCCAGGGGGTCCCCGTCCAGACGATCGTGTTCCGCAATGGCAACCGCCCGGGCGACAGCCTGGCCTTCTTCGGTAAGGATGCGAAGATCGATCCCCAGGAGCTCGGCAAAGAGCTCCTCCTGCGCTATCACGTCCTGTTCGACGAGGCCGAGCCGCGTTCCGGCGAGGCGCGGGCTGCGGCGAACGAGGAGAAGGGTGCCGAGCGTAAACCCGCCAAGAAAGAAGCCGAGTATGCGCCCGCCGCCTACGCCGTGGGTCCACCGCGCGGGACCAGCAGCCACCAGCTCGCGAGCTCGGTCCTGACCATCGAGATGGGTGCCGACCAGATCAAGAACACCCTGGTCCACAAGGGGCCGTGGACCAAAGGGAGACGCACCCCCGGGCAGGCCGCGGTGATGGGCGGCCAGAACGCCAAGAACTACGTGATCGACCAGCTCCAGCCCGGCCTGGACGACAAGCAGAAAGAGGACTACCGGGCAGCCATGGGCGGGCGCTACGAATGGCTGCACGTCATCGCCAGCAGCCTGGGCGGGCTCAACGTCCTGGGCAACCTGGTGGCCGGCAGCTACGACGCCAACACCAAGATGATCGCCCTCGAGCACCGCGTCGCCCTGTGGTCCACCCGCGACTATCAGGCGAATGCCAACCAGGCGTTGGCGGCCGATGCGAAAAGCGATGCGAAAGGCGATGCGAAGGCCGCCCCGATCGCCATCAACAATGCAACCCCGCTGACCATCGTCGGGACGGCCGACGTGGTCCACGACACCTTCATCGCGAACACCATCAACCTGGCCGTCACCTATAAAGGAACCCGCCTGGCCTCGGGGGAGTACAAGGCCAACGACCAGACGGTGATCACCAAGCTCCAGTATGCGGCGGAAGAAAAGCGGGTGGAGGACGAAATCGCAGCGGCGCGCGCTCCCGCCGTGGCCAGCCCGCCCGCCGGTTCATAGCCCCCTACCGCGCCGTCAGCCGGATCTGCCGGAAGTCCGTGAGCGGCGCCGGCAGCGCCTCCTCCGCCGCCTCGCCCAGCGGGTCGCAGGCGGCCAGGTCGCCGAAGCTGATCCCCGCCTCCTGCTCGATGCGGGCGATCGGCACCTGGGTGGTCTCGTGCAGCTTCGTCACGTGCTCGCCGAAGACGAATTCCTCCTCCCGCAGCAGCGACTCCTGCGACAGGGTGTAGCCGGTCGCGGTCAGCTCCCCCGTCTCGTCGTGGACGAAGGCGAGGACCTTCCAGAAGGAACGGGGAATCCGGACGCCGTCGCGCACCGGATCGTCCTCGCGCAAGAACGGGCCGGTGAACACCGAGATCCGCATGTCGTCCTCGCGCGCGTTGTCGAGCGCATAACTCTCCAGGCCGAGCCAGATGCCGGCGTTGAACACCTGGAGCTGCGGCACCACGTTGGTCGCGTGCATCGAGTCCACGTTGCCGAGCGACGCCTCCTCTTCGGAGCCCCAGATGGGGTCCTCGCGGCGTGTCATATGGCCGCGGGCGAACTTGGGGGCGTTGCCGTAGCACTCTTCGAGGATCTGCAGCTCGCGGGGAATCCGCGGATCGAACCGCCATCCGGGCCGCTTGAAACGCCGCGGATTCTTGCCGTCGATGTTCACCGCGCTGTAGAAGCAGAGCCGCCGGCTGCGGCTCATCACCACCGAGAAGTGCTGGTAGCGCAGCACGTGGTCCGGCGCGCCGTCCTGCTCATAGGTGACGGCATCGGCCGCCAGCTCCTCGCTCAGCTCGGGCAGCGGCACCTCCAGGTCCTCCCCGAGGAAGCCGGGATCGTACCCGGTGCGATCCGCATAGTCCTCCGCCCGGGCCTCGGTGTCGAGGATGAAATCCTCCTCCTCCGCGTCCTCGGAGCCGGCCCCCGCCGGAGGTGGCGCGGCCGGGCGCGGGGCCACGGTGGCGCTCACCTGCGGAGCGGCCCCCGGCAGGCCGACGTCCACGGTGATCCGGATCGGGATCGTCACCGTGAGCGAGGTCGCGGACCCTGGGGAGACGGCCGCGGAAAGCTCCGGGGAGGCGGCGGGCCGCGGGACCACCGTCACCGGCCGCGCCTCGGAGCGCCGCCCCAGGTTGCGCAGCCGCTCGGCGACGAGGGGCGCGGGGACGGCGAAATTCGCTTCCAGGAAACGGCCGGCGAAGTGGAGCCCCAGGGCCTCGCCGGACTCCAGATCGAGGACCACCGAGCCGGAATTGCCGCCGAGCGTCGAGCAATCGTGGAAGAGTGTCGCCGGCTGGCTGCCGGTGATCTGGCCGGGGGCGAGGCGCTTCTTGTCGAACACGTCGCCGAAGATGCTCTGCATGAGCTGCTGGTCGGGAATCCGGCTGTCCTTCGCCGGGTAGCCGATCACCGCCACCTGCCGTTCCCGCGCCACCGCGCCGGTGAACAGCCGGATCGGCTCCTGCGTCTTGCCTTTCACCGTCTCGACCTGCAGCAGGGCCACGTCGGGTCCCCGGTCGCCTTCGATGTGCAGGATGCGCTTCAGGCGCAGCTCGCGGCTTTCCAGGCGGTCGAATTCTTCGAGGAAGTCGATGGAGGCGCGCATGGTGCGGCCGGTGCCCATCTTGAACACGAACCCGGAGCCGCTCTGGCGGCCGAATTCGTTCGCCACGTGGCGGTTGGTGACGACGACGTCGTCCGCCACCAGCCAGCCGGTGCCGACCCAGGCGAGCCGCGGGTGATGCGCCACCTCGATCCGTCCCACCGCCCGGATGGCGCGTCCCAGCGGCTCGCGCGCCGCGGTCAGGCGCGCCCGCCACACCTCGCTCTCGACGTCGTCGAAGTCCAGGCGGGCCTCGTCGCGAAACACCGCCAGCACCGGCCGGCCGGTGCGCAGCACGATCGTCTCCGGCACGACGACACCCATCTCCGGAGGCGGAGAGCCGTCCAGGGTGGCCACCTCGGGGACGACCCCCTCGGTCTCCACGCCGCCCGCGCGGAGGTCGTTCAGCTCCTCCGCCAAGCGGCTGTCGCTCTGCTGAATGCGGGCCAGGGCTTCCTTCAACCGTGCTTGCAGATCTTCTCGCATGGCATGATCGTCCTCCCGTCGGGCAGCCGGCGTCAAGTGCGGGGTGCGCCGGGCTGAGGGGGTCTTGTCTGTTAGAATGTCGGATATGGACGACTACCGCCCTGGCTACAGCCTCAAGGCGCCGGGTGCTTCGGGCTCTTCGGGCGCTTCTCTGCGGCTGCCCGGCCGTGGTGACGACTTCCCACGCCTCGATGATCACCTGGTGGTGCCGGAGGTGACGCGCGACGAGATCATCAAAGGACGCCGGGTCGTGGCGCTGCCGGCCGAAGCCCCGCACGGCGACCAGCACCACCGGCTCGACTACGTCACGGGAGCGCACGTGGCGCCCGGGTACGAGGCTTCGACGGATCTCATCACCCGGATGGGCGAGACATCGGACTTCGCGAGCGATGTCTGCATCCGCAAAGCAGGCACCGATCCGGCGACCGGCTC
>DIHE01000104.1 GCA_002420005.1 Holophagales bacterium UBA5704 | reverse complement strand
GTCGCCCACCCGGAGCACACCCAAAAACAAAGACAGGAGACCTACGGTCTCCGGCCCCTGTCGGGGCCGCAGAGCGCCGTCTTTCGGGTCAACCGGCTCCTCGAAGAGGCAGCCGTACCCTTGCCGAGCCCTGCCCGCATCGGCCTGTGGGCCAAGACCCTCGGAGGCATCGAGCCCCTGCTCGCCCTGCTCACCCGGCTGATCCACGCCGGGCTCGCCAACAAGCGCGAACCGCTCTCCTACGTCCACCGCGTCGTCCTCGAAACCGTCGCCCACCCGGAGCACACCCAGGCACCGGCCCCGCTGCGAAGTGGCCGAGGCCTCAACCCCCTGCTCGCCGCCGGCTCCGACGACATCCGCCGCCGCCAGGCCGAGCGCATCATCGCCACTGCCCGCGCCCGAGGCGCCGCGCTCGGCGCCGTCCCGCGAGGTGCCGCATGACTCCCTGGTTCTGCACCCGCTGCAACGAAGAACAGGTCGCCTTCGGAGCCCTCCCCCAGGTGCTCCTCTGCCACACCTGCCGCGAAGCCGACGCCGCCCGAACCCGCTTCACCGAAGCCGGCGCCGGCGTCCCGGCCCGCTACCGCAACCTCACCCGCGAGGACTGGTGCGCCCGCTTCCGCAGCCGCTGGCCGGACGAGCTCGCCCACTGGAGCGGTGACCCGCAGTGGGTCGCCATCTGGGGACCCACCGGCACCGGAAAGACCGGACTCGCCACCGTCCTGCTCGCCGAGCACCTGCGCACCGGCCGGCGAGGACACTGGATCTCCGGCCCCGAGCTGTCCAGGCGCATCCAGCGCGACTTCGCCAACACCGAGGACGTCATCGTCCCCCTCCTCGTCACCCCGCTCCTCGTGCTCGATGAGCCGCTGACCGGCGCCGCCGCCGACTGGTACCTCGAACGCCTGCTCCTGATCACCAGGACCCGCGACGAGGAGTGCCTGCCGACCATCGTCACCAGCCAGCTCCTCCCCGAGCTGATCGCCACCCCGTCCGCCCTGGCACCACCGCCGCTCCTGTCCCGTTGGCTCTCCGGCCTTCGCATCGAGACCGGCGGAGAGGACATCCGCCTGCAGGAGGCGCTCTGATGGCCAGGGCCACCCCGAAGCTCCCGCCGCACAGCGACGATGCCGAGCGCGCCGTCCTCGGAGCCCTCCTCCTGGAGCCCAAGAAGCTGATCCAGGTGAGGACCCGCCTGGAGCCCCGCGACTGGTTCCGAGACAGCCACCGCTTGCTCTTCCAGGCCATCCTCGACGTCACCGACGCCGGAGCCACGCCCGACCTCCTCACCCTCCAAGCTCACCTGGAGCAAGCCGGCCAACTGGCCGAGGTGGGCGGCGTCTCCTTCCTCGCAGCGCTCGACATCCACCTGCCGGACATCGGCCGGCTCGACGAGTACGCCGAGATCATCCGAGAGCGAAGCGTCCGCCGCGACCTGATCACCGGAGCCCACAAGACCATCCTCGGAGCCGGCTCGACCGCCCGCCCCGTCACCGAGATCCTCGCGGACCTCCGCCAGACCACCGATCACCTGCTCGGCCGAGCCGCCCGCGTCCATTGGGAGCCCGCCGGAGCCGTCCTCGACCGCCTGCTCGCCACCATCGAAGATGGCCACCCCGAAGCCCTCAAAGGCCTCTCCACGGGCTTTCCCGCCTGGGACCACCTCGGCCCCGGTCTCCTCCGAGGAGGCCTCTACGTCATCGCCGGAAGGCCCGGAATGGGCAAAACCTCGCTGGCCCTCGACATCACCCGCCACGTCGCCGTCGAGCTGCGCCGGCCGGTGGGGGTCTTCTCCCTGGAGATGAGAGCCGACGAGCTGGGCCTGAAGCTCGTCACCGCCGAGGCAGACGTCCACTCGCACCACGCCCGCATCGGATACCTCTCGAACCGCCAGTGGAGAGACCTCTACAGCGCCACCAGGCGCATGTCCGCCGCCCCGCTCTACCTGGACGACTCCACCGGCCTGGTCCTCCGCGATCTGGAAGCCCGCGCCTGGTGGCTGAAAGCCGAGCACCCCGACCTGGCGGTCCTGGTGATCGACTACCTCCAGCTCATCACCGCCGGCATCCGGGTGGAGCAGCGCCGCCTGGAGATCGCCCTGATCACCCGCAAGCTGAAGGAGCTCGCCGGAGAGCTCGGGGTGGTGGTGATCGTCCTCTCCCAGCTCAACCGAGAGCTGACCCGCCGGAGCGATCCCCGCCCGAGGCTCGCCGATCTGGCCGAGTCCGGAGCCATCGAACAAGACGCCGACCAGGTCGCCTTCGTGCATCGTCCCGAGGTCTACAACCCCACCGACGAGACCCTGCGAGGCTTGGCCGAGATCCACGTCGCCAAGCACCGCCACGGCCAGACCGGAATCCTCGACCTCCACTGGTCCGGGGGAACGACCTCCTTCCGCAACCCTGCGGCCCCGGCCGATGCGGAGCTGAGCCGGTGAAGCTCCTTCCCGAGCGTGCACGCGAAGCCCTCCCCCGGGTCGACCCCGCACGGCTGCACTGGGGCTGGCCCATCGGCCTGCGCGACGGCGCCATTCTCGCCCTCCTCGCGGCAGGCCTGACGCCGGAAGAAATCCCCGCCGTGCGAGCCGCGGCCGTCACCATGGTCCGCGGCCGGGTCTCCATTGCCCTGCGCCGCCACGGCGTTCCCTGGGTCGTCATCCTCACGGCCGACCTGGGCGCCCATGTCCTTGCCTGGATCAACGAGCGCCGTCTCTGGGCCTCCCCCGAGCACCTCTTTTCCGGCATCCAGGGTCCCCTGGACCCCCTGTCCATCCTCCAAGTCATGTACCGCTACTGGAACGAGCGGAAAGCCAGGCGCCGCTCGTCCCGTGCCCGCAAAACCGCCTGAGAGTCCGAGAGGAATCCGCGATGGACCAGCAGCCGGTCGGCACCATCCTCGACCACCTCCTGAAGACCTACGACGAGGCGATCAACGAGCTGCGCGGCGAAGTGGCCGAGTTGCGCCAGGAAGTCCACCGCGCGCGACCCCAGGCGCCGGCACCCCGTCGCGCGACCCTGCGCATCCGCGACGTCTGCGCCCGCTCCGGCCTGAGCCGGGCGACCATCTACCGCCTGGAGAAAGAGGGGAAATGGCCCCGCCGCTACCGCCTGACCGACGGGACGGTCGGCTGGGACGAGGCCGAAGTGGACGCCCACATCGCCGCGATGCAAGCGTCCCGGGTGGGGCTCAACCCGCGATGATCGAGCGCAGATGGCCTTCCCAGGCCAGCATCGCCCGCTGCTTTTCCGGCCGATAGGCGTTCAGGTTGTAATTCCGCCGCACGCCCCGTTTGACGTGATTCGTCACCGCATCCACGATCTCGTCGGAAAAGCCCAGCTCGGAGAGCTTGGTGCTCCCGGTGCGCCGCAGCCCATGCGGCCCCCAGGGCTTGGGCTCGCACGCGATCCCGGCGGCCCGGCAGATGTCGTTATACACCGAGTTCATCCCCGTCACCGTCACCGGAGAACCATCGGAAAGCCGGGGGCTCGGGAACACATAGACCCCGGCGCCGACCGCCGCGCGAACCCGGTCGAGGATCTCCAGCGCCAGAGGCGGGAGAAACACCGGATGCTCCAGCTCGTTCTTCGTCCGCCCCCCCTTCCCGCCCGGGATGTGCCACCACTCCCCGCGGATCTCGCTCCACTTCATCTGATAGACCTCGCCGGGCCGCTGGACGAGAAGGAGCAAGAGCTGCAGCGCAGCAGATGTCACCGCGTGTCCCCCCGCGCGCGCCTGACAAGCCCGCCAGAACGTCCCGATCTCGGCATCCTGCAAATGATCCGTCCGCCGCCGTTCGCGGCCCAGATCGCGAATCCCGGCAGCCGGATTGACCTCCAGACGATTCCCTTCGTCGAAGAGATCCTCCCCGATACCCCAATTGAACACCATGCCGATATAGGTCCGCATCCGCCGGGCGGCGGTCATCTTGTCGCGCAGCTTCCAATGGTTGACGAGAGCCTTCGCATGCCCTTTCCGGATGGAGCTGGCCACCTCATCCCGCCAGGCGGAGCACATCTGAGAGAGAGCCGCCTCCATCTCGCGGGGCCGCCGGAACGTCGGCCACACATGCTGCAGCAGATAGCGTTTGGCGAGATCGCCGAACGAGCCGGGAAGAATCGGCCCCGGCCCCAGAAGGGCCGCCAGCTGAGCGGCCCGAGGCCCATCATCCACCACCACCGGAGCCCCGACGCGCCCCGGCCGGGTCGCCCCCTTCTGCCCTTCCTGGGGAGGCCCAAGAGGATCAGCCCCGGCCGCCACCAGGGCATCCACCTTCGCCATCGCGGCCTTGACGCCGCCCAAGCCCATCTCCTCCGGATAGCTCCCCAGCCGAGCCGTCCGAACCGGCCGCTGCGCCACCGGCGCCCCCTTGGGGTAAGGGCTCCGATACCGATAGAAGAACACCTTGGGTCCCGTAGCGTAGACGCGAACGAAGAAATTCCGCCGATCCGAGTCCCTGAAGTCATGGAAGCTTTTGCCCTCGGGGCAGACCAAAGAGCGAAGCCGCTTGTCCGTCAGAGCCGGTTCCGAGGTCCGTTTACCCATCTGTGGCCCCCTTATAGATACCATCGTAGATACCAAACCCGCCGGGCTAACCTGAGACACCCTGAGACAGTCAATCTCAAGCAAACCCATTATACACCGGTACTTACGAGGAATCCAGGCCCACCACCAAACAGCAGGAAACCACCTGAAAAGAGGAAAAAACTGATTCGTAATCAGCAGGTCACCGGTTCAATCCCGGTCGTCGGCTCCACTCCTCCCTCTCTGCGGGGCGAGCTCAGCCATCAACGAGGCGTCTGGCCGGAGTTACTTGAGTCTCCCTGCGAGGCAGGCGGCCGAACGCGCCGCCGCTCTGTGATGGGTCAGGCGGCAGTCGCGTCGAGGCGGGCCGCGACGAGCTGCTCCAGGACCGAACGGTCCCGCGCCGTGATGCGGATGAACTCGACCCCGACCTGATGCTCTTGCGGGCTCTTGCGCTTCTCCCAGGCCACCCGGCCGTCGGCGCGCAGAAGTTGGCCGTCACAGGAGATCGTGACCTCCATCAGGGAGCCGAAACCGATCGAGCGGTCGGTCACCAGCATGCAGCCACCCGGGCTGATCACCTGCGTCAAGGTCAACGCTTCAGGGCGCCGCTCGCCCAAGATGCGCAAACGTACAGGAAGCTGGGACGGAATCCGGGGGAATCGACGGCGTACTGGCTCGGTCTGCAACATGGACCTCTCCCTCCAGATGAGCTGCGAGGCTGACTTATGAGTGTAGATCAATTTGCGCGGGAGCACAAGATCGGGAGGGTGAAACACTTTGGCCGGTTGGAGCGTTAAGAAGTTGGAGGGTCCTGCGTGCCGATCTACCCCGACGTCCATGTGGCGCTGCACAGCCGCAACCGGTACGCGCTGGTGAGCGCGATCCGGCTGGGGCTGCGCCGTGCGGGAACCGCTCCGGCCGAGATCGACCGGTTCAGCCAGGAAGCCCTCGGCGAGCAGGACGCCCGCCGGTTTGAAGAGATCTGCCGCACCTGGGTGCAGGTGGAACAGCCGGCTTGAGGCTTCCTAGGACGACGGCTGCAGGTAGGCGAGAAACGCCCCCTGCGGGTCGCTGGTCACCGTGAAGCGCCCCACGCCCGGGATGTCCGTCGGCGGCACCCAGACCTTCCCCCCCAGCTCTCCGACGCGCGCCGCGGTGGCATCCGCAGTCTCCACCAACACATAAGGAAGCCAGGACGACGGCCCGGGATCGCCCGGCGGCTTGGCGAGCATGCCGCCCGCATCCGTCCCGGTGTCCAGCCGCTTGAACAGGGTGTAGGTTCCCATCTCCCCCATCGGCATCTCTTCGGTGCGCCAGCCGAAGATCTCGCAGAAGAACCTCGCGTCCCCCGCCGGATCCTGCGACAGCAGCTCGTGCCAGCAAAAGATGCCGGGCGCGGGATCGGTCTTCGGATCCCCCTGCGGGCTCTCGGGCGTGTAGGGCGAGACCCAGGCACCCGAGGGGCTGGTGATGACCGCAAAGGTGCCGACCGTCGGGATCGGCGTCGCCGGAACGCCGGTCGTGCCGCCGAGGGCCTCGGCCTGCGCCGTCGCCGCCGCCACGTCCGCCACGGTCACATAGGAGATCCAATGCGGCGGGATGCCGTGGGCCGGATCGAGCGGCATGAAACCACCCCACTCGGTGCCGCCGGCATGGATCATCGAGTAGAGGCCCATCGATCCCATGTCGGCGTCGATGTAGGTCCAGCCCAGGAGGTCGGCATAGTACTGCTTCGCCTTCTCGACGTCGCCGGTCATCAAGTCGTGCCAGACGAACCGGCCCCGAGGAAGCGCCGCGGCCGTCTCGGGAGCGGCGGAATCGGTGACCTGGGAATTGAGGGGGGTCTTTTCTGTCATGGTGGGCTCCTTTTGTCTCCCGGGAGAATATCCCGAATCACCGGCCGGCGCTCTCGCCTGGACTCTCCTCGTCACCGAAAAGGCACATCTCGAAGAAGGGAAGGATCGAGCCGTCGAGGAGGCCGGGATCACCGGAAGCTCCGGCATCCCAGAGCCGGCGCGCTTCCCGGAGGGCTTCGGCGGCGCCGTCCAGGTCGCCCTGGGCCTGCCGGACGTTCCCGAGATGAGCCAGGGCGAAGCCCTTCAGGCGGGCACGCCAGTCATCCTCGCCCGGCACCCGGGTGGCGATGCGGAGGGCGAGCTCCGCCAGACCATGAGCCTGGCGCAGGTCTTCCTCGGCCAGCTCGGCGCTCTGCAGACAGATCCTCTCGCAAAGGGACCAGTGGGAGAACTCCGGCGAGGCGTCCACCAGCAGCAGACGCTCCCGGGCCGGGAAACGCTCCAGGCGGCTCCACAGCTCCTCCCCTTCTACACGGTCTTCCGGGCGCGGATGCCAGACCGCCTCCCATTCCTCTCCTTCCTGGACCAGCATCCCGAGAAAATAGCGGCCCCAGGCCGACCGCACGATCCCCGCGAGGCCCGGCAGGGAACCCGAGGGGAGGGCGTCGGAGGACGGGCGCCCGGCCGGCGACCGCGCCAGCAGCTCGCTCTGCAGCTCGCGTCCGACCTGGGCCGCAAGATGCTCGATCGCCGACATCTCCGCGGCGGACAGATCGGATCCCGACGACCGCCAGGGGCGGGCCCGGGGCATCGCCGCGCCGAGGGTCACGGTGTCCTCTTCGGTGAGGTGGAGGGCCGCCACCAGCCCTTCCAGGGTGGCCCGTGAAAGGGGCTCCTTGCCGTCCTCCCAATCCCTCAAGGCCTGGGTGGACGCACCGGTTGCTTCGGACAGCTCCTCCCGGCTCCACTCTCCCGCGGCGCGCAGGAGCTTGAGACACCAGGGCGAGACGATCTCTCCGGTCACGGTGGGCTCCCTTGATGACTTGTCACCTCAAGGAGACCAGGATACGTGACGGCGTCACTCCTGTCCATGCGCCAACGCGCCAAGGGCGGCAAACGCCTCGCCTCCCGGAAGCGTGCGTGCCGCGCTGGCCGCGCAGGCTCGGGCCTCAATCCGTGATCAGCGTCACGTACGGCGGCGTCGGCTGGATCGCGGAGTAGTTGTTCTCCATGATCATCACCTCGCCGTTGCGGTCGACCTCTTTGAAGCCCGCGAACTTGTAGGTGATGAGCATCTGCCGGTTGCGGTCGGTGGAGACGAACTCGGCGCGCAGCTTGACCCCCGCCTCCTGCGCCAGCCGCGCCAGGTGATGGATCATCACCATCCCGACGCCTTTGGACATCACGCGGCAGGACATCAGCAGGAGCTTGATCGTCCACACCTCCGGGTCCTGCTCGATCAAGGTGAGGCCGATCTTGCCGTAGGTGCCATGGCGGTCTTCGAGCTGGGAGATGAGCAGCCGGTGGCGCGGCGACCGCGACAGCTCGTCCAGCTCTTCATAGGAATAGGTGTAGCCGGTGGTGTTGAGCTGGTTCGTGCGCACCGTCAGCTCCTCCGCCCGCTTCAGGTCCTCCTCGCGCGCCGGATGGATGGTGAACACCATTCCCAGGGTCGCCAGGAACTCCTCGGTGGCCCCGACGTACTGCTCCTCCTCGCGGTTGCGCCGGATGTCGGCCATGTACATCTGGCGCCGCAGGCGCGAGTCCTCGGTGATGAAACGCGGATTGAATTCCGGCCGCTCGAGCAAGCCGTCGAGCTGCATCGAGTCGATGCACAGCACCTGAGCGTAGGTGAACGCCACCTCCTCCCGCTCGAACGGCTGGTCGTCGATGAAGGCGAGGGTGTCGAGACCGATGTTGATGTCCTGCGCCACCTGGGCGACCGAGGCGGACTTCGGGTTCCAGTGGATCTGCGGATACAGGAAGTAGTCGGCGATGCCGAATTCCTGGAGCTTTGCCATCGCGAGGTCGTAGTCGTTGCGGCTGGCGATCGAGTGCAGGATGCCGCGCTCGTCGAGCGTTTTCAGGATCTCGACCACCTGCGGACGCAGCACGACCTCCCGGTCTTCGAGCAGAATGCCGTCCCATACCGTGTTGTCGAGGTCCCAGACCACGCACTTGATGCTCTGCTGCTTGGCCTTCATCGTCGTCACAGCTCCTGGAAATCGAACCGGGCGATGGTCATCTGTTGGATCTGGCTGCTGCCCTCGATGATCTCCATCACCTTCGCGTCGCGGAAGTAGCGGGAGACCGCGAAGCCGTCGATGCACCCGTTGGCGCCATGGATCTGCACCGCGTCGGCCGCCGCCTTGGCCGCCACGGTCGAGGCCAGGTACTTGGCCGCCATGGTCTCCATGAAGGCGCCGGGATCGTTGCTCTGCCGCAGCCAGCCGGCGCGCAGGCACATCAGGCGCGCCGCGCGCACTTGCACGATCATCTCGGAGAGGAGAGCCCGCACCAGCTGGTGGTCGAAGATCGGCTTGCCGAACTGCTCGCGCTCCTTGGCATAGGCGAGGCAGGCGTCGAGACACGCCTGGGCGATTCCCACCGAGCCGCACGCCACGCTGTAGCGGCCCTGCTCCAGAGCCGCCGCCACCACGTGGGAGACGCCGAAGCCCGGACGCCCCACCATGTTTTCGACCGGCACCTTGCAGTTCTCGAAGAACATCTCCCCCAGCATGGAGGCACGGGTTCCCAGGAGCCTCTTGATCGGCTCGATGCGCAGCCCGGGCGTCGTGCGCTCGATCAGGAACGCCGTGGGTTTGCCTTCGCACTGCAGGAAGACGAGGAACAGGTCGGCGATCTGGGCGAAGGTGATCCACTTCTTGCGGCCGTTGATCACGTACCCGTCGCCGTCCTTCTCCGCCGTGGTCTGCACTCCCTTGGCGTCGGAGCCCGCCGTCGGCTCGGAGAGCGCAAAGGCGCCCAGCACCTCGCCCGCGACGAGCTTCGGCAACCAGTGCTCGCGCTGGCCGCGGCTCCCCCACCGCACGAGACCCTGCGCCACCATGTCGTGCACCGTGAGCAGCGAGCGCGTCGAGGAGCAGCCGCGGCCCAGCTCCTCCGTGAGCAGGCCGTAGGTGATCATGTCCATGCCGGGACCGCCGTGCTCGACCGGCACGATCGAGCCCAGCCAGCCACGCGCGGCGAGCTTGCGGACGATCTCGGGCGACAGCGCCTCCTCACGGTCCCACTGCTCCGCGTACGGCGCCACCTCGGACTGGGAAAAGGCGCGGAAGGCGGCGCGCGCCTCCCGCTGCTCCGGCGTCAGCTCCAGCTTCATGCCTGCGCCACCGGCGCCGCGGCGCCGCTCTTCTTCACGACCAGGTCGGAGATCGCCTGGATCGAACGGAAGTTGTCGAGGTCCAAGTCCTCATCCTCCACGCGGATGCCGAACTCCTTCTCCACGAAGGCGACCAGCTGCATGGCGAGGAGCGAGTTCACGAAGCCGAGGGCGAAGATGTCCTCGTGCGCCTGCAGATCGTGATTCTTGAAAAAGCGGGAGAGAAATTCCTTGATCTTGAGCTGTCTCTCGTCCATGGTCGATCCATCCATTCCGGCGTCAGAGCGAGACGCCGTAGTCGTAGAAGCCTTTTCCGTTCTTCCGCCCGTGGAGGCCGGCGTCGACCATCTTCTTGAGCAGCGGGGCGGGACGATACTTGCTGTCCGCGTAGGACTCGTGCAGGACCTCGATCGAGTAGAGGATCGTGTCGAGGCCGATCAGGTCCGCCGTTTCGAGCGGTCCCATCTTGTGGCCGAAGCAGGACTTGAACAGCTGGTCCACCTGGTCGGCGGTGGCGACGCCGTCCTGCACCAGGAAGACGGCTTCGTTGATCGTCAACATCAGCACACGGTTGGAGACGAAGCCGGGATAGTCGTTGACCAGGATGCAGTCCTTGCCCATCTGGCGCAGGAACTTGCGGGCGGTCTCGATGGTCTCCTCGCTGGTGTGGTGGCCGCGGATCGCCTCCACCATCGGCTTCATCGGCACCGGGTTCATGAAGTGCATGCCGATCACCTTGTCCGGCCGCTTGGTGAGCGCACCCACCCGCGTGATCGAGAAACAGGAGGTGTTGACCGCGAACACCGCCCGCTCGGGGCAGATCGCATCGATGCGTGGATAGATCTTGCTTTTGATCTCCCACTTCTCCGGCACGTTCTCGACCACGAAGTCCACTTCGTTCAGCTCTTCGAGGAGGGTGGTGAAGTGAATGCGGCCGAGCACCACATCCGCCGGCTCCGCCTTCGTCCCTTTCTGAAACATCCCCTGAAACCGCAAGTTCTTGCGGATCTCCTCCCGGGCCTGCCCGAGGATCTCCTCCGAGATGTCGACCAGGACGGCTCGATGCCCCGTCTGGGCCAGGTTCTGCGCCACGCCGACGCCCATCACGCCGGCGCCGATCACGCCGACCGTCTGAATGTCCATGCCTTAGATCTCCCTTGATCCTGCTGTCCCGAACGCGGCCTCTGCGGAGGCCGGCCCGGGCCGGGATTGTAAACCATCGGCGGCCTGTCTCTCCGCCCCTGGAGCTACGGTGCCTCCAGGTCCACGAGATGGGACAACCGCGCCACGACACGAAAACGGAAGGTCCCGCCCGTCTCCCTCAGATTCGCTTCAAAGGAGACGGGGGCATGCATGTAGAGCCTGCTTCACCCACTTTTATTAAAACTTCCGGCCTGCGCAGGCATGGTGACGCGAAGAAAGGCCTGCTCATGGCAAGAAGGGGGAGCTTTCACTGCGTAAAGGTGGTAAGTTGCCGCTTCCATTCAAGGGCGAGGAGGCCCCGTTTCGTGGAATCACCCGTCGACGCCGTCGGTGCCGGCCCCACACACCAACGCAGCGACCCGCAACCCCTCGGCCGCCACACGGCCGGCGAGAAGGGCGGCGACCGCTGCGGCTCCCGAGAGCTCGCACGCCACGCCCATCTCGAACCACAGCCAGCGCGCGGCGGAGCGCATCTCCTCGTCGTCGACCAGGACGATCGAGTCGACCGTGCGGCGGATGATCTCCAGATTGAGCGCCGCGGTGGCGCGCGGTGCCAGGGTGTTGGCCTCGGTCGTGATGCGATCGAGCTCCACCAGGCGGCCGGCCTCCAGGCAGCGGGTGAGGGTCGGCGCGCCGATCGGCTCGACACCGATCACCCGCAGACCCGGCCGCAACGCCTTGGCCGCCGTCGCCACGCCGGAGATGAGCCCGCCGCCGCCGATCGCGACCAGCAGCAGATCCAGGTCCTCGGGAGCATCCTCGAGGATCTCCAGGCCCACCGTACCCTGGCCCGCGATCACCGCGGGATCGGCGAAGGCATGAATGTAGGTCGCCCCCCCTTCGCCGGCCATGGCGCGGGCCGCCGCATCCGCC
Source organism: Holophagales bacterium UBA5704 (assembly GCA_002420005.1). GTDB lineage: Bacteria > Acidobacteriota > Thermoanaerobaculia > Multivoradales > UBA5704 > UBA5704. Next base: position 4,333 of record DIHE01000104.1, on the reverse strand, counting down.
TCATCCCAGACCGTCCCCACCCGCACCACCCGCGCTCCCCAGCGTTCCACACGGGCCGCCTTGGCGGCCGGCGCGCTCGCCGGCAGGACGATGGTCACCGGAGCGCCCACCAGGCGGCCCGCGAACGCAACACCGAGGCCATGGTTTCCTCCCGACGCCGTCACCAGCCCCCGGCCGGCCTCCTCCGCGGTCAGGCCCAGCACTTTGTTCGTCGCCCCTCGGGCCTTGAACGAGCCGGTCACCTGGAGCGACTCCAGCTTGAGCCAGAGACGGCCCGCGGGAATCCCCTGGAGCTGCGGCGCCGCCGCGACCAGGGGCGTCCGGCGGACGTGGGCACCCAGCCGCTCGCGGGCGCCGAGGATCTCGGGCAGTCCGATCAACGTGCTCTCCATGGGGTGGATCGTAGCAGAACGGAACTTCCGCCTCTGCCCCTTGATTTACGCCTTTCTTTCGCCTACCATTCCGTCATGTCACAGGCTCCCCACACACCACCCGGCCGGCGGCCCGTCGCCCGCCGGGACTCTTTCAGGAGACAGTCGTCGTGCCTACATCGGTTCTGAGCGGTTTCGGCCACGCGCTGCGCTGGATGCGCGACCGGCACAGCAGGAAGCAGTATCAGGTGGCGAAAGCCGCCGGTATCACCAAGGGGATGCTCTCCGCCTATGAGACCGGGCGGCAGAAGCCTTCGCTCGACACGTTGGGGAAGTTGCTCGAGACGCTCGGGTGCGACCTCCACGACCTCCACAATGCGCTCCAGATCGTCAACGGGCGCCCCTCGCTGCCGCGAAGCAGCCGCGAGGCCGAGATCGGCCGGCATCCGGTCGCCGTCGAGGGCCCTTTGACGGCGACCAACGTCCGCGAGCTCCTCGGACTGGCGAGGCCTCTGGGCCCGGATGAGGAGGAGGCGCTGAGCCGGGTGGTCGAGGCGTTCCACGACCTGGTGGCCGTGTGGCGGCGCAACGCCCTCGGCTCCGGCGGGAGCGTCGGGCTCTAGCTAGCCCGCGGAGGCGAAACCGGCGAGGGCGCGGCTGAGGCGCGCGATGCCCTCGTCGATGCGCTCCGGCGGACAGCTCGCGAAGCTCAGGCGGAGGCAGTGCTGCTGCACGGGCGCCACGGCGTCGGTCGCGGCAAACGCCTCCCCGGGGGCGAAGGCGACCGCCTCGGCCTCGACCGCGTGGCGCAGCAAGGCCGTGGCATCGACCGTACGGGGCAGCTCGACCCAGAGAAAGAGCCCCCCGTCCGGCCGGTTCCAGCGTACGCCGGGCGGCATGTGGGCCTGGAGGGCGTCCAGCATGGCGTTGCAACGGCGGCCATACTCGCGGCGCAGCCCGTCCAGGTGCCCGGGGAGCCGGCCGGCCGCCAGGAACGCGGCGATGGCATGGTGGCTGAGCGAGGCGGTGTCGACGTCCGCGGCGTGTTTGAGCATCGACAGCCGCGGCACCAGCGCCTCCGGCACCACCATCCAGCCCGCGCGCAAGGAGGGCGCCAGGGTCTTGGCGAACGAGCCGATGTAATAGACCCAGTCCTCCTCGAACGCGCGCAACGCCGGCAAGGCTCCTCCCGGAGCGAGGAATCCATAGGTGTCGTCCTCCAAGAGCGGCAGGCGATGGCTCCGCGCCAGCTCGGCGAGCCGTTCGCGCGCCTCCAAGGGCAGGCTGACGCCGAGGGGATTGTGCCCCTCGGGGATCAGATAGAGGAACGCCGGCCGGGCTCCTCCGGCCAGCAGGGAGGCCACCGCCTCGACGTCGATCCCGCTCTCCGGATGGGTCGAAACCGTCAGCACCCGCGGCTCGAAGCGGCGCACGGCGATCCGGATGCCGTCATACGTGGTCTCCTCCAGGAGCACCTGCGCTCCCGGATCGAGCAGGAGATGCGCAAGGAGATCCATCGCCTGCTGCGCACCGGAGGTGATGAACACCTGCTCCGGCCGGCACCGCACCCCGCGCAGGGCCATCAGCCCCACGATCTGCTCTTTCAGACCCTGCAACGGCAGCGCGTACTGCAAGGCCCGGGGACCCGCTGCCAGGACGCCGGCCATCGCCTCGGCCAGGGCGGCCCGCGGAAACAGCTCCTCGGCCGGCAGGCCGATCGCGAACGAGAGCACCCCGGGACGGGAGGCGAGAGCCATGATCTCCCGCAGTCGCGAGCTTCCCATGGAGGACGCGGCGCGGGACAGCCGGGGCTCCTGAAGGCGCCGCGGAGCGCCAAGGCCATGCGGCGGAACCACAATCGGGTGCGAAGCGGTCTCGCGGCTGCTCAGCATGGGCGTTTTCCCCCTCTCCACATAAGGTGCACGCCGGGAGCAAAAACGCGCCCGAGCCGGGAGGCTCCTGCTAAGCTTCTCCCGAGACCCGACCTCCATGGCCCCGACCTTCGACGTCTTCCTGAGCCACAATAGCAAGGACAGGACGCTCGTCCGCCAGATCAAGGCACGCCTGCAAGCCTACGGCCTCCACCCCTGGCTCGACGCCGATGAGCTCCGGCCCGGCCTTCCCTTCCAGGACGGCCTCGAAGCGGCCATGCAGACGACCGGCGCGGCCGCGGTGTTCGTGGGGCCTCACGGCTTCGGAAACTGGCAGAAACCCGAGATCCGGGCCTTCCTGAACCAGCTCTTCAATGAAGGCAAGCCGGTGATCCCGGTCCTCCTCCCCGGAGCACCCGACAAGCCGGACCTCGGGCTCTTTCTCCGCGAAAACACCTGGGTGGATCTCCGCGCCGGGCTGTCCGACGAAGGCATCGAGCGCCTGGTCTGGGGGATCACCGGCACGAAGCCGGTCCGCCCGAAGCGCCGGCAGCCCGCGGCGCGGGCGGCCACTGTCGAAGGCGCGCCGGAACGGTCCCGCCACTTCCAGGACCGGTCGGCGGAGGTGGCTGCGTGCCTGGCCGCCCTCCGCACCAGCCGTCTCGTCACCCTCCTCGGTCTCCCCGGCGCCGGCAAGTCCGAGGTGTCGCTCGCCGTCGCCGAGGCGGTGTTGCAGGACCGGACGCTCCGGCCGGCCCGCGCCCTCTGGCTGCCGCTGGCCGGGGTGCGCCGCGTCGACGAGATCACCGGCCGGCTCGCGCTGGCCTTCGCCGCGGGGGATGCGGAACGACTCGATTCTCTTGCCGCGGTGATCGGTGACCAGAGCGTCCTCCTGGTGCTTGACAACGCCGAGGACTTGATCGGACCCGCCCGGCTGGCGTTCCAGACCTTCTGTGGCGAGCTTCTCCGCCTCTGCCGCGGCATCCGGCTCCTCCTCACCAGCCGCCGCCGGCTCGGCGACGTCAACGGCTGCACGGAGGTCGAGGTCCAGATCGGCCGTCTCCCGCCACCGCTGGACCTGCACCTCTTCCGCTCCGCCGCCGTGGGCCGCCTCTCGCCGCAAGAGCTCGCCTCTCCCGAGCTGCCGGCTCTCGTGGAGGCGCTCGACGGCCATCCTCTGTCCTTGGTGCTGGTCGCCGGCCAGGCCGGCCGGGGACTCTCCCTCGCCACCTTGCGCCGCCAGCTCGACCGCGAAGGCGATGCGGCCATCCTCGCGGATGAGCTGCTGGGAGATCCCGACGTGGCCTCGACGCCGGACGAGGAGCTGCGCACGAAGCGCCTGATCAGCAGCTTGAACCTGAGCGTCTCCCCACTGGTCGAGAAGCACCCGGCCACCGCCGAGGTCTTCTTCTGGCTGGGCCACTTTCCGGCCGGACTCCTCGCGGATCTGGTCCCGGCCCTCTTCGGGGAGGAAGGCGCGACGCACCAGCGGCTCCTGCTCGGGCACAATCTGGTCGAGCTGGTCCGGAACCCCGAAGCCCGGCTCGTGCTCCCCGCCCCGGTTCGCTGGTACGCCAGGCGGCGGATCGCCGACATGCCCATCGACCGGCGGAAGGCTCTCCTCACGGCGACATTGGGTGGCTTGGGCGCGGCTCTCCAGGCCGCCTCCGACAGATCCGTCGGCGAGCACGCTCCGGCGAGCCTCGGCCTCGCGCTCCGGGAGGAGCCCAACCTCGCCGCCCTCCTGCCGGAGGCGGCGCGCCACGCCACCTCCGCGGGAGAAGCCCTCGCCGCGGCGACATCTCGCGCCCTCGTCCCGTGGCTGTACCTGATGTCCCGCGCCGGCCGGCCCGCCGCCGCCCTCGGGCTCGGCGAGCCGGCGGCACGAGCGATCCTCTCCTCCGCTCCCGGCACGGCGGCCGAGGCAAACACCCGACAGGCGCTCGGTGACCTCTACGTCCGCACCGATCGCTTGCGAGAGGCGGAGGACGCCTACCAGAACGCCCTCCCCATCTACCAGCAGATCGAGGCTCGACTCGGAGAGGCAAACACCCGACAGGCGCTCGGAGACCTCTACGTCCGCACCGATCG
>DIHE01000014.1:2514-7623 GCA_002420005.1 Holophagales bacterium UBA5704 | reverse complement strand
ACCTTCCTGGCCGCCTTGAACGTGGTGGACGCGCTGGTCTCGCTGCCCGCTGACCTCGCCTGGGTGCTCGACCCGGCCGGTGGTCTCGCGCTGGACCACGCCGGCAAGATCGCCGCCGAGCGGACGGCGGGGTAGCGCCCCCGCCCAAAGACCCTCACCCCCGACCCCTCTCCCACCCGCACGCCCGCCCGCCCGGGAGAGGGGCGCCACCGCCCAACGACGTCCAGCGGGGTCTAGCCGAGTCTTGGCAAGCTGCCGCGACGGGTGTGCCAGAGCGCCAGGATCTCAACGGTCAGGCTGGCCGGAGAGACGCTGTAATAGAGGTGATAGTGGATGCGGTTGAGAAGGACTCGGCGGATTCCCGGCAGGGACGCATGAGCCACCGGCTCTCCGGCTGAAGGGAACTGGCGGGTGAGCGCGTACCCCTTCTCAATCTCCTCTGCAAAGGCAAGCGGAGCTTTCGGCCGGTTCTCGGCCCACCATCTCGCAGCGGTTCGAATCTGAACCGCCGCCCGAGGAGAGACTCGGATTCTGTAGCTCAAGCCCGCAGAGACCGCAGCTCGCTCAGTAGAACTTCGCCATCCACGTAGTCTCCGCGGCGAATCTCTTCCATGGCCTCCGCCAGCTCCCTCTCCTCGGACGAGGTCAGCCGGACAGGCTCATCCGCGGGGGCCAGGCGAACACGTGCCCTCTTCGCCGGCGCTGCGAGGGCCTTGACCGGCCCGCAGGGTGCAGTGTCTTGAAGAGCTTTCATCTGGGAATGATACGACCACCGAACCGCCCCGGCAAGGCCGTCCTCGGCCGGCCGGAGAAGCGCCTCGCGCCGGCCGGGCCCCCCACCTTGTGAAAGTTGGCACAAGCTCCTTGAACCTGGAAGGGAAGGCTGGTATGCTCCGCGCGCCGGAGAGGGGTGGACCGGTTCGGACCTCCGAAGCTCATGGCCGCCGACGACTTCAAGCAGAGATCTCGCAAGGGCGGCCCGGGGGCGGCAGGTTGGACCCGGTTGGCCGGGCTCGGCTTCGAGCTGACGGCTGCGGTCGGAGCGTTCACCCTGGTCGGGTACTGGTGGGACCGCCACTATGGCTCCTCCCCCAAGGGCCTGATCGTGGGAGCGCTGCTCGGGCTCCTCGGCGGAATGTACAACTTGATTCGCCAGTCGTTGCTCGCCACACGGGAGGCGGCCGGCGGTTCTGAAACTTCGGACGGCGACAAGAAGAGATGACGGACCCCGCGAAGCCGGCGACCGCGGCACGAGAGTACCTGCGGTTCCTGGCTTGGGCGGCGGTGGTCGCGGTGGCGGTCGGCGCGGTGGGCTGGTGGCCGACGCGGCGGCTGGCGGGAGACGGCGGAGGCCCGGCGTTGATCGCGGGCTGCCTGGTCGGATTCCTGTCCTCCGCTCTCGGTGGACTGCCGATCGCCCTGATCCGGGATCGGGCGCCGGTCAGTCGGCTGCTCGCCTCCATGGGAGCGATGGTCGTGCGGCTGCTTGCGGCGGTGGTCCTCGGGGCCGCCTTCCTGTTGAGCGGTGAGTTTGCGCGCATCCCCCTGTTGCTCTGGATCGCCGGCAGCTATGCCGCCTTGTTGGGAGTCGATGCCTGGTATGCCCTGCGCTCGGCGCAGGCGGGCCGCTGAGCCGGCCGGGACGCGCGAAGAAGACTTGGAGACTCGATGATGCTTGCTTTTCTCATGGCAGCCAATCCGCTGGAGCACGTGATCCAGCACCCGCTGGTGCAGAAGCCGGCGGACCTCGGGCCGTTGACGCCCGACGGGAAGATCACCGTGCTGTCGGACCAGATCGTGGTGATGATCCTGGCCGGCCTCCTGCTCACCCTGGTCGTGCCCGTGCTGGTGCGGCGGCGGCGGTCGGCGGATGCCGTCGGGCAGCTCGTGCCCACCGGGTTCGCCAACTTCTTCGAAGCGATCTGCCAGTACCTCCGCAAGGAGGTCGCCGAGCCGAACCTGGGCGAGCACACCGACCGCTTCATCAAATACATCTGGACCGCCTTCTTCTTCGTGCTGGTGAACAACCTGCTGGGGCTCCTGCCGCTCGCGGCGGTGACGCCCCTGTTCGGTCTGCACATCGGCGGCACGGCCACCGGCAACATCTGGGTCACCGGAGCGCTCGCTCTGATGACCTTGGTGATGATGGTGGTCAACGGCCTGCGGCTCGGCGGCACCCACTACCTGGCGCACTACTGCCCGGGTCCGCTGTGGCTCGCGCCGCTCCTCGTGCCGGTGGAGATCATCGGCACCTTCGCGAAGACGGCCGCGCTGGCCATCCGTCTGTTCGCCAACATGCTGGCGGGGCACGTGCTGCTCGCCGTGCTGCTCAGCTTCATCTTCCTGGGCGCCGCCTCCTCGGGAACGGCCGTCGGGCTCGGCATCGCCGTGCCGGTCGTCGTGGGGAGCGTGGCGGTCAACCTGCTGGAGCTGTTCGTCGCCTTCCTGCAGGCCTATATCTTCACCTTCCTCACGACGCTGTTCATCGGCCAGTCGGTGGTCTTCCACCACGGCGACGAGCACCACGCCGAAGGGGCGGCGGCGCACCACTGATTCCTGATTTTCCTCAAACCGACGAAAGGATAGATTCCGATGAGCAAGAGAACGGCCAAGATCGCGCTGCTGTTGATCTTTGTTGGCATGGTCACGATGTTCGCCTCGGTGGCTCCGGCCCAGGCCCAGGAGGGCGGTGCCGCGGCCTCGGCGGCGGAGGGCGGCAGCCTTCTGAGCACGGCCGGCGCCAGCAAGCTGGGAGGCGCCATCGGCGCCGGCCTGGTGATCATGGGCGGAGCCGCCGGCATCAGCCGGATCGGCGCCAGCGCCGTCGAGTCGATCGCCCGCCAGCCCGAGGCCAACGGCCAGATCAGCACCGCGATGATCATCACCTCGGCGCTGATCGAAGGCGTCACCCTGTTCGCGGTCATCATCTGTCTGCTGGCGGTTCTCTGAGCCGGATCCCTGGACTCGCCCCTCTCCTCACCGGAGAGGGGCATGACTTGAAGAGACTCCGATGATCGAGAGAGCTCTGGCTGGACTGACCACCCTGTTGGTCGCCCTGGTCCTGGCGGCGCCCGTGGCGGCTGCAGAAGGAGGGCACGGCGAAGGTGCCGCGAGCAATCCTTTTGCGGGCGACATCGGCAATGCCCTGTGGACCGTCATCATCTTCGTTCTTGTCCTGGTCGTCCTCGGCAAATACGCCTGGGGGCCGATCCTCAAGAACCTCCAGGCGCGCGAGAATTTCATCTTCGAGTCGCTGGAGAAGGCGAAGCGCGACCGCGATGAGGCGGAGGCGCGCCTGAAGCAGTACGAGGAGCGTCTGGCTTCGGCCCGCGCCGAGGCGAGCGCCATCGTCGACGAAGGGCGGCGCGACGCCGGCGTGGAAAAGCGCCGGATCGAGGACGAGGCGCGCCAGGAGGCGGATCGCACGCTCGAACGCGCCAAGCGGGAGATCCAGATCGCCACCGACACGGCGACGAAGGAGCTCTACACCCTCTCCGCGCGGCTCTCGACCGAGATGGCGACGCGGATCGTCGGCCGTGAGCTGACGGCGCAGGACCATGAGCGGTTGATCGCCGAGTCGATCGACGCGCTGAACGCCCGGTCGCCCCGGGTGTCCTGAAAGGGGCCGAACGATGGCGAAAGCTGATCGCAATCTCGGCCTCGGCCGCCTCTATGCCAAGGCCCTTCTGGATCTGGCGGAGGAGAAGGGGCAGGCGGACGAGCTGCTCGAAGAGCTGACTGCGCTCTCCGGCTATCTGGCGAGCCATCCGGAGCTCGAGGAGCTCTTCGGCAGCCCCCTGGTCGAGAAGGAGGCGCGGGGCCGGACGATCGAGAAGATTTTCCGGGGCAACGCCAGCGACCTTTTGGTCGATGCACTGCAGGTCATCCACCGCAAGGGCCGGCTCGGCTCGCTGCGGGCGATCACCGAGGCATGCCGGCAGGAGCTGCGCGACCGGCGGGGCATGGTCGATGCGCAGGTGCGCACCGCGGTGCCGTTGACCGCGGACCTGCGCGCCAAGCTCACCGCATCGCTCGCCCGTTTCACCGGCCGCAAGCCGACTTTGTTCGAGAAGGTCGATCCGTCCTTGATCGGTGGCATCGTCGTCGAGGTCGCCGGCACCAAGATCGATACCAGCGTGGCTTCGCGCCTCAGGGGTCTCGGCGCCGCTCTGGAGCGGCGCGCGTCGGAAGAGATCCACCGCGGAGCCGCTGCGCATATCTCCGAGTCGCGAGACCGATAGAGCAGCAAGGAGCGTTCATGAAATTCAAAGTCGACGAAATCGCGTCGGTCATCACGGAGGAAATCCGTCGTTACCGCACCGACATCGACCTGGCCGAGGTCGGCAAGGTGTTGGAGGTGGGTGACGGGATCGCGCGCATTTATGGTCTCACCGGCGCCATGGCCGGTGAGCGTTTGGAGTTCCAGAACGGCGCCTTCGGCCAGGTGTTCAACCTGGAAGAGGACTCGGTGGGCGCGGTCGTCCTCGGCGACTACCTGGAGATCCGCGAAGGTGACGAGGTCCGCCGTACCGGCGAGCTGCTGTCCGTTCCCTGCGGCCCGGCGCTGATCGGCCGCGTGGTCGACCCGCTCGGCCGTCCGCTCGACGGCAAGGGGGTCATCGAGACCCCGCACCGCCGCCCGCTGGAGTTCAAGGCGCCCGGCATCGCCGAACGGCAGCCGGTGAACGAGCCGCTGCAGACCGGGGTCAAGGCGGTCGACGCGATGATTCCGATCGGCCGCGGCCAGCGCGAGCTGATCATCGGCGACCGCAAGACCGGCAAGACGGCGGTGGCGCTCGACGCCATCCTCAATCAGAAGGGCGGCGACGTGATCTGTGTCTACGTCGCGATCGGCCAGAAGGAATCGACGGTGGTCGGCCTGGTCGAGAAGCTGCGCGACCACGGCGCGCTCGACTACACGATCGTCATCTCGGCCTCGGCCTCCGACGCCTCGCCGCTCCAGTACATCGCCCCCTACGCGGGTGCGGCGATGGCGGAGTACTTCATGTATGCCGAGGGCCGGGCGACCCTGGTGGTGTATGACGACCTGTCGAAGCAGGCGCAGTCCTACCGCCAGCTGTCCCTCCTGCTGCGCCGCCCGCCGGGCCG
>DIHE01000014.1:0-2293 GCA_002420005.1 Holophagales bacterium UBA5704 | reverse complement strand
CCGCCGGGCCGCGAAGCCTACCCGGGCGACGTGTTCTACCTCCACTCCCGCCTCCTGGAGCGCAGCGTGAAGCTGCGCGAGGAGTTCGGCATCGTCCCCAAGGACACGCCCGCCGAGAGCCGCGACCGCTCGCTGGCGCGCAAGCATCCGCAGGGGCTCGAAGCGCCGGCCGAGCACCGGCCGGACGACGTGCACGGCTTGTTTCACCGGCCGCACGGCAAGGAGAAGGCGGAGGCCTGGCTCGCCACCCTGGACGACAAGGACAAGTACAAGGTGCACCGTTACCCCGACACCGGCGGCTCGATGACGGCTCTGCCGATCATCGAGACGCTCGAAGGCGAGGTCTCGGCGTACATCCCGACCAACGTGATCTCGATCACCGACGGCCAGATCTACCTGGAGCCCGACCTGTTCTTCGCCGGTGTGCGTCCCGCCATCAACGTCGGCATCTCGGTCTCCCGCGTGGGCGGCAACGCGCAGCGCAAGTCGATGAAGCGGGTCTCCGGCACGCTGCGTCTCGACCTCGCGGCCTTCCGCGACCTGGAGGCGTTCGCCCAGCTCGGCACCGAGCTCGATCCGGCGACGCAGCGCCAGCTCGACCGCGGCCAGCGGATGGTGGAGCTGCTCAAGCAGCCGCAATACCGTCCCTACCACGTCAACGAGCAGGTCATCTCCATCTTTGCGGGAGCCAACGGCTTCCTCGACGACCTGCCGGTCTCCGAGGTGCTCAAGTTCGAGGCGGCGCTCCTCAAGCACATCCAGGGCGAGCATCCGGAGATCCTGGAGGAGCTCGACCGCACCCGCGACCTGTCGAAGGAACTGGCGGAGAAGCTCCGCACGGTCCTGCGCGACTTCAAGACGCACGCCAAGGCCACGGCCTGATCGCAAAGGCACCGGAGGACTTCGGACGATGGCCAATCGCAGAGTACTGGTCAAACGGCGCAAGGCGGTGCGCAACATCCGCAAGATCACGCGGACGATGCAGCTCATCGCCACCGCCCGGTTCCAGGCGGCGTTCAATCGCGCCATGGCGACCAAGCCGTACACGGAGAAGCTCGCGGAGCTGGTGGCGGACCTGTCGCGGGCCGCGGGGAGCGTCGAGCACCCGCTGCTCCAGACCAACGACGCCCCCCGCTCCGCCCTGGTGGTGCTCACCAGCAACCGTGGCCTCGCCGGTGGCTACAACGCCAACGTGCTGCGCGCCGCGGTCGAGCATCTCGACCGGCAGCAGGCGGAGGGGCTCGCCACCGACGTCCACATGGTGGGCAAGAAGGGCGTCTCCTTCTTCCGCTTTCTGCGCCGGCCGATGGCCGAGCAGACGGTGACGATCGGCGACAAGCCCCGTTTCGACGAGGTCGAGCCGATCGCCAACGGTCTGATGGAGCGCTTCATCCGGGGCGAGATCTCCTCGGTTCACGTCGCCTACATGCGGTTCTTCTCGGCCGGCGTGCAGCGGCCGGCGGTGATGCAGCTCTTGCCGCTCTCCACCCAGACGGAGGAGGGCGGCGTGGAACCGCGGGCGGTGGACTATGAGTTCTCCCCCGATCCCCGGCAGCTCCTCGACGAGCTGCTCCCGGCGACCGTGCGGGTGCGGCTCTTCCAGGCCTTCAACGATGCGACCGTCTCCGAGCAGGTGGCGCGCATGGTGGCCATGAAGGCCGCCACCGACGCCGCCGCCGACATGATCAAATCCCTGACCCGGGAGTACAACCGAGCCCGGCAGACCCAGATCACCATGGAGCTCCTGGACATCGTGGGCGGCGCCAACGCCCTGTCCTGATCGTTCTGAGAGGAAATACGATGGAAAACGGCAACTACGGAAAGATCACGCAGGTCATCGGCTCCACCCTCGACGCGCATTTCGCCGAGGACAAGCTGCCGGGGATCTATAACGCTCTCCGCGTCGAGGTCACCCGCACGGTGCTCGGCGAGACGTTCCAGGAGACCTTGTGGTGCGAGGTGGCGCAGCATCTGGGCGGCGGGCGCGTCCGCGCCGTGGCCCTGGGCTCCACCGACGGCCTGCAGCGCGGCGCGGACATCCTGGACACCGGCGCGCCGATCAGCGTGCCGGTCGGCATCGAGACGCTCGGCCGCGTGTTCAACCTGGTCGGCGAGCCGATCGACGCCCGCGGCCCGGTGACCACCGAGGCCCGCCGGCCGATCCACAGCCCGCCGCCCGAGTTCGACCAGCTCTCGTCGAAAACCGAGCTGTTCGAGACGGGCATCAAGGTCATCGACCTCCTCTGCCCGCTGGTCCGCGGCGGCAAGGCCGGTCTGTTCGGCGGCGCCGGCG
>DIHE01000082.1 GCA_002420005.1 Holophagales bacterium UBA5704 | reverse complement strand
CCGGCCGCGTCGAGCACCCAGGCGAGATCGGCGGGCAGCGAGACCAGCGCGTCCACCACGTTCAACGCGGCCAGGAAGGTCTCATCGAAGAACTGGACGTGCCCCACCACCTTGTTGTCGTCCAGCACTCGTCCTGCGCTTCGGCGGCGCGGATCGCGTCGAGATAGAGAGGCTGCAAATCACCCCACTCCTCGCGGAGCGATCGATGAAATCGGTACGGATTCCCTGCTGTGCGACGCGGGCGTGGACGCCGCCGATCGTGAGCGGCAACACCTCGGCGCCGGTCTGCTGGAGGACTTCGAGGATGGCCGGGAGGCTGGCCTGGGGGACGGCAAAGTCCACGTCCTTGGCGCTCCGGGAAGGGCCGGGCACTGATTCGGCGGTGTTTACTTCGGCCGGCGGGGGTGCCGGGCAGGGACGGGGAGGACGGTGCGATCGACGGAAGGAAGATCGTCGAAGTGCCCGTCAAAAGTGAGCAGGTGCCCACCGCAATCGAGGGTGGCTGCGGCAATCCAGATGTCATTGAGAGGGATGGGAGTCCCGGCTCTCCGCAGCTCGGCAAACAACCTGCCGTAGTGACGGGCGACAGACGGCGTCACCTGCAGGATCGAGACGAAAGGCTCGGCGAGAAACTCCGCGAGGAGGGTGCGGTTCTCCCTCTCGCGGCTGCCGAGCTGGAAGCCGGCCTCCAGCTCGCCGAGGACGATGGTCGGCAGGATCACGAGCTCCGCCAAAGCGATGAAGTCAAGCACGCGCGGATGACCCGCCCGAAACTGGGAGTAGGCGGACGTATCAAGAACCAGCCGGGTCGCCGCTTCAACGCCAGAGGGGGTCATCCGTGGTCCGCTGTGCCGCGAGAGATTCGGTGAACTCCTCCAAGTCTTCCGGAGTCCAGGTTGCATAGCGGGCGAGCCTTTGCCGCCGCTCCGCTACGCCCACGGAGGCCTCAAGGATCGCGAGCACCGTTGCGTTGAGGCTTTGGCCGCGCGACCGGCTCAAGCCCTCCAAGCGTCGCCCAACTTCGTCGGGAACGCCGCGGATGGTGAGTTGCCTGCTCATGCAGGCAGTGTAGCAGAAAGGTGCCTGCATGCGGTCATCGGTCGCTCTCCGGCTGTTCGAGGAGCGAGAGCCTCTCCTAGAATCTCGAACTGGCGCTCCCTCACTCGATCGAAATCTCCACCCGCTGGCCGAGCTTGAGCGGTGTCGGCTCGGCGAGGGCGATCTTGACCAGGAGCACCCGGGTGTCGGAGGGGCGGCCGGGGTCTTGCGGCTTCAGGCGGCGCGAGACGACGGCGTCGGGGATCTCCTCGACCGTGCCTTGCCAGGTCTTGCCGGTGAAGCCTTCGGCGGAGACGTTGACCTTGGAGCCGAGGCGCACGCGGCCGGCGTCGAACTCGTCGACCTCGGCTTCGATGCGGGTTTTCTTGAGATTCGCCAGGGTCACGAGAGGCGCTCCCGCCTCCACCCTTTCGCCGGCGTCGGCGAAGCGGGTCACGACCACGCCGCCGATCGGCGCCACGATGCGGGTCTTGGCGAGCACCGCCTCCAGGCGGGCGACGGAGGCGACGGCGGTCTCGCGGCGGGCGTAGGCGGCTTCGCGGTTGCGGCGCGCGCGGTCCACGGCGTCGGGGGTGCCCACCTTCTCGGCGAGCAGCCGGTCGGCGCGGGCGGCGTCCACGTCGGCGAAGCGGATGTCGGCTTCGGCTTCGACGATCCGGGCGCGCGCTTCGACGATCTCGGCGCGCAGGTCGTCCGCCTTGATCTCGGCCAGGAGCTGCCCCTGGCGGACCTCGTCCTTCTCCCGGACCAGGACGCGCACCAGCGTCCCCGGGAAGTCGGCGGCCACTTCCACCTCGGCGCCGGGGTAGGCCACCATCCGGCCTTCGGCGACGACGCGATCCAGACCGGTGGATTGCTCCGGAACGCTCTTCTCCTGCGAGGCGGCGGCCGGCGTGGCACCGAGCTGGTCCAGGAAGGGGATTCCCGGCTTCTCGCCACCACGGGCCTGCCAGATCAGGGCGAGGGTCAACACCAGGCCGGACACCGGGAGCACGGACTTCTTGACGAGGCTGGACAGGTGGATCATTTTCTATTCCTTCACGCCGCGATGCGGCCGTCCTGAATCTGGATCACCCGGTCGGCGATCGACCGGACTTTCGGGTCGTGGGTGACGATGACCAGCGCGCGGTTCTCGCGCTTGGCCAGGTCGCGGAACATGCCGAGGACCTGCGTGCCGACCTGCGAGTCGAGGTTTGCGGTCGGCTCGTCGGCGAGCACCACGGCGGGATCCCCGGCCAGGGCGCGGGCGATCGCGATGCGCTGCTTCTGGCCGCCGGACAAGTCGCGGGGGAGAAAGCCCAGGCGATCGCCCAGGCCCACCGACTGGAGGACCCGCTCGGCCTCGGTGCGCGCCTCACGCCCGCGCTTGCCTTTGATGTTCAGGGCATATTCCACGTTTTCGAGCGCGGTCAGTGCCGGAAACAGATTGAACTGCTGGAAGACGAAGCCGATCGAACGTCTGCGGATCTCCGGCAGGCGGTCGGCCCGCCGCGGATCGACCTCGTTGCCGTCGACGACCACCCGTCCGCTGGTCGGGGTGAGGATGCAGCCGAGGATCGAGAGAAACGTCGTCTTGCCCGAGCCGGACGGGCCTTCCAGCGTCACCACCTCGCCGCGTTCCACCTGCAGCGAGGCACCGTTCAACACCGACACCGTTTCCCGCCCTTCGCGGAAGACCTTGGTGATGTCATGGGCCTGCAACACACTCATGGCGATGGCTCCTGAAAGAGAGGTTCATCCACGGAAGACGAGGGCCGGATCGATCGAGGCGACCTTGCGGAACGAGATCATCGCGGCGGCGAGGCAGAGCACGATCGTGCCGATCCCGACGGTGACGGCGAGCGGTGGCGCGATGATCAGCTTGAGATCGATGCTGGCCATGGCCGGGCGCAGGAACCAGGTCATGGTGCCGCCGAGGAGGAAGCCGGTGATCGCCGCGATCGTCGCCTGTTTGCCGAGGATCTTGTAGATGTCGAAGTTGCTGCCGCCGATCGCCTTGACCGTGCCGAACTCCTTGAGGTGCTCCATGGTCGAGGCGTAGAGGGTCTGCGCCACCACCACCACGCCCACCAGGCAGCCGAGGAAGATGGTCATCACCAGGTTGAGCCCGAGGCCGGTGCTCTCCAGCCAGTAGCGGCGCGACCGGTCGGCCCACTCGGCTTTGTCATAGACGTCGTTGTAAGGCAGCCGGCGCTGGATCTCGGCGCGGACGGCGGCGATCTGCTGCGCCGTGGCGCCGTCCGGGAGGTCGACCAGGATGTAGGTGGTGTTGCCGGCCAGCTCGTCCGGCGACAGGCTCTGCGCGGTGCGCAGGTCCATGAAGGCCACCGGCGTGGTGCTGAAGGAGAGGGCGTCGCGCGTGCTGCCGATGATCTTCAGGCGGCGCCCGAGGACCTCGCGGTAGTCGCCGGGCGCGAACTCTCCGAAACGCTTGCGCGCCGAGCGGTCGAGAAAGAAGTAGTCGCCCCGCCGCAGATCGGTCAGGTTGCCCTCGACGACGTTCCAGGGCAGGTTCCAGCGCCGGAAGTCTTCGAGGGCATAGACCAGGATGCCCTCCTTGGCGCCGGTGGGGAGCGAGACGTTCATGAACCAGACGATCAGGTTGTCCGCCCGGGCGACGCCGGGGATCGAACGGACGCGCTGCACGGCGGTGTCCGAGAAGGTCTGGGCGAAATCGATGTTCGGCGTGTTGTGCGGCGTCACCCAGAGGTCGGCCTTCAGGTGCTCGATGGTGATCGAGGCGTTGTCGAGAAGGCCGGCGAGCAGGCCCACCTGGACGAAGACGAGGGTCACCGCGAACGCGACGCCGGAGACGGTGATGAGGAACCGCAGCTTGTCGTGCAGCAGGTTCTTGCGGGCGAGATCAACCATGGACCTCTCCTTCGGTGGCTTCGCGCAGCATGCCGCGCAGCAGGGCTTCGTTCATCAGGCGGAGGCGCTCTTCGGTCGGCCGCCAGTCCACCCAGTCGTCGTTGCACTTGGCGATCTGCAGCGAGACGACGCCGTGCATGCCGGCCCAGAACGTCTGGGCGAGGCTCTCCACGTCCTCGAAGCCGGGGCGGACGAGACCGGCCGCCACGACCTCGCCGATCGTCCACTTGAGGAAGGCATAGGCGTCCTCTTCCGGGTTGCCGCGCTCGATCCGCGTCTCCTCGTCGGGGGCGACCGGATGCGGCGTCATGAACATCAGCCGGTAGTGGTTGGGGTGGCTGAGCGCGAACCGGGCATAGGCGACGCCGGTCTCCTGCAGCCGCTCGACCGGGTCTGCGAGGCGGGCGATCTGGTGAAACTCCTGGGCGAGGGAGTAGAAGTCCGACTCGCAGAGCTCACGCAGGACCGCTTCTTTGTCCTTGAAATGCAAGTAGATGGCGGTGGGGGAGTACTCGATCTTGTCGGCGATCTTGCGCATCGAGACCGCCTCGTACCCTTCGCTGACGAACAGCTCCCGAGCCGCTTCGAGGATCTTCTCCCGGATCTCCGCCTTCTCCCGTTCCCTTCGTTCCTTGATACCCAAACGGCGCTCCTTCCGTTAACGGTGTTAAGTTACCGTCCTTCGTTCCGGATGTCAACGGGGTTTCGTGGACGAGATGGACGAGAACGGGGTTGCGGTGCCGGATCTCTCCCGGTACACTCATTGCAATTTTCGAATCCCTTCTCTCCGAGGAGAATCGGCGATGATCGACTTGCAAGGTGTGCGGGGGACTGGTGTCCGCCATACCCTCCGGTACGTCCCCCGGTTTACGGGTCTCTGGTTGTTGGTCTGTGTCGCCACGCTGGTGGTGTTCGCCCTGGCTTCGTATCTGGGCTTGGCCGACCGGGTTGGCGACGAGGGGCGGTCGCGCCTGCTTCTCGTGCTGACGATTCAGACCGTTTGCGTGATCGTGGGCATGGGGGCGCTCGCGGTGTTCACCACCCACCGGCTGGCCGGGCCGATCGTCGCCTTGCTGCGGGCCTGCGGTGAGGTCAAGGAGGGGCGCTATGACCGGCCGCTGCGCTTCCGGCAGAACGACCGGCACCTCACGGACCTGGAGACC
Source organism: Holophagales bacterium UBA5704 (assembly GCA_002420005.1). GTDB lineage: Bacteria > Acidobacteriota > Thermoanaerobaculia > Multivoradales > UBA5704 > UBA5704. The sequence goes on along the minus strand of DIHE01000082.1, from coordinate 7,531 downwards.
GCTTTCAACGAGATGGTGGACGCGGTTCGGCGGCGGGAGGCGGATCGGCGGCGGCCGGTCAACCCGGCGAGTTGAGACCGCCGGCCCGCTGCAGGACGGGATCGACCTCGCGCTGCAACAGCGGGTTGGCGCGGAGTGCCGCGGTGAGGAGCTCCACGGCCCGGGCGCGGGCGGCGGCGCGCTCGGCGGGGGCGGTGGTGGCACGGGCGGTGAGCTCCCAGAGCGCTCCCTGAAGGGCGAAGGCCCGGGCGTCCTCGGGACGGATGGCCAACGCCCGGGCCAGGCGGTCCAGGCCGCGCCGGATGGCGGGTTCCGGCCGGCTTCTCGTGGCGAGCGCATGTTCCGCCCGGTACAGCGCGGACTCGGCCTGGGCCTGGAAGATCTCCGGGGCGCCGGGGTTGAGCGCCTCGGCCCGGTCGAGCGCCGCGTCCGCCCGGTCGAGGTCCGCTGCGGCGTTCTTCCTCCGGCGCAGGGCCTGGCGGGCGGCGAGCACCTCCAGGCGTCCACGCTCCAGGAAGTTGTCGGCATCCGTCGGGTTGACCTGGAGCGCCGCGTCCACATGCGCCTGGGCCGCGGCCAGGGCCGGCGCAGGGTCCCGGCCGGCGAGGAAGAGGGCGAGCGCGCGGTCTTTGGCGGTGACGGCGAGGTTGTAGGCACCGTAGGTGTAGTCGGGCTGCAGCTCGAGCGTCCGGCGGTAGCTCGCGGTGGCGCGGTCGAGCGCAGGGCCGGCATCGACGCCGCGGGCGATCTGGTACTCGGCGAGGGTCAGCCAGGTGTTACCCAGGTTGTTGTGGATCGAGACCAGGTTCGGCCGTTGGCGCGCCGCCAGGTCGAACGCCTCGGTGGCCCGGGCCAGGGCCTCGGAGGGATCCTCGCCGCGGGCGATGCGCGCTTCGGCGATCCAGTTCCAGGTGGTTCCCAGGTTGATGCGGGCGGGCAGGCGTCGAGGGTTGATCTCCAGCGCGCGCCGGTAGCTCGCCACGGCTTTCTGCAAGGTGGGCCGGGGATCGAGGCCGCGCCGGCCGTGGTCGTTCGCCAGCACGCTGTACGCCAGGCCGAGCTCGGCGTGGTGGTCTGCGACGTCGGGCTGCAGCTCGACGGCGCGCCGGGAGGCCTCCAGGGACCGTTGCAGGGCCGGGGCGGGATCGACGCCGCGGCCGACCTCCCACTGGCCGCGCAGGCGCCAGGCGATGGCGAGCGTCTTCCAGGCGCCGGCTTGGGTGCCATCGAGCGCGAGCGCACGCCGCGACAGCCGGATCGAGGTTTCCAGAGAGGGGAGCGGGTCGACGCCGCGCCGGCTTTCGCGGTCGCCCCGCACCCACCAGGCCGTGGCTTTGGAGAACAGCAGATCGCTGCGCTCCGGATCGATCTCCAGGGCGCGGTTGCAGGCGCGCAAGGTGTCCTCCTCGGCGGGGCCGGTATCGCCGTGGGTGCCGCGGATCAAGGAGAGCTGGCGCACCTGGCGCAGGCACGCGCCGGCATTGAGCGCGAGGTCGCTCGGGACCGCCGCGAGCAGGCGCCGGTGGACCTCGCCCGCCCGGTTCCAGAAGGCGAGGCTCTGCTCGCCGTCTCCCTGCAGGTCCGCTTTTTCGGCCCGCTCTTTCCAGACCTCCGCTTCGAGCTGGCCGGCCTCGTAGAACCAAGGAGTCTGGCGAAGGGACTCGCGCGCCTGGGCGACGGCGTCGTCGTAGCGCTTCTCATAGAAGGCGAGGAGGGCCTCCAGGTAGGGCTCCGGATGTGCCTCGTGCCGCAGAGCCTGCCGCAGGTAGGCGAGCGCCGGTTGGCGGAAGGTCGCGTCGAGCTCTTCCTCCAGAGCCTCGCGCGCTTCCGGGGCGCGGTTGCGGGAGGCTTCGAGGAGGGCCTTCTCGCGCAGCGCTTCGAGGGTGCGGGCGAGCGCCGCCGCCTCCTCGGGTTGCTGCTCGCCGGCCTTCCATGCACGTTCGAGATGGCCCTGGGCCACTTCGTAGCGGCCCAGGGCGAGGAAGCCCTGACCGAGGGCGGAGTGCCCCGGGCCTTCGGCGAGCGGGCCGAGCTGCAGCATCTCGCGATGGATCTCGTCGAGCTCGCGGCGCAGCTCCTCTTTGGCCGGCCGCATGTCGTGCCGCGGCAGGAAGGCCGCGTACCGCATGTGCGAGAGCATCTCTTCGACCCGCTGGCCGAAGCGCTGGGCCAGGGCGGCACGCTCGCGGGCCTCCCAGCGGGTCCACACGACCAGGGCGCCGGCGAACAGCAGCGCGAGACAGGACACCGCCGAGACGGTGGCCAGCAGCCGGTGCTTGCGCAGGCGTTTGCCGGCGCGGTAGAGCCAGCCGGCCGGGCGTGCGGCGATCGGCTCACCTTCCAGCCAGCGGCCGAGATCGTCCGCCAGCGCGCGCGCCGAGTCGTAGCGCCGCGCCGGGTCTTTCTCCAGGCACTTGGTGACGATCGTCTCCAGGTCGCGCGGGATCGACGGCACGACCTTGCGCAGCGGGACGGCGTCCTCCTGCAGGACACGGACCACGACGTGGACCGGGTTGCCCCCCTGGAACGGCGGCTCGCCGGCCAGCATCTCGTAGAGGATCACGCCGAGGCTGTAGACGTCGCTGCGCCGGTCGAGCAGGGTGCCTTGGGCCTGCTCCGGTGACAGGTACGACGGGGTGCCGCTGATCACGCCGGAAGCGCTGACCGCGGTGTCGCCCTGGTCGCGCGCCAGGCCGAAGTCGACCACGTAGGGCTGGAGGTCGCCGTCGTCGCCGCCGGCCACCAGGATGTTGGCCGGTTTCAGGTCGCGGTGGATGAGGCCGGTCTTGTGGGCGGCGTGGATGGCCTGGGCCACTTCGCGGACGAGGCGGACGGTGGCCTCGGGGGTGAGCTCTCCGCGCAGCTCGGCCAGGCTCTTGCCCTCGATGTGCTGCATGGCGATGTAGGGGCGCCCTTCGACCTCGCCGACCTCGTGGACCTGGCAGATGTTGGGGTGCTCGACGCGCGCCTGGGCGCGCGCCTCGCGCAGAAAGCGGGCGGTCTGCTCCGGCGCGTTGCGATGCAGGAGCTTCAAGGCGACGCGGCGATCGAGCGAGGGATCGAAGGCGAGAAAGACGGTCCCCATGCCACCGGAGCCGAGCAGGCGCTCGACCCGGTAGCGCGGCCAGCCGGCGAGGAACCGGTGCTCGGGAGAGAACCCGGCGCCTCCCCCCGGTGGGCTGTCGGGGGTGAGCTCGGCCTGCAAGCTCTCCACCTGGGCCGGAGTGAGAAGCCCGGCGTCGAGGACCAGCTGCAGCCAGGGCCGTACGCCGGTTTCCTCTCCCTCGGGGACCGCTTCCGCGGCCCGGTCCAGGTCCTCCCAGGTGAAGAGCTGCTTGGCGATGGCGAGCCGCAGCAAGCGGCCTTCGGTGGCGGCATCCATGGTCACAGTTGAGTCTTGGGGTCAGTTTATCGGAAAGGACGCAGAGGACACCAAGGTCGTTGCTTTCGTTCTTGTCGTCCTTGGTGTCCTCAGGGTCCCTGGCTCTCTCTCCCCAACACCCCGCGCAACGCCAGAGCCAGCAGCACGAAGAGAGGCAGCGAGCCCTGGATCAGAAACCGCGTCCAGGTCACCGGGACCAGCGTGTCCGGGTGAGGGTGGATCAAGTAGGCTCCCCAGCCGATCCCCGGTGGGGCCAGGGCTGCCGCGGCGAGCGCCAGGGCGAGGGGCGCCCGCCGCCCGCGCCATCCGTGGCGTCCGACGCCGAAGACCACCGGGACGGCGATCCAGAACAACGTCCAGTGGTCGAACCGGATCATCTGCTGCACGGCCAGCGCGGCGAGGTGGGGGATGCGGGTGATCGCGCCGGACCAGGCCGCTTCCGTGGCCACGAGGAGGTCATAGCGCTCGTCCTGACGGTTGGGAATCCCGGCGCGCCAGGAGGCGAGCAGCAGCAGCGCGAGGACCACCGGCAGCGCCGCCGCGGCAACCCGAAGGAGCAGGCGCCGGCGCCGCCGAAGCGCGAAGGCCAGGGCGGCGGCGAGGCCGAGGGCGCCGACGGCGAGCAGAGCGCCCTCGTTCTTGGTCAGCGCGGCGCCGGCGAGGAGCAGGCCGGCGCCGAGGGCGTCGCCGATGCGGCGGCGGCCGGTGAGCAGGAGCAGCAGCCCGGCGCCGTAGAAGCAGCCCAACGGGAGGTCGCTGTAGCCGCTCGCCGCGCCGCTGTCTTCGAAGAACGTCAGAGCCGGAACCCCTGCGGCGGCGAGCGCGGCGCAGAGCGCCGGCCGCCGCCCGGCCCACCGCCGGCCCGCCTCCCAGAGGATCGCCAGGAACGCCGCGAAGCAGGTGGTGTACAGCGTCCGCCAGGCGTGGAGATCCGGCGGCACGTCGAACGCCTCCAGAACCGCGACCTGGGCCACCGGCAGGAGCAGCGGATAGCGCGGGTGGTTGACGTAGAGATTGCGCCGCTGCAGGACCGGAGCGTCGACCGTCCCCGCGTCCTGCACCCAGAGCGCCTGCACCCCCCAGGTCATCCGCGCATCCCAGCCGGTCACCGGGTCGGTGACCGCGTCGGCGAACAGGCCCAGGCCGATGAACGCGAGCAGGGCCGTCCCGCCGATCTCGATCCAGCCGGAGAGAGGGCGGCGTGGCACGGCCGGGCGCCGGCCGTGCCACCAGCGAGCGAAGAGTCCCAGCGCGATCAGAGCCGCGGTGGTCGCCAGGATCGCCGGACGGCGCAGCGGCACACCGCAGACATGCGACAGGGCGTAGAGCGTCCCGGCGAGACCGGCGAGCCCGAGCAGATAGGCCCAACCGAGCCGGCACAGCCACGGGAGCCGGCGGATGGAGGGCACCAGCTCGGCGAGACCGAGCCCGGCGGCGAGGAACAGAGCCACTGCGCCCAGGCTGGGGAGGAGGCCGTTCACCGCACCCTCCCGGCGTGCAGCTCGGCGAGAAACGCCTGGCGCTCATACAGGACCGGCGGGCGCTCGGCCGAGGCGACGATCACCCAGCGCGCGTCGCGCACCAGCCGTTGGCGGACGGTGCGCGGGCGGTTCAGATCGTGGAGAAACCCGAGATAGGTGGCCCGCCGCGGCGCCAGGTCGAAGCGCACCCAGAGCACGCCGCCTTTCTCGTCCGCGTCGGCATCGACCAGGGCATACACCCCGTCGGGCGGGATGGTCCGCCGGATCTCCTCGATCGCCAGGGCGTAGGCGGGGCCGAAATGCCGTGAACGTTCCTCCAGCCGCGACTCGCCGGCATGGACCCAGGCCTGGCCGATCCGCCGCGCCGCGCGCCCGGCCGACCAGGCGAGCGACACGGCGAGGAGCAGGCCGAACAGGACGAGGGCGAAGGCCGCGGAGGGCGGACGAGGAGCGGGTCTCATCGCAACGGCGGGCCGGTGGGCGGGATCGAGGTGGTCACGTAGATCTCGTTGATGCTTCCCGCGGTGGTGTTCTCGAGGCGTGGAGGTCGTCGTCGCCATGCCGGCGAAGTATAGGGCGGTGGATGCCGCTACAATTCCCCTCCATGGCCAGGATCGATACGAAGCTGATTCACGCCGGTGAGCCGGAGCCCCGCATCGCCGGGTCGGTGGCGATGCCGGTGTTCCAGTCCACCCTCTATGAGGGCGGAGCCACCAACTACCACGACATCCAGTACATCCGGCTCAACAACACGCCCAATCACACGGTGCTCCACGCCAAGCTGGCGATCCTGGAGAACGCCGAAGCGGCGCTGGCCACGGCGAGCGGCATGGCGGCGATCACCACCAGCCTGCTCACCGTCCTCGCCGCCGGGGACCACCTCCTGGCCCATGCCTCGCTCTATGGCGGCACCCACGACGTCATCACCCAGGACCTGGCCGGGTACGGCATCACCTGCACCTTCATCGACGCGGACAAGCCGGAGACGTGGGCGGTGCATCTGCGCGCGAACACCCGGGCGATCTACGTCGAGACGATGACCAATCCGCTCCTGGAAGTCGTGGACCTGCAAGCCGTCGCGGCCTTCGCCCGTGAGCACGGTCTGGTCTCGCTGATCGACAACACCTTCGCCACGCCGGTCAACTTCCGGCCCGCCGAGCACGGCTACGACCTCTCCTTGCACAGCTGCACCAAATATCTGAACGGCCATTCGGACATCGTGGCCGGCGCGGTGATCGGCCGCGCGGACCTGGTGGAGCAGGTGCGCCACAAGGTCAACCACCTCGGCGGCTCGCTCGATCCGCACGCCTGTTTCCTGCTGCACCGGGGGATGAAGACGCTCGCCCTGCGGGTGCGCCACCAGAACGAGAGCGCGCTGCGGATCGCCGGCTATCTCGCGACGGCGCCGGGCGTGGCCCGGGTCAACTACCCCGGGCTGCCGAGCCATCCCCGGCACGAGCGGGCGCGCGAGCTGTTCGACGGCTTCGGCGGCGTGGTGAGCTTCGAGCTGGACGGAGGTGACGAAGCGGCGGCGCGGCTCATCGAGAGGACGCACATCCCCCGCAAGACCGTCAGCCTGGGCGGCGTCGAGAGCCTGATCACCCGCCCGGCGCTCTCCAGCCACTCCGGCCTCAACGCGGAAGAGCGGAAGAAAGCCGGGCTGAGCGACAGCCTGGTGCGCTTCTCGGTGGGGATCGAAGCCGTGGACGACATCCTGGAGGATCTCGACCGGGCGCTGCGGGGGTGAGGCAGTGGGTCGCAACAAGGGGTTTCACCCCCTGGCCACCCGCCGTGCCACGTCCTCGATCGCGGTGGCCAGGGCCTCGGGGACTTCTTCCTGCAGAAAGTGACCGGCCTCGGTGCGGGTGACCGGGGCCTCTGGGAAGGCGCGCTCATGGCGCCGCAGGGCTTTGCCGAGGATCGGATCGCGCGCGCCCCAGACCAGGGCGACCGGTCCTGGAAAGGACGTCGCCCAGGCGCCACCGGCGAGGAGGGCTTCCATGCTGCGGTGTCCGGGGCCGTCGGGCACCATGCGCGCCAGGGCGAGCGGCGCCACGCGGTCGGCCCAGGTGCGCAGAGGCTCGCGGTAGGCGCGGGCCACCTCGCCGCGGATCGAGCTTCTGTCCCCCTGGATGCGGTGGAGCACGTTCTGCGGGAAGCCGAAGCCGCGGAAGACGAGATCGCTCACCAGCGGCAGCCGGGCGAAGCGATGGAACCAGGTGCCCCGCGGCAGGGCCGGGACCGAAACGGCGGTGTTGGCGAGAACGAGCCCGGCCACGCGCTCCGGCAGCCGCAGCCCCACCTGTGCCGCGATCGGGCCGCCCCAGTCCTGCCCGGCCAGGATCAACCCGCGCAGATCGAGGCTCTCCACCAGCTCCGCGATCGCCGCGCCGTGCCGGTCCACCTGATGATCGTCGAGCCGCGGCAGGCGGGAGGAGAAGCCCAGCCCCAGGAGGTCCGGAGCGACGCACCGGAAGGCGGGCAGGAGCGGAATCACCTTGCGCCAGAGGTAGCACCAGGTCGGGTTGCCATGCACCAGCAGAACCGGCCGCGCCGCCGGGTCACCGTGGTCGATCAAGTGAAGGCGCCGCCCGGCGTCCGGTCCCCGTTCGAGCACGTAGGCGGTACGGCGGAAGGGGAGCGCGCGATCGAGGGCGTCGGGGAGGGC
>DIHE01000175.1:7323-20476 GCA_002420005.1 Holophagales bacterium UBA5704 | reverse complement strand
CCGTCGCGCACGTCGGGCAGCGCGCGGCCGATGATCACGCTCATCGCGTAATCGAGATAACTGCGTCGCATCTCCTCTTCGATGTCGACGGGGATCGGCTGCTCGAAGGGGAGGAGATCGTCCTGGTTGTCGCTCATTCGTGATGGACCTTTTCGCTCTCGTTCAACGCACTACACATCCAGATTCCGCACTTCCAGCGCATTCCTCTGGATGAAGTCGCGCCGGGGCTCGACTTCGTCGCCCATGAGGATGGTGAAAATCTGATCGGTCTCGACGTCGTCCTCGATCTGCACGCGCAGAAGCCGGCGCTTGGTGGGGTCCATGGTGGTCTCCCAGAGCTGCGCGGGATTCATTTCGCCGAGACCCTTGTAGCGCTGGATCGACAGGCCTTTCTTCGCTCCGTCGTAGAGCTTGTCGAGGGCCTCGTCCAGGCTCAGAAACTCTGTGGCCTGATCGCCTTTGATCAAGGTGAACCGCGCCGCGGTCAGCGCTTCCATGCCGATCTGGTTGTTCACCAGGGAGCGGTATTCGCCGCTGGTCAACAGGTTCCAGTCGATGCGGACCTCGCGGTCGACGCCGTCGCGGCGGCTGGTGAATCGGATGAAGTGGGTGCCGTGCTCCGCGTCGTCACCGATCTGCACGTCGCGAAAACCGGCTTCTTCGATGCGCGCCGCCACCGCTTCCAGGCGCACGGGATCGGAGAGCGAGGCTTTGTCGCGGATCTCGCCGCGCAGCGCGATGCGCAGGGCCTCGGCGGGAAAACCGCGGGAGACGAGGCGCTCGACGGTCTGGCGGAAGATCTCCGTCTTTTCCAGGAAGAAGGCGAGCTTCGCGCCGGTCAGGCGGTTGCCGGCTTCTTCGTTGCGGCCGATCTCCAGCTCCCAGGCGTCCTTGATCCGCTCGACGAGGAACGCCTGGTACTCACGGTCGTCCTTCAGATAGGTTTCGCTCTTGCCGTGCGCCACCTTGTAGAGCGGCGGCTGCGCGATGTAGAGGTAGCCGCGGCGGATGATCTCCTCCATCTGACGATAGAAGAAGGTGAGGATGAGCGTCCGGATGTGGCTGCCGTCGACGTCGGCGTCGCACATGATGATCAGCTTGTGGTAGCGGAGCTTCGCGACGTCGAAGTCGTCCTTCCCGATCCCGGTCCCGAGGGCGATGATCATCGTCTTGATCTCGTCCGAGGACAGCATCTTGTCGAAACGCGCACGCTCCACGTTCAGGATCTTTCCCTTGAGCGGCAGGATCGCCTGGAAGCGGCGGTCCCGTCCCTGCTTGGCCGAGCCGCCGGCGGAATCGCCCTCGACCAGGAACAGCTCGGCCTGCTCGGGATTGCGCTCCGAGCAGTCGGCGAGCTTGCCGGGGAGGTTCGAGGAGTCCAGGGCGCCCTTGCGCCGCGTCAGGTCGCGGGCCTTGCGGGCCGCTTCGCGGGCGTGTGCCGCCTCGACGCACTTCTCGATGATCCGCCGCGCCTCGCGCGGGTTCTCCTCCAGGAAGGTGGCGAGACGGTCGCCGACCACCTGCTCGACCCAGCCCTTGATGTCGGAGGACACCAGCTTGTCCTTGGTCTGGGAGGAGAACTTCGGGTCCTTGATGCGCACCGAGACGACCGCGGTCAGGCCCTCGCGGATGTCGTCGCCGGTCAGGCTCTCTTTCAGGGCTTTGGCGAGACCGGAGGTGGTCGCGTAGTTGTTCACCGTGCGCGTCAGCGCGCCCTTGAAGCCGGCCAGGTGGGTGCCGCCGTCGCGGTTGTTGATCGTGTTGGTGAAGCTGTAGATCAGCTCCTGGTAGCCGTCGTTCCACTGCAGGGCGACCTCGACCATCTCCGGCCCGGTGCCGTCGTCGCGCGTGTCCATCAGGTAGATGGGCTCGGGATGGAGCGGCTGCTTGTTGCGGTTGAGGTGCTCGACGAAGGAGGAGATGCCGCCCGCGTAGGCGAACTCGGCTTCCTTGTCGGTGCGCTCGTCGCGCAGGCGGATGTGCACCCCGCGGTTCAGGAACGACTGCTCGCGCAGCCGCTGCGCCAGAGTGTCGTAGTGGAACTCCAGGATGGCGAAGATCTCCGGATCGGGCCAGAAACGGACCTTGGTCCCGGTGCGATCCGTCGTGCCGATCGCCTGGATGGGTCCGTCGGGGATGCCTTTGCGGTAGGTCTGAAACCACACCTGCCCTTCGCGCTTGATCTCCAGCTCGAGGACGTCGGAGAGCGCGTTGACCACCGAGACGCCGACGCCGTGGAGACCGCCGGAGACCTTGTAGGAGTTCTTGTCGAACTTTCCGCCCGAGTGCAGCTCGGTCATGATGACCTCGGCCGCGGAGCGGTTCTCCTCCTTGTGGAGGTCCACCGGAATGCCGCGCCCGTCGTCCTCGATCGTCACGGAGTTGTCCGTGTGGATGACCACGTCGATGACCGAGCAGTAGCCGGCCTGCGCCTCGTCGATCGAGTTGTCGACCACCTCGAAGACCATGTGATGCAGCCCGGAGGCGTCATCCGTATCTCCGATGTACATGCCCGGGCGGGTGCGCACCGCCTCCAGGCCCTTGAGGACCCGGATGTTCTCCGCCGTATAGGTTCCAGGATTCGTCAAGACCGGGTTGTCCACTCTGTCCTCGCACGGAAAGGACCCCTCGGAAGCGCGGGGTCGATGAACCTGCAAATTATACCACAATCCGGCCCTTGCGTGGAATCCGCTAGTTCTTGATTTTCAAGGACTTAACGGCCGCAGGCGACCCTTCTCCATCTCCCAGGCCCTGCCGACCTCCAGGGTGAGCCAGACCTGCGGCCGATTGGAGGTGGCGATCACCTGTTCCACCCCCTGGAAGACGCGCCAGACGGCGGCGTGGGTCTGTGGCGACAGCTCGGCATCGGCGTCGTCGAGCAGGTAGACGGGATGGGTGCCGGCGGCTTCCAGCGCGCGGCCATGGGCGGCCAGGAGGAGGAGAGAGAGGGCCTTGCGTTCGCCGGCGGAGGCGACACGGCGGACGTCGTGGCCCCCCCAGAGGATCTCCAGCTCGTCGCGGTGCGGTCCCACCAGCGGAAGCTGGCGCCGCCGCTCCCGCTCCTCCGCTTTCTCCAGGTGCAGGGCGATCGCCTCGACTCCTTCCAGCCCGTTCGCCGGGGACGGGCGGTAGCGCGCCTCGATCGGTGGAAAGGAGAGGCCGGATTGCGCGACGACGTGGACCAGGGCCTCGCGCAACCGTTCCACGTAGGCGTGGCGCAGGCGGATCACTTCGGCGGCGGCGGCGGCGAGGAGGTGGTTCCAGACCTCCAGACCGTCACCCCCTTGCAGCAGGAGCTGGCGCTTGTGGGTCAACGCCTCGCGGTAACGGTTGAGGATCTCCAGGGTGGCGGCGCGGCTGCCGACCAGGCCGCGGTCCAGGAAACGCCGGCGGGCGCTCGGTGCCCCCACCAGCACGTCCCCCTCCGCCCAGGTCCAGGCGACCACCGGCAGGACGGCCAGATGCTCCGCCAGACTCGACGCCTTGCCGTTCAGGAAGCGGACCCGCTTGCCGTCCACCCAGCGCACCTCCAGGCCGGCGCGGTGGTCGGTCTCGACCTCCGCTTCCACGTGAAACGTCGAGGCTCCATGGCGCAGGCAGTCCTCCAGCCGGGAGGTGCGGAAGCTGCGGGTGGTGGCGACGACATAGAGGGCTTCGAGCACGCTCGTCTTGCCGGCGCCGTTGCCGCCGAGGAGGAGGTGCGAGCCGGGACCCGGGCCCCATTTGAGGGGCTCCAGGTTGCGAAAGTGGGTGGTGGAGAGGATGGAGAGCATTCCAAGGACCAGAAGGACTCCAAGGACCTCAAGGACTCGAACCCTGTCGTTGGCGTCCCTGAAGTCCTTATGGTCCTTGGCTTTTCTCCCTCCTCAGATCCGCATGGGCATGATCACGCAGAGGTAGCGGATGTCCTGCCCCTCGAAGGGATAGGCCACGCACTGCGTGTTCTCGTCCTTGAGCTCCAGGCGGATGCGCTCGGTGTCCACGGCGGAGAGGAAGTGGGAGAGGTAGTCGGGATTGATCCCCACCTTGAACTCCGGGCCGTCGTAGTCACAGCCGACCTCCTCGGTGGCCTCGCCCAGGTCCGGGTTGGCCGCCGAGATGACCATCTGCTCCGGTGCGAACTGGAGGCGCACGGCGCGCGCCCGGTCGCCGGTCAGGAGGGCGACGCGCTGCACCGCCTCCGAGAGCGTCTTGCGCTCGAAGAGGAGCTTCTTGTCGTTGTCCTTGGCGATCACCCGTTCATAGTCGGGAAAGGTGCCTTCGAGGATGCGGCAGATCAGCTCGCGGCGGCCGAGGCGGAACGACAGGTGGTGCTCGCCGCGGCGGTACTCGAGCTTGCCTTCTCCTTCGAGCCGGGTCAGCTCCTGGAGCGCCTTGCGCGGCACCAGCACCGCATCGTCTCCGGTGCCTCCTTCGAGGCGGCTCTCGACCAACGCCAAGCGGTGGCCGTCGGTCGCCACCATCTCGACCGCACCCGCCTTCAGCTTGAGAAGCGCGCCGTTCAACTGGAACCGCGACTCCTCGGCGGAGACGGCGAACAGGATCTTGCCGATCATCCGGCGGAAGTCGGCGAACGGGATGGGCACGTTGCCTCCGTCGTCGACGGCTGGAAGGGTCGGGAAGTCGTCCGGCGACAGCCCGTGGATCTTGAAGCGCGACCGGCCGGCCCGGATGGTCAGCTCCCGCGACTCCTCCTGGGTGAGGAGGACCTCCTCGCCGGTGAGCGAGCGGATGATCTCGACGAGCTTCTTGGCCTGGACGGCGATGCCCCCCTCGCGCTTCACCTCGGCGTCGCACCAGGACGTCAGCGAGACGTCGAGGTCGGTCGCGGCCAGGTGCAGCTTGTCCTCGCGGGCGGTCAGCAGCAGGTGCGAGAGGACGGGTATGGTCGTCTTGCGCTCGACGATCCCCTGCATCGGGCTGAGCTCGTCAAGGAATTCTTTGCGGTTGAGGCGGATCTCCATGCTCTTCTCCGTCTAGATGAAGGGAATATATAGCATACCTAGTCGAAGGCGTAGTAGGCGCTGTTGGATCTGCGGAAATCCCTCGAAGTGGTTGATCCGGAGGAAGTTGGCCGTGCCCGCAGGGGTGTGGGGAAGCTGTGGAAGGCCTGCGGACGGCTGTGGAGGGTTTTACGGGCGCGTAAAATTTTCCGCACTTTCGTCCACAGGTGCGCTCCTGGGGCTTTCCACAGACCCTCCACAGCTTTTCCTCCTACCCGAAGTGGCGCTCCAGACCCTGGAGGACCCGGTCCAGATCGCCGTCCTTGGACCGCCGGTCCTCGATGTCCCGCACGGAGTACATGACCGTCGAGTGGTGCTTGTCGTTGAACAGCTTGCCGATCTCCGGATAGGACAGCTCGGAGAGCTTGCGCAGCAGGAACATCGCGATCTTGCGCGGGAAGACCACCTGCCGGGAGTTGCTCTTGCTCTTGATCTCGGTGAGCTTGAGGCCGTATTGGCGCGCCACCGCCTTGATGACGTCGTTCGGATCGAGGCCCTTGCCGTGGTCGGGGAGGATCGCCTTGAGCGTGTCGCGGGCGAGCTCGGTCGAGATCGACCGGCCGGTGAGGGACGAATAGCCGATGACCCGGTTGAGCAGGCCTTCGAGCTCGCGGATGTTCGACTTCACCTTGTAGGCGATGAGCTCCGCCACGTCGTTCGGCAGGTCGACCTGCTCCAGATAGGCCTTGCGCTGCAGGATCGCCACCTTGGTCTCCAGGTCCGGCGGCTGGATGTCGGCGATCAGCCCCCACTCGAACCGGCTGCGCAACCGCTCCTCCAGCGTCGGGATGTTGCGTGGCGAAGAGTCCGAGGACAGGATGATCTGCTTCTGGCTGGTGTAGAGCGTGTTGAAGGTGTGGAAGAACTCTTCCTGCGTCCGCTCCTTGTTGGCGATGAACTGTACGTCGTCGATCATCAGCACGTCGATCGTGCGGTAGCGCTCGCGAAACGCCGGCATGCGGTCGAAGCGGATGGAGTTGATCAGCTCGTTCACGAAGTGCTCGGCCACGAGGTAGAGGACCCGCAGGTGAGGCCGGCTGCGTACGATCTCATGGCCGATCGCATGCAGCAGGTGGGTCTTGCCGAGACCGACGCCGCCATAGACGAAGAGCGGGTTGTAGCTCTGCGACGGATTCTCCGCCACCGCCTTCGCCGCGGCATGGGCGAACTCGTTCGACTTGCCGACCACGAACGTCTTGAAGGTGTACTTCGGATCGAGCGACGAGCGATTCTCGCCGGGATGCGGCTCGTGCCCCTCCTCCTCCTCCAAGGAGAAATGGACCTCGAAGCGGGGACCCGGGAGCGCGGCCAGCGCGCGGTCGACCGTCGGCCGATAGCTCTCTTCCAGGGTGTGCAGGAACCGCGGGTTCGGCGCCAACAGGTACAGATGCCCCTCCCCCTCGTCCAGCACCTTGAGCGGAAGGAACCAGGTGGCGAACTCCTCGGGATCGAGCTCCTGTTGGAGTTGTTTCTGAAGGACCGGCCAGAGGGACTGAGACATGGCACCTCGGACGAAGCTCGCGCAGAAATCCACAGATTTTCCGCAGGCTGTGGAAAATTCAGCGTCTCTGTGAGGAGCTTGGGAACCGCGGAGTCGGCAGCTACGACTGCGGCATCATAGCACAGCGATTCAACCCCGCAAGACCCTCACCGGATGAGACCCCCTCACCCGGAAATCGGGTGAGGGGGACGGGAGGCTACAACGAATCGGGGTGCCGATGCATCCTCTCGACGGCGCGCCGCAGCCCGGCCGCCGCCTTGTCGCCGGCCTCGACGGAATCGCGCAGACGCCGGTTCAGGTCGCGGGCGGTGGACTGGAGTGCGTCCCGCAGACCACGGGTGGAAGCGGTTCGGGAGATGGCGAGCTCGAGGGTTCGGCGCAACGAGGCGAGGCCGGTGAGGTCGGCCTCGAGGGCCCGCGCTTCGCGCAGCAGAGTCTCCCACTCGTGGAGGCGGCGTTCAAAAGTGGATCGGATCATGGTATTCTCCTCATGTCGATTGGTTTCTGGGCCGAAAAAACGGGAGGATGTGGCTCACGACACACCCCCCCGGGGTTCAAGGGATCAGACGACAGGCTTGGAGGACGGAGGGGTCGAGGCACCCGGCCCGGTTCCAGCGGCCCCTCCGTTCGCATTCTTCAGGACATACACCACCTTCGCCTTGCGCTGCCGGGGGCGCAGGGGGGAGATGCCGAAGAGGGCGAGAAGCTCGCTGGTCAGGCCCACCTTCCCCCGAATCACCGAACGGATCTCGATCGCCTGATGACGGCCGCGCTTGAGGGCGGCGGTGAGCTGCTGCGTCGCCTCCTGCCGCAGAGCCTTGAGCTCGACCTGGCGCGCCTTGATCGTCTGGATCTCGCCGAGCGTCTCCGCGAGGACCTCGCGCTCCTGGGTGAGGTTCTGCGCCGCCGTCGGGTTCTTCTCGATCGCGTCGAGCAGACCCTGGAGGTCGAGGAACACATCGGCTTGTGACGTGACACTGCCCATGATGGGTCTCCTTTCTCAGACAGCCTTCAGGCTGCCGGGGTTGGTGAGCGTGGCGCGGACGTCGATCGCGTTGAGATCGAAGACCACGTCACGGCTCTGGTTGAACGTAAACCGGTGCACCATGGCGCCGGACCCACCCGCGGTGAGCCCGTCCTGCACCCGCTCCGACTTGAGCTCCACCCAGCCCGGCTCCTCGGTGATCGTGAAGCCGTTCTGCACCCGTTCCGACTTGAGCTCCGGGGCGAGGTCCTGCACATCCATCTGCTGCATGTTCATGTTGCTTCTCCTGCGAACATCCGGAGCCTGCATGGCACCGGAAGATCCATTCTCGTAGACCGAGCCGCTGACTTTGTTGCCGCTACCGAGGAACTGACATCGTCCTCGCTGCGACCTGATGCGAGGATAGGGCATCTTTCTCCCTCTGAACCGGGAGTGAAAAATTTGCCGAAAACCGGCAAGGGAGGGGCGGAAAATCGACCCTCCGGGGCGCGGAGGGGGCTCAGAGCTGCCGGCGAGCCGGGGCGGCTGCATTCGGCTGTCCTGCTCCTCAGGACTTCCGGCGGTGGCCACCGAGAGGATCGCTTCCAGGAATCCGTCCTGGTCCTGCATTGCGTCGTTCGATGTCGGCGGGGGTGCGGGGAAAGGTGGCGACGATGGCGACGACCTTCTGGGTGACCCGCGCGATGACTTTGTCCGGCTCTTCGAAGGCGCGAACCAGGTAGAGGCGCTGGGCTGCTGCGACCGCTTGCTGCCGGGCGGCTCCCTCCGGGATTCCGGCTTCCTGGAGCACCCCGTGAGCTCCGGAGGCCATCCATCCTGGCGTGGATGATAGGGCGAAAACGGGGCGTTGGACCGGGGTCCTCTGAGCCGGCTGCCGACTTTTTTCGGTCGATTTTGGGGAGAAGTGCAAGAATCGGCCCTCGCTTTCCGACTTTCTATGGGGTGAATTGGCCGGCTGTGGCCGTGCCCCAACCCTCGGAGAGTGAGCTGATGAAGCATGACCGGCTGTTCAAGACGTTGCTCGAAGCGTTCTTTGCGGATTTCCTTCTTCTTTTGGTGCCGGCTTCCGCCGGGCGCTTGCGGCTGGCCGAGCTGAGCTTCCTCGACAAGGAGCAGTGCACGGAGTGGCCTGATGGCGAGCGGCGGGAGGTGGACCTCCTCGTCCGGGTGCCGGTGGAGGGGAGCGCGGAGGTCCTGCTGATCCATGTGGAGATCGAGGCCCGGTCCCGCGCGGGGATGGGCCTGCGGCTCTGGAAGTACTACAACCAGATCCGCCAGCGGCACAACCTTCCGGTGCTGCCGATCCTTGTGAACCTCCGGGGTGGCCGGGCGGGTGCGGGGATGGGGGTCCTGGAAGAAGGCTTCGAGCCCCTGCCGACCCTGGTGTTCCGCTACCGGGTCCTTGGCTTGGCGCGGTGCCCGGCCGGGCCGTGGCTGGCCCGTCCGGAGCCGGTGGCCTGGGCGCTGGCCGCCTTGATGGACCCGGGTCCTCTGTCGCGGGCCCAGCTGAAGGTGGAATGTCTGCGGCGGGTCCGGGACTGGACCGGCACCGGGCTCCACAAAGACCTGTTGGTCAACTGGATGGAGAGCTATATACAATTGACCGGCGAGGACGCCGCGGAGTACGAGCGTCTCCTGAGCCGGAGCGACAACAAGGAGATCGACAAGATGCAACTGACCTGGGCGGAGAAGCTGGAAGCCAAAGGTGAGGCGAAGGGAGTGGCCAGGACCGTCGATCAGATGCGCCGGGCGGTTCTGCGCAGCATTGAGGATCGCTTTGGGGAGGTTCCGGAGAGCGTGCGGCAGCGGGTCGCCGCGATCCAGGCGCCGGTGCCGCTGGTCAAGCTCGCCAGCCGGGTCCTCGTCGCCGAGTCCCCCGCCGACCTCTTCTCCCGCCGCCGGTTGCCGCGCCACTGAGCCGGCATCCGGTTCCCCCTCTCCCGGGCGGGTGGGAGAGGGGGTCAGGGGGTGAGGGTCCCGGCGCAGACCGGCCCCTACCCCTCGAACGCCAAGCCCGGATCTCTCTGCGCTTTCCTGAGATAGGCCGCGAGCCTCTCCGCGAATTCGACCGTCGCCGCCTCGTGCTCCGCGGCTTCGCAGAAGAGGTGAAGCGCCACCATCGCCTCGCGGTGGATGCCCTGGGCCTCGAAGACCTCGACCAGCTTGAGCGCCAGATCCCGGACCTCCTCTTTGTCGCCGCGCCGCAGCCGCACCACCGCCAGATCCAACGTCACCAGCGCCCAGTCCCACGGCGACGTCAGGTCTGCGAACACCGCGCGAACCTCCTCCAGGTGGACCAGCGCCGACATCAGACGGCCGCGCCCCGCATCGATCCGCCCGGTCAACCAGCGAACACGCAAGCTGTAGGAGGCCAGCTCGAGGCGAGCCGCCAAAGATCGGATCTCCGGCAGAAGCTCCTCCGCGTCCTCATGGTGGTTCAACGAGACGAGCGTCGTGGCCAGGTTGAAGCGCTGGATCAGGTGAAGCCGGGGTTCACGCTGACGGTCCACGTAGGTTTCGGCTTGCCGCAGAGCCGCGAGAGCCGCCTCCCCGTCGCCCATCTGCTCATAGACGGAGGCCTTCTTGAGGAGGATTCTTCCCGCCGCCTCGGGCGCCATCGCGAGGGCCTGCTCCCCCTTCTGGAGCGCCCGTTCGAAGTCCCGCTCGTCGCGCAACAGGGAGGTCTCCAGGTCCAGCACCCGCCACTCGGCGAGGTTCTGCAGGCTCCCCTCGCCCTCCTTCCAGCTGCGGAGGCCGTCTTCGAACCCGCTGCGGGCGGGCGGCAGCTCGCCGCCGACACGGGTGGTGTTGGCACAGAAGAAGAGGGCATAGCCTTCCCCGCGGCTCTGGGTGGCCGGGTCTCCCGGCGCCAGCCGCGCCACCTGGAGGGCGAGCTGCGCCAGCGCGGCCGCCTGGTCGGCGCGGTCGGACGCCGCCTCCTCGCTCTCGTGGCAGAGCAGCTCGGCCAAGGCGACGCGGTGAAAGCTGTCGCAGGTCTCGACGAGGTACGGCCGATCCTCCTCCGGGCAGGCGGCGAGGTGGCTCCAGAGCATCTGCGCCTCCTCCCGTTCGGCCGCGGTGGGCCGGGGCTCGACGGGCTCGACGGGCTCGGCGGGGAGGAGCCCGGCGGCGCCCTCGGTGAGCAGCAGGCGGAGCTGCTGGATCAGCACCTCGACGGAGCTCAGCGGGCCGGCGCCGACATCGACCGCAGCGGCCTCGAGCTCGCGCTGCAGCACGATGGAGGGGAGCAGCCAGTGGTCGACGATGTCGAGCCGGAGGCCGCACACCTCGACCAGCTGGACCAGCACGGGGCGTGCCGGGAACGCTTTGACCTTCTGCTTGTAGTTGTAGACGGTGCGGCAGGAGAGGCGCGCCTCGTCGGCGAGCTTCTTCTGGGTCCAGCCCCGCCAGCCGATGAGGGTGCCGACCAGGGTGGCGAAGTCGTCGCCGGTGAGGCGGCCGGCGAGGGCGGGAGGGTAGCCGTCGAGGGGTTTCTTGGCCATCGGGTCACCTGTATCGTGGAGCGGGGCGGTCCGGGCGGCCAGGAGTGGCCGCCCCTGGAACCGCCGGCCCGAGGAGTCTGCTCATGATACGTGTCATCGCTCTGCGCCGTTGGGTCGTCTTCTTCCTTGCGCTCTTCGTCCTCGCCTCACCCGCCCTGGCGGGGAGCGTTGCCACCGGCGCCGAGCCCGCCGGCCTGGTGAGCCGCCTGGTGGAGTGGCTGGCCGACCTGTGGGGCGGCGCCTCGCCGGCCTCCGAGGCACCGGACGGCGGCTGCCTCCTCGACCCCAGTGGTGGCTGCCATGGCGCCGCCGCACCTCCCCCCGGCTGTGGCGCCGAGGGCGGCGCCGGCTGCGGCGAAAGCAGCTAGCTCCGGCAGGGCCGCGAGGTGGGCCGGGAGCGGCCCCGTCTTGGGCGCCCGGCGGAAGAGAGCCAGCGTTTCTGCGGCCAGGCCGCGGGGGATCGAGGTGTGCCCGGCTTCGGTGTGGAACCGGCGCAGCGCGGCGAGGGCTTCGGGACTGAGGCTCGCCGCGTCGAGGATCGGATCGAGACAGACCGCGAGATCGGCGGCCTCGCTGGTTTTGCCCTGCGCGGAGAGGCCGGAGGCGAGCTCCAGGAAGATCATGCCGGCCTCCCAGAAAGCCTGCTGCCCGAGGGCGGCGCCGATCGCCTTCTTGTAGAGCGGCAGGGCGTGGCCCCAGTGGCCGGTGTCGGCGGCGAGGGCGGCTTCGAGCCAGCCGCAGCGGCGCAGCACGGCCGTTTCGCCGAGAACGGCGGCGCTCTTGCGCAAGGAAGGGAGCACCTCACCCACCGCGGCGAAGGCCCGGAGATGGCCGTGCGAGGCGGCGCGGTTGAAGCGCAGGAAGAGAACGAGCCGTGGCTCCACGCGGCGGTCGAGCAGCGGCTCGGCCTTGTCGAGCGCGTCGACCGCGTCCTGGTGGCGGCCCATCTCGGCCAGCACGGTGGCGCGGCTCACCAACAGCCGGCCATGGGCCGCCGGCGGCGCCAGGTTCCAAGCTTCGTGGTTGCGGCCGAGGGCTTCGTCGAGCCGGCGTTGATCGCGCAAGGCGGAGGTTTCGAGGTCCAGCAGCCGCCAGGCGGCGAGCGGCGCGGCGGCAGGATCGCGCAGCGCCTCGGCCGCCGCGTGCATCCGGGCGGTGTCCGGCGCGGCGCCAAGGGCGCGCAGACCATTGTCGGCGAAAGGCAGAAGGTAGGTGAACAGGTCCTGGCGGAAGGCCTCGGAACAGGGCGCGCGCTCCGCCACCGACCAGGCCTGGGCGGCGAGATCCAGAGCGCGCTGCGGCGAGGCGGTGGCGGCTTCGGTGCTGCGATGGGCCAGCGCCTCCGCCACGGACCAGGAGTGCATCCTGGGATCGTGGCGGACGATCAGCTGCGGGCGCGTCTGCTGCTCCAGCCAGGAGGTGAGAAACGCGGCGGTGGCGCGGTCGGCGCCGGTCTTGCGGCAGCGCACCTGGCCGACCAGGGTGTCCAGCGACCAGGCGGCGGCCTGCCGGGCGGCGGCCGCGGCGATGCCGTCGATCCGCTGCATCTCGGCGGGCAGCGGGTCGACCGGAGAGCGGCCCACCGGGGGCAACGGGAAGAGCCGCGGCTCCTCTCCCCTCAGCTCGGCCACCATCGCCTCGAACCGCGCCTGCGGCCAGTCGAGGACGCGGAGAATCTCGACCAGGTGCTCCTCCGTGGGCGGCCGGGTCCTCTCATATTGGGAGAGGAGGTTCCGGGTGATGCCGGCCCGGCGGGCGACGAAGGGGAGACACCGGCCGACTTTGCGGCGGATCGCGTGCAGGGCGGCACATTCAGGGGGCGTCGGGTTCTCGGTGGCTTTCGGCATGGATCTCCTCTCCGGTGCAAGAAAGCTAACACGCCAGAGGCGCGTGGCAAGAGGGGAGGGAGGGAGGCGCCGAAAAGCCGGGACGTAAGGTCGAAAAATCGCCCAGGCGTTGCCGGAAACCGGCAAATCGAGGGGGTGGCACCACCCGGCGCGCCGCAGCTCCTACTCTGTGGAGAGCATTTGGAGGAACCATCCATGGGCGACAGAGAACCGACGAACGAAGCACGCCACGGCGCGGAGGACCCACGCCACGGCGCAGAGCCGCAACACCCCCGGCAGCGCAGGCGCGCCGCGGCGGGCAAGACCCCCGCCAC
>DIHE01000175.1:0-7072 GCA_002420005.1 Holophagales bacterium UBA5704 | reverse complement strand
GCCGGGGGGGGCAAGCCCCCCGCCACGGCGCGAGCCGTCACGGCCACGGCGCGGACCCCGCCCGCCGCGGCGCGGGCGGCCGAGGCCGCGGAGGGAAAGGGAGAACGAAGGCGTTCCCCACCTGCGCCGCGGCGCGAGAAGGCTGCGCCACGGCGCGCGGAGGTGTTCCCGGAGCTGAGGCCGGAGGCGGCGCAGTGGGAAGACTTCGAGGGTTTCCGGGAGACCTTCCTCGTCCACTTCGCCGACCCGGAGCACAAGGTCGCGCTGCGCCGGCTGGGGCAGCTCCTCTATGCCTTGATTCTGGAGGCGCCGTACCCTCCGCCGCAGCCGGAAGGCGAAGGCGCCTGGGTGCGCTCGCACCTGGGTGCCGCTTTGGCCGACCTGCGATTCCTCCAGGGCTTCCTCGGCTTCGTCGGCCAGGAAGGAGGAGACGGGGGCTCCGCCAGGGAGCTGACCCTGCTCTGCCAGGCGGCCGGACGGATCTCCCGCGCCGTGGGCCGAGAAGCGGAACGCCTGGAGGGAGCCCTCGGCCAGGGCGGTTTGTAGAATTCACAACGGGAAACCGGACGGAACTACAAAGTCGGAGAGGAGGGACGCCTCTCGTGGATTTACCTGACAACCGAAACCCACGTGGTTGCAACGAGTTGCAGATTAGGGCGTACGCCGGCATAGGCCTTGCACAAGCGGTTGGTACCATCTAGGAGCGTTGACAAGGGGGGAAGGCGCCTACCGAGCGCAAGCCCTTCCAACCGAGATCTTTCGAGGTCTCATCACTTGATGATATCCCTTCACCCCTCTCCAGGGGATCAGAACCTCTCCCAACCGCCCCACCCACTGAACAGCCTTCCCCCTACGCTCATCGAACCGGGAGCCCCAGAGGCTCCCGTTTCTTTTTTGGGGTGGCGGCGGTCTCGGCGTCAGGACGGCACAGCGGTGCCGGAACGGCGCACCGGCTGAAGGAACCACGGTCGGGCCCCTGGGCTCGCCCGCTGCGGGCGAAAGGTTGAACCAACAGAAAAAGAAGGACTTACGGCGCGGTACCGAATCCGATGGAGCCCGGGCGGCGGCCTGGCACGGCACATGCAGAGGGAGGAGGCCAGCGAACGAAGATTCCGAGGGGACAACGGATCGCCTACCACCACCAACCCACCACCAACGAGATCACCGATCTCATCCTCAAAAAGACTCACCGACATTCCCCTGATCCAGGGGTGAATCCTTAAAAGCCAACCGGAGAGACGGTCCCCCCCTCGCTCACTCCCAGCCCTAGGGCTGGGAGTTTTTCTTTTGGCGCAGACGGAGGGCGAGGGGAAGGCCGGTGTCCTTGCCGGAGGACGGTTCGCCCCCGTGGCTCCGGAGAAACCCGGAGAAACTCCTGGCACAACGGTTGCAGAGTTGGAGAGGCAGAGATGAAACGAGGGGGAACGTCCCGGACCCGCCAACAACGATCCCACCCCAAACGAGGCTTCGGCCTCACCTTCTAGAATCTTCCAGAATCCCCTGCACAGGGGTAAAGCCAAAAAAGCCAACCGGAGAGATGGGACTCCCCCCCGAACCCTCCCCTCGCGTTCAAGGCGGGAGGCGTACCGGCCTGGCGAAGCATAGACGCTGAGACATATAACGCCGTTCTGGACCGCCAAATTGGCCCGGCATGGATAGAATGGCGCGATGGTTTCGCCGGCCTCTTCCCCCCCCCGTGAGCTGCTCGCCTGGTTCGACCGGCACGCCCGCGACCTGCCGTGGCGCCGCCGCCGGGACCCCTATGCCATCTGGCTCTCCGAGATCATGCTGCAACAGACCCGCGTCGAGGTGGTGATCCCTTATTGGGAGCGCTTCCTGTCCCGGTTTCCCACAGTGGAGGAGCTGGCGGCGGCCGGGGTGGAGGAGGTGTTGGCCCTGTGGTCGGGGCTGGGCTACTACCGGCGGGCACGCCAGCTCCACGCGGCGGCGCGGGAGGTGGTGGCTGCCGGGGCGTTTCCGCGCACTCTGGAGGGATGGTTGGCGTTGCCCGGCATCGGGCCCTACACCGCGGCGGCGGTGGCGAGCATCGCGTTCGGGGTGGTGACGCCGGTGCTCGACGGCAACGTGGAGCGGGTGCTGTCCCGCCGGCTGGCCCTGGCCGACAGCCCGAAGGTGAGCACGGCGCGGCGCCGGCTTCTGGATGAAGGCGCCGCCTTGCTCGATCCATCGCGGCCGGGGGATGGCAACCAGGCGCTGATGGAGCTGGGCGCCACGCTGTGCCTGCCGCGGCGGCCGAAGTGCCTGCTGTGTCCGCTGGCGGCCGGCTGCCGCGCCGGAACGGCCGGAACCGCCGAGAGCTATCCGGTGGCGAAACCGAAGCGGGCGACCGAGAAGCGGCGTCTGCTGGTGGCGGTGGTGGAGCGGGGCGCGGAGGTCCTCCTCTTCCGGCGGGCCGAGGACAGTGCCCTGCTCGCCGGGACCTGGGAGCTGCCCTGGGCGGAGGCGGAGAGCGGGGGGCCGGCCGAGCCGGCCCTCGCGGCGCGCTATGGAGGTGCGTGGACCCTGGGGCCGCGGCTGGCCGAGGTGCGCCACGGCATCACCTTCCGGGACCTGGAGGTGGCGGTCCACCGTGCCGAAGTGGCCGGTGTCCAGCGGGCGGAGGCGGGATGGTTCGATGCCGCCGGGCGGGCCCGGTTGGCGTTGTCGTCGCTGGTCGGGAAGGTCCTGGGGTGTCTCAGCCCGGCGTCTTCCCCGGCCGCTTCTGCGCCGCCGGCCAGGAGATTCCGGAGCCGCCGGCCAGGATGAACCAGGTGACGATCTTGTCGTCGATCTCGCGCAGCCGGCTCGCCACCAGGTTGCAGAGGACGTTGAGCAGGCGCAGAGACGACACCTTGTGGATGTCGAGGATGCCCTCCAGGACGTCGCGCGGGATGGCCAGAATGACGGTGCCGTCCTCGTGCGCCTTGGCGTCGGCCGAGCGGGGCGCATTGTCGATCAGCGCCATCTCGCCGAAGTAGCCGCCGCGGTCGACGAAGGCGAGAGCCTCCTCGCCGGCGCCGGGGATGAACTTGCTGATCATCACCCGCCCTTCGAGCACGACGTACATCTCGTGCGCGCTCTCCCCTTCGCGGAAGATGATCTGGTTCGCGGAGAAGACCTTCTCGCGCGACAGGGAGGAGAGGAAGTTGATCTCCAGGCTGGAGAGCTTCATCTCGGTGAACAGCTTGCGCTTGGTGGCGATGTCGATGTAGAGGTCACCGCCGGGCTGGAAGTGCGAGGTGGTCTCCACCGGGGGCTTTCCGGAGGTCTGGAAGAACCAGGTGAGGTTCTCGTTGGTCTGCCGCAGCTTGGTCGACAGGCTCTTCCAGAACAGCCAGGAGAGCGCGAGGTGCAGGCGCAGGTCGTCGTGCAGGGCGGTGTCGAGGGCTTCCGCATCGAAGACGAGGAGCTCGGACGGTGCGGAGGTGATCACTTCGCCGGAGCGCGGCCGGTGGTCGACGAACGACGCCTCGCCGAACAGAGCGCCGGCTTCCAGGTGGGCCAGGGCGAAGAGACCATAAGGCGTCTTGCGCTGGATGCGGACGCCTCCCTCCAGGAGAAGGTAGACGTCGCGCGAAACCTCGCTCTCCTTGAGCAGCACCGCCTCCTCGGGAAGTGAACGAACCGAGGCGCATTGGGTGAGTCGGGCGAGCTGCTCGTCCGAGACATGAGAGAACAGTTCGGACGGCCGCAAAAGGGCAGGTATGTTCAAAGCACCTCCATCTTAGCGCGGAACCGCCCCGACCTACAGCAGGGGGAGCTGGATCGGGCCGAAGCCGCGCGCGAAGACCTCGCGCTCGACGACGTCGAGCCAGGACGAGCGCCTCCCGGGATCGAGCTGCAAGGCGCCGATGCCGCGGTCGGTGAGCTCGCGGCGCAGACGGTCCTCGACGGCGAGCTGAAACGCCGGATCGGCGGAGCGGATGCCGTCCGGGCTCGGCTGCTCGATCACCGGCACGTGCACCAGCAGGTCATAGCCGGCGGTCCACGCCTGCACCAGCGGCTCCAGGGGTTCCTGGCGGCCGGCGGCGAGCAGGAGGTAGACGTAGTTGTCGAGGATGCTGCGGTCGCAGATCACGGTCGGATAGCGCGCCAGGGCCACCAGCTCCTCGGCGATCTGGGCATGCAGAATCCAGGATTGCGCGGCGACCGAAGTCTCCTCGTTGATCGGCAGGGGGCACCGCCGCGCCACCTCGTGCACCACTTCCACCGCGACGTCCCGGGTCTTGAGGCGGGCGGCAAGCCCGTAGCAGAGCGTGGTCTTGCCGACGCCATGGCTGCCGATGAAGGCGATCTTGCAGGTGGAGCGGGTCATGAGGGGAAAGGGTAGCGCTGAAAGCCCAAGGACCCAAGGGACGGCAAGGTCGCCAAGGACCGGCCACGCTGGGCGGGGGTCGTGGTTGTCCTTCTTGTCCTTCCTCAGACCTCCCCCAGAGCCTGCTCCAGCAGCGCCAGTGCCACCGCGAGCTGCTCCTCGGTGATCACGAGCGGCGGCACCAGCTGGGCGACCTTGCCCTCGGGACCGCCGGCGAGCAGCAGCAGGCCCCGCTGGAGGGCGGCGGCGGCGCAGCGGCCGGCCGCCTCGGCGGAGGTCAGCTCGACTCCCCAGAGGAGACCCCGGCCGCGGACGGCGGCGACCGCTGCCGGGAAGCGGCCGGGCCAGGTGGCGAGGCGCTGCGCCACCTGCGGGGCCAGCCGGGCGGCGCGCTCCACGAGGCGCTCGCGCTCCAGGGCATCGAGCACCGCGAGGGCGGCGGCGCAAGCGAGCGGATTGGCGAGAAACGTCGAGGTGTGCAACGCCTCGCCGGGCGTCTCCCAGGCGCGCAAGAGGTCGCGGCGTCCGAGCACGGCGGCGAGCGGCAGGCCGCCGCCGAGCGCCTTGCCGCAGCAGAGCAGGTCCGGGCGCACCCCCTCCGCCTCGACCGCGAAGAGCGCGCCGGTGCGGCCGAAGCCGGTGAAGACCTCGTCGGCGATGAGCACCGTGCCGGCGCCGCGGCAGAGCTCGGCGAGCGCGGCGAGCCAGCCGGAAGGGGGCACCAGGATGCCCTCGCGGCCGACGATCGGCTCCACGATCACCGCCGCCACGTCGCCCGCCGCCAGCGCCGCGGCGATCGCCGCGGTCTCGCAGGCGAAGGGGAGGCGGCGCACGTGCGGGTGGAGGTGGGCGAGAAACGGCTGCCGGAACTCCGGGCGGGAGGTCACCGCGAGGGCGCCCAGGGTCAACCCGTGGTAGGAAGGATCGAAGGCCACCAGGGCCGGCCGGCCGGTGGCGGCGACCGCCGTCTTCAAGGCGATCTCCACCGCCTCCGCACCGGAGAGGGCGAAGAAGACCTGGGGATCGTCGACCGGCGCCAGGGCGGCGAGGCGCTCGGCCAGCTCGACCCGCAGGGGGTGGCCGTGGACGTCGCCGAGGGCGTGCAGGAGGATCTCCGCCTGGGCGCGCACGGCGGCGACCACCGCGGGGTGCGCATGGCCGACGGCGGCGACGCCGAAACCGGAGGTGAGATCGAGGAAGACGTTGCCGTCGACGTCGCGGACATTGGCGCCCCGCGCCTCCTCCCAGAGGAGGCTGGGCTTCCCGGTGAAGAGCGTGTTGACACCGGGGGCCTCCACGGCGGCGAGGCGCTCGCAGAGGGCGCGCGACCGCGGCCCCGGCGGCGGGGTGACGAGGTGCGGTGGCGCGTCGCCGGAGAGGGCGCCGGAGCGGGTCACATCTCGCGCCGGCCGGCGAGCGAGCGGCCGAGCGTCACCTCGTCGGTGTATTCGATGTCGCCGCCGACCGGCATGCCGAAGGCGAGGCGGGTGACCTTGAGGCCGCGCGGCTTGAGCACCCGGGCGAGGTAGAGCGCGGTGGCCTCCCCTTCGACATTCGGATTGGTCGCCACGATGACCTCCTCGATCCCGGCCAGGCGCTCCAGCAACGCCGGAATGGCGAGGCGGTCGGGTCCGATCCCGCGGTGCGGCGAGAGGGCGCCCAGGAGCACGTGATACAGGCCGTGATACTCCCCGGTGCGTTCGACCGGCTCGATGTTGAACGGCTCCTCCACCACGCAGATGCGGGCGCGGTCGCGGCGCTCGTCGGTGCACCAGCGGCAAGGATCGACCGGTGTGATGGCGTTGCAGGCCGAGCAGTGGAAGAGCTTCTCCTTCACCTCGAGCACGGCGGAGGCGAGCGCTTGCGCCTCCGCCGGAGCGACTTTCAGCAGATGGTGAGCCAGGCGGGTCGCGGTCTTCGGCCCGATGCCCGGCAGCCGGGCGAGCTCACCGATCAGCCGGGCGAGAGGGTCGGACATCGGTGGGATGCCGCGAGCCCGGGCTCAGAACAGTCCCGGCATGCTGGAAGCCATCGAGCCCATACGGCCCTGCATGGTCTCCTCGACCTTCTTGCCGGCCTGGTTGACCGCGGCGACGATGAGGTCTTCGAGCATCGAGAGGTCGCTGGTGTCGACCGCCTCGGGATCGATCTTGACCCCGACGAGCTGCTTGTGGCCGCTCATCTGGACGGTGACCATGCCACCGCCGACACTCGTTTCGATCACAAGCTCGTTGAGCTCGCGCTGGAGCCGTTCCTGCATCTCCTGGGCCTGCTTCATCAATTGGCGCATGCTGCTCATCGGGTTGCATCCTCCGTGGGTCGTCCATGCTCTTCGATCTTCTCCACCCGGCCTCCGAAGATATCAAGAACGGCTTGTACCTGGGGAAATTCCACCCCGGAATTTGTGCCGGCCGGTATCTGGGCGGCAGGAGGGGGGGCGGCGACCTTCTTGGCGCCCCCACGATGCAGCCGCCACGGCGCTCCGGGGCCCCACACCTGCGCGATCGCCTCGTCGACGACCAAGCGATTGCCCGGCTGTTGGAGCCGCATTTCCAGAATGCCGTCGTCCGGCGGGGTGGCGATCAGGAGCGTTCCCTCGCTCCAGGAGAGGTCGGCCTCCGCGAGGAGGGCGGCGAGCGGCTGCTTGCGGCGGCTGACCTCGTCGAGAAAGGCCTGGATCGGATCGGCGGCGGGAGACATCGCGGCCCGCGGGGGCGGCGCCGGCTGCTGCGGTGGCGCGGTGCGCGCCGGGGGAGC
>DIHE01000174.1:65943-90376 GCA_002420005.1 Holophagales bacterium UBA5704 | reverse complement strand
GCGCCTCTACAAGGCCCTCCGCAGCCCTTTCCCAGCCGTTAGCGGCGGACAGCCCAAGCGTCCGCCCGCAGGCTGAGAGAGGCCGCGCTGCTGGAGCCCGACCGCGAAGCAACGGGTGTAGGGCGAGGCTGGGGAGGGCGCGACCGGGAGAGCCTTTCGGGGCACCCTCTTCGCGGCCTGGATCACTTGAGCGGGGCTCAGCGGATGGCGCGGCGCCCCCGGCGAACCGGCCTGTTGCGCTTTGTTACCCCATAGTGACCCGGAAACGCCGCTCTGGAAAAAGACCACTGAAAACCAAAGACTTACGCATTCTGGCCGGGTGCGGGGGAACCCCCAACCCTCGCAAGCTCGTGCTTCCGGGGGATGGCGGCCTTCCCTCCCTCTTCATTCTTCTGCCTTTGGGCGGTGGCGCCCCCTCTCCCGGGAGGGGGGAGAGCGGTGGGAGAGGGGGTCGGGGGGTGAGGTCGCAGCCCCCCCGCCACCGCGTCGGCAACGGCGAGCAGAAGCACCGCGGCGGCGACCGCCCAGCCGCCTCCGGAGACCGCGGCGAAGGCGGCGGCGAGGGCGAGCGGGCGGGCGGCCCAGGGGCGCTCGGCCGGCATCACCACCAGCGCCGCCGCCGGTGCGCAGACGAGCAGCCCGGCGAGATCCACCAGGAAGGCTCCCAGGAGGTGCGCGAAGCCCGTCGCCACCCAGGAAAAGGCGGCACCGCCGAGGAAGAGCGGAGCCTGGGCGACCGCGATGGCGAGCAGGGCGGCCCGGCGCTGCGCCCGTCCTTCGATCGGCAGATGGCGCATCCAGCCGCCGAGCCCGCGGCAGACCCGCGGCGCCGCCGTCGCCGCGGCGCCCAGCGCGGCGAGCGCAAGGAGCGATCCCGATCCGCCCTGGGAGCCCTTTCCGAAGATCAGCCGGGAGAAGGACACAAAGAAATCGTCCCCGAGGAAGAACATCCCGCCGCCGGCCGCCGCCACCACCGGCAGCAAGGCCCGCAAGGCCAGGCGGGAGCCGACACGCAGATGAAAGAGGAGGAGCGCGCGGCTCAAAGCCGTCCCTTGTCGATCGCGCCCACCGCCTGCCGGCCGAGCCGGCGTACCGCGTCCAGTATCGCCGCGAAACGCGCGTCGCGGGTCAACCCCTGGTGAAAGCGGAGATAGATCTGCTGGGCGATCACCGCGATCTTGAGCAGGCCGTAGACGTAATGGAAGAGGACGTGCGACACGTCCCGCCCGCTCAGCGCGCCATAGCGCTCGGCCACCTCGGCGCGGGTGAGATTGCCCGGGAGCGTGGTGGGGCCCGCCGGCAGGGCGAGCAGCCCCGGGTCGTCGTCCGCGTTCATCCAGTAGCCGAGGCTGGTCCCGAGGTCCATCAGGGGATCGCCGAGCGTCGCCATCTCCCAGTCGAGCACCGCGACGATCCGCGCCGGATCGTTCGGGTCGAGCACCAGGTTGTCGTACTTGTAGTCGTTGTGCAGCAGCGCCGCGCCACTCTCCGGGGGGAGATGGCCGGCCAGCCAGGCGAACGCGCGGTCCACCTCGGGCACGTCGTCGGTGCGGGCCTTCTGCCAGCGCCCGTGCCAGCCGCTGACCTGGCGTTCCACGTAGCCGTGCGGCCGGCCGAGGTCGCCCAGCCCGGCGGCGGCGGCGTCCACCGCGTGCAGCTCCACGAGACCGTCCACCACCGCCTCGCTGAGCCGGCGCATCGTGGCGGGCGGCAGCTCCACCCCGGCCGGCGGCTTCTGGTGGCGCAGGACGGCGCCGCGCACCCGTTCCATGACGTAGAACGGTGCGCCGATCACCGCCGGGTCGTCGCAGGCGGCGAAGGCGCGGGGCGCCTTGGGGTAGACCGTCCACAGGCGGGAGAGGATGCGGTGCTCGCGTCCCATGTCGTGCGCCGACTTCACCTGCGATCCGAACGGCGGCCGGCGCAGCACCAGCTCGCGTCCGCCTGCGCGGAGCAGATAGGTGAGGTTCGAGTGGCCGCCCGGGAACTGCTCGATGGTGAGCGGCACGGTGCCCGCGGCGAGGTCCGGCACATGCGCGGCCAGCCAGGCGGTGAGCGGCGCGGCGGCGAGCTCTTCGCCGGAACGGGGCGGTCGGGTGGGGTCGGGAGGAAGAGGGCTCATCGCGGGCGATCGGGCTCCGGCACCGGTACGAGGTAAGATACAACGGTTTTTGGAGCACCCCGTGGATTCGACCCTCGCCGTACCACCCATGGACCCGGTTCGCAGCATCCTTCTCGTCGAGGATGATCCGGACTTGCGCCTGCTCACCCGGCACGTCCTGGCGGCGGCGGGCTTCGAGGTCTGGCCGGCCGCCTCGGCCGAGGAGGCGCTGGAGGTCCTGGCCCGCCGGGGAGCGCCGCATCTCGCCCTGGTCGACATCGTCCTGCCGGGGCTCGACGGCCTGAGCCTGGGGCGGCGATTGCGCGAAGAGCACGAGGTGCCGGTGATCATGCTCACCTCGGTGGACGAGGAGGAGACGGTCGCCGGAGCGATCCAGGAGTTCGCCGAGGACTACATCCGCAAGCCCTTCAAGCCGCGCGAGATGGTGGCACGCATCGACCGCCTGTCGCGGCGCATCCGGGACGCCGCCCGCCGCACGGCCGTCGTCGCCGAGGACTCCGAGGCGGTGCGGCGGAGCCTTGCCTCGCTCGAAGCCTTCGTGGCGGAGCGCCGCGCCCTCGACAACGTCTTCCTCGGCCGCTATCAGGTGCTCGACGTGCTCGGGATGGGGTCGATGGGAACCGTGTTCCGCGGCCGGGACCCCCGCCTGCAGCGCGCGGTGGCGCTCAAGACGGTCTATCTGGGCCGCACCCTGGACCCGGAGAAGAAGCGCGGCCTGATCGAGACGCTGCGCCGCGAAGCCGTGGCGCTCGCCCAGCTCAGCCATCCGAACGTGGTCGCGATCTACGACCTCGCCGATGCCGCCGAGGCCGCCTTCATCGCCATGGAGCTGGTCGACGGCATGAGCCTCGACGTGCTGCTGCGGCGCCGTGGCCGGTTGACGCCGTCCGAGGTGATCCCGCTCGCCGCCGGCATCGCCGCCGGGCTGGCGGCGGCGCACGCGAGCGGCATCGTGCACCGCGACATCAAGCCCCCCAACGTCCTGCTCGGCCGTGACAACTCGATCAAGGTCACCGACTTCGGCATCGCCGGCATCGCCTCCCTGGCGGCGGGCGACACCGGCCACCCGGTGGGCACCCCCGGGTTCCTGCCGCCGGAGAGCCTGCGCGGCGAAGGCCACCGCGAGGTGGGAGACCTGTTCTCCCTCGGCGTCGTGATCTACGCCTGCCTCGCCGGCCGCGGCCCGTTCAGCCGGCCGACCCTGGCCGAGACCGTCGGCGCCACCTTCCAAGGCCAGGTGCCGCCCCTCGATCCCCTGGTGCCGGACCTGCCTCCTTCCCTCGACCGACTGATCGGCGAGCTGCTGGAGCCCGACCCGCACAAGCGCCGTGCCGATGCCGCCGCCGTCGCCGTCGAGCTCGACGAGATGGCCCGGGACCGCCGTCTGCGGTGGCGCCTGCCGGACGAGGGGTGAGCACCGGCGATGCCCTTCACCCTCCATCCCACCCTCGCCCGCGACACCGTCGAGGTGGCGCGGTGGGAGCTCTGCCGCGTGTTGTGGATGAACGACGCCCGCTTCCCCTGGCTGATCCTGGTGCCCGCGCGGGACGCCGTCCGCGAGATCCACGACCTCTCGCCGGCCGACCGCGCGGTCCTGATCGAAGAGATCGCCCGCGCCAGCCGGCTGCTGACGCGGCTCTTCCAGCCGGACAAGGTCAACGTCGGCGCCCTGGGCAACGTCGTCCCCCAGCTCCACGTCCACGTCATCGCCCGCTTCACCACCGATGCCGCCTGGCCGGGCCCGGTCTGGGGCTCCGGCGCCGCTGTGCCTTACCGCGAAGATGAGCTGGATGAGCTTCGCGGCCGGTTGGAGTCGGCCTCCGGTGCCACGGTGTAGTGGCAGACCACCAGGACGTTGTGCAATGGCTGGCCCTGAATGCGCAGGGTCCAAGGCCCCAGCCCGTTCTGGGGCGCGGGACCATGGACTGCGCGTAGCAGGCCCTCCCAGGCGACGCGAGTCAATGTCTTCTCTTCCCCCCCGGGCGGGCTCAGCGTCAGCGCGAACAGGCTCGCCTCGTCGTCCCCCAGGTCCTGTTCTCCCTGGAGGAACAGCTCGATCCCGGTGATCCGCAGCTCGGGGCTGGTGGCGAACAGGTAAGGGAACCGCTCCTTCCCGAGGTCGAGCGTCAGCTTGCGGAACCCCGAGCTTTCGGCCGGGCCTTGCAGGAACCGGTGCCATTCGGTCGGCATGTCGTGCCGCACGCTGATGAGCTGGGCGAGCCCCTGCTCCCCCTGGCTCCGAGCCATCTCGTTGAGCGCTTGCGAGAGCTCCGTCTTCACCTGGTCCGCCAGCCGCTTCCCGCCACTCCGCGCGGTGTAGCGCAGGTGGAGGAGGACGTCCGAGATCGTGTCGTAGTCGAAGGAACGAAACTCCGCCGGCAGCTCGATCTGCCATTCGCTGATCACGCCCGCGCCCTCGAACGGAAGGAAGCGCTCGTCGCGCAGATTCGTCTCGAACAGGCCGCTGTCGTTCTGCCCGCTGCTGGTGGCGACGGATTCGATGGCACCCAGGTTGTCGGTGAAGCGGGGATCGTCCTCCTGGCGCCTATACGAATCGTTGAGCAGCGTGCTGCCATGGCGCACCGTGCTCCTGAGCAGGGTCAGCGTACAGGGCACACCCGTGTAGGGTCCGGTCACGCACGGGACGCTGACCGACACGGTCTTGATGCGCCGCAGGTAATGGCCGGGGAAGTCCAGATCGAAGAGGGCCTCCGGCAGGCGCACGATGCACGAGCCGGTGCGGCGCAGCTCCACGAGAGCGAGCGGATCGAGCCGGGCCACCGAGACGTGCTTGGTGATCTCGAGCTCGCGGCGGTGCTGATCGAGATAGGCGACCTCCAGGCGCTTCACGTCATGGAAGAGGCGCTCGCCGGCCAGGAGACCCTTCTTGAGGCTGTCCCAGGAGCCGAACTGGATGAAGTTGGAGTTGGGCAAGGCCAGCTCGTGGCGGTAGGCGCGCTCGGCCCTGCGGGCCACGTCGTGGGCCAGCCGATAGGACTGGAAATAGATGCCCGAGATCTGCCCCACCATCCACGCATAGAGCTCGCGGTTGGTGAACTTCTCCCGCATCGCTGCGTCCATCTCGCGGGCGTTCTCCACCTGCAGGTCGTGGTTGTCGAGCTCCTTCCGGGTGATCTCGTGGCGGATCTCGGCGGCGAGGATCTGCTGATCGAGCTGGAGAAGCTCCTGCTCCGCCAGCCGTTCCTGGAGCTTCCACTCGTCCCAGCGGCGCTGAAAACCAGCCTCCAGGCCCACCATCTGGGCCGAGAGGCTGGACACCTCCGCCAGGACCTGGAACACCTTGGCGGCTCGGGAACCGGTCTCCGCCTTTTTCGTCCCGCCTTCGGCGACCAGTGCCACAGGAGTGCCCATGGAACCGGCTCCGCCGACGATGGCGTCCGGTACGGCCGTCTGAACGACCGCCGCACCGGCTTCAATGTTTTTGCTGATAAACTGGAGTGCAGCGGTCGTCACCATCAGGCCCATCTGGGAGAGCTCCCAAAGGCTGTGCTGCTTGATGTCTCGATAGTATTGCCACCGCTTGTTGACGACTTCGCGGCCCGCCCGGAGCGCCGCGAGCGCCGTCTCCGCTTCAGCCACCTGCTGTTCCTTCACCTGGCGTACGGCACCGAGCAAGGCGAGCTCGTGGCCGGAACGCAGCAGGGCGAGCTCTTCGGCGTCCTTTTTTTCGAGAGCGGAGAGGAGGGCCGCTCCGAGCGCTTTGACTTCGGAGCACAGCTCGGTGGCCTTCTGGGCGAGCGTGGCGAACCGGTAAGGCGGGCGTGGGACGGCGAGGCCGCTCAGAACCGTGCCCGGGTCGAGCCCGGCTGCGGCGGCACGCACCAGAAGGGCCGGATCGATCGGTGGCTCGAACAGTGGCAGTTGCCGCACGATCCCCTCGATGTTCATGCAGTGGCGGATCTTGAACAGGCGGTCGGCAACGGTATCCCAATACCCCGAAAGCTTTTCATTGCCCGGGAGGCAGAAGGACCCGGCCTGGCCGAAGAGGCTCGCCGGGCTCGGGGGCGTCGCGGCCGGCCCGGGGAAGGACGGCCCGGCCACGGTGGGCGAGCCCCAGGTGATTTCCGTCCCGACGCGCCCCGGCAGCAGGTTTTCCAGGAAGGCCAGGGGGCTTGCGCCGGACGCAGGGTGGTCGTGGGAGCCCGCGGCGGCTTCGTGGCGTGGCGGGATCTCCCGGGGCCGGTTCCCCAGGATGTCCGCGGCCAGGACATAGAGCTGGGTGGCCTCGTTGAGAGTTTCCAGGGTGTCGCGCTGGAACAGGTTGTCCCCCCAGGCGATCAGGTTGTCGAGGTACTTCATCACCACCGTCTTCTGGTAGGCGCTCCAGCGCAGGCGCGCGATCGCATGGGGTTGGAACGGATGCTCCTGCCACTGCCCGATCTGTCTGTCCAGCGCGGCCCGCTCCCGGCTGGTCAAGGGCTCCCTGCGACCCAGCAGCCGCAGCAGGTCGAGGGACGGATCGCACGCGCTGTCCTCGGCAAAAGGCTTGAATTTCCAGAAGCGGTGCGGGTCGGCGCCCGCTGTGGCGTCGGTGGGGTCGAAGATGAAATGGAACCAGCGCCGGGCCTCTTCGAAGCGTTGGTTCTTGCTCAGCCGATCCGCCACCAGCAGGGGGATGTGGAAAAACAGCTCCCAGTTGTAGAGGGAGCAGGCGCCGCCGGGACAGAAATCCATGGCCTCGACCGGGTAGGGTTTGTTGACCACCGGTAGCGGTTTGTACGCATTCCCGTCGAAGATCGGTACGTCTGTCTCCCGGGCCGGCTGGCCGAACAGAGCCGCCATGCCCCCGGCCTCGAGCGCCTCGATGAAGCGGCACACCTGAGGGTGATGGAAGAGATGAAAGGTCAAGGTGATTTGTGGCTGAGGCTCCGGGAAGGAGAATTCGGTCCAGATCGTCACCTCGGCGACATCCTGCGCGCTCTCGGCGAGGTTCCGGTTGGCGATGCCGAGAGACGGAGTTGCGGTGTTGAAAGAAAGGGCTCCGATCTGGCCCAGGTTCACATCGCCCCGCCCCCAGCTTTGCTCCTGGCCGACGTCTGCCCCGGATACCTCGGGGAGCACGAAGAACGTCTGCCGGTCGTCCTGATAGAAAAACGGCTGCCAGGCATCGGGTTGAGGGGTGTGATGAGGGAAGAGGAGCTCGAAGGTGCCGGGTGTTGTGGCCAGCACGTTGAAGTCTTTGCGCCGTTGGCCCGTTTCGTCCGGGGACTCGGCGGCGACAAAGGGGCCTTCGAAGAGAGCCAGCTCGTCGTCGGTGTTCTGGCCGATGAAGAACCAGCCAAAGAGCGTTCCCTGACGAAATCGCTCGGCTTGGACATACGTGTTTTGGGGAACCAGCACGACCTCCTCTTGGTTCGAAACTTGAGGGAGGAGCTCGAGGGTGCCATCACACGGTAATAGCAGCCATGCAGAGAGTGGATACAAGCCAGCCGGAAAGGACGTGGCACTGCCACCCCTGCGAAATTCAAATAGCCCGTAGAGGCGAACTCGGAGGCGTCCTCCCTGCGAATCCGCCCGGAAGCGGAAGGAATCCTTGAAAGGCAGCCCGTCCGGCCTCAGGGGCAGCTTGAGGTCTTCGCTACCCAGGAACGGTGAGAGCGCCTCCTCCGTCTCTTTCTTCGGCGTCCACTTCCCGTTCCTCCGCTCGCTCCAGGCAAGGCGGATCTCCCAGTGCTTCTTGGCCGCCGTCCCGGAGGTCTGGTTCTCGTCCGGGACCGCCGTAAACAGCGCCCAGAAGAGATAGAGGCGCCGGTTGTGGACGATCGGAATCAGGTGATCGCCCTCCACGTGCACGTTGACCGGCTCCCACGGTGTCCAGGTGGTCCGGCCTACCCAGCGGCGGTAGAAGTATTGCCGAGGCTCGCCGCGGGTGCGGCCGAAGACGTGCAGGGTCGGTGAGATTTCCGGCCCGAGGCACATGGCGACCAGCAAGAGGCGTCCCACGTCGTGGAGCTTGTCGAGGTAGGCCCGCACCGCCTGCTCGACGGCTGCGTCGGTGACGTCTCCCTGCAGCAGCTCGTTCTCGAGCTCCTGGAAGAAGGGGCTCTTGTCGTCCCGCAACTCGGGCTCAATCCAGTTTTCCGGGTAAAGGTAGACCTTGCGGTTGGCCTCCCAGACGCGATAGCTCTTCCGCCACTGCCATTCTCCCGGCGCTTCCTGCGGGAGGTGGATGCCCTCTTCCAGGTTCATGAGGCACCGCTGGACGAAGAGCTGCACCGAGGAGAGAGCTTGCTTCAGGCGTGAGGTGAGCTGGCAGGAGCTCATCTCGACGTCGATCAAGAAATGAGAGAAGAGGCCGTTGACGTCCGTCCAGCGCTGGTTCTTCGCCGCGTCCGGGCGTGGGACGAGAAACGCCACCAGGGCATCGCGCTGCTTCTCGCGCAGGCTGTCGCGCAAGGGGCCGGCGATCTCGATCCACGCTGCGCCCTCGGTGCGGGTCTTCAAGATCTGGCGCAGGCGAAGAACGGCGGCCTCCTGGATTCCGTCCTGCGACCAGGTGGCCGCTTCGTCGGCCTTCGCTCCCAGCCGCCGCAGGAGGTCGAAGCAGTCCGCGATCCGCGCGAACGCTTCTCCGGTACGCCAGTCCTCCGGGAACCGCAGACCGAGGCTCCCGGCTGTCGCCGCTTGACCTGCCAGGTGCTGCAGATCTTCGCGGCGCCAACCGGTCAGCGCGGCCAGGTCCGCCAGGAAGCTTTCTGGTGGACCGGACACCGTCGCCGGCCCCGGCGAAGCAGCGAGCGCCCGCTCGAGGAGATCGAGCAGGGGTGGTTGCTGCCGGGGAAGACGATTGCGCAGCCGGACGACGTCGAGCAGGTGGACCCAGGCCGCGAAGAGTTGCGGGGATTCCGCCGTGGCCTCGAGAGGAAGCTCGTTGAGGTCCAGCCAGCCGCCGGCCGCGGCCCGGCGGAAAAGCACCGGCAGGTCGCGGCTGTCGAGCCCCAGGCGTTGCAGGACGTACGCCGCACGAAACGCGAGAGAGAGGCTCTCGACGAGCCGCTGAAAGGCGGACGGATCGCCGGCGATGAAGTCGGGATCGAGGAGGGCCTGCAGGATCGGCTCCTTCGTGCCGGCCGGCGCCTGGAGCGACGGCGCCCGGAGCCAGGTGCCGAGCAGCGATTCTGCGGTGGCCGCATCGAGGCCCAATGCGGTGCCCACCGTCTCCAACGTGATCGCCTTGCTTTGCGTGCGGCGCAGAAGAGCCTGAAGCGGACCAAGAAGCCGGTCGAAACGTGCCGCGAGGGTCGCTGCGGGAGCGGCAGGGTCGTCGAACATCGCCGCGACATCGGCTGCGGTGAGGCCGAAGCTTCCCAGGTGTTTCAAAATCAAGGTTCGCGGCGCATCGTACAGCTTCTGCACAGCCGACCGGTAGTCGTCACCGGTGGCCAGATCGCTGAGGACTTGATGGTCCTCCTTGGACATTGGACCCTGGAATCGCAGGGCTTTCGCCTCTTTGTCATAGGACACCTTTCCGGCGAGCACCAACGGGAATTCCAGATCCTTCGGCAGCTCCGGGAGAGGCTCCGCGTACGGCTGTCGGCCGAGCAGGGTGGCCATGACGTTCTCGATCAGCGCCGGTTCCCACTCCAGAAGTGTCAAGGCCCGAGCCGTGAGGCTTCCATCGGGATCCGTCTGCGCGCTCGTCGTGACGATCACGTCCTGCAGGGCCGTACGCAAATCGGTGAGGAGCTTCGCCAGCGCTTCATCCGGCGGCGTAGCCGGTGACGCCGGATCTCTTGCGCCCGTGAGGAGGAGGAAGGTCTCGGCCAGAGGGACACCCGATTCCCGGAGCTTCCGCACGGTCGCCACGAAGTCGAGCGTGTGCCCCAGGACGGCGAGATCGCCGGGAGCCGCCTCGCTGAAGGGGCTCTCGCCCGAGAACGGGAGGAGGCGCAAAAGGTCGGCGACCGGCAGCCGCAATCCACGGGCGAGGAAAACCGTCCGCGTCAGCCGGGTCACGTTCCACAAGGTGAGCTTGCCGTCGCCGGCGGCGAGAGGATCTGCCAGCAGAGTGTTCCAGTCCGCCTCGGACAGGGAGAGCGCTCCCCGCAAAACCGCGGCGGGGGCCGGCTCCGCGAGGCGTCGCCCGGTGTGCTCGAGCTCGCCCAGGTCGGGACCCAATGCCAGCGGATGGGCCTGACCTTCGGGCGCCTTGTACACGGCCGGGTTCAGGAACAGCTCGTTGTACAGCGGCCGATCGACGCCGTCGAGATAGACGTAGGTGTCGATGCGGCCATAGAAGACGAGGAGCTTGCGGGGAGGCAGGCGCAGCTCGCGGGAAAGCTGGCCCAGCCGGGCCAGCGCGACCAGGAGATCGCCGTCGATGGTCCCGGGCTGCAAGGCCGCGATCGTCCGGTCGAGCTCCCACGCAGTCCAGCCAATCCTGCGCCGCAACCGGACAAACCGTTGGAGAAGGTCGAGCCGGGTCGGACTCCAGGAGTGGATTTCCAGCTCCTCGGGATCGCACGTGTCCGGGTTGGCGGTGGCTTTCGGCTGGATGTCGATGCCGTGATCCGGATTGACGAGCCGGAGACGAAGCAACTCGGCCAGCTCACCATAGCTGAGCCCGGTGCGCTTCAAGAATTCCGCCACTCCCGAGAGGTCCTGCAGCCACGCGCCTTCGCTCGCGAATCCATAGAGCTCCCAGGCGCTCGCCGCAGGAACCGGACGGGTCAAGAGGCCGAGCTCGGTCGCGTTCAACCCCAGGCGGTTCGCGGCGATGGCGACGCCGGAAGGAGTCTCGCTGTTGCGAAACGCCGCCATCAGCTCGTGGCGCCGGGTGCCGAGCCGGTCGAGATAGAGGCCCGCCTCGGTCTCCCAGAGGTCGAACGGCAGGCCCCAGGGGTAGTGCTCTCCGCGCAGTTTCTCGTAAGCGGCGGAGGAGAGGACCTGCGGCTGAATGCGCAGCTCGGCCGCGGTCCCTTCGGTGCGGACGGGCAGGGACGAGGGAAGGACCGCGCTCTCGAGCAGCTCGTTGACCAGATCGATATAGGGCAACGTCGTGTCGGTATTGGCGCACGAAAGCTCCAGGGCGAACAGGTCGGGCCGCCGGCTGCGCAGAGCGGCCGCCACGTTCCATTTCTGCAGAGTGCCGAGGAGGTCGTCCAGGTACGCCGCTGCACTGAGCACGCTCCGGCAATGCCGGCAGGCGCAGAGATCGAGAGAACCGAAAAGGCTCCGCCAATCTGGATCGGTGTCCGGGTCCACAGGACCGGAAACGATCACCCCGGGGCGGTCCCGCCAGAACGGAGGGGCATAGGCGCCGAAGACCGTGGAGACCACGGCTGTGTTGTGGTCAGCCCGCTCGAATACCTGAAGCGCCTCCGCCGGGCCGCCGAACGTCGTGGCGAACCTCCTCACGAACGTGTCCGGCCCTTCCTGGGCGATCCGCGAGGCGGAATCAAAACCCGCGTCGATCAACGCCTTCACCGGCGCATAGCCCGGCGTCACTTGAAAGATCCGTTCCATGCCTTCGAGCTGCTGGAGAACCGCCTCTCCGGCCGGCTGGCCGCCGAGGAGCTGGCGGACGGGTACCGTGCCGAATTCGAAGTCCGGATGATCGCTGAAGAACGCCTTGGCTCCGGCGTCCCCGGCCGGGTCCGCGGCAAGCTCGCGGCCGAGGGCGGCGGTGGGGAAGGCGGCGTCGACCAGTTGCTGGATCGCGCCGCGATAGTTGGCGGCCCGCTCGGAGGCATTCGCCCCCGGCGTCGAGGGCGGAACGCCGTGCTGATCGATCAGGCTCTGCCAGTCGGCCCCGGAGATTCTTGCGAGGTCCCGTGCCGTGCGCACGCCGCGTTGTTGGAGCGCCTGGACGAGGGGCAGATGATTGCCGCTGAGCACGCCGAGCTGGAGGGTGAGCTGGAGAGCTTCCACGGCGCCCGGCTGGGCAAACTCCGGGTTGTTGTGCAGGTTCGCCCAGAAGTCCCGGATCGGCCCGCGGTGGCGGATGTACAGATCGAGAAACCGACGCCGGACCTGCTCGGAGGGAAGCACGGTCGCCAGGAGATCCGTCAACGAGAAGCCACCGGTCGGCGTCACCGAGGCCTGGCGGAGGATCAGCTCGCGCAGGAGATCGAGGATCTCCGGAAGCCGGTTACGGAGCGTGGCAGGAACGAGATTGGCGCCCAGTGCGGCCTCGAGCTCGCGCTGGAGTCGATCCAGAGGCTGGGCGAGCAGGCTCGGCAAGGCGGACGGCAATCCGCGGCGGGCGAACGCGTAAAAGACGGAAGCCGGCAAGCCGGTCGACCCGGCGAGCCGCTCGGCACTCACCGCGAAGCCGACGTGCGCCGGCTCCCTTCCGAGCAACCCGGCGAGATGAAGAACCTCCGCGGTGGTGAGATCCTTCGGGGCGACGCCTTCGAGAACGCCGGAGAGAGCGGCCAGAAGGAGCTCGTATTCGGAAGGGCCGAGGCTGGCCAGGACGAGATCGATCGTCTCCGTCCGGCTGGCACGGAAGCGGACGGCCGACTCGACAGCTGGCGAACCCTGGGGCAGAGCACGGACCAGGAGGTCGGCGGCGCCCCGGTCAGGCTTGCGAAGGTCCTCCTGGCGATAGCGGATCTCGTAGTCGCCGGCCGCGCCGCTCAGGGTCTCGCCCAGCATCTTCTCGCTGCGCAAACCCCGATCGAAAGCGCGCACCCGAACACGGGGAGCCGGCTGGCCGTCGGCGGTGGTGATACGCCCTTTGACCACGAAGGGTCCTTTTCCCCCACCTCCGCCTCCCCCGGTCGTGCCATCGACCCGTTCATTGATGACACGTGCCGTGGCTTCGTCGACGACGCCGGTGACCGGTAGCCCCGCTTTCTCCTGGATCTCGCGGATGGCCACCAGCGTGTGTGGGCCGAAGATTTTAGGGGTGATCTCGGTGTCTCTGGCTTTGGCGATGAGGTGAAACCCCAGGATCTCCAGCTCTTTCTGGAGGAGGCTGACGTCTTCGCCTTGATCGCCGTTGTGTAGGTTGCGGCCTTGGAGTTTCATTGGCTAACCTTCCGGCCTTCTTGCTAAGGGCTGAAGCTGGGTCTCTGGTAATCGATTACGATCACGTGATCGTGGTATTTTTCGAGCTTCCCTGCTCGCTGAGCAGGGGTAGTAAGGTCAAGGATATTGCCCTGCAAGGGTCCACTCTTGAACCCGAAATCGGGGCGTAGAGGAGGTTGGCCTGGGATGCTCGGGAACACAGCGCCTCCACTGTATCTTGTATCAATCACCATGGAGGCGAGCTGCGAATCCGAACGGATGGCACGCGCAGTAGCGCGCTCTAGCGCGTTGCCGTACTGCGCCGCGAATGTACTCTTCGCCGGGTCAAGTAAAATGTCGATCTGCGCCGCCGAAAGCTCTAGATTTTCTAGGAAGTGCCGATTTTTCTGCCGGATCGCGTTCTCCAGGCGCCGATTCTGTCTTGCGACGTGCCGCTCAATGCGTTGTACAATATCCAGGGCAGATGGTGCAGAATTTACTCTGGCTGGGGGTTTTGGCGGAGGCAAGGCCTTCGCCTGTGGCGGCTTGAGTGTTGCTGGGGCCGGGACCGGCGGCTTGGCAGCTGAGGGCGCCGAGGCCGTTGGTTGAGCGGAAGATGGTTTGGATGAAGAAGGCTTACCCGCTGGCAGGAATGTCAACGCAGCCTGGGCACCCTGACCGAGGCCCGCAACAATCTCGAGCCCACCCAGAATAGCATCCGATGAGTCTCGGGAGGTGTGTATCCGCGCAGCTCCCCGGCCAATTGACTCTCCTCCCGATTGCAGAGCTAGTACCGCATTTGGGCCAGCCGCGAGTGTTTGCCCAACGACCTCCGTTGTAGTGGCCGCCACGGTGGCGCTTAGAACGCCAGCACCTCTCACTCCTGCGGCCAACTTGGGCAGGCCAGCCTTTTCCAGGCGATACGCAGCGCCAGCTGATTTCTCTGTGATCCAGCCACCTAGGGAATCAGATTTTTCATGAATGAAACCTGCTATCAGCTGTGAGCCCTCGACAGCGTCGGCCCAGAGATCAGAAATTGGATTCCTGCCATCCGGATCGATTGCCCCAACCGGGTTGTTGGCCATTCCGGTATAGGAGCTCTCTCGCATGGGACCTGCGAGCAGCGCAGCGGGATCGACAGCTACCCACCGCCCCAGCCACACCGCGTAATACCGCGCCCCGTGGTAGCTCAACCCGCTCTCTTCATCCCGTTCCTTCCCCGTATACCGATACCGTTTCGGCACCTCGACGTCCCCCCGCACCGCCTGATACACCGTGCTGCCGTATGGGGAGTATTCCTCGTAGCTGATGACCTCCGCCTCTTCATCCAGCTCCAGGCAGGCCGAGCCGAGATGGTTGGCCAGCTGAAAGCGGAGGAGCCGCGACGCGGGGCGGTCGATCCGGGTTTCGACGAGGGCGAGCCTCCGGTCGCCGTCCATCACGTGCAGGGTCTCGCGTTCCAGGTCCACGCCCTGCCCGCCGCCGTACTCGCGGTAGATCTCGAAGTCACCGAGATAGATGCGTTCTTTGAGACGCTGCCCGGTGGCGGACTCGGTCACCTTGCGGACCCGCTGCCCGGCGGCGTCATAGAGGTAGAGGGTGCGCTCTCCATGGTGTTGCCCGCCCTCTTCATCGTCGGCGTTGACGCGCTGGCGCTGCGTCGCCTGCAAGCGGTCCTCGAAGTCCCATGCAAGGACGGCGAGGTGGGGCATGGTGGTCATGTTGCCGTGCGGGTCGTGCCTGTAGGTCTCGACGGTCTGGCCGACGCGGGTCTCCACGAGGCGATTGTTGGCGGCGGCGCAGGTGTAGGCCCGCATCCAGCCGGAGTGCGGCGGCTCGCTTCCGCGGTGCCTCATCTCCCGGATGTTTCCGACCGCGTCGTAGACGTATTCCTCCACATATCGACCCATCGCCAGACGGTCGTTCCGATGCGGGAGACGAACCCGCGGGACGTCGTTGTAGGAATGGGGCTGCGGAGGGCCGCCGGCCTGCCCCAGATGCTCGCGGCCGGTCGCTTCGATCAGGCGGTAGACCGCATCGTAGGTGTACTCGGCGGAGGGCTCGATCCGCTGATTGCGGAAGAAGATCGTCTGTTGGGCGTCGTCGCGGATCTCGGTGATGTTGCCGGCGGGATCGTAGGTGTAGGAGAGATCCTGCGCGATGCGCCCGTCCGAGGAGAAGCGGGGCGGCCGGACGGTGCGGAGGTGGCGGAGACGGAAGGTCTGCGGGTCGTAGTCGAACGTGGTCTCCACCTGGTTGCCGGCGAGGAGCCGCGTGCGCTGCCCCTTGGCGTTGTAATCGACGTCTTCGACGAAGGGGACGTTCTCGCCGCGCAGCTCCCCGCGGAGGCTCTCCAGAAGGTTGGCCTCGTTGTACCGGAAGTGGAGGACGCTGCCGTCCGGCGTGGTGCGGGTGACCGGCCGGTTGAGCGCGTCGTAGGTGGTGGCCGTCGCATAGGGCGGCCCTTCCAGGGTTACGCCGGCCGACCAGTCCGGGGTGGCTTCGGCCACCGCGGCGAGCTGCCGGCTGGCGCGGAGCAGGTTGCCTTTGAAGTCGTGCTCCTCGCTGGTGGCGACGCCGGCGCCATCGAACACCTGATGGACCTTGCCGCGCAGGTTCTTCGCGGCGGCGTCCGGTCGGGTCTCACCATAGACCGTCTTCTCGAACAGCGTTCTGCCGACGAACGCGCGTACCGGGCGGCGCAGCTCGTCGTACCCGGTGCGGAAGGCATGGCCCCGGCTGTCCCACGCGCGGATCGGCTTGCCGGTGACGTCGTTCAGCATCCAGCGCTCGCCCGCGTCCATGCTGTTCTGGTGGATGCGGTTGCCGAGCATGTCGTAGGCGTAGCGCATGACGACGCGGCCGAGAGCGTCCACGACCTCTCGTTGGTTGCCTTCGATGTCG
Source organism: Holophagales bacterium UBA5704 (assembly GCA_002420005.1). Classification (GTDB taxonomy): domain Bacteria; phylum Acidobacteriota; class Thermoanaerobaculia; order Multivoradales; family UBA5704; genus UBA5704. The sequence goes on along the minus strand of DIHE01000174.1, from coordinate 74,376 downwards.
AGGTGGACGCGGGTCTCGTGATGCTCGTCGAGAGGGACGCCATCGCGCGGGAACCGGTTGTGGGCGATGGTCAGGAACGGGCGGCCGAGGGTGTCGAAATGGGCGATGGCCGGCGTCTCGTGGTGCCCGGCGGCTTTTTCCGCGGCTCTCTGCTCTCGCGGGCCGAGGGCTCCGTCGAGGCGCTGGGCGGACCAGGTCTGCCAGCCGGTCTGCGAGGCGAAGTACCGGGCGGTGAAGCCGCCGACGTCCACGTCCGTCCGCGGATCGAGGAGGACGGTGTCGTTCACGTCCCAGGTCGTCTGCCGCCAGGGATCGAAGACCACCTTTTCATAGGTGTGGTTGGGGTGCAGGGTCGCCACGACGCGCTCGGCCGGGTCATAGAAGAGGATGGGGCTGACCCCTTCGAGGCGGGCGAATTCAAACCGGTGCGTGGCGCTGAAGAAGGGCTCGTACCGGCGGACGGGTTTGCCCTTGTTGTTGAAGATCGTCCAGCCGCTCCCCACCCAGCGCGGCGCGACGTCCGGCCCGCCTTCGAGGAGCGGCCCGGGCTCGGCCTGGATCTTCTTCTGGATTTCACGGCCGAAGCCGTCGGAATAAGAGAAGCTGACCTGGAGGCGCAGGCCGTCCGGGGGAAGCGGATCGCTCGCATGGGTCTCGCGGGCGAGGGTGGCGGCGAAGGCGGGCGTCTGGTGCCAGTCGTAGACGATGCGCGTCGAGGCCTTGCCCAGGAGGCGGGCCGCGACGTCTCCCCGAGGGTCGGCGAGAAACGCGGCGACGTCCTGCGGAGAGGGGTCCGGATCGAAGCCGTCGAGGGTGTCTCCCAGGGCTTCCGTCACCTTGCCCTGCACGGCGGTGCCGGCCACCAGGCCCAGAGCGTCGAACCGGACGGCGCTGCGGTTGCCGTTGGGATCGGTGACGAGGCGGGGGGCCAGCACGCGATAGTCCGGCTCGGCGGTGATGCGGTTCTCTACGGCGTCGACCGTTTCGACGGCGAGGAGGTCGTGCCGGTCATAGCCGACGGTGGTCTCCTGGCCGAACGGGTCACGGAAGCGCCGAGGGAGGAAGAAATGCTCGCGCGCCTCGGCGAGCTCGTCCGCGGCGGAGGCGTTCCGATCCGGGTGATAGAAGACGCGGCCGGACGGAATCCACCAGCTTTCGTCTCCTTCACTGTGGACGTAGCCTCCCTGATCTCCGGCCGTCCCGGCGAGCACCTCCGCCGGAGCCGGCAGCAGATCCTCGCCGTTGCGGCGGTAGACCGCGGCCAGAAGCTCCGGCGTGAAGGCCAGCTTGAAGCTCTCGCCGGGCAGCGCCAGGGGTTCGAGCCCGCCCAGGGGCAGGAGCGCGGAGAGATCGTCGCGGCGGTAGAGCGTGCGGACGTGCTCGATCAGGCGCTTCTGCAGCTGCTCCTGGGGGATCGCATGGTAGGCGATCGGTTCCGCCGCGGTCCCCGCGTCCCGCACCGTCTCGAAGGAATGGCGGCCGTTGGCCGCGGGGGACGCCAGGCCGGTCAGCTCGTACGTCCGGGTCTCGCAGGGGAGCGGAGCCCGCCAGGCGTGGGGCTCGGCGATGGCGTTCGTGAAACGGTTTTCGGTCCAGGTGAGGAGCGGCAGAGTCTGCTTGCGCCGGTCGGCCACGTCCGCCAGCTCGGAGCCGTCGCGGCCATAGCCGATGGCGGCGGATTGGAGGACGTTGCCGAAGGCATCGACCGCGAGGACCAGCTCGTGCTGCACGCGGGGGTTCCGGGGATCGCGCTCGTAGTGCCAGGTGACCGTCTCGCGCGGATGGGTGAAGAAAACCGCGTGCCGGTTGGAGCCGCGCGGCTGGAGGCGCACGAGGGTGGCGTTGCGCTCGGTGACGGAATAGGGGAGGCCGGCTTGCGGGCTGCCGTCGTCCGCGTAGACCTCCTGGCGCAGGACGGTCCCCTTGAGCGCGCGGACGGCCTCGCGCAGCTCGTCGGCGGTCAGCTCGGGATCGAGGCCTGTGGGGAGCGGCGTGTCGTCCAGCCCGCGAGCGCGGGGCTCCGGCGCGCTCCAGTATGCCGCCTCGTGCCGGCGGGAGATGCGTGCGGTGTCCGGAAAGGCGCCGGTGTGGAACCAGGTGCGGGTCCGCACCGGCGGCACGTGGGACGCCGCGTCGAGGTTGGTGGCCTCGGGGAAGTCTTCGTCCGTCCCGGGAGCTGCGAGCGCGGCGAGCTCTTCGGTGTCCCACTGCTCGACCATCCCGAAGCCGCGAAACTCGCGTTCGATCCCGTCGAAAAAACCGTGGTGGTAGGCGTAGCGGGTGACGAAGCGGTTGCGGCTGACCCGGTCCAGCGTCTCCACGCGCTCCACCACGTGCACGGGGAAGGGCAGGCGCGTGATCCACGGCCGGCCGGCCAGCTTGTCGGCCACCGAGAAGCGGGTGGACGAACAATAGTGCAGGCGGGTCTCGGCGCCGAGGTGGTTGACGATCCGGGTGAGCAGGTGGGGCTTGCGCCCGCCCATCAGATCGACGTACCGCAGGGGACGGCGGGCCGCGCCGGGGAGCGGCGAAGACCAGACGAGGCAGGCCGTGCCGTTGCCCGTCAGGTCGAGCACCTGAAGGTCGGCGAGGCGGTCCACCGCGGGGACGACGGGGAGCGTCGTCGCCGGGCTCCAGGCGTTGCCGGAGTGGTTGAAGTAGACGCGGACGCCGTCGCGCCCGAGATAGAGGACGTCCGTCACGCCCGACCCGTCGACGTCCGCGAGGCGGATGCGGCTCGGGTTGAACTGGTCCGGCGGATCGAACCAGGGCGCTCCGTCCATCGTCACCTTGGCGCCGAAGCGGCCATAGCCGAGATGGGGCCAGTAGCAGATCTCGCCGTTGCGCAGGCGCACCAGGTCGCTCAGGCCGTCGCCCGACATGTCGGCGAGATGGATGGATTGCTCGCCGTCGGCGAAGACCAGCCGCGGACCCGTCTCCTCGTCGAGCGCCTGGCGCACCTCCTGGGCCGGGCCGAATCCCTCTTCGGCGAGCGACGGGTACCAGGTGAAGACGTCGTCCCCGGCGATCAGGACGTCGGCGTGGCCGTCGCCGGTCAGATCGACGAAGCGGAGGTTGGGATCGTCCCAGGAGACGCCGGGGAGGGTGGCGAACGGCTGGAAACGGTCCCAGCCACCCTCGTCCGTGCGTTCGAAGAAGCCGGCGAGAGGCGGGTCGAATTGCACCAGGTCGAGGCGGCCGTCGCCGGCCAGGTCGAGGAGCTGCCGGCCTTGGCCGAGGCCGGCTGCGGCGGGCAGGGAGGCCACCGTCTCGACCGGTGCGAAGCGGGCCGCCGGGGCGTCCGCGGGGGCCGCCGGGCTCAGATTGCGCTTGTAGAACCAGGCCCCCGCCTGCTCGGTCAGGATGCCGGGCACGCCTTCGCCGTCCAGGTCCACCCACCGGTAGGCGGAGCCGTCCAGCCCGATGGGGAGGTTCTCCAGGCTCTCCGCGTCCACCTCGCGCACCGTGCTGTCGAAGGTGGCCCGGCTGTAGGCCAGCTCCAGGGACGGCAGCGAGCGCCGGAGAACGGTGCCGTCGTCCCGGCGGACGTAGCCGGACTGGGTGACGCCGGTGAGGAACGACAGGATGGGGGTCTCGGTATAGGAGAAGTCGGTGGAGCGCACCAGCGTCGCGGGCTCGCCCAGCTCGGGGATGCGGTGGACCAGGAGGACGCGGCGGCAGAGGCGGCAGGTGCGCACCTCGAAGCCGGCGCGATAGGTCGAGAAGGGATCGGCGCGCACCTCGTCGCCATAGTCGAAGACCACCTCGAACAGCCAATCCATCCGTTCCGGATCCGGCTCGACCAGGCGCGAGGGCGTGTTGCCGTACCGGACCCGCTGGAGATACCGCTGCGCGGTGCGGGTGCGGTGGCGCTCATGGGCCGGCGCCAGGTCCACCCCTGCGGCGCTCTCGGCAAGGTAGTCGTAGAGCGCGACGTTGCCGCGGTCGTCGAAGCTCTCGCAGATCAGCCAGCTGAAGACGCGCCGGGGGTCCGCCGGGTCGGCGATGCGCGAGGCCGGGGTGCGGCCATAGAAGGTGGTGACATCGTCCCGCGAGAGGGAGCGCCAGAAGGTGTCGCCGTCGCTCGTCCGGGTCCAGCGTTCGATGCGGGCGAAGAGCCCTTCGACGCGCGGCCGGTAGCGCACGATCTCGTAGGCACCGCTCGCGTCGCGCTCGGGGACGGGCCGCTCCCAGAGGCCCGGCCGGGTCTCGTCGAGGACGGGGACCAGGTCCTCGGCGCCGGAGAGAAGGAAGACGTCGGACTCCTCGCCGTCGGCATAGCGGGGGAGCCCTTTGTCCGTCTTGCGCGTGATCGCGGGGAGCCCCAGGCTCCAGCCGAGGCCGAAGGGGCCGTTGCCGGCGCCCGAGTCATAGGTGAGGGAGAGCTGGGGGGCGAAGCCGGCGGGGCCCGGAGAGACGGGGAGGGGGAGTCTCAGCGACGCCGTGCCGGTGGCCGGCTGGGCGGCGAGCTTCTCCCCCAGGCCGCGCAGCGCACCGCCGCCTTTGGGGAGCGAGACCGCCGGGGGAGAAAACACCCGATCTCCCGCGCCGGCCGCCGGCTTCGGGACCTCCTGGACCATGTCCTGTTCCGAGCCCTCGTGGGCACGACCGCACGGCAAACAGCGATATGTAGAAGCTTAACACAAACACGCGAGAGCCGGAGCGGGCCGGAGGAAGGTTGCCGGCTTCAGCCGCCTTTCGCCTTCCGCCTTCCCGGGAGCTTGCCCAGCCACGCCGCCAGCTCCACCGGTGCGAAGCGGCTGGCCAGCCCGAGATAGAGCGCCGCGTAGACCCCCAGAACCGCGCCGGCCGTGAGGAGCTTGCCGGCCCCGCCGAGCAGCGCCCAGACCGGCAGCGCACCCAGCGCGGCAAGCCCCGCCAGTGCGGCCGGGCGCAGGAGGACGCCGCCGCTCAGCACGGAAGGCAGCCGCTTCCTCAGCGCGCGCCGCAGAACCAGGATCTCCAGCCAGGCGCCGGCACTCGTCGCGAGGCCCAGGCCGACCGCGCCCAGGTGGACCGTCTCCCCCGGAGCCGCGCCACCCAGCAGCGACCCCAGCGTCTGGCGGTCCAGCCACAGCATCAGAGGAACGGCCAGACCGGTCGAGACGAGGACCCGCGCCGTCGCGACCTTCGCCGGCAACCGCGGCTCCCCCAGGGCATAGAAGGTGTTTTGCACGAGCCGGGAGGAGCTGGAGGCCAGCAGGCCGAGCGTGTAGCTGCACAGCACAAGGTAGACGAGCCAGGCGCCGGCGTCGCCGAAACGGCCGCGGCCCAGTCCGAAGAGCGCACCCACCAGGAGACGGCCGAAAAGGAAGTACCCCACCACCGTCGGGAGGCTCAGGAAGACCATCTGCCGCAGCGACCTCTCCACCCGGGCGGTCAGCTCGGGCAGCCCGGTGGTATGCAGGCGCGAAAGCTCCGGCAGTTCCGACGCAGCGACCGACATGCCGAAGAGGCTGATCGGCAGGATGTAGAGAACTTGTGCATAGCCGAGCACGCTCACGGCTCCCAGCGCGAGGAAGCTCGCCAGGAAGTAGTCCAGGTAGCCCGACACCTGCACCACCCCGCGGCCGGCGAGGACCGGCCCGAGGCTCCTGAGCACCTCCTTGAGCCCTGCGACCTGGGTGGAGAGCACCAGAGGAAACCCGCCCAGCTCGCGCAAGGCGGCGGGCAGTTGGACGGCAAATTGGAGAATACCGCCGGCGAGTGCCCCCCAGCAGGCGATGAAGAGAAGCGCGGAGAGGTCGGGCGGGGAACCGGGCGCAAGGAAGAGCGCACCGGCCACCAGGGCCAGGATGATGGCCGCATTCCACAGCACCGGCGCGAAGTAGGGCAGGAAGAAACGCCGGTGGCTGTTGAGGATGCCCAGCGCCCAGCTGGCGAGCACGAGGAACGCCGTCATCGGGAAGACGATCCGGACGGCCGAGACCGCCAGCTCGAAGCGGTTCACGGAGCCACCCTGCTCGAGAGTGAACCCCATCGCGAGCACGGCCACCAGGGGGCGCGCGAAGAGAATGCCGAGGAGGGTCAAGGCGGCGGTGGCGGCGACCAGGAGCCCGAAGACCGCACCCGCCAGCCGGCGCGCCCCGGGCCGGTCTCCGGCGTGCAGAAAGCGAGAGTACACCGGGATGAAGGAGGCGGAGAGGGTTCCTTCTCCCAGGAGGTTCTGGATCATGTTCGGGGCGCGCAGGACCATCCGGAACACGTCGGCGTGCGGGCCGATGCCGAAATAGTAGGCGAGGATCTGCTCCCGCACGATCCCGATGACCCGCGAGGCCAGGATGCCGGCGGCGACTTTTGAGGCGCCGGATGGCGCAGGCTGGCCTGTCATGGCGTGCGATCCTCTGGGTTGGGACGAGCGGCCCGGCGGCCGCGGCACCCTGTGGGCGAGCGCAGTATAGCCCCTCGTCCGCCTCCCGGCCGTCCCCGGTGGAACAGATCCGTGGGCGGTTGGCGTTGGAGGGGGCGGAGGAAGCATGAGCCGCATGGATTCCAGCCCCCAACCCCTCGACCCGCGCGTCCGCATCGGCCACGTCCACCTCAAGGTGGCCGACCTGGAGCGCGCTCTCGCCTTCTACCGCGACGTCCTCGGCTTCGAGCTGACGCAGCGCTACGGCCCCGGCGCGGCGTTTCTCTCCGCCGGCGGATATCACCATCACATCGGCCTCAACACCTGGGAGAGCCGCGGTGGAGCGGCGCCGGCCCCGGGCACGACCGGCCTCTACCACGTCGCCATCCTCTATCCGACCCGCGCCGAGCTGGCCGATGCCCTGCAGAGGCTGCTCAAAGCCGGCATCCCCCTCGACGGCACCGCCGACCACGGGGTGAGCGAGGCGCTCTACCTGCGCGATCCGGACGGCAACGGGGTGGAGCTGTATTGGGACCGTCCGCAGGAGGACTGGCCGCGCGATGCCGCGGGCGGCCTCGCCATGGTCACCCGCCCCCTCGACCTGGAGGGCCTGCTCGGCGAGCCGAGGTGACGAAACGGCGAACCGTGCTCGGGCTTCGGGGTCTGAAGGCCCGGCAAGGCCGGTCGATCAATCCGCGTCCGCCTCGCGCTGCGCGCGCGCGGCAGCCGCAATGCGGGCTCTGCCTTCCCGGAGCGCCGGGGCCTCATTGCCGTTCCCTTGCTCCCCGGGGATCTCGAAGGGCCGCGTCAGCCGTGTGTCGGTCTTGCGGAAGTCCGCGGCGAATCTCCGGCCCATGCCGGGCTTGAAGCTCCCTTGTGCCACCAGACGGCAGAACAGCCGGAGCGTGGACCGGGCGACATCCGTGAGCTTCTTCTCCTGCCCCCAGGGCTCCACCTGCCGCGCCAGCTCGGCCAGCTCGGCCAGCTTGCCCTGGTCGACGAGGACGGCCGCGATGTCGAGCGTGGTGCAGCCCGCTTCGAACAGCCGGCCGGCGGCGCTCAGCTCTTCCCGGGCCGGCTGGAGCAGATCGAGCGCCTCCTGCCACCGGCCGCGCCCGGCCGCGATGCGGCCTTCCAGGCTCACGAGCTGCCGGCGCTCCCGCTCGCGCCCGATGCGCGCGGTCAGCTCGCGAGCTTCCTCTTTGTACGCCTCCGCCTCGGCGAACTTCTCCTGATGGCAGAGAAAGTACATCTGGTTGATCCGCAGGCGGAGCCAGAGATGCGGTTCCTCGGCGACGTCGAAGTAGCGCTCGGCTTGGTGCAGGGCCTCCAGAGCATGCTGCTCCCGGCCCAACTCGCCAAGAACCTCGGCCTTGCTGAGCAGAAGCTGCCCGAGCCGTTGCGGCCAGGGGTGCAGCGCCACCGCTCGCTCGAGCTCATTGAGAGCCTTCCGGAAACTTCCTTGGTCGATGGACAGCGCCGCATTCCATTCCAGGACGCGCGCATCCATCTCGATGTCCAGCCAGAGAGGTGCGCGGGACGGGAATTCGGGGGAGTCCAGCATCTCTTTCCCCTCGAGGACCATCAAAGGGTAGATGTCGAGCACTTTCGTTGCGACACGTGACGTCAGGCTCGCTGGATCCGCCTCGTAGCCGAGAACGGCTTCGACCGGCAGGCCGGCCTTCTCCGCCATCTCCTCGGGGGTCCAGGACCGTGCCAGGCGCATCTGCTTGAAGTTCAGGGCGACACCGGCGAAAAGCTCGGACATGCGAACCTCCTTCTGCGGGCTATGTTACCGCGGCAGAGCTCCACTGCACGCCTGGGAGGCGCCCTGCAGCTCGGTCAGAGACGGGGGCTCTCGCGTCGCGGGTCCTGCCCGCCGGGCCAGCTCGCGTGCCCGTCGACAGGACTCGCGAAGCCGGTGACGTAGCTCTCGGGGTTGGCGGCCTGCCTGGAGAAGCAAGCTGCCAACCCCGAGAGGCAGCCCGGCAACCTCACGAGGCAGCCCGCCAACCCCGAGGTGCAGCTCGCCAACCTCGCGAGGCAGGCCACCAACCCCGTGGTGCAGCCCGCCAACCTCGCGA
>DIHE01000174.1:0-65677 GCA_002420005.1 Holophagales bacterium UBA5704 | reverse complement strand
CGCCAACCTCGCGAGGCAGACCGCCAACCCCGCGAGGCAGACCGCCAACCTCGCGAGGCAGACAGCCAACCCCGGTGAGGTGGCCAGCCAACCCCGCGAGGCAGACGGCCAACCTCAGTGAGGTGGCCTTCCAACCTCGCGAGGCAGGTCGGCTGCTCGGCGAGCTGAGGTGAGGAAACGGCGAACCGCGGAGGGAAAGCGAGACACCCCCGCCGCGCGTCGCGCGGCGGGGGTCGGCTCAGTCGTCTTCGGGCAGCGGCTGAGGTCCGGGCACGATGCCGGCGAGCGGGTCGTCCGGCGGCCGGGTGGCTTTCTCCAGCTTGCGCTGCACCCGGCGCTCGTCCTTCTGCTGCTGCTTCTCCTTGCGGGCCAGCTCTTTCTTTCTCTTCTCGAAGGTGCTGCTGCTTTTGTGTGCCATCGGGGCACATGTTACTAGGCCGGCCGCGCCAGCGTCAAAGCCCCCCTCGGTGAGCGCGCGAGATCCACCCGTCAGATCAGCCCGCGGGTGGAGAGCTCCGACTTCAGATAGGCGTAGTAGATCGGCCCGGCGATCAGGCCGGCGATGCCGAACGCCGACTCCATGACCAGCATCACCAGCAGCAGCTCCCAGGCGCGGGCCTGGATCTCGGTGCCGACGATCCGGGCATTGATGAAGTACTCGAGCTTGTGGATCACCACCAGGAAGGCCAGGGAACCGGCCGCGACGCCGAGCGAGTAGGAGAGGCTGACGATGACGATGACCGTGTTCGAGATCAGGTTGCCGATCACCGGCAGCAGGCCGGCGAGGAAGGTGACGGCGATCATCGTCTTGGTGAACGGCAGGCGGATGCCGAGGACCGGGAGAACCACCAGAAGGTAGATGGCGGTCAGCGCGGTGTTCAAGGCCGAGATCCGTACCTGGGCGAAGACGATGCGCCGGAAGGCCTCGCCCAGCCGGTGGGCCCGCTCGGCCAGCGCTGCGGAGAGCGGCGCGCGGTGCGCCACCTGCCGCGTCTCGTTGAGCGCCAGCATGGCGCCGATGATCATGCCGATCAGCGCGTGCAGGAAGCTGCGCCCGACCTCGGCACCGAGGGTTTGCAGCTCGCCCGCATGATCGCGCAGCCAGGCGACGAGGTCGACCCGCAGCTCGTCGGCGTTGGTGGGGAGCTCCTCGGCGAGCCAGACGGGAAGGTTCTCTTTCGAGCTGTCGAGGATGTCGGCCATCTTCTGGATCAGGGCCGACAGGTTGCCGAGGTCGCTGCGGAAGAAGGCGATGAGGCCGAGGATGGCGAAGGTCAGCGCTGCGACGACGAACGCCGCGAGGAGCGTCACCGCCACGACCTTGCGGGTCTCCCGGCCGCCGGTGCGGATGAAGCGCAACCGGCGCGCCAGGATGTGCACCACCTCGTAGACCGCGAGCCCGCCCACCAGGGCGGCCAGCAGGTGCAGGCGCAGGACCAGGAAGAGCCCGAACGCGGTGAGGACCCAGGCGGCGATCTCGGAGGACGAAGGGGAGCGGAGGGCTTCCGGTGGAGGAGCGGTTTGCGGTTCCATGGAGGCAGGCATCTTAGCGCACCACCGTCCACCAGGTGCTACACTCCGGAGGAGCGGTCTCCGGCTGTGGCGCGCGCCACCGAAACCCTGTGGAATTCACCACTTGCGCGGCGTGCTCCCCCCGTGTAGAGTTCCCGCACTGGTCCATATAGTCATAGATGCATCGACAGCCTTGACAGCCGTGTATTTTCCTGCTAGCTTCGAGCGAAGCTTTAAGTAACCGCCCGTAAGTGTGCTTTGCAAATAGGGTTTCCAGGGGGGCTTGAAACGCCGTGCTCTTCTCCCGATCGAAAAAAGGTGTGGTGGGCCTGGACGTCGGCAGCTCCGCCATCAAGCTGGTCGAGCTTCGGGAACGCAAAGGGGAGTTCCACCTGCAGCGTCTCGGGGTGGAACCCTTGTCGCCGGAGGCCATCGTGGACGGCTCGATCATGGACTCGTCCCTGGTCGTCGACGCGATCCACCGGCTGAACGACCAGACCAAGGTCAAGAACACATCCTACGCGACGTCGCTCTCCGGCCACTCGGTGATCGTCAAGAAGATCCAGCTCCCGGCGATGCCGCAGGAGGAGCTGGCCGAGTCGATCCAGTGGGAGGCGGAGCAGTACATCCCCTTCGACATCAACGACGTGCGTCTCGACTACGCCGTGTTGTCGGAGGGCGATCCCGGGGGCGGCGGGAACATGGACGTCCTGCTGGTCGCGGTCAAGCGCGACAAGGTCAACGACTACGTGTCGGTGATCAGCCAGACCGGCAAGACCCCGGCCGTCGTGGACATCGACGTGCTCGCCGTCCAGAGCGCCTACGAGGCGAACTACGACCTGGACCCGCGCAAGGTGGTGGCCCTCATCAACATGGGCGCCGGGGTGACGAACATCAACATCCTGGCGCGCGGCACGACGGTGTTCTGGCGCGACATTTCGTTCGGCGGCCACCAGTTCACCGAGGCGCTGCAGCGCGAGTTCAACCTCTCCTTCGCCCAGGCGGAGTCGCTCAAGCAGGGCGAGGCGGTGGACCGCTACACCCCCGCCGATGCACGGCCGGTGCTCGACCAGGTGTCGGCGGAGATGGCGTCGGAGATCCGCAAGACGTTCGACTTCTTCTCCGCCACCACCTCGGAAGGGCCGGTCGACGAGCTGATCCTCTCCGGCGGCTGCGCCTTGACGCCCAACCTGCTCCAGGTGCTGCGCGACCGTTTCGAGGTGCCGACGGAGCTGATGAACCCGCTGCGCCGCATCAAGTACAAGGAGAGCGACTTCGACGCGGCATGGCTGCAGTCGATCGCTCCGATGATGGCGGTGTCCGTGGGCCTGGGCATCCGCAAGACCGGCGACACGCGGATCAACCTCCTCTCGGAAGGCAAGCGCGTCACGGCGGTGCGCAAGTCGAAGTCCGCCGAGCTGCTCAAGGGGCAGGACATCGGGATGTGGCTGCTCGGGGTGGGCTTCGTCCTCGGTCTGCTCATCGCGGGGTTCTTTTACTGGCAGGTCAAGCAGGAGAAGGAGGCGCAGGACGAGGAGATCGCGGCGGCGCAGGCCGAGGTGGCGGCGCTCGACTCGGTGATCAAGGAAGTCGAGAGCTTCAAGGCCAAGAAGACGGCCCTGGAGACGAAGATCGGCGTGATCAACGACTTGAAGGCCAACCAGCGCGGCCCGGTGCGGGTGATGGACCAGATCTCCTGTGCGCTGCCCGAGCTGCTGTGGCTCGACCGGATGACGATGGACGACGCCACCGTCACCATCGACGGCCGTGCCTTCAACACCAACGCGGTGGCGAACTTCATCGAGAACCTCTATCCCGCGAAGAGCGCCGACGACGCCAAGGAGCCGAAGTGCAAGCCCGTGGAGATCGAAGGTCTGACCCTTCAGTTCGAAGAGCCGACCCTCAAGGAGACGACGGAGCAGGCGGGAGGCGTCTACAAGTTCACGCTTGAATTCAAGTATTCCTTCGCCAAGGCCGCTCCCGAGGGCGAGACCGAGGGCGCGACAACCACCGACGGAGCGGCGCCGCCGCCCGGCACGCCGCCGGGCCCCGCGCCGGCGGCAGGGTAGGAGGAAACCGATGGCCATGAAGACAGGACTGGAAGGAAAGCCCTGGTACTACGGGGCGGGCATCGGGGCGGTCCTCGGAGCCATCGCCTGCGGCATCGGCTTCTACTACATGGTGCAGCCGATCAAGGACGAGATCATCGCAGGGGAGCAGACCCTCGCCGACCTGCAGAGCAAAATCCAGGAAGGGAGGGCCGCCAAGGCCCAGCTCCCCAAGTTCCGCGAAGAGATCCGGCAGCTCGAGGAAGAGCTCGGCAAGCTGCTGCGCATCCTGCCGGCCCGGCGCAACACCCCGGACCTCCTGCGCCGCATCCGCGCGCTCGCCGAGCAGGGCGACTTCGCGCTCAAGCGGTTCACGCCGAAAGAGATGACCGACCAGGAGTTTTTCAGTGAGTGGCCGATCGAGATCGCGCTCGACGGCACCTACCACAACCTGGCGCTGTTCTTCGACCGCATCAGCCGGTTCTCGCGGATCATCAACATCGAGAACCTGCAGATCGTTGCGACCGGCAACCCGAAGAGCCCGCATACGCTGAGCGCCGGCTTCAACGCCAAGACGTTCGTCTACCGGGAGCCCGATCCGGAGCCGGCACCGGGGACGGCGACCGCTCCCGGAGGAGGCCCGCCGCCGGACAGCCCAGCTGCACGTGCCCTCTCCGGACCGCAGACAGGAGGAGGAGACGGGGTATGAGCAGCCAACGGCTTCTGGCGTGCGGGGTCCGCTTCGCGGTCCTGTTCGCTTTGACCATCGGCCTCTCCGGAGGCCTCGGGGCGGCGCAGCCCGCGGCGGAACAACCGGCTCCTCCCGCGGACGATCCCGCCGCCTTGGGGTCCGAGACGACGGTCGGCCCGGACATCGAGCAGATCCTCCAAGGGGAGGAAGAGGTCCTGTCCGGCAGCGGCACCGGGTTCACCTATGACCCCGGCAACCGACGCGATCCATTCAAATCTCTCCTCGTCGAACAGGCGGCCCGCGAGTTCCGCGGCCCCCGGCCGGAAGGGATCCCCGGGCTGCTGATCGACGAGATCGACCTCAAGGGCATCTGGCAGACCGGCACGGGGGCCGACCGGGTCTTCGTCGCCCAGATCGTCGCCAGCAACCAGAAGAAGACCTATCTGCTGAAAGAGCGCGATCAGCTCTACGACGGCGATGTGGTCAGCATCAACAAGAATGAAGTTGTGTTCAAGCAGATCGTTCAGGACCCGACGGCCCTCAAGCCGTTCCGCGAGGTGGTGAAGAGCCTGAATCCGTCCTGACGGATTCGGCGTTTCTGGTCCCGATCAGGGAGGCGAGTGCCATGGGAGAAGTGGTCTTTAACATGCAGCGCGGTACGTGGCAACGGCGGATCGCCGCGGCGACGGTCCTGGGCCTGGTGGCCTGGATCGGCTGCACCTCCTCCAAGCCGGCGACCGTCGTCGAGGCGACCCCTGCGGTCGCCGAGGCGGCGCCGGAGGAAGAGGCGAAACCGGCGGCTGCGGCGGCTGAAATCCGGACTCTGGATCTCCGGGAAGGGGCTCCAGAAGTCTTCATCGACCTGGAAGCGAGCGCTCCTCTCGTTTGGACCAGCTTCCGCAACGCCGACGGCAAGGTGATCGTCGAGCTGCCGAACGCGGAGCCGCAGCCCGGCGTTGCGGGGATGGCGCCGGCGGACGGCCTCGTCTCCTCGCTCGCCGTGGAGAGCAGCCGGGAAGGAAGCCGGCCGCTGACCCGTCTGGTGATCACCACCCGGCAGGAGGTGGAGCACTCCGTCTCGGCCGACGGCACCCGGCTGGCGATCAAGCTGCAACCGGTCGAGACCGCCGAGACCGGAGGGCGGCTGACCTTCGAGCCGCTGCCGGCGGAGCCCGCCGCCGCCGAGCCCGCCCTCGACGAGGAGCCCGAGACCACGATGGAGACCTCCGTCTCCGCCTCCGACCCGGCGCTCCCGGCCGGTGGCACCCCGGATCGTCCGGCCGTGGCACCCGGACCCTCCGGCGTCGCCGCGACGCGCCTCGACGGCGTCGAGGTTCTCGCCTCGGACGGAGGAGCGGTGGTGCGCATCGCAGGCGACGGGGAGTTCCCCTATTCCACCTTCGCCCTCGAGGCTCCGGATCGCTTCGTCATCGATCTCGACGGCGTGGTCAACCGCAGCCCGAAGCCGAGCCAGCAGGTCACCGGTGGCGTCGTCGAGCGGGTGCGGGTCGCGCAGTTCCGGCCGGCCCCCAAGGCGGTCTCCCGTGTCGTCTTCGACCTGCGCGCCGCGGTGGTGCCCCAGATCGAGCGCACCGCCGACGCCCTGGTGGTGACCTTCCCGGCCAACGGAATCCACCACGAGGCGGCCTCCGAGCCGGCGCCGGCTCCCCCCGCCGAGAGGATGGCGCCCGCTCCCGCTGCGGAGCGCCTGGAGGAGCCCCGCGAAGAGGCTCCGTCCGACTTGACCTTCGCTCCGCGGCCCGCCGGTCAGCTGGCGCAAGCTGCGCCACCGCCCGCCGAAGCCGAAGAGCCGCCGCCGGCCCCGGCCCCGATCCGCTCGCAGCCCGCCCCGGCCCCGGTGCGTTCGGCGCCTGCTCCGGCCGCGGCGGAGCCCCGCGAGGTGCCCCCCACCGGCGGCAGCGCGGTGCGCGGCCTCGAAACCTTCCAGAGCCAGGCGCTCGGCGATGGAGAAAAGGTCTATACCGGTGAGCCCATCGGCCTCAACGTGACCAACGCCGACGTCACCGACGTCCTGCGGTCGTTCGCCCAGATCAGCGGCCTCAACATGGTGGTGCAGCCGGGCGTCTCCGGCACCGTGACCGCCGAGCTGAACGACGTTCCCTGGGACCAGGCGCTGGAGCAGATCCTCAAAATCAACGGCCTCTCCTACGAGCTGGAGGGGAACGTGATGCGCATCGCCCCGGTGGGCATCCTGCGCCAGGAGGCGCAGGAGAAACAGCAGCTCGCCCAGGCGAAGGCGTTGTCGATCCCTCTGCGCACCGTCTTCCGCCGCCTGAGCTATGCCAGCGCCGACCAGATCGCCGGCCTCCTGCGCAGCGGCCAAGCCGGCCTCCTTTCGCAGCGCGGCAGCGTCATCGTGGACCAGCGGACGAACAGCCTCATCATCAAGGAGCTGCCGCAGTTCATGGACACCGTCATCTCGGTCATCGACCGGCTCGACACCCCCGAGCCGCAGGTGATGATCGAGGCACGGATCATCGAGACGACGAAGCGCTTCACCCGCGACATCGGCATCCAGTGGGGCTTCGACGCCATCGCCGATGCGGCCCATGGCAACACCACCGGCCTGCTGTTCCCGAACAACATCGACGCCAACGGCGGGGTCAACCTGCCGGGCGGCGGCGACTCCGGGACGATCGAGCTCTCCCTCGGCAACGTGCTCAACACGTTCAACCTCGACGTCGCGCTGCAGGCGGCCGAGAGCGAAGGCCTGATCAACATCCTCTCGGCTCCCAAGGTGGCCACCTTGAACAACCAGGCCGCCTCCATCCAGAGCGGTGTACAGATCCCGATCCAGACGGTGGCCAACAACACCGTCACCGTCCAGTACGTCAACGCGACCCTGGAGCTCAACGTGACCCCGCAAGTCACCGCGGAGGGGACGGTGATGATGACCATCCGCATCCAGAAGCGTGAGCCGCAGCTCGCCTTCCTGGTGCCGGGTGCCACCAACGCTCCGATCGCCACCAAGGAGGCCTCGACCCGGCTCCTCGTGCGCGACGGCGGGACCGCGGTGATCGGCGGCATCTACAAGGTGTCGAGCGACCAGGGCGAGGACCGGGTGCCCGGCCTGGCCAACATCCCCATCATCGGCCACCTCTTCAAAAACAAGTCGCGGCGGGAGGAGAATGAAGAGCTGTTGATCTTCATCACGCCGCGGGTGATCAAGATCTGACCGGCGCGGAGCATTGCCATGCGAAAAGCCACGACCTTCTGTTTGACGCTCGTCCTGCTCGCCGCCCTCACCGGCTGCCGGGAACGTACCGACCGCCGCGAGGGAACGGTCATCCTGTCCATCTCCAGCTTCGACGGGTTGCCGGCGCGGGTCTCGGCATCCGGTTCGAGCCTCGTACAGGTGGACCAGCTCATCCTGCGCAACATCGCCAAGGACCCGTCCGGAACGACCAGCGATCTGCAGTCCATCGAGCTGCGCTCCTACGAGGTGCGCTTCGTGCGCCGCGACACCGGCACGCGGGTGCCGCCGCCGGTGGTCCAGGGCTGGTTCGGCCTGATCAGCGCGGGCAGCACCTCGACGCTCAACAACGTCGCGATCCTCACCGCCGACCAGATGCTCAGCCAGCCGATCCTCGGCCTGGGCCGGAACGGGGTCGATGCGGAGACCGGCAGTGCCGTGATCGTCCTCGACTGCTATATTCGATTCTTCGGCCGTACGCTCTCCGGTGACGACATCACCAGCGACCCGGCCCGATTCACCATCGAGGTCGTGCCGTAACGGCCTCTCGGGAGCTTCCGTATGAAACCGTTGAGGATCGTCCCTTCTCTCGTCTTCGGTCTCGCCCTCGCCCTGGCGGGGTGCCAGTCCGATTCCCCGACGGAACCCGGCGGCGGCGGCAACCCCGCGTCGCCGAAGCCGCCGACGCCGGTCACCACCTTCCGGATCACGATTTCCGCGAGCCCCTCGCAGCTCGCCGCCGGTGGCTCCGACCCTTCCTTCATCACGGTGGACGTGGTGCAGTCGGATACCGGAAGGGCGCCGAGCGACGGCACCGAGGTCTCGCTCACCACGAGCATCGGGTCCTTCGGCAGCGTCGGCGGAGCGGCCACGACCAAGGTACAGGTCGTGGGAGGGCGCGCGCAGGCGTCTCTCTACCCCGGAAATGAAACGGGCACGGCGACGGTGCGGGCGACGCTCGACACCAGCTCCGCGGCGGCCAACGTGGTGATCAACCCGGCGGCCACCTTCTTCATCTCCTCGGTCACCCCCCAGGTCGGCACGCCGGCCGGTGGTGAGGAGGTCACGATCAACGGCGGCGGCTTCGAGCCGCCGGTGCGGGTGACCTTCGCCGGGGGCGTGGCGCAGGTCCTGTCGGTGCAGTCGAACCGCATTCGTGTACGGACGCCGTCCGCCACGGCGGCAGGCGTCTCCGTTCCGGTCGGCACCACCGTTCCGGTCACCGTCGGCGTCCAGATCAACGTCAACGAGAGCGGATCGGCCAGCGACGCGCTGACCAACGGGTTCACCTACTCGCAGGGCGGCACCAGCCAACCGGTGATCTTCTCGGTCTCGCCCGCCACCGGGGTCAACGAAGGCGGCACCACGGTGCGCATCCGCGGCTCCGGCTTCCAGACCCCGCTCCAGGTCTTCTTCGGCTTCGGGGGCAGTGCGGCCGGCTTCAACGGCGTCGAGGCACGGGTCCAGTCGGTCACCGACTCCGAGATCGTCGTCGTCACCCCGTCGGCGCGCGGCTTCGGCCAGAACCTCGTCGACCAGCTGGTGGACATCCTCGTCCGCCATCTCAACACCGGCTTCAGCACCGTGGCCGGAGGCTCGTTCCGGTATGGCTCGGGCATCCTCATCACGGCCATGGGACCGGGCTCCGGCCCCTACACCGGCGGCACCCGGGTGACCATCTCCGGCCAGGGCTTCGACGCCCCGGTGGCGGTCTCGCTCGGCGGCATCGGCCAGACGGTGGTCTCGGTGACCGGGACGCAGGTCGAGTTCGTCACCTCCGGAGTGGCGATCACCTCGTGCCCCGCCAGCGGCTTCCAGACCGCGGTCGGTGTGCAGGTGACCAACATCGAGACCGGCAAGACGGCGACGGCGCCCGGCTTGTCCTTCAACTACACCGTGCCGCGCCCGCTGATCTTCGGCGTCAGCCCGAACTCGGGCAGCGTCGGCGCGAACGTCACCATCACCGGGTCGAGCTTCCCGAGCCCGCTGCGGGTCACCTTCGGGGGTGATTCGAGCACCGGGGCCTCGGCCAGCATCAACTCGAGCAGCGCCACCAGCATCTCGGTGCGGGTGCCCACGCCGCCGGCGAGCTTCACCTTCAACACCGAGCCGTGCGACGGCAACGGCGACGGCAACGCCGGTGGCACGCGCAACATCCCGACGGCGATCGGCGTCACGGTCACCGACCTGTCGGGGACCGGCTGCGCCACGACGCTCGCCAACGCCTTCTCTCTCAACCCGCCGAACGTCACCTGCACCGGTGACACCACGACGCCGCCGACTCCGGCGTGCGCGGACGGCATCGACAACGACGGCGACACGCTGGTCGACTTCCCCACCGATCCGGGGTGCACCAGCGCCAACGACACCACCGAGACCTAGAGTCTCGACCACTCCGTTGCACGACTCGGCCGGCGCCTTCGGGCGCCGGCCGTTTTCGTCTCCGGGCCGCCGCTTCTCCCGGAATGGACGGACCCCCGTCCGGCTTCGTATACTGAGGCTATGAGACACGCCGTCCGCCTCCTGCTCCTGCTGCCGCTCCTCGCCGTCGTCGCCGCCTTGGGCTGCGACAAGGCCACTCCGACCGCACCGAGCGGCTCGATCTTGACGATTTCTGCCAATCCTGCTCTCGTTGCCAGTGCGACGGGAACCTCGACGATCACCGTGACCGGGCGCCGGTCCAACGGAAGCCCGCTGGCAGAAGGGACGGAAATCCGGCTCTCGACGAACATCGGGGCGATCGACAACCTGGTGACGCTCAATGGCAGTGGTGTGGCCACTGCGACGTTACGCGGCGACGGCCGGGTGGGGAAAGCCACGGTCACTGCTACGGCAGGGACTCTGGCCGGGGGCGGCTCGGGCGGGTCCGGCGGAAGTGGCGGGTCCGGCGGAAGCGGGGGTTCCGGCGGTGGCGGCGGGTCCAGCTCTGGTGTCTTGACGGCCAGCATTGAGGTGGAAATCGGTACCTCGGCCAAGACGATCACTCTTCAGGCGACCCCAACCAGCATCGAGAGTCTTGACCCTGTGCCGATTTCCCTTCTGGCCTTGGTCAGGGACTCCCGGGGGCAGGTCCTGGCAGATGCAGAGGTCAATTTCAAGACGGCGATCGGAAGGCTTGCATCCCGTGGTGCGATCGTCAGAACGAACTCCAAAGGCGAGGCTCGAGACACCTTGACGTTCTCCCAGGCGGATCTGGCGAACAACCCGTCAACTGTGACTGTGAGCGCACAGACCGCAGGTTCGGACGGTGCTTTGGTGAGCACCGACTTCAACGTGCGGGTTCTGAGTAGCGAACCGCAGGCTGCGTTCAGCTGCGCCAAGGGTACGACCAACTTGGAAGTCATCTTCTCGAATGAATCGACCGGCCCAGGCAGGGCGTCCTATGTCTACACATGGGACTTTGGTGACAATCTGAGCTCCAACGAGCAGAACCCGCGCCATACCTACACTGCCGAGAGCCAGTACACGGTTCAGCTGACGGTGCGAGAGCCCACGTCTGGACTGACGGATTCGGCGGTTGCGCGAATCACCGTCCCTGTTTCGGGGGCCTGCTCCGGAATCTGAGGTTTGCGGCGGGGCGGTTTGCTGATGCCGCCTCGCCGTTTTTCGGCCAAGGGAGTTCCTGCCTCATCGGCATTCGGCCCGTTACGTTGCTATAATGCAGCCACTTTGGCGACCCTGACCGTCGGTACCCGCCCAGCCCTCTTGGTTTTCCCTCCCGGGACAGGAGCCCCGCGATGACGGACGGCGTCTTTCCCGACCGCCTGAACCAGCTCCGTGCCCGTTGGGAAGCCGACCCCGCGTCGCGGATCTTCCTGCAGCTCGCCGAGGAGTACCGCCATCTCGGCCGGGTCCAGGAGGCCCTGGCGGTCCTCGACAAGGGGCTGTCCGAGCATCCCGGCTATCTCTCCGCCCTGGTGGCCAAGGGGCGTTGCCATCTCGAGCTGGCGGACGGCGACGCCGCCCGCGTGGTGCTCGAGCGCGTGGTCAAACAGGACGCCACCCAGATGGTGGCCAACAAGTTGCTGGTCCGGGCCTACCTGGAGACCGGCGATCCGGCGAAGGCGCAGGAGCGCCTCGACCTCTACAGCTTGCTCAACGACAGCGATCCCGAGATCGAGGAGCTGCGCCGGCGGATCCGTCTGCTCGAAAAGCCCGTCCGCCAGGAGGTGCCGAGCTTGGACGCCCATCCTCCCGCCGCCCCCGTTCCGGAGCCGGCCGACGTGTTCGACCTCGGCCTGCCGCCCGTGGCGCCGCCCCCTGCTGCAGCCGACGATCTCTTTGCGGCTCTCCCGGTGTTCCCGCGGATGGCCGTGCCGCCGCCGGTGGCGCCTTCCCCCGAGCCGAGCGCGGCGGAGCCCGCCGAGGAGGGGGAGCCGGACCTGATCTTTCCCGGTCTGGGCGCGGGAGACAGCCGCCACCGGTACCTGGCCGCCCTGGAGGCCGAGGGGCTGTTCGCCTTCGAGCCGGCGTCGGCGGTGGCTGTGGTGGTGCCGGTGGAGGAGCCGGTGGCGGCGCCAGGGGTGCCGGAGCCGGCCTCGGAGGAGGCCTCGTGGCTCGACGAAGCCGCGGTGGCGGCACCTTCTTCGACACAGGCTCCCGTCCTCGCACCGTTGTCTCCGGCGATCTTTGCACCGGAGCCCTTCGAAGCCCCGGTCCCGGCGGCCGCCTCCGCCGAGGAGTTGTGGGCCGAAGAGGAGGAGGCTCCGCCGGCTCCTGCCGCGGCCGAATGGGTGGCGGAGCCCGTGGTCGAGCTCCAGGCGGAGCCCGTGGTCGAGCTGGAGACCGTGCCGGAGCCGGAGCCCGTCTTCGAGCCTGCGCCGGAGGCCATGCCCGAGGTGGAGGCCGCGCCGGAGCCGGAGCCTGTGGCGGCGTTGGGGGTGGAGGCGATCACCGCCACCGCCACGCTGGGCGAGCTCTATTTCCGGCAGGGGTACTACAGCGAGGCGGAGAGGATCTTCCGTGAGGTGCTGGGCCACGAGCCGGGAAACCTGGTGGCGCTCACCGGACTGGAGCGGCTCGCCGCGCTCGGATCGCAACCGGCGGCGCGCGGTCTCGATGCCCGCCGGCTGCTCTCCGGCTACCGCCGGGACGCTGTGCAGCCGGTGGACGCCGAGCTGCGCGCGCGCAAGACGTATCTGCTGAACCGTTACCTGGAACGCCTCCGGCAGGGGAGCCCGCTCGATGTTTCTTGACCGGCTGAACCGGATCGTCAACCGGATCGAAGGCACCATCGCCCTGTCGCTGGTCGCCAGGGATGGCATCTCCGTCGAGTCGGTGAGCAAGGACCCTGCGATCGACCTGGATGTCCTGGCGGCGGAGCTGATCGCCCAGGCGCGGGCGATCTCGGAGAATCACCGCGAGCTGGAGGCGGGCGACGTTCAACATCTCGCCGTGGCCACCGATCGGATGACGGTGATGGTAAGCTCCGTGGCCACGGACTATTATCTGCTTCTCGTCCTGGGACCCCAAGGCAACTATGGCCGGGCCCGGTTCGAGCTCCGGCGGGCGCGCCTGTTCCTGGAGAGGGATCTCTCCTGAGACCCGGGAGCGGGGCCCGGCCCCCGGCCTTGCAAAAAGGGGCTTGTTTTGCTGACATTTGAACAGATCAAGGAGCTGATCGAGCTGGTCGCCGAGCGCGGCCTCCAGGGACTGGAGGTCGAACGTTCCGGCTTCCGCCTCAAGGTGGACGGCCAGTCCACGGCGCCGCAGGTGCTCTATGCGGCTCCGGCGGAGACGTCCTATGTGCAGGCGGCCCCGCAGCCGGCGCCTTCGCATCCGCAGCCGGCCGCGAGCCCGGTGGCCGCCCCGGCGGCGGCTCCCGCAGCCGCCCAGCCCGCGGGTCCCCCGGCGGGGTCCCACGTCCTCACCTCTCCCATCGTCGGCACCTGTTACCGCGCGCCGTCTCCCGGAGCCCCGAATTTCGTCGAGGTCGGCTCGCGGGTCAAGAAGGGCCAGGTGCTCTGCATCATCGAGGCGATGAAGCTCATGAACGAGATCGAGTCCGACGTGGACGGCGAGATCCTCGAGATCTATCCGCAGAATGCGCAGCCGGTGGAGTTCGGTGAGCCGTTGTTCGCCATCCGGGTTGCCTAGAGAGCGGGATGTTCAAGAAGATCCTGATCGCCAACCGGGGCGAGATCGCGCTCCGCATCATCCAGGCGTGCCGCGAGCTGGGCATCGCGACGGTGGCCGTGTTCAGCACGGCCGATCGCGACAGCTTGCACGTGACGTATGCGGACGAGGACGTCTGCATCGGCCCGCCTGCCTCGAAGGACAGCTACCTCAACATCTCGCGGATCATCGCCGCCGCCGAGATCACCGGCGCGGACGCCATCCATCCGGGGTATGGATTCCTCTCCGAGAACGCCCACTTCGCCGAGGTCCTCCAGGAGTGCAAGATCGGCTGGATCGGGCCGCGGCCCGAAGTGATCCGCTTGATGGGTGACAAGGCCAAGGCGCGCCAGACGGCGGCGGCGGCCGGGGTGCCGGTCCTGCCGGGCAGCCCCGAGCCGCTCGAAGGAGCGGAGCACGCGCGGCAGACCGCCGCCTCGATCGGCTATCCGATCATCCTCAAGGCGTCGGCGGGGGGCGGTGGGCGCGGCATGCGCATCGTCTGGAAGGAGGAGGAGATCGAAGGGCAGTTCTCCACCGCCGGCGAGGAGGCGCAGCGGGCGTTCGGCAATGGTGCGATCTACATGGAGAAGTACCTGGTCGAGCCGCGCCACATCGAATTCCAGGTGTTCGGCGACAAGTACGGCCATGTGGTGCACATGGGCGAGCGCGAATGCTCCATCCAGCGGCGCCACCAGAAGCTCATCGAGGAGTCTCCGTCGCCCGCCTTGACCCCGGCACTGCGCGAGGAGATGGGCGCCGCCGCGGTCGCCTTGTGCAGGGCGGTGGGGTATGAGAACGCCGGGACGATCGAGTTCCTTCTCGACAGCGACGGCCGTTTCTACTTCATGGAGATGAACACCCGCATCCAGGTGGAGCATCCGGTGACCGAGATGGTCACCGGGATCGACCTCGTCAAGCTCCAGCTGGAGGTGGCGATGGGGCACAAGATGACCGTGCCGAACGGCCTGAAGCCGCGCGGGCACGCCATCGAGTGCCGCATCAACGCGGAGAATCCGGACACCTTTGCACCCAGCCCCGGGCCTCTCAAGACGTTTCACCTGCCCGGCGGGCCGGGAACGCGGGTGGACACGCATGGCTACGAGGACTACGTCATCCCGCCGCATTACGACTCGCTGGTGGCGAAGCTGATCGTCCACGATCGCACGCGGGGCGAGGCCATCCAGAGGATGAGCCGGGCGCTCGACTTCTTCGTCGTCGAAGGGATTCACACCTCGATCCCGCTCCACCGGCGCATCCTGCGCGATGACGATTTCATCGCCGGCAAGCTGTCCACCCGCTTCATGGAGCGCTTCCTCCAGAAGCACCGCGAGGACGGCGGCCCCGGCCGATGACCTCGCGGGCCAGGCCGGCCGTGCCGCCCGGGCGGATCTACGCCCTCGCCGATGCCGAGGCGCTCGGGTCCACCCCGCTGCCGGAGGCCGTGAGCGCCCTGGCCGGAGCCGGAATCGGCTGGATCCAGGTGCGGGCCAAGCGTCTTTCCGGGAGCGCCCTGTACCGTGCCCTGGAGGGATGCTGCCGCGCTCTCGAGGGAACCGGCGCCGCACTTTGGGTGGACGACCGGGCGGACCTCGCGGCACTCTTCCCGGTGGCCGGTGTGCATGTCGGACAGACGGACCTGCCGCCTGCGGCGGTGCGCTGCGTGGTGGGTCCGGCGGCCTGGATCGGGCAGTCGACCCATCACGAGGTGCAGTGTGTCGAGGCGGATGCCGACGGCGCGGTGGACGTGGTCGCCGTCGGGCCGGTCTTTCCCACCACCGGCAAGGAGAAGCCGGACCCGGTGGTCGGCCTGGATTTCGTGCGGGGGGTGCGCATCCTGACCACGAAGCTGCTGGTCGCCATCGGGGGGATCGGTGGGCACAACCTGGCTTCCGTGCTGGCCATGGGGGCAGACGTGGTGGCGGTCCTGGGAGCGGTCAGCGGCAAAGATGGCGCCGAGATCGAAGCGAAGGCGCGCCATTTGTTGGCGGTTGCAAGGTAGGATGAGGATCTACCTGACGGGTTTCATGGGGTCCGGCAAGAGCACGGTGGGCCGGCTCCTGGCGGCGCGGCTCGGCGTTGCGTTCGTCGATCTCGATGAGGAGATCGAGCGGCAGGCGGGCCTGCGGGTGCGGGAGATTTTTGCGGAGCATGGCGAGCCGGTGTTCCGGCGCCTGGAGCGGGAAGCCCTGGAGGCCACCGCCCGGCTGCCGGAGGCCGTGATCGCCACAGGAGGAGGGACGGTCACCTTTGAAGCCAATGCCCGGTGGATCCGGGAACATGGCTTCACGGTCTGGCTCAACCCGGCGTTCGCGACCCTCGCGGCACGGGTGGGGGGATTGGGCAAAGAGGATCGTCCACTGTTTCAGGACGAAACGCAGGCCCTCGCCTTGTACCGGGAACGGCTCCCGGCCTACCGGCGGGCGGACCTGATCATCGACATGGCCCCCCAGGAGGGGCCGGAGGAGATCGCGGCGAGAATCTCTCTGCGGCTCGGGGAACGACGGTGCGCTATCTGATCCTGTCGGACATGCATGCGAACTGGGACGCCTTCGAGGTCGTCCTGCGGCGCACTCGGCGCAAGCGTTTCGACGCGGCGCTGGTGCTCGGCGACCTGGTGGGGTACGGAGGAGCGCCGAACCAGGTGGTGGAGGCGGTGCGTCGCCTCGGGCCCAAGGTCTACACGGTGCGGGGGAACCACGACAAGGTGGTGGCCGGCATCGACAACGGCTCCAACTTCAACCAGACCGCCTTGACCGCGGCGCAATGGACCACCGGCCGCCTGACCCCAAAGAACCTGCGCTACGTGCGCGAGCTGCCGCGCGGCCCGCTGGGCGTGGAGGAGGGGATGGCGATCTGCCATGGCTCGCCTCTGGATGAGGACACCTACGTGTTCTCCGACGTGGACGCCTACGAGATCTTCTCCCAGTTCACCGTCCCGGTGGTCTTCTTCGGCCACACCCACATCCCGTCGATCTTCTCGCTGGAGGGGAGGCGCCTGCGCGTCGCCCCCTTGAAAGGCGACGGCGGGACGATCCATCTGCACCCGGAAGGCCGCTACCTGCTGAACCCCGGCTCGATCGGCCAGCCGCGGGATCGCGACCCGCGGGCCTCCTACATGATCTACGACAGCCGCCGGCGGGTGGTGCGCTGGTACCGGGTGCCCTATCCGGTCGGCGAAGCGCAGAAAAAAATCCGCGAGGCCGGGCTCCCCGGCTCCCTCGCGGATCGGTTGGCGGTGGGGACGTAGTTCTTCCGACCTTCCCCGCCTACTCCCGCCTCTGCATCTCGCGCAGCCGGAACACCAGGGCGATCGTCCCGCCGATCAGCACGACGTAGAAGCCGTACCAGACGAGCTGGATGAGCGGCTTGCGGGTGACGTCGATCGACAGGAGGGGCTTGTTGAACAGGAGCTGGACCGTCCCGTTCATCGGCACGATCCCCCCCACGGACAGCGTGCCGCCGGAGGCGAGCGCCACCATCGGATTGCTCACCTCGCCGGTCGCCGGGTTGAAGGCGTAGACGGGTTGGACCGTTTCGCTCTTGCCCTCCTGGGTCACGGTCACGCGGGTGACGATGTTGATCGGCTTGCCGGCGGCCATGGCGGCCATGGCGTTGCCCCCTTCCGCCTGCAGCTCGAAGCTGTCGAAACGGAATTCCCGGTCGCCGATCCGGCTGGACGTGCCTTGGGCCAGGGCGACCTCTGCGCTTTCACCCGGATCGAGCTCGATGGGAGAGACGTAGAAGTCCTGGAGCAGGAAGTTGCGGATGTCCGGGTTGACCATCACCTGGCGGGTGCGGTCGTTGGTGAACATCCGGGGCCGCACGAGGAACTCCTTGCCGCCGGCTTGCTGGACCCGGATCTCCATGCCCTCCTTTTCGCGTCCCACCCGGGGGAGGAATCGCTGGAAGGTGAGCGTTGCGTCTCCCACCTGCCGAGGCTTCCCGAGCTCGAGCGTCACCTTGGTGCTCTCGTCGTAGCCGGACGAGGCGAGGATGCCGAGGAGGATGATGCCGACCCCCACGTGGGCCAGATAACCGCCTGCGGCGCGCAGACCGCCCGCCCGGTACTTCGTGAACGTCTTGTGGGCGTTGGTGGCGAGCGCGAGCCCGGAGAGGAAGACGAAGAGCAGGTGGATCGGCTCGCGCACCGCCCAGATCCCCGCCGCCACCGACAGCACGGCGGCGAAGCCGAGCGGCCCGATCATCTTTTGCAGGATCTCCCGCGGCTCGTTGCCCTTCCAGGAAAGGTAGGGGACGGCGGCGAGAAGGAGGGCGATGAGCAGGGCGATCGGGAGGTTCACCCGGTTGTAGAACGACGGGCCCACCTGGCCGGGGTTTTCCATGAAGCGGGTGAGGAGGGGGGCCGAGGTGCCGGCGGTGATCACCGCCGTGGAGATGAGGATCGTGATCGCGGCGAGGACCAGGAAGGTGCCCCGCGACAAGAACGGATCCTCGTTGGCCTCGGTGGGGACTTCCTTGAGGCGGGTGGCCAGCAGGAAGATCGACAGGCCGGCGAAGAACACCATCAGGCCGATCAGCCAGCCGGAGATGCCGAGGTCCACGAAGCTGTGCACCGAGAAGTCGGCCAGCACACCGGAGCGGGTGAGGAAGGTGCCATAGAGCACCGACAGATAGCCGAGCGTGGCCAGCACGTAGTTGATGCGGCGGAAGCGTCCCCGGGTGCGCTCCATGTGGAGGCCATGGATGAGCACGGTGCCGAACAGCCAGGGGATGAGCGAAGCGTTCTCCACCGGGTCCCAGCCCCAGTAGCCGCCCCAGCCCAGGGTCTCATAGGCCCAGTAGCCGCCGAGGAGGATCGCCGAGCCGAGCACCAGGAAGCCGCCCAGCGCCCAAGGGAAGGAGCGCGCCGCCCAGTCGTCGTATTGGCGCCGCCAGAGCGAGGCCATGGCGAAGGCGAACGGGATGGCCGTCGCCGCGTAGCCGATGAACATGATGGGCGGATGGATGACCATCCAGTCGTCCTGCAGCAGCGGGTTCAGGCCCTCGCCGTCGAGCGGCGTCTCCCGGAGCATGACGAACGGGTTCTCCCGCACCAGGATGAACAGGATGCCGAGCAGGGTGAGGGTGTAGATGCCCATCACCGCCGGCTCGTTCTTGCCGGCGGTCCTGCCGATCAGAAGGCCGAGGAGGGCGCCCCAGAACAGCCAGATCAGGAAGCTGCCTTTCTGGCCCGCCCAGAGCGCGGCGATCTGGTAGTGCATCGGCAGGTCCAGGCCTGAGTACTGGAAGACATACTCGATCCGGAAATCCCGCAGGGCGAGCAGGAGCGTCATCAGCAGACCGCAGAGCACGACCGACATTGCGAAGAAAGCGTAGGCGCGGCGCGCGAACGGCAGGGACGCCGCGGCGCCCGCCGGGCTCAGCGAGTGGGCGTACCCCCAGAGCGCCATCAACGAGAAGAAGAGGGCACACCACAGGGTGAGCGCTCCGGGGAGGTAGAGCTGCGCAAGTGAGTCCAACATCGGAAAGCCCCCTGACTAGCTGTAAGTCTTGACCTCGGCACCTTGATACTTGCTCGGGCACTTCACCAGGAGCTTGTCGGCCTCGAACTTCCGGGCGGTCTCGTCGTAGCGGCCGATGGCCACGATGCTGATTGCGTCCTCGAAGTTGGCCGGCTTGAGCCCCTTGTAGCGGACGTCCATGTTTTCCTTGGTCTTCGGGTCCTGCAAGGTGAAGTAGAGGCTCTCCTCCTGCGCGACGTAGGAGGAGCTCCCCTTCTCGAGCGCGCCGGCCACCTGGACGACGCGGTCCCCCTTGCGGGCCATCTCATAGGGGACGTAGGGGGTGAGTGTCTCCTTGAAAGCGGTCGCCGAGAATCCGGCGAAAGCCAGCAGGAGGGTGGCTCCCAGCAGGTAATAGCCTTTCTTGTTCATGGTTCTTTCTCCATCTCGCGCAACCGCCGGTCGAGGCGGAGGAGGTAGACGAACAGTCCGGTCCAGATGACAAGGTTGACTGCGACGATCCAGGCGTCGCCACCGCTGGCGTCCATAGGGGTTACTCCTGTGCCTCCACCTTCCGGGCGAGGAGCGCCTGGAGGCGGCAGTGCAGGTTGTGCATCCAGAAAAACAGGATGGTGAACGCGAAGGTGCTGGCCAGCAGCACCTGCACCATCCGCGACTCCATCTCCACCTTGCCGTTGGCATTGACCACCGGTTCCGGGTGGAGGGTGTAGGTGAGCCGCGGCATCACCCAGAAGAGAAACGGCGTCACCACCATGCCGAGCAAGGCGTAGGCGGCGGAGAGGCGGCCTCGTTTCTCCGGGTCGTCCACCGCTCCCCGCAGGGCCAGATAGGCGGCATAGAAGAGAAGAGAGATCAGGATCGACGTCTGCCGCGGGTCCCAGTTCCAGAAGGCGCCCCACATGACGCGCGCCCACAGTGCGCCGGTGACCGTGGCCAGGATTCCGAAGAGCAGGCCGAGTTGGATCGCCACGGCGGCGGCCCGGTCGTGGCTCTCCTGGCGTCCCTTCATCAAATAGAGGACGCTCCACACCGCCGCGGCGATGAACGCCGTGAAGGAGACCCAGGCCATGGGCACGTGGAAGAACAGGATGCGGCTGGACTTGCCGATGAACCCCTGGGCGAGAGGGGCATAGTAGAAGGCTCCGACGATCACGGCGGAGATCCAGAGCCAGAGGAGCCAAGGGAGCGTCTTCTTCATGGATTCCACACCACCGGAAAGAGCATGAG
This sequence comes from Holophagales bacterium UBA5704, assembly GCA_002420005.1. GTDB lineage: Bacteria > Acidobacteriota > Thermoanaerobaculia > Multivoradales > UBA5704 > UBA5704. The sequence goes on along the minus strand of DIHE01000174.1, from coordinate 45,385 downwards.
GCCGAAAATCGAGACCGAAGCATCATACAGGAGGAGCTGAGGGAGGGCCATCCCGGGGGGATCGCCCACGACCGCGTTGCGGGTCAGCTCGACAGCCAGGATGAGCAACGGCAGGAGGATGGGGAACGAGAGCACCGAGAAGAGCGTCCCTTTGCTCCGCGCCTGGGCGATGATCGCCGCGACCAGCGTGCTCCCCGCCGCGAGGCCGAAGCCGCCGGCGGCGAGCGCCGCGGCGAGGAGGCCCGGCCGCGCCACCTGCAGATTCATGATCATCACGTACAGCGGAGTGATGAGCACCTCCAGGCCGGCGACCAGGGTCAGCGCATAGAGGAGCTTGCCGCAGAACAGGGCGGACGGCGTGGCGCAGAGGCGCAGAGCGGTGGCGGTCTGGGTCTCCTCCTCCTGCACGAAGGCGCGGGGAAGGCCGGCCGCCACCGAGAACAACAGAATCAGCCAGAGGAGCACCGGAAGGAGGGCCGACCCTTGCGCCTTGGCGACGCCGAGCGGTCCCAGGCTGACGCCGGCCACCACCAGGGTGGTGACGGCGAACAGGCCGAGGGTGTTGAGCGCGATGCGCGTGCGCAGCTCGCAGCGCCACTCCTTGGCGAACACGGCGAGAGCCTCAGCGGCCCAGGTCGAGGCGAGCGGTGACACGGTCGATCTCCAGGGACGACGGGTTGGCGATGACGGCGAGGCCGCCGGGGGTGGATTCCAGGTGCTCGCGCAGCAGCTCGCGCGTCCCCTCCTCGCCGGGGGCGTCCAGGTTCTGGAACGGTTCGTCGAGAAGAAGAAGGCGCGGCCGGTGGAGCAGCGCCCAGGCCCAGCGCAGCCGTTGCCGCATGCCGGACGAGAGCGTCCCGGCCATGCGGTCGGTGGGGAGGGCCAGGCGGTCGAGGATCGCGAAGCCCCGGTCGGGGCTCACCCGGCGCAGGCGGGCGAAGAACTGCAGGTTCTCGGCGACGGTCAGCTCGCTGTAGAACGCGAGGTCGGGAGCCACGTAGCCGACGCGCAGCCGCCGCTCGCCGATGTCGAGATCCCGTTCCCCTTCGCGGTAGGCGATCTGCCCGCCATCCGGTGCGAGGACCCCGGCGAGGCAGCGCAACAGGGTGCTCTTGCCGGAGCCGTTGGGGCCGGTCACCAGCAAGGCCTCGCCCGGCGTCACGGTCCCGGTCACCCCCTGGAGGACCGACAGGCGCCCGAAACGGCGGCGGACTTTCTCGAAGTGGAGCGTCGTCTTGGGCACGAGCGCACTCTACCCGAAGACACCCTGAAAGCCACCCCCCGAAGGGGTAGTCGTTTTGTCGTCATCGGGGAGGAGGACCGGAGGGACGCTCTCGCCACCCTCCGGTGGCTGCGCAATCATCACCGCCCCCGTGGCACGCGCACCCGCCGCAGCCGCGGCTCATGGCGCCGTGGCTCGTGCCATTCCTGCTCCCAGTCGGAGTGCCAGGCCGCCGGCAGCAGGAAATATCCTTCGCCGTCTCCCTCGGCGCCGACGAACGCGGCACCTCCGGCGAGGGCGAGGATGCCCTGGACGGCCGAGAGGTAGGCGCGCAGGGGCTCGCGGCGGGAGAAGGGCCGGCGGATGCGGGAGATGCGGTCGGCTTCCTCGATCGCGTCGGGACCGAGATGGAGACCCGGGGCCAGGTTGTCCAGAAAGCGATGGATGGGCGGCGGCCCGGGGGGGGCGGTCTCGTCGGCGGCGAGGCGGGGCAGGAAGAGCTGCGGGAACAGCCAGTCGTCCATCTGGCCCATGAACTCGCTCGCCATCGGGCGGCCGCCCGTGGGCGCGCGCGTGAGCAGCAGGGACAGGCAGGCCTTGGCATTGACCTCGACCGTCCCGCGGGGCGGCAGCACCGGCGGAGGGCCCTCGGGGGGGAAGGGAACGTAGGGGAACCCGCGGTCCTCCAGGATCTCCCGGTAGCCGGTCGCTTCCTGATAGCGCGGCCAGCCGGAGCGGCCCGACGAAACCCAGGGAGGCTGCGGGCCGCGCAGCGAGCCGGCGAAGGCGCCGCGGGTCATCCGGATCTCGATCAGGCGGGCGCGAAACGGTTTGTGCTCCAGGCGCACGGGGGTCAGCGGGCCGTTGACGACGGCCAGGCGCAGCCGTTCGTCGGCGAGGATCGGATCCTCCCGCAGCCAGGCACCGAGACCGGGCTTGGTGAACGCTTCGGCGCGCCGGCCGACGCCGATCGAGCCGTCCGCCGGGCGGTAGGCGAGGACCGCGCTGGCCGTCGGGGCCCGCTCGCGACGGGGCACGCCTGGTTCGACTCCGAGGACGAAGATGGTGGTGCTCGTCATATCCAAGCAATCTCCTCCCTTTTGCCCCTCTCGGCGCCGAGTTGTGCCGTGAGAAGACCATCATGCAATGACTGCGGGATTGTGTCAGAAAGACACTACGCGAGGGAAGGGGGGAAATCGCGGGCGGAGAAAAAAAGGAGGGACCGCCGTTAGAATGAGCCGATGCGCACGCTTTTCGATGATCAGGAACAGCCGCGGGATCTCGCCACGACACGCCGGGAGGAGACGCCGGAGGCCGGCTCGCCGCTCGCCGAGCGGATGCGTCCGCGCACGCTCGACGAGGTGGTCGGCCACGCGAAGCTCCTCGGCACGGACGGTTTCCTGCGCCGGGCCATCGCGGCGGATCGGGTGCCGTCGCTCATCTTCTGGGGACCGCCGGGGAGCGGCAAGACGACCCTCGCCCGGGTGATCGCCGCCGAGACCGCGGCCCACTTCGTGCCGTTTTCCGCCGTGACCTCGGGCATCAAGGAGGTCAAGGAGGTGATGGCGGAGGCGCTGCGCCTGCGCCGGGCCCAGGGACGGCGGACGCTCCTCTTCGTCGACGAGATCCACCGGTTCAACCGGGCGCAGCAGGACGCCTTTCTGCCGTACGTGGAGCGCGGCGACGTGGTGCTGGTCGGGGCGACGACGGAAAATCCGTCGTTCGAGCTCAATGCGGCCCTTCTCTCGCGCAGCCGGGTGGTGGTGCTGGAGGCGCTCGGCCCGGCGGATCTGACGGCTCTGATGCGCCGGGCCTTGGCCGACCCGGAGCGCGGCCTGGGGGCCTCCGGCGTGGAGGCGGCCGACGACGGCCTGGCGTCGCTCGCCCAGCTCGCCGCCGGGGATGCGCGCAAGGGGCTCAATCTCCTGGAGCTCGCGGTGGCCGACGCGCGCGCCTCGGGGGGCGCGCGGATCGATGCGGCGGCGGTGGAGCGGTTGGCGCAGCGCAAGATCCTTCTCTACGACAAGTCCGGCGAGGAGCACTTCAATCTGATCTCCGCCCTCCACAAGTCGCTGCGCGAGAGCGATCCGGACGCGGCGCTCTATTGGCTGGCGCGGATGCTGGCCTCCGGCGAGGACCCGTTCTACGTCGCGCGGCGGATGGTCCGCTTCGCCAGCGAGGACGTGGGGCTCGCCGATCCGCAGGCCTTGCCGCAGACGCTCGCCGCCTGGGAGTCGTTCCACCGCCTCGGCCCGCCGGAGGGGGAGCTGGCGCTCGCCCAGGCGGCGGTCTATCTCGCGCTGGCGCCGAAGAGCGTCGGCGTCTACCACGCCTGGGGCGCCGCCCGCCGCACGGTGGAGGAGCGCCCGGCCGATCCCGTCCCCCCGGCGCTGCGCAACGCACCCACCCGGCTGATGAAGCAGATCGGCTATGGCGCCGGCTACGTGTACGCGCCGGACACCGAGGAAGGCGTGGGGGGCCTCGACTGCCTGCCGGAGTCGCTCCAGGGCACCCGTTTCTATGAGCCGAAGGGGGAGGGGTTCGAGGCGAAGCTCAAGGTGCGGCTGGAGGGGTGGCGGGAGGCACGGGAGCGGGCGAGGAACAAACAACGGACCTGAAGGACACCAACGACATCAACGACCCGGACCTTGTCGTCCTTGCCGCCTTTGTTGTCCTTGGTGTCCCTGGTGCTTTACCGCTGCGCCACCTGCCCCGCCGCCTCGCGCACCGCCGCGAGCACGGTCTCCTGGGTCAGCAGCTCGCTGAACACGTGCGGCTTTTGCCCCGGGCGGTAGAGCAGGTAGAAGGGGATGCCGAAGCGACCGTGCTCGGCGAGGAAGTTGCCGATCTCGTCGTTGCGGTTGGTCCAGTCCGCCTTCATCGGGACGACCTCGTGCTCGGTGAACAGGCCGGCCACTTCGGGGGTGTTGAGAACCAGGCGCTCGTTGACCTTGCAGGTGAAGCACCAGTCGGCGGTCACGTCGACGAAGACGAGCCGGCCGTCTCCGGCCAGCTGCTCGGCCTTGGCGCGGTCGAAGGGCTCCCAGCGGATGAGGCCGTTGGTTGCAGCGGCCTGCTCGGCGCGCGCCGTTCCGCCGGACCCGATCGCCAGGGCGAGGGTGACCACGGCGGCCATCACCATGCCGGCGCCGGCGGCGCCGCGCAGGGCCGCACCGGTGAAGCCGCGGTGGCGCAGCCAGGTGAACAGGGCGAGGCCGAGGAGGCCGAGCTGCACGGCGGCCACGCGCTCGGGGCTCATCTGCGAGGAGAGCACGTAGAAGAGCCAGACCGCGGCGGCGGCGAGCAGGAAACCCATGACGCCGCGCACGGTGTCCATCCATGCCCCCGGGCGCGGCAGGAAGCGCGCGGTGCCCGGCGCCGCGGCGAGCATCAGATAAGGAAGGGACATGCCGAGGCCGACCGCGGTGAAGATCGCCAGGATCACCGGTGCGGGCTGGGAGAGGGCGAAGCCGATCGCGGTGCCCAGGAAGGGCGCGGAGCAGGGGGTCGCCATCAAGGTGGCGAAGAGGCCCGAGGCGAAATGCCCGGCGGCTCCTTCGCGTGGCCCCGCGGCGCCGACCTGCGCCAGCCGGGTGGGGAGGGTGATCTCGAACAGACCCCAGAGGTTCAGGCAGAACAGGACGACCACCACCGCCAGGAAGGCCACGAAGCCCGGCCGCTGGAACTGCACGCCCCAGCCGACCGCGGCCCCGGCGCCGCGCGCCGCGATGGCGGCGAAGGCGAGCGCCCAGAAGGAGACCAGGATGCCGGCCGAGGTGGCGAGCGTGCCGCGCACCACCTCGGCACGTCCATGGCCGGCGCTGCGCACCAGGCCGAACACCTTGAGTGACAGGACCGGGAGCACGCACGGCATGGCGTTGAGGATCAGGCCGCCGAAGAGCGCCAGGATGAGCATCCAGGCGAGCCCGGCCGGCGCGGCCGGCGGCGTCTCCGCGGGAGGCGCGGTGGCAGGGCCGGCGGGTGGCGCCTGGAACGCCGCGTGCTCCACCGGCCGGCCGCCCGGGCCGACGGTGAGCTGCACAGTCGCCTGGGTGGTCACCGGGGGCAGGCACTGCGAGTCGTCACAGGCCTGGTAGCGCAAGGAGGCCTTGACCGGGAAGGCTCCGGCCGGTACGCCCGCCGGAATCGTCACCTCGGCGAGGATCTCCACGTCTCCGTCATAGACGGCCAGGGGCTCCTCGGCGAAGGTGAACGTCTGGATCTCGGCCTGCGGATACTGGATGGTCTCCTCCGGCCACCCGGCCGGCAGCTCCAGGTCGAGGACGGTGGGGATCAGATAGTCCAGCGTCGGCTTGTTGCTGTGGACGTGCCAGCCGTTCTCGATGGAGACGAGGGCGGCGATGCGCGCCGTCGTGCCGGCCTCGTAGGCGGTGCGATCCACGGCGAGTTGAACCTGGGCCTTCTCGGGGCGCGGCGGTTGGGCGTGCAGCGGGCCGGTCGAGACGGCGGTGAGCCCGGCGAGCGCCAGGAAGAGCGAAAGGCGAAGGCGGAACGAGCTTCGGATCATGGAAGGGGTCCCTTACGGTCGGTCGATCGAGCGTGGCGCTCGAAGCCGAGAACAAGGAAGGCGACCGATGGATTCCGGGAACCCTCCGATCCGCCGCAACCCCAAGACTGGACGAGGCGAGGGAGGGGGCCGGAGGGTGAGATCTCGGCGTCCCCTGTGATAACGTGCGCGACGACTTCCGCGCAACCCGTCGTCCGCAGACCTTTCACTTGCGAGGAACCGAGAAAGATGAAAAAAATCGGGATCTTGTTCGGCCAGGAGGACACGTTCCCCTGGGCGTGTATCGACCGCATCAACAGCAAGAACGTCGACGGCATCACCGCCGAGCCGGTGCGCATCGACCGGCTGGGCCAGGGCGAGCCGAGCGGCTATGCGGTCATCATCGACCGCATCTCCCAGGACGTCCCGTTCTACCGCGCCTATCTGAAGAACGCAGCGCTGGGCGGCACCGCCGTGCTCAACAACCCGTTCTGGTGGAGCGCCGACGAGAAGTTCTTCAACAACGCCCTGGCCCTCAAGCTGGGCGTGGCGGTCCCCAAGACCGTGCTGCTGCCGTCCAACCAGCATCCGCCGGACACCGGCCCGAAGTCGTTCCGCAACCTGGCCTTCCCGCTCGACTGGGACGGCATTTTCAACTACGTCGGCTTCCCGGCCTACTTCAAGCCGTTCGCCGGCGGGGGCTGGAAGAACGTCTACCGGCTCGACGGCCCGGAGGACTTCTTCCGGATCTACAACGAGACCGGCCAGCTGGTCATGATGCTCCAGGAAGAGATCATCTTCAAAGAATACTTCCGGTGCTACTGCATCGACTGCAAGGACGTGAAGATCATGCAGTACGACCCGCGGCAGCCGCACCACCGGCGCTACGTGCTCGAGGGCGAGCCGGTGTCCCAGGCGCTGCTCGACAAGGTGCACCGCGACGTGATGGCGCTCAACCGCGGTCTCGGGTACGACTTCAACACCGTGGAGATGGCGGTGCGCGACGGCATTCCGTACGCCATCGACTTCTGCAATCCGGCGCCGGACGCCGACGTCCATTCCGTGGGGCAGGAGAACTTCGAGTGGGTCGTCGAGGCGGCGGCCGACATGGCGATCCGGCGGGCGCAGGCGCACGTCGACGGCCAGAACAACCTGCGTTGGGGAGAGTTCGTCCGCGATTTCGCGGCGCACAGCCGGTAGGGCCGGCCACCCGGCCCGAGGGGGGATGAGACACCTATGAGCGGGGCGAAGCTGTTCACGTTGGGCATCGAAGAAGAGTTCCAGCTCATCGATCCGGAGACCCGTGACCTGCGCTCGCATGTCCAGCAGCTCCTGGAGAGCGGCCGGGACGTCCTCAAAGACCAGCTCAAGGCCGAGCTGCACCAGTCGGTCATCGAGGTGGGCACCAACATCTGTGCGGACATCCACGAGGCCCGCCGGGAGGTCGTCCGGCTGCGCAGCCAGCTCGCCCGGATCGTGCGCCAGAGCGGCCTCACGATTGCGGCGGCCGGCACGCATCCGTTCGCCCGTTGGCAGGACCAGCTCATCACCCCTCATCCGCGTTACGAAGAGATCATCGAAGACTTGCAGCAGGTGGCGCGCGCCAACCTGATCTTCGGCCTCCACGTGCACGTCGGCATCGAAGACCGCGAGACCGCGATCCACATCATGAACGCGGCCCGCTACTTCCTGCCGCACATCTTCGCCCTCTCCACCAACTCGCCGTTCTGGGAAGGCCGCAACACCGGCTTCAAGTCCTACCGCAGCAAGGTTTTCGACCGTTTCCCGCGCACCGGCATCCCGGATCACTTCGTGAGCGTCTCGGAGTACGACAACTACGTCAAGCTGCTGATCAAGACGAAGTGCATCGACAACGCCAAGCGCATCTGGTGGGACATCCGCATGCATCCGTTCTTCAACACCCTGGAGTTCCGGATCTGCGACGTGCCGATGTCGGTCGAGGAGACGCTCACCCTCGCCGCGCTGTGCCAGGCGGTGACGGCGAAGCTCTACAAGCTGATCAAGAAGAACCTCGGCTTCCGGCTCTACCGCCGGCTGCTCATCTCCGAGAACAAATGGCGCGCTGCGCGCTATGGCATCGGCGGCAAGCTGATCGACTTCGGCAAGCAGGAGGAGGTCGACTGCGAGACGCTGATCCACGAGCTGCTGGAGTTCATCGACGACGTGGCGGACGAGCTGGGCATCCGCGGGCAGCTCGCCTACGTCGGCGAGATCCTGCGCCACGGCACCGGCGCCGACCGCCAGATCGCGGTGTGGAACGAGACCCAGGACATCAAGAAGGTCGTGGACCACATCGTCGACGAGACGCATCGCGGCCTCGACCTGGACCAGGTGGACCGCAACGATGGATGAGCGGCGGCGGCAGGCGTACAACGCAGCTTTCACGACGGAGAAGCACGCCGTCCTGATGCGCTATCTGGAGGACAAGCTCGGTCATGAGGTGGGCTTCCGCATCTGCGAGACGCCCGTGTTCCTGACCGGGGAGCTGACCCGCGAGGTGGTGCGGGCCGGCTGGGAGATCGCCGAAGCGGTGACCTCCCCGGCCTACCTGCAGGGGGCCGGACGCGCGATTCCGCCCGGCCTCGCGGTGCCGAACGAGGACGAGCACACCATGTTGCTCCAGGTGGATTTCGCCCTCGTCGCCGGGGCGGACGGCCGGATCGTGCCACGCCTCATCGAGCTGCAAGGATTCCCGTCCCTCTACGCCTTCCAGTGGCTGCTCGAAAAGGCCTTCCGCGAGGTCTTCGGCATCGCGCCGGAGCTGACGCCCTACTTCGACGGTCTCGACGAGGAGAGCTACGTCGACGTGCTGCGCGACGTGATCGTCGACGGCTGCGATCCCGAGACCGTGGTGCTCCTGGAGATCGAGCCCGAAAAGCAGAAGACGCGGGTCGATTTCACCTGCACCGAGCGCCTGCTGGGGGTGCCGGCGGTCGATCTGCGCGAGGTGATCGAGCGCGGCGGCCGGCTCTTCTACCGGCGGGAGGGGAGGGAGGTGCCGATCCGGCGCATCTACAACCGGGTGATCTTCGACGAGCTGCACCGCAAGGGGCTGCCGGACGACCTGTTCCGCCGCGAGCTGGACGTCACCTGGGTGGGGCATCCCAACTGGTATTTCAAGATCAGCAAGTGGTCCCTCCCGTTCCTCGACTCGCCGTATGCCCCGCCGGCCCGCTTCCTCTCCGACGTCGCGGAGATGCCGGAGGACCTGGAGCAGTACGTCCTCAAGCCGCTCTACTCCTTCGCCGGCCTGGGCGTCGAGGTCGGCCCCACGGCCGAGCGCCTGCGTTCCATCCGTGATCCGGAGAATTTCATCCTCCAGCGCAAGGTCGACTATGCCCCCTGCATCACCACGCCGGACGTCCCGGCGAAGGCGGAGATCCGCATGATGTTCGTCTGGAAAGACCGGCTGCGGCTGATCAACAACCTCGTCCGGGTCAGCAAGGGCGCAATGATGGGGGTCGATTTCAACAAGGACAAGACCTGGATCGGCTCGAGCCTGGGATATCACCCATAGGCGTACACCGCCGGCTCATCTCCTTGCGGCGCGCTGCGCGATCAGCTCTTGCAGGCGCCGCGGCAGGAGGTTGAAGACGAGCATGTGGGAGTCCTTGACCAGGTAGTCCGCCGCCCCCAGGGCGAGGAGGGCCTTCTTGCGCCGCGGATCGTCGTAGCCCGAGACGACCACCACCGGCAGGGTGGCGAGGCGCTCGGGGGGCAACGTCTGGAGCACCTCATCGCCGCGCAGACCGGGGAGCATGAGGTCGAGCACGACGGCATCGAAAGTCGCGGTGGCGAGGCGTTCGAGCGCCTCCTCGCCGGTACGCACGTCCTCGACCGCGAAGCCGGCGGCCTCCAGGACGGCGCGTTCGACGAGGGCGGTCAGCTCGTCGTCCTCGACGATCAGGATGCGGGAGGGTGCCATTGCGTGGCCTTTGCGAAGCAGTCCGGGCAGAGCCCGTGGCTCAACACGATGTCCGCATGCTCGCTCAAGTAGGTCTCCAGTTTCTCCCAATATCCCGCGTCATCGCGGATCTTCTTACAAGACATGCAGATCGGCAAGAGGCCGCCGAGCACCTTGACCTGCGCCACCGCCTCGGCGATCCGCCGCTCCAGCTCCCTCTCGCGCTGCTCGAGCCGCCGGATGCGCCACCGGTGTGCCGCGGCCAGAGCGACCGCCACCGCGAGACCGAGCAGTGCATAGAAGGCCCACCGCTGATAGAAAAACGGCTGCATCACGATCTCGACCTGGCCGGGGTGGGGATGCCAGGCGCCGGGGAGATGCCGCGCAGCCACCTCGAAGCGGAAACGTCCGGGGTCCAGCCGGGTATAGAACGCGGCCCGGCGCTCACCGGCCTCGATCCAGTCCGGATCGAGGCCGGTGAGACGGACGCGGAAGCGCGCCCGCGGCGCCGCGTTCAGGTCCAACGCACCATAGCGGAGCTCGAGCTGCCGGGTGCCCGGTGGCAGGGTCAGGCGGGGGTGTGCGAGATCGGCGAGCCGCACCACCGTGCCGTCGACGACGGCTTCCAGCAGGTAGGCCTGCGGCGGTGCGGGGTCGAGATCGACGCGGGCGGGATCGACCCGGGCCACTCCGTCGAGCGTCGCCCACCAGAGCGTCCCGTCGCGGCGCCGCCACCCCGGGGACTGGACGCCGCCGTCGCTCTGTGCGCTGCGCAGGCCGTCGCGCTCGTCGAAAGCCTGCGGCGTCGCGCGCCGCAGCTTGCCGGCCGCCACCGCGGCGAGCTCCGCCTTCGCCACCCGGTAGATCCCGTTGGCGCCGTTCCACCAGAGGCCTCCGCGGCCGTCATCGAGCAGGCGGTTGATCTTGTCGTCGGTCAGCCCTTGGGCCTCGCCGAACGTCGACCATTGGCCTCCGTGCCATCGGCTGAGCCCGTCGCCGTCCGTCCCCACCCAGAGGGTGCCGTCGTCGTCTTCGAGCAGACTGAGGACGAGAGGGCCGCTCAGCCCGTCCTTCAGGGACCAGGTCTCCAGTTTCTCGGGCAGGCCGGGTCCTTCGCGGTGCAGCCGGCTGACCCCGCCGCCGTTGGTCCCGATCCACAGGTCCCCGTGGCGGTCTTCGAGCAGCACCCGGACGACGTTGGCGCCGAGGCCGTCGGCGCGTCCGTAGGTCCGCACCGGGCCGTCCCTCCACTCCACCAGGCCTTGGTGGGTGCCGACCCACAGCGTGCCGTCGCGGCCGGCGAGCAGGGCGAGCACGGCATCGGACGGCAGCCCGTCGCGGGCGGTCCAGCTGCGCCAGGTGCCGCCACGCCGGCGGGACAGCCCGCGGTCCCCGCCGAACCAGAGGGTGTCCGCGGTGCTGGCGATGCTGTAGACGGCGTGGCTCAGCAATCCGCCGGGCGACGGAGGCAGACGTTCGGATCCGGAGGCGGAGAGTGTGGCGGCACCGCCCTGGTTGGTGCCCACCCAGAGGCGCCCCTGTGGGTCCTCGTGAACCGCCCAGACGTGGGGCCCCGGAAGCCCCTCGGCAACGCTCCAGGTGACGAAGGCACCGGCCCGCAGCCGGTCGAGCCCGCGGGCGGTGCCGACCCACAGATGGCCGTTGCGGTCTTCGGTGAGCGAGAGCACCATCTCGCGGGACAGCCGGTCGTCGATGCTCAGCCGTTCCAGACGGCCGCCCGCCGTCCGGCGGACGAGACCGCCGTTGGTGCCGATCCACAGGGCTCCGTCGCCGGTCGGGAGAAGCGCACGGATCACTGCGCTGGGCAGGCCGTCGGCGGTGCCGAGACGAGCCGTCACCGCGCCATCTTCCAGCTTTGCCAGACCGGCCGCGGTTCCGGCCCAGACGGTCTCATGGCCGTGGCGCACCTCGGCGGCCAGGGAGCGGACGGTGGCATCGGGGAGCCCCTGCTCGCGCCGCCAGACGGCGGCCGGCCGGTCGCCGCGCCAATGGGCCAGACCGTTGGAGGTGCCGACCCAGATCCCGCCGTCCGCGGCGGCGGCCAGGCTCAGCACGCGCTCTCCCGGCAGTCCGTCCGCGGTGGTGAAGACCGCGATGCGGTGCCCGTCGTCGCGCAGCAAGGCGGTGTCGGTCCCGATCCACAGAGTCCCTGCGGCGTCCTCGACGAGGGCCTGGACCATGCCGCGAAGGACGGCACCCGCCCGCGGGTGCGCGGAGAACCCGCCGGGCGCACCGGCCGCGGGAGCCCGGTAGCGCACCAGGCTGTCCTGCGTGCCGATCCACAGCGTGCCATCGCGTGCTTCGAGGAGATCGAGGATCATGTCGCGGCCCAGAAGCGGCTCGTTCGCACTGGAAAACAAGGTGAGCTGGAAGCCGTCGAAGCGGACCAGGCCCTGGTGGGAGCCCAGCCAGAGCCGGCCGTCGCGGCTCTGCACCACGGCCTCGACGGGTCCGCGGCCGAGGCCTTCCCGCGGCCCCCAGGCGTCGTGGACGTACTGGCTCGGGGAACGATCGGCGGGCAGGCCCGCCGCGGGAGAGGTGAGCCCGGTGAGCGTGAAGGCGAGGCACACCCCGAGCGCGGGTACGGCGCGAGCCGGTGCCACGCCGGGCACTCCAAGGCCTCCAAACCGCATCACGCCTCCTCTTCTCCTCGCTCGGGGATGTCCGTGGGAAGTGTACACCGAGGAAGCGGCGCGGGCTCCCGGTTGTCCAGATTCCGGTGCGGAGACGCTACACTACCGGGGTCCATGTCGATCTTCAGGCGCTGCCTTGCAGCTCTTCTTCCCCTGGCCCTCGCCGCCTGCGTTCCCGCCCCCCGGCCGGTCTTCCTCGATCCACCGCCGCCGCCGGCCGGGACCCGCGTGCTGCCCGACGATGGCGGGCGGGCGTCCTTCTTCGTGCCGGTGGACGTGCCGCTGGCGGAGCTGCGCGCGCAGGCGGAGGCGGGGATGCCGCGGCAGATCGAGGAGCGGGCCACGGAGGAGTACGCACCGCTCCTCGACGGGGAAGCGTGGCGGCTGCTCGCCACCCGGGGCGGGATCAGCGCAGGCTTCTCGGCCGACCGCTTCGTCTTCCGCTTTCCGGTGGAGGGGCGCCTCACATTTTCCGGCCGGCTGCGGCCGCTCGGCCTGCCGGTGCGCGAATCGATCGATTTCTCCGGCGTGGTGACCGGCTCGGTGAAGCCGGACCTCGCGCCGGACTGGCATCTCGCGCTCGAAACCCATGCGCGCCTCGACCTGAGCCGGGCGGAGGTGAGGATTTTCAAGATCGTGACGGTCAGCCTGCGCGGCCTGGTGCAGGAGGAGATCGATCCGCTGCTCGAACGGGAGTTCCGCCGCGCCGCGGAGAGGGCGGTGGCGGGCTGGAAGCTGCGCGAGCGGGCGTCCGCGGCCTGGCAGGCCCTGCACGTCTCCCAGGAGGTGGGTGACGGGCTCCGGCTGCGTTTCCGGCCGGAGGAGGTGCGGGTGGCGCCGCTGCGAGCCGAAGGAGACCGGGTGCGCACCGGCTTCGCCGTCGCCGGGCCGGTCCATCTCGGCTTTCCCCGCGGCGAGGAGCCACCGCCTCCGCCGGTCCCCCTGCCGCCACCGGGCGTGCTCGACGAGCCCGCGGGACGGATCGAGATCGACGTACCGGTGGTCGCCACGGAGGAGGACTTGGCGCGGCTCGCCGCCCGGCGCCTCCAAGGGAAGAAGCCGCGCGTGGGCGGTGCTGGGATGACCATCACCGGAACCAGCCTGCGGGTGCTCGGCGACCGCCTCCTGGTGGCGCTCGACGTGAAGACCCGCGGCGCCGAGGGCCGCCTTTTCCTGCGCGGCACCCCGGTGTTCGATGCGCAGGAGAAGGTCCTGCGCCTCGCCGGTCTCGACTACGATCTGGCGACGCGCAGCCGGCTGCTCAAGGTGGCGGATTGGCTGTTGCGCGACGACGTCCTCGCCGCCCTGGAGAAAGAGACGCGCTTCGACGTGGCTGCCACCCTGCGCGAGGCCGATTTGAAAGCCCAGGAGGCCCTGGGCAGCCTGCGCCTGCCGGCGGGTTTTCAAGGAGAGATCCGGCTCGACGCCGCCACCGTCACCGAGCTGGTGGTCGCCGACGGCTACCTCTGGGTCCGCTGCCGCATCACCGGCACGAGCACACCGCTGATCTGGTCCGGCGGGCCGTAGAGCGCCGGCGGAAACTCCCCCTGAACATTATGCGCTCCAGCATTATGCTGGCCTGCATAATGTTCTTCGTCAACCGGGTGCCCCGGGTGAGGGGAAAGGTGCCGGGCGTCCGCGAGGTGGGCAACCCGCACGTGAACCTCCGGCCGGACGCCGATGTGCTGAATGCTCCCTTGCCACCGCCCCCCGCCGCGGCTAAACTTTCACTTCAAGGCCATGGCACCAAACCACGATCAAAAAAGGAAGATCACCTCTCGCGCCCGGCTCGGGCGGAGGGTCGGCTGCGCGGCGTTGCTCGCCCTTGTGCTCGGTGCTCCGCTTGCCGCCGCTCCGGCCAGGGGGACCGCTTCCGATGTGACGGCGGTGCGCACGGTGCGCTCGTCCCTGGGCGACGGTGTGGTCGTCGCCCTGTCCGAGGACGGCTTGTTCGTCGAGGCCGTGCCGCAGAAGGGGGAGGGGCTGTATGCCTTCACCCGCCGGCTGTGTGGCGAGGACAAGTGGGTGACGCAGGTGATGGCGGCCAATGGCGGCGCGAAGGAGCTGCATGCCGGAGTGCGCTACCGCGTCCCCTTCGATCTCCTGTCGAAAGCTTGGCAGGTCCGCGTGCTGCGGGCCGTGTTCCCTTCCGACAAGGGGCAGGCCGACGGTTGGCGGCACGAGGTGCGGGGCGTGGGCTTGCTGCAGCGCGAGAGCATCTGGCAGATCGCCCTCTGGTTCACCGGCAATGGAGAGAATTTCCGGGCCATCCGCGAGTACAACGAGTTTCTGGAGGACGAGGTGCCGCGCGGTGCGGTGGTGGTGATCCCGTCCGAGCTGCTGCTGCCGGCTTTCCGCGCCCTTCTGCCGGCGTCGGAGACGCCCTACCACCTTGACTACGTGAAGGATGCCACCGGCGAGTACGCGGTCTACCGGCTGCGGCCGGGAGAGGCGCTCTACTCCAGCGTCGTGGTGCGCTTCACCGGCCGCGTCTATGCGAACGACGTGAACGCCTTCGCCGCCGAGCTGGCCAAGCTCAACGGGATTCCGGACGTCACCGACATCGTGGTCGGCCACCGCATCCGCATCCCGTTCGACCAGCTCTTGCCCGAGTTCCTCCCCGCCGGGCATCCCAAGCGCCTGGAGTACGAGGCGGGCCTGCGCGCCAGCACCCAGTTCAGCAACCAGGTGAAGGCGAAGGGGCTCGAAGGGATCACCATCATTCTCGACGCCGGGCATGGCGGACAGGATTCCGGGGCGACCCTGTCCGGCGTCTGGGAGAGCACTCTCGTCTACGACATCGCCTTGCGCGCCAAGCGGCTGCTCGAAGCCCAGACGGCCGCCGAGGTGGTGCTCACCACCCGCGACGGCGCCGCCTGGCGCATCCAGGACTCGGACGTCCTGCCGTTCTCGCGCGGCCATGCGGTGCTCACCAATCCTCCGTATCCCATCGAGGACCCCCGGGTGGGTGTCAACCTGCGCTGGTACCTCGCCAACAGCGTCTTCCGGCGGGCGACCGCGAGCCACGGGGACCCGCAGAAGGTGGTCTTCCTGTCGATCCATGCCGACTCGCTCCACCCTTCGCTGCGCGGGGCCATGGCCTATCTCCCGGCGGCGGACCTGGTGGCGGGGAGCTTCGGCAAGGCCGGCGGGGTGTACGCTTCGCGCAAGGAAGTGCAGGAGCAGCCGAGCGTGAGCTTCTCGCGCGCTCAGAGAGTGGAGAGCGAGGGTCTCTCCCGCGAGCTGGCGAAGGAGATCATCGCCGCGTTCAGCAGCGGCGGCCTGCTGGTCCACCCCTTCAAGCCGGTGCGCGACAAGATCATCCGCAACAATGGCACGTGGGTCCCGGCCGTTCTCCGCTACAATGCGGTACCGGCCAAGATTCTGCTCGAAGTCTGCAACCTGGCCAACGAGCAGGACCGCAAGCTGGTTCAGACCCGGGCCTGGCGCCAGAAGGTGGCCGAAGCCGTCGTCGAGGGCCTTCTCGCCTACTATGGGGGCACCGGGGCCACGGGACCGCAGAGCACCAGAACGGCGAAATAGTGCTCCCTCTCCCGGGAGAGGAGAATCGGGACAACTTTGGGGTCGGGAACTTCTGCGCGCGTCCCTCCGTCTAAAGGAGCAAAGGGCGGATCTGGGACGCCCTGGGAGGATCCGGTGGGGGTAGCCACGGTTTCCACACTCATCCATTCCCTCGACGTGGACGTCGAGCTGGCCGAACGACACCGCTGCGGAGATACCCAGGCGTTCAACGAGGTCTACGCGCGGTTCGAGGAAATGGTCTACAATCTGGCGTTCCGTCTCTCCGGAAACTACGAAGAGGCGGCCGATCTGACACAGGAGATCTTCCTCCGGGTCTACCGGCATCTCGGGAGCTTCGGGGGGCGGTCAACGCTCAAGACCTGGATCTTCCGGATTGCGATCAACCACTGCCGGGACCGGTTGTCGCGCTGGCGGCCGTTGACCCAGCCGCTGGGGGACGACCCCGGGGAGGGGGAGGTGACTTACGCGGATCCGTCGCGTGGACCGGAAGAGTTGGCGGTGGCGGCGGATGAAGGGCGTCGCGTGGCGGAGGGGCTGGCCAGGCTGCCGTCGGCTTTTCGCGAAGCCGTGGTGTTGCGGGACATCGAAGGCCTCTCCTACGAGGAAATCGCCGAAGTTCTGGGAGTCCGGATCGGAACGGTGCGATCGCGCATTGCGCGCGGCCGGGACCAGCTCCGGGCTCTCTTGGAGATCAGATCATGAAGCGTCATCTTTCTACCGAGCAGCTCTCGTCCTTCGTGGACGCGGAGATCGGGCACGCCGAAATGCGGGAGCTGGAGCTCCATCTGGAGGCCTGCCCGTACTGCCGTTCCCGCTTGAGCTCGATGCGCCGGCTGGTGGTGGAGATCCGGCAGATGGAGCGCGCCACGCCGCCGAGGGACCTGGCGTATCAGGTGAAGGCGCAGGTGGTGGCCCACGGCGAGGTGCGGACGCTCGAGCGCCGCGTCCGCGACTTCTTTCGCTCTCTGGTCTTCGACCCTTCGGTTCGCGCCGCCACGGCGATGGGGCTCGGGACGGTCATGGTGGCCGGGTTTCTCCTCTGGCAGAGTGTGCCGCCGGTCCCGCCGCCGCACCACGGGGCGAATGTCCTCAAGGTGAGCACGACCTTCGGCGAAACGCCTCTCGGCTTGCCGGAGACCACCAGCGAGGTCGCCGGCCGCGAGTTCGTCTGGTCGGGGGACCGCTGGGTGCAGAAGGGTCTGGAGTGGCGCCAGCCCGACGCGCGCGTCATGCTGGCAAGCCCCGAGGGGCAGGCCATGATCAGCCGTCACGCCGACCTGATGCTGCTCTTGACCGACGGCTCGCGGGTGGTGATGCGCTACCGGCTCGGCACGGTCGAGCTGTCGAAGGGGTAGGGGGGAGGTCCCCCCTACCGGTGCGGCTCGATCCGCTGGATCGTCCAGGTCTCGCCGGCCGTGGTGAGCGTCGAGCCCACGGCCTTGCCCAGGATCTCCTTCGCCAGGTCCGACTCGTAGGAGATGATGTCCTCTTCGGGCTGGCTCTCCCAGGGACCGAGGATGGTGATGGCGCGCGTCTGGCCGCCGCCGGTGAGGTGGACGCGGCTGCCGATGCGCACCTCGGAGGTCTCCATGCCGGCTGTGTCGATGGGGCGGGCGCGGTTGAGCTCGCCGTTCAGGGCGGCGGCGCGGGCGTTCAGGTACTCGTGGCGCTGGCGGGCCGACTTGTACTCGAAGTTCTCCCGCAGGTCGCCGAGCGCCCGGGCCTCTTCGATGGCCTTGCGGTTGGCCGGGATGTCCACCGAGAGGATCTGCTGCAGCTCCTTGCGCTTGGCGTCGATCGACTCGTGCAGGGCGTAGAGCGCCGCCGGGCCGGTCTCTTTGCGTTGCAGGCGGAAGCGCAGGTGGATGGCGTTGATCAGCTGGTCGCGCTGGAACGGCTCCAGGGCGGCGGCGCGCTGAACCGCTTCTTCGGCCTGTTGGGCCTGGTCTTCCGTCAGATGGGCGAGCAGGCGCGGCACGGTGCCGCCTGACTCGGCGAGCGCGAGGAGGCGCAGGCGGTTGGTGGCGAACTCGTCGCGCGACAAGGCGGTCAGGATCTGCTGCAGCAGGCGCAGCGGATTGCGCGCCCGGATCGCCTCGTCGACCGCGGCGCGCTCGGCGAGCCAGACGAAGGCGGCCGGCATGCGGTGGGGCTGGGCGAGCAGGTTGTCGAGCAGGCGTTCGAGCTCTTTGGGGGCTCCCTGGGCCAGCCCGTCGGCGAGCACCTCGATGGCGCGCGGGTCGGGCTCGCGGGCGATCGCCTCACGGAACAGGTTCGGCCAGTCGTCGCGGCGCTCGCGGGTCATCACATAGGCGCGCTCGCGCAGCAGGCGGTCGTCGATCCCGGTGAAGACGCGCAGCGGCTGATGGGCGAGCAGGTCGTCGGGGGTCCAGTCCACGTCCTCGGGTGCACCGCCGGTGCGTTCCAGCGCGAACCAGATCTCGAAGGCGAGGCCGGGATCGTTGTCCGCGGCGGCCTCCGCCACCCGGACCAGCTCGTCCGCCATGCGGTCGCGCAGGGCGCGGTCGCGCGGGCCTTCTTTGCGCAGCCGGTCCATCTTGCCGCGCGGGTCGGCCTTCTGGAACGCCTTCCAGACCGAATCGAGGGCGTCGGCGTCGGTATCCGCCCAGCGGTAGGTCTGCCGCGCTCCGCCGCCCGAGGAGACCACCTGCTGGTGCTTGCGGGCGGCGTTCCACCAGGAGGTCCAGCCCGCCTCGGTCACCAGGCCGTGCAGGACGTCGCGGATCTCGCCCGCGGTGAGCGGCTTGTCGTAGCTCTGGAGGACGGCGCGCAGCAGGTCGGGCGGTGCGAGCGCACGCAGCCCCTCCGGGGCCTCGATCTTGCGGCGCAGGACATGGTCCGGCTTGAGCGGCTGGAGCAGCTTCGGGGCGGCCTTGAAGCCGACCATCAGGCCCTTGTTGCGCTCGAAGTCGACCTTGAAGCTCTCCAGGCCGAGATTGGCGTCGACCACCCGGCCGACTCCTTTGCCTTCCATCGCCACGACCGTCCCCACGTCGAACGAGAGGAGGGTTTCGAGGCGGTCCACCTTTTCCCAGGTCTTGGGGAGGTCCTGGGGGGCACGGTGCAGGCCGACGGCTTCGAAGAGCCCCTTGTAGGTGGCACGGTTGCCATGGAGCTTGCCGAGGGTCGCAACGAGTGTGGGGTGGATCTTGTCGGGCGGCAGGAGGAGGTGGCCGGCGCGCTGGAGGAGCTTCAGGCGGGCCGCCCAGGCGCCTTTCTCGCGCAGCTGCTCGTCGAGCAGCTCGAGGAGATTGCGCGCCCGCGCGTCCTCGGAATTGCCGGACAGGGCGCGCGCCACACCGACGAAGTAGTCGAGGTCGAGAGGCTCTTGCTCGAGGTTGGCCAGCCACTCGCCTTCGAGCGCCGAAAAGTCACCTTTGGCCAGATGGTTCTGCGTAGTCCGGGAGATCGCCATAGAGATCTGAGAAGATACCAGATTCTGTAAGCTGATCCCCATGAGCGAACGAACTTCCCTCGCGCCTTCCCAGGAACCGGACCTCGAGCGCCGGCTGCGCGAGGCTGGTGCGGAGGAGCTCCTGGCGCTCGTCCAGGGGGCTCTCGCGACCCTGGAGCCGCCGCTGGTGCGGCAGGTGGCGCGCAATCCCCATTGCTCGACCGAGGTCCTCGATCTTCTCGCGGGCGACGAGCGGCTGATCTCCTTCTACGAGGTGCGGCGCGCCCTGGCGTTCCACCCGCGGACGCCGCAGGTGGCGGTTCTGCGCTTCGTGCCCGGCCTGTACTGGCGCGACCTGATGGAGGTGGGGCAGGATGCCCGGCTCCATCCACGGGTGCGGCGGACGGCAGATCAGCACCTGCTGTTGCGCCTGCCCGAGCTGGCCCTGGGAGAGAGGAGCGCGCTCGCCCGCCGCGCCGGTCCCGGCGTCCTCGGCCAGCTGCGCCACGACCCCCATCCGGGAGTGATTTCGGCGATGTTCGACAATCCGAGGCTCACCGAGGATATCCTGGGACCGGTCGTCCATGCGGCGGCCACTCCCGGGCCGGTGCTCGCGGCGATCGCCGCGGATCGCCGGTGGGGAGCGCGGATCGGGTTGCGCGCGCCGCTCGCGCGTCATCCGAATACGCCGTTGCCGGTCGCGCTGCGCCTGTTGCCGCTCCTGCCCAAGCCGGAGCTGCGGGCCCTGGCGCGCGACGTTCGAGTGAGCGAGGCCTTGCGCCAGCGGGCGCGGGTCCTGCTCGGAGAGGGAGAAGGAGGTTGACCGCCGTGGCCCGATTTGACCCTCGGGCGGAACACGGCATACAGTTATGAGCCGCGTGCCGAAAGATGCATCGAGACGACCAGGAGCCGCCCCCCGAGACATGGTGACCACGGAGCCCGCTCCTTCCCCGGACGACGGGGCCAGCACCGGCAAACGCGCCGTGCGGCCACCTTGGGACAAATCCGGTCCCGCGGAGGGGGGATCGTTCGGCGAGTGGCTGCGCCGGCAGCGCGAGATGCGCGAGATCAGCCTGCGCGACATCGCCGACCGGACCAAGATCAGCCTGCGCTATCTGGAAGCGATGGAGGCCGACCGCTTCGAGCTGCTGCCGGCCCCCCTGTTCGCCAAGGGATTCTTGAAGGAATATGCCCGCTACGTCGGCCTCTCCCCCGACGAGGTGGTGAACCATTACCTGGCCGTCCACCAGCCGGAGGAAGGGACCCAGGTGGGCGACGCCACCCTGGCGGCGATGGAGAGAAAGCGGGCCAAGAAGGGGCGCAGCTGGACCTGGGGATTGTTCCTGCTGCTCGCCGGTGCCCTCCTTCTCGCCCTGGTGGCCCTCCTTTCCTGGCTGGTGGAAAAGCGCGGGCGGCAGCCCTCCGCAGAGCCGCCTGCAGCCCGCGC
The DNA here is from genome assembly GCA_002420005.1 of Holophagales bacterium UBA5704. GTDB lineage: Bacteria > Acidobacteriota > Thermoanaerobaculia > Multivoradales > UBA5704 > UBA5704. The sequence continues at coordinate 24,672 of DIHE01000174.1, read as the reverse complement.
CGCCGCGCCGCCGGCGATCCCCCGCGAGGCGCCGCGGCCGGCGCCTCCGGCAGTCCTCCCCGAAGCGCCGAAGGCGCCGCTCGAAGTCTCGCTCGAATTCACCGGCGATTGCTGGGTGCGCGTGGGGGTGGACGACAAGCCGCCGATCGAGGAGAAGCGTGTGCAGGGGGAGACCTTGCAGTTCGCCGCCCAGAAGGTGGTCAACGTGCGGCTGGGCAATGCGGCGGCCGCCTCCATCCAGGTGAACGGCTTCCCGTTCGACTTCGAGAGGAAACCGGGCCAGGTGGTGGAGCTGGTCATCGACCTGCAGACCGCGCGGGCGCTGCGCGAGAAAAGAGAGGCGCGCTGACCGATGGTCGAAGGCCAGGGTTCCCTGCTCGACCACGTCCGCTCCGGAGGCAACCGCGAGCTCCAGATGATGGCCGCCTCGGGCCTCCTCCCGCTGCCGCCGGAGGAGCTGATGCCGCTCCAGGTGGAGCTGGCGCGCGGCCTGGACGTGGAGATCTCCCAACGCGCCACGGAATCGCTGCGCAAGATGGATCCGCGCCTGGTGGTGCCGTTTCTGGAGCGCCGGGCCGGCGAAGAGGTCCTGTCGTTCTTCGCCGCCGAAGCGGAGCATCCCCTGCTGATCGAGACGATCCTGCGCCGCCGCGACGTGCCGCGCCACCTGCTGGTCGACCTGGCGGTCCGCCTGCCCGCCGATCTGCAGGAGATCCTCATCCTGCGCCAGGACGCGATCATCGAAGAGCCGGGGATCCTCGAAGCCCTGGAGCGCAACCCGTTCCTCTCCGGCTACGTCCAGCGGCGGATCACCGAGTACCGCGAGCACCTCCTCCCCCAGGGACAGCGGCCCGGCTACGCGCCCGCCGGCCCGTACGAGGAGATGAGCGACGAGGAGCTGGCGGTGGTGGTGGAGAAGGTACGCCGGGAGGAGCCGCCGCAGGGCGAGGTCGACACCGAGAAGACCGGCCTGTCCGAAGGGCAGATCCGCATGCTGCCTGTGCCCGCCCGCCTGAAGCTCGCCCGGGGGGCCGGCCGTCAGCTCCGCGGCCTGCTGATGCGCGACACCAACCCGCAGGTCGCCACCACCGCCCTGCTGGCCAATGCGCTGTCGGACCAGGAGGTGGAACAGGCGGCGAGCAGCCGGGCGGTCGTCGAGGAGGTTCTGGAAGCGATCTCCCGTAGGCGCGAGTGGATCTCCAAGTACAATGTCGCCAAGCTGCTGGTGCGCAACCCGCGGACGCCGCTGGCCATCTCGCTCAAGCTGGTCAACCGGATGTCGGTGCGCGACCTGCGCGAGCTCGGGCGCGACAAGAACATTGCGGATGCGGTGCGCTCCACCGCTCTGCGTTTGTATAGAATCAAACAGCAATAGGACCGTCAGCATGCCAAGGGACCTCTACGCCGTCCTCGATGTGCCGCGCACTGCGACCGAGGAACAGATCCGGCAGCGTTTCCGGGAGCAGGCACGGCTGCGTCATCCGGATCGCTTCCGGGGCGCCGCCAAGGAGAAGGCCGAGCTCGAGTTCCAGGAGCTGACGCAGGCGTTCAACGTCCTGGCCGATCCGGAGCGGCGGCGCCAGCACGACTCCGAGCTGCAGCGGCCCGGCAACGATTCCGATCCGCGCCAGCTCTGCCGCGCCTACATGCAGCGCGGCGTGAAGGCCTACAAGGAGAAGGCCTGGCTGGAGGCGGCGGACAACTTCGACCGCGCCACCAAGGCCGACCCCACCAATCCGCAAGCCTGGCACTATCTGGCTCTCGCCTGTGCCCAGGAGAAGAACTGGCTCCCGCGAGCCGTCACCGCCGTCGAACGATCGTGCGAGCTGGAGCCGATGAATCCGACCTATGCCAAGCAGGCGGGGCGCATCCTCCAGATGGCCGGCCAGTCCGATCGTGCCATCCATCACTACCGCCGGGCGCTGCAATGGGGAGACGACGATCCGGTCGTCCAGCAGGCGCTCGACGAGCTCACCAAGACCCCGCGGCGAGGGGGGTTGTTCGGAAAGGCCTGAATCATGGTGCGCGTCAAGGCATGCGGGCTCTCCGACGTGGGGCTCACGCGGGTCCACAACGAGGATTACTTCGAGATCGACCCGGAGCACCGTCTGTACGTCGTGGCGGATGGGATGGGAGGGCACAGTCACGGCGAGGTGGCGGCACAGCTCGCGGTCAACTCGATCCGCGACTTCATTCACAAGACGGCCGACCAGGACACGACCTGGCCGTTCGGCATGGACAACCGGCTCGAACGCCACACGAACCTGCTCAAGATGTCGATCCGCATCGCCCACGACAGCGTGCTGCGGGCGATCAGCAAGGACGGCACCCTGTACGGGATGGGGACGACCGTGGTCGGCGTCCTGCTCTCCGGCACCGTGGCCGCCGTGGCCCACGTCGGCGACAGCCGGGCCTATCGCCTGCGCAATGGCCGTCTCGACCAGCTCACCCAGGATCACACCTGGGTCAATGAGCAGGTGGTCGCCGGGTTCCTGTCCAAGGAGCAGGCGCGCTCCCATCCGCTCAAGAACGTGGTCACCCGTGCCCTCGGCGGCGAGAGCGACGTCCTGGTCGACGTGCGCGAGCTGGAGGTGCGGCCGGGCGACCTCTTCCTCCTCTGCTCCGACGGGCTGACCGGGATGCTCTCCGACGGCGACATCCGGGAGCGCCTCTCCTCCGGCGGCAGCCTCCACGAGATCTGCCGGCGGCTGGTCAATGATTCCAATGCCCGCGGTGGGATCGACAACGTGACCGTGGTGGTCCTGGCGATCGAAGAGGACGAAGAGGCCGCCGGGTAGACAACCTGCCCCGAGGGTGGCGGCAGGAGGGCACCCACAAGGGGTGCCCCTACTCGGCGGTGACGCCGGCGGAGAGGCCGGTGCGGAGGTCGTCGGCGGGGGCCGCCTGCCGGGCGATCTGCTCCAGGACGCGCGGCAGCTCGGTCACCGGATAGACGTAGCGCCCGCCGGTATCGCCGGCCAGCCGGATCATCACACCCGCCAGGGGAAAGGTCTCCCGGTGGTCGGTCGCCAGGTCCACCGGATAGAGGCGGATCTGGCGGCTGAGCAGGGCTTCGCGCGTCGGCTCATACAAGCTGAGCGCCGGGAGATATTTCTCGAGGAGCTCCGCCGACAGATCGACCGGTGCTCCGTCGCCTCCCCACGCACGTCCGAAGCCTTTGGAGAAGACGAGCAGGCCCTTGGGGCCGGGGACCGAATCCACCGTCTCGGCCAGCACCTGGAGGGCGGCATAAAAGCTCTCGGCCCGGGGGAGGGAGGCACCGTCCGCGGTCTCCAGGCGCGCGAGCAGAGAGGGGCAGCCCGGTTCCACCGGCACACCGGCCCGCGACTGTCCGCGCACCGCGGCGTCGATCGCCTCCCGCAAGGCGGCATGGTCGCGGGTGAAATCCTGGGCGATCTGCAGCTCCTGCCCGTAATAGCTGACCACGGCCGCCGCATCGGCAGGATGGAGCTCGCGGGCGATCCATGCACCCACGGTGGCGCTGACCTCGTCCAGCTGCCGCATCCCCCCCAGGGGGGCGTCGAACAGCAGGAGGAAATAGCGCTCCACCGGACCCGGCTCGGCCAGGACGGGAGAGGGGCCGAGAGCGAGCCCCACCAGCAGAGCGGCCAGCGCCCTTCGGAACGTATGCGTCATGCAGGCCTCCGGTCTACGTCAGGAGCCGTAATCGTACCCCTTCCGGGCCCGGACGCGAAATTCCGGGTTGGCGGTCTGGACTTGCACCTCCTGGAATCCCTTCTCTCCGGCCGGCTTCTCGGTGCGATAGCTCAGCAGGTAGTAGCCGCTGTTCTCCTCGGCGATCTGGGTCAGGGGGGTGTTGAAGTTGGTGAAGTTGTAGAAGTAGCGGCCCCCGGTGTCGTCGGCGAGCTGATTCATGAACTGGCTCAGGGTGTGCTCGGTGCCCGCCGGGGTGAGGTCGATCGTATAGACCGCCACGTTGTTGCCGTTCAAGGCGCGGCTCATCTCCGGGTAGTAGCGCTGGTCCGGTTGGTATTGACCGAAGGTGTCGACCCGGCCGGCGAAGCCGTTGGTGAAGAGGAGCAGGTTCTTGCGCCCGGTGATCGGGCCGGACGCCTCGGCGAGGAGACGCACGGCGTCATAGATCGTGCCCGTCTCCTCGCGCAGGTCGTTGCCGCGCGGCAGCCCGGCGCGCAGCGACGGCCCTTCGGTCCCTTCGATGCGCGACGGCCAGTTGCCGTCGTCGTCCTTGCCCTTGACCGCGTCGGCGATGGCCTGCTGCAGGGCCACGCGATCGCGCGTGAAGTCCTGGTGGACCTTGAGCTTCTGGTCATAGCTGACGACGGCGACCCAGTCGTTGCGCAGCAGCCCCTTGCGCACCCAGTCGCGGGCGCGCCGGCCGGCGTCGAGCTGAGAGGTGAGCAGCTCCGGGGCATCGGCCGAGGCGCTCTTCTGGTCCTCCAGGAAGAGGATGAAGTAGCGGTCTTCGGGGATCTGGTCGGGTGCGACGCCGCGCGCCGCCAGGGCCGGCGACGCCTCGACGAGCCGGCGGTTGCTGTAGAAGGTGAGGCCGGTGAGCTCGACCGGCTTGCCGTCCTCGCTGACCTTGAAGTCGTTCTTGTCGAGCCCGACGATGACGTTGCCCTGGCGATCGGTGACCAGGACGTCGAGGAGGACCTCGTTGACGTCGACGCGCCCCTCGAACTGCCCCTGGGGCGCCGGGGTGTCCGAGGCGGGCGGATTCGATTGGGCGGTGAGGCCTGGAGCCAGGCAGAGAGCCGCGAGCGCGGTGAGCGCCGTCGATCGAAACGATGTGCTGAGCATGTGAACTCCTCCTTGTGCTGGGAGAGAAGAGAGCAAAGGACGGGCCAGCCCTCCCCTTCCAAGGCAACGCCGGCTGCGGGCGGCGGAATTTCGGGGAAGGACGTCCCCCGGGGCTCCGAAGGTGTCCTCTGCAAGGGACACCAAGGTCGCCAAGGACGGCAAGGCCTTCTTTCCTGGAGTCCTTGATGTCCTTGCCGTCCTTTATGTCCTTGCCTTCACCTGCCCGAACCGCGCATAGAACCCGCCGGCCTCCGCCGTCCTCCGCAGCGCCTCGGACGGAGCGAAACGAGGCGCCACCGACTTCGCCAGGCGCTCCAGCGTCGCCACGATCGATCCGAGGCCGTCCTGGTCCGCCTGGCGGCAGAGGCCGCCCCGGAAGGGGGGGAAGCCGGTGCCGAAGATCATCGCGAGATCGAGCTCGCCGGCGGTGCGCACGATGCCCTCTTCCAGACAGCGCGCTGCTTCGTTGACCATCGGAAGGACCATGCGGTCGGCGATCCGTCCCGGATCGGGATCGTTGACCTTGGGAGTGAGACCGAGCAGGCTGTAGACCGCCGGGTCGGGGCCTTTGCGCTCGCGCCCTTCGTAACGGTAGAAGCCCTTTCCGTTCTTCGTGCCGAGCCGCCCGCTGTCCGGCACGCGGTCGAGCCAGTCCGGAAGAACCAGGCGGTCGCCGAACGCCTCGTGGAGGATGTGGGCCACCTTGGTGGCGACGTCGATCCCCACCTCGTCGGTGAGCACCATCGGTCCCACCGGCATGCCCCACTCGGTCATCGCGCGGTCGAGGTCCTCGATGCGGTACCCCTCGTCGAGCAGCCACAGGCCTTCCGAGGAATAGAACATCAGGAGCCGGTTCACCAGGAAGCCGGGGGCGTCCTTCACGAGCACGGGCGTCTTGCCGAGCTTGCGGGTGAAATCGAACACCGTGTTGACCGCCCATGGGGCGGCCCCTTCCGGTGCGATGACCTCGACGAGCGGCATCTTGTGGACCGGGTTGAAGAAGTGCATCCCCACCACCCGCTCGGGATGCGGGGTCCTGGCGCCGATCTTCTCGATCGACAGCGAGGAGGTGTTGGAGGCCAGCACGGCCGTGTCCGGCACCTGCGCCGCCAGCTCGGCGAAGACGCTCTGCTTGACGTCCAGCTTCTCCAGGATCGCCTCGACCACCAGGTCGCAGGAGGCGAAGCCGGTGAAGTCGAGCGTCGGGTGGAGGAGAGCCATCTTGCGCCGGGCGGTGGGGGCGTCCATCCGGCGGCGTTTGACCTGGCGGTCGAACAACCCGGAGGCGGTCGCCATGCCGGCGGCGAGAGCTTCGGGGCGCACGTCCTTCATCCGCACCGGCAGGTCGGCCTCGGCGGCGATGAGCTGGGCGATGCCGCCGCCCATCACCCCGGCGCCGAGCACCGCCGTCGCCTGCACGCGGCGGGGCGAGCCACCCGGAAGCCCTTCCTCGCGCTTCGCCGCCTCGGTGAGCCCGAAGACGTGGACGAGGTTCTTCGAGATGCGGGAGGTGGCCAGCTCGCCCACCGCGCGCGCCTCGGCGTCGAAGCCGGCGCGCATCCCGTCCTCGATGCCGACGCGCACCACCTCGATCGCCCGCAGGGGGGCCGGGTAGTGGCCGCGGGACTCCTCCAGGGTCTTCTTGCGCGCCTGGTCGAACATCACCTTGCGGCCGATCGGGTTGCGCTCCAGCAGCATCTCCTTCAGGCCGCCCTTCTCGCGGGCGCCGCGCTTCGTCCCGATCTTTTCGCGCGCAAAGTCGCGCACCATGTCGAGAAAGCGGGCTTCGGGGAGCAGGGCGTCGACCAGGCCGAGCTTGAGCGCCTTGCGGCCGGCCACGTTGCGGCCGGTGAGGATGAGATCGAGCGCCGCGGCGATCCCGATCCGGCGGGGGAGACGGGTGCAGCCGCCCCAGCCGGGGATGATGCCCAGCCGGACCTCCGGCAAGCCGATCCGGGTCGCCGGGCCGTCGCTCGCCACCCGCCAGGTGCAGGCGAGGGAAAGCTCGGTGCCGCCTCCCAGGCAGGTGCCGCGGATCGCGGCGACGGTGGGGAAGGGAAGCGCCTCCCAGGCGGAGAACAGGCGGTGGCCGAGCCGCGAGCCCGCCTCCGCCTCCTCCGGGTCCTCCACCCGGCCGATCTCCTCCACGTCGGCGCCGGCGATGAACGCCCCCCGTTTCCCTGAAAGGAGGATCAGGCAGCCGATGTCCTTGCGCCCGGCCAGCTCGCCGACGAGCTGCTCGAGCTCGGCGAGAGCCGCCCGGGTGAACACGTTGACCTTCTTGTCCGGCAGATCGAAGGTGAGCGTCGCCAGCCGGTCGGTGCCGGCTTCGAGACGAAAGATGGATGTCATGGCTCGTTGGTCCCCTGGCGCGCGGCGGCCGCTCAACCCGCGTGCGCGTCCGCCGCGGTGTAAAGGCGCTCGATGACGTCGCCGTACTTCTGGTTGATGACCCGGCGCTTCACCTTCTGCGTCGGCGTCAGCTCGCCGGTCTCCAGGGTGAGCTCGTTGGGGAGAAGCTCCCAGGCCACGATCTTCTCGAAGCTGGCGAGGCGCGTGTTGACCGCATCGACCTCCTGGCTGATCAGGGCGCGCACCCGCGGGTCGCGCAGCAGGGCCGGGACGTCGCCGGTGCCGAGGCCCAGCTTCTCGGCCCACGGCTTCAGCACCTCGAAATCGGGCACCAGCAGGGCCGAGAGGAACTTGCGCCGGTCGCCGATCACCACCGCCTGGCCGATGAAGCGGCTCGCCTTGAGCGCGTTCTCGATCGGCGCCGGCGCCACGTTCTTGCCGTAGGCGTTGATGATCAGCTCCTTCTTGCGGTCGGTGATGCGCAGGAAGCCTTCGCCGTCGATCTCGCCGATGTCGCCGGTGTGGAACCATCCCGCCCCGTCGATCACCTCGGCGGTGGCATCCGGCAGGTTCCAGTAGCCGCTCATGATGTTGGGACCCTGGGCCAGGATCTCGCCGTCCTCGGCGATGCGCAGGGTGACGCCCGGGAGGGCACGGCCGACGGTCCCCAGCTTGACGTGGCTCGGCGTGTTGACCGAGAGGACCGGCGCGGTCTCGGACAGGCCATAGCCTTCGAAGATCTGGATGCCGGCCCCCCAGAAGAACTCGGCGACGTCGCGCGACAGCGGCGCGCCGCCGGAGAGGGCATAGCGGAACTTGCCGCCGAGGCGATCCTGGATCTTGCCGAACACCAGCTTGTCGGCGAGGGCGAGCTTCAGCCCGAGGAAGCCCGGCGGGCTCTGGTTCTTCAGGCGCCAGGGAAGCGCCTCGCGCCCCACGCCCACCGCCCAGGCGAAGATCTTCTGGCGGATCGGCGGCGCCGAGGCCACGTTCTCCTGGACCCGCGAGAGGACCTTTTCATAGACCCGCGGCACCGAGACGAAGACCTCCGGCTTGACCTCCTGGAGGTTCTGCGCCACGGTCGCCACCGATTCGGCGTAGGCGATGCGGCAGCCCTGGTGGAAATAGCAGTAGTCCACCGTCCGCTCGAACGAGTGGGACAGCGGGAGGAAGGAGAGGGCGGTGAAGCTGCCTTCGAGCGGCAGCGCCTGCATGGCGCCGACCACGTTCGAGACGATGTTGCGGTGGCTCAGCACGACCCCTTTGGGCTGGCCGGTGGTGCCGCTCGTATAGACGAACGTGGCGAGGTCCTCCGGCTGCACCGAGCGCGCCGTCTCCTCGAAGGCGGCGACGTCGACGTCGCCCGCGCCGGCGAGGAGGGCCGCGAGCGTCGTCACCCGCGGGTCGCCGGCCGGCGCCTCGCCCTTGATCAGGACGAGGTGGCGGACCTCCGGCATCGTCGCGCTCTGCTCCAGGAATCCCTGGAGGTGCTTGACCGTCTCGACGAACACCACCCGGGCGCCGCAGTCGTTGGCGATGTAGGCCGCCTGCTCGGGGAGCAGCGTCGGGTAGATGGGCACCAGCACCGCGGCGCTGCACAGGGTGGCGAAGTCGACCGTGGGCCAGTGGGGCCCGTTCTCCGCCATCAGGGCCACGCGGTCGCCGCGCCGGACGCCGAGCCCGGCGAGCGCCTTGGCCAGCTGGCGCACCCGATCGACCAGCTCCTGGGTGGAGACCGGCCGGTAGGTGCCGTCCACCTTGTGGAGGAGGCAGTCGGGTTTGCCCGCATTGGCCACCTTGGTCAAGAACAGATCCGTCAGGGTTGTCACAGCCATGGTTCCCTCCTCCGCATGTCAGAGACCGCATTGTATCCCAAGCAGAAGCGGCCCTCCGGGCGGGCCGCCCGGGGGCGTGGGGGCGCCCGGGCGAACGGGTGGGATTTCACCCCTTGACGCCGCCACGGAGGGCAAGTATTCTCTGCCCTCTCGCGAGGACCTCGTTCCTCGCCCTTGAATCGGGGCGTAGCTCAGCTTGGTAGAGCGCACGGTTCGGGACCGTGAGGTCGGAGGTTCAAATCCTCTCGCCCCGACCATCCATCCCGCAGCAGTCTGATCGATCTCTGGAACCCGTCGGCAAAGAGAAGTGGGAGAAGGCAGGCTGGGGCATCGTTGTCCCTGAGCCGGGCGCTCGGGGGCGGCTGTCGCCGTGACTCTCCTCCGAGAAGCCAGGGCGGTGCCCCCGAGCGCCTGCGCCCGGTGGGACCGCGAGCCGTTCCCCGCCGGCTCGCGGATCGGTTCAGGACCTCAGTGGGTGATCTCGGGCTCGACGCCGCGGGTGAGCCAGTCGACGGCGGCCTTCTCCCAGTCGTTGGGGCGGCTGGAGGCGTCGATGTACCGGGCCCAGCGGTCGATGCCGGTCTCCTTGGCGATGCGGCGCGCCTGGAGCGTCGCGATGGCGCTCGCCAGGATGACGGCGTTCCTTTGCATCCCGGACTCTTTGCAGAACAGGAGGCACTGCTTGAGGATCTCGCGGGCGTCCGAGGGGAACGCGTTCGACTTGCGCATGTCGAGGAGCAGAGGGAAGGTCTCGCCCTTCTCGCGCGGCCGGATCTTGGTCTTCATCGATGTGAGGAGCTGGTTGACCTCTTCGCGCTGCAGGAAACCTTCCAGGATCAGCTTGTAGCCGTACTTCGTCTCTTCAATCCGGTGCATCGTCGTCCCCTCCATGAGACAGGTCAAGAGATGGGCGATCCGCCGGGGCTGCGGCGAGTCGCTTTGTCTCCTAAGTGCGCCTGTGCGCCAAGAAGGGGACAGGAATTTTGGGGGACGTGAAGAGAACCCCTCCTCCGGCCGGGGAGGAGGGGCGGGTCAGAGGGGCTCAGCCGATCACAGGTCGAACGAGAAGGTGGCGAGGTAGGAGTCCATCGCCATTTCGGTCGTCACGCGGGTCCCCGGAACCGGGCCGGCGGGTGAGACGATCGGGCCGCTGACCCGGTTCTCGAAGATGCGGTAGTAGCCGAGGTTCACCACCAGGCTCGACGAGACGCGGACGCCCAAGCCGGCCGTGAGATGGTCCTCGAAGACCGCCGGTACGGGGACGGTGAAGAAGACCCGGTCGCTCTCGACCGCGCTGTCGCTGTGGTTGCCGCCGAGACGCAGGGCCAGGTTGGGCGTGGCCTGGTACTGGATGCCCAGGGCGTAGACGTTGATGTTGCGCAGGCCGAGGACGTCCTTGAACCCCTCGGCGTCCTCATAGAAGACCTGCTTGGCGTCGAACGCGATGGCCAGCTTGCCGGTCGGGCGGTAGCCGATGCCGGCGGCGAGCTGGGCGGGTGAGTTGAGCTGCAGCGTGACGGTGCGGTCCCTGCCATAGGTGGGAAGCGTCGGATTGTTCACGGTGGTGTGCCACTCGAAGTCCTCGAATTCCTGCTCCGAGGAGTAGGAGAGGCCGAAATTGAGGTTGGGAGTGGCCTTCCAGAGCACTCCGGCGGTGGCGCCGAAGCCCCAGGCGTTGTCCGCGTGGACGCCGGGAAAGACGCAGTTCGTGGGGCTCGAGCAGTCCGGGGTGGCGAAGCCCGCCGGGTCGGCGGCCAAGGTCGCACGGGCGGCGTTGAACGAAGCTCCCACCGAGAGGTTGGGCGTCACCTGGTAGGCGAAGGTGATCGGCACCTTGAGGTAGGTGTAGCTCGAGTAGATCCGGCCGAAGCCCACGGGCTGAGGCGCGCTCAGGGGGTTGGTGGCGGTCTGCGGGTAGTCCGCCCCGAAGCCGGCGAGGCCGAGAAAGCCGACGCCGAAAGCCCGGTTGGAGCCCGGCTTGTGGAGGGTGAACCCGAACGCCGGGATGAGGGACGAGTCGCCCGCCTCCTCGGTGCGGCCGGCGAACGGCCCGATCTGGCTCTCGAAAGCGTTGGTGGGAGTGGCGTACTCGGCGCTGAACTCCATCTTGTTGCCGTCGAGCTGCGTCAACAGGGCCGGGTTGAGCGCCAAGGCGCCGAGGGCGTCGTTGGGCAGGGCGACACCGGCACCCCCCATGGAGCTGTTGACGGCGCCGACGCCGTGGAGCTGGTGCCCGTTGCCGGCCCAGGCCGGCGTGGTGGCCAGCAGGACCGCGGCGAAGAGAGCGAAACCGCGAAGCATACGGTGCTGCATGAGATCCTCCCTGGATCAGCTTCCCTGATCGTGAAAGTGCCCCCGAGGCACACCCGGGGCGCAGCGGCGCGAGCTGACGCCTGGACAAGCACTTGACGCAAGAAGCAAGAAGCTCGTTGGGGGGAATATATCAAAGTGCCGTGGGACGGGTAAAGGGGGACGCTCAGTTTGTGCGCAGCGCGGGTAAGGGCGCGCCGGCCGCACGACCTTCGTGCTTGCCCGGCCGGGGCGATTCCCCTATTCTACGACGCACGCAAAGTTCCGCGAAAGGAGAGAGAGGAATGGATCCAGAGTCGACGGCTCGCACCGGAGAGCGCCCGTTGCCCGAGTGGGCGACCCGGTTCACCGACAACGCTCTGGTCGGCTGGGTCGTGATCGTGGGACTCACCGTCTTCGGTTTCCTGCTGTTTCTCCCCGGGTCTTCCGGGGCGCCGCCCTGGCCGGCCTGGGTCTTCGCCGCCATCGCGGTCGCCGGCATCGCCCTTTATGGGACGCAGGTCTATCCCTTCTTCCGCCAGCTGGAGCGCCGGCTGCCCGAGTCGCAGACGCAATGGCGGCTCCTCGAAGGCAAGCTGATCGGCGCGTTCGAGGAGCTCGGCGCGGGGGATCTGGTGCGCTCGAACCAGCAGGCCAAGGCGCTGCCGGATCGCCTGTCGCGGGCTCTCCTCGCGGCGAGCGACGCGCTGAGCGCGCTCGCCACCGAGATCCAGAACAGCTCGATCGAGGTCGCCTCGTCCGCCGACGAGGTCAACCAGATCGCCTCCGACCTCGCCTCCGGCTCGTCCCAGCAGGCGGCTTCGGTGGTCGAGATCACCGCCGCGATGGAAGAGCTGGCGCGCACCGCCTCGCAGATCGCCGAGAACGCCACCCGGCAGGCCGGCCTGGCCGCGCGCGCCGAGGCGAACGGTGATGCGGGGGCGTTGGCGGTCGACGAGGCGGTCGCCGGAGTCGAGGAGGTGCAGAAGCGCATCACCGCCATCTCGCAGCGCGCCGACGCCCTGGGGACCCGCTCGAAGGAGATCTACCGGGTGCTCGAGCTGATCACCGAGATCGCCCAGGAGACCCACATCCTGTCGCTCAACGCCGCCATCGAGGCGGTGGCGGCGGGGGCGGACGGCCGGCGGTTCTCGGTGGTCGCCGAGGAGGTGCGCCATCTCGCCCATCGCTCGCAGGAATCGGTCGATTCGGTGCGCGGCCTGCTCGACGAGTTCTCGAGCTCGATCCGTGCCACCATCGTGGCCACCGAAGAAGGGATGAAGGAGGCCGGGCGGGTGCTCGAGCGCTCGCGCGCCGCCTCGACCGCGATCACCGAGCTGCGCCTCGCCTCGGGAGACACGTCGCGGGTCTCGCAGCAGATCTCCCTCGCCACCCAGCAGCAGAACGCCGCCTCGGACGAGGTGGTGATGACGCTGCGCGAGGTCAGCCTGGTGGTACAGCGGATGACCGGCGGCCTGAAGAACCTGTCGACCACCGCCGACCGTTTGAACCACCTCGGGCTGACCATCCAGCTTCTCGCCCAGTCGTTCCATCTCGACTCGCCCCGTTCGCTCAAGAATCTGGTGGAGGAGATGGCGAAGAAGCTCCAGAAGGCCGGCTCGGCGGAGCTGGAGACGCAGCTCGACGAGCTGGTGCAGGGGTATCCGTTCCTCCAGATGGGCTATTTCGTGGACACCACCGGCTACACCGTGGCGCTCGCCTACAACCGCAGTGTGGGGGACGGGAGCAAGATCGCGCTCAATCTGCGCGAGATCGACATGACCAAGCGCCCCTGGTACCGCAGCGTGTCGCGCGAGAAGCGCTCGGCGCTGACGCCGCCGTACGATTCCTTGTTCAACGGCGAGAAGGTGTTCACCGTCGCCTCGCCGATCCTCGGCCGGGACGGCCAGTTCCTGGGCGTCGTCGGGGTGGACATCAATGTCACGGGTTGGACCCGGATCTAGGGGCGCGGGGATGCCGGAGGCAGGAGCGGAGAGCCATCGCCGGCGCGGCCTCTCGGCCGGCAGCCACCTGCTGGTCCAGGCGGGGGAGTACGTCTGTGCGTTGCCGCTGCGCTCGGTGCGGCGGGTGTTGCGGGCCTTGACGGTGCACCCGCTGCCGGGTGCGACCGATGAGCTCAAAGGGCTGGCCGAGTTCGGCGGCGAGCCGCTGCCGGTCCTCGAGCTGGCGCGCCTGGTGAACGCCCCCGCGGGTGGCAAGGCGGCCTATCCGGTCACCATCGTGGTCTGGGTCGGGCCGCAGGATCGGCGCGAGCTGGTCGGCCTGGCGGCGGACGCCGCGCTGGAGGTCGCCGAGGTGCATCTGCATTCGGTGGTGGCGGGCGACGGGGGCTTCATCCTCGGGGAGGCCCTGGTCGATGGCGCGCTGGTCCGCGTGGTCAACCTGGAGGCCCTGGGGGGCGAAGGATGAACGCGGTCGCGGAGCGGGGATATCTGCTGGTGCGCAGCGACGGTGTGCTGTGGGGCGTGTCGAACGGCGACGTGCGGCGGCTCACCCGGCAGGGCCTCCGCTACCATCTCGAGGTCGGCGGCATCGCGCTCGGCGTCGACGAGGTGGTCGGTGTGGTGCCGGAGCTGGTGGTGTGGCCCGTCTCTTCGGCGCTGCGGCGCTTCTGGCCCGAAAAGGCGGGAGGCCTCGCGGTGCATGCGGAGGCGCCGCTGGTGATCATCGATCCGCGGCGGTTGCCGCGGGCGCTGTGCATCGAAGGAATCGAAGGAGAGATCGCCGATGGCGAAGGACGCCACTGATTCGAAAAGCGCCTCGCTCCTCGGAGTGGGGATCGCGGCCGGAGTCGCCCTGGCGGGCATTCTGTTGCTGCTGCTCAACCAGGCCCTGAACGACCGGGTGCCCGGTTGGCCGTACAACCTGTTCCTCCTGCTCGCCGGGGTGCTCCTCTGGGGCTATTCCTTCGTCTACCGCGGCCAGCGGCTCCTGCACGAGAGGGTCGACGAGAGCGCCAGGATCAACGCCGGGGCCGAGAAGTCGCTGATCCTGGCGCTCGACCGCCTGCGCGCCGGCGACCTGGTGAATTGCAGCGACCGCGCGCGGGAGCTTCCCGGCCGGCTCTCCGGGACCTTCTCCCATTCCACCAATGCGCTCGACGTGCTGGCGCAGCAGATCCAGGGCAGCTCGGTCGAGGTGGCCGCGGCGGCCAATGCGGTGAACGAGATCGCCTCGGAGCTCGCCTCCGGTTCCTCGCAGCAGGCGGCGTCGGTGGTGGAGATCACGGCCGCCATGGAAGAGCTGGCGCGCACCGCCTCGCAGATCGCCGAAAACGCCGCCACCCAGGCCGAGCTGGCGCAGCGCGCCGAGGAGAGCGGCAACCTCGGCAAGGCGGCGGTGGAGGAGGCGGTGCAGGGGATCGAGGAGGCGCGCAAGCGGATCCAGGGGATCTCCAGCCGCGCCGAGATCCTCGGCACCCGCTCCAAGGAGATCTATCGCGTCCTCGACCTGATCACCGACATCGCCCAGGAGACCCACATCCTGTCGCTCAACGCGGCCATCGAGGCCGCCGCCGCGAAGGATCACGGCAAGCGCTTCTCGGTGGTGGCCGAGGAGGTGCGCCGCCTCGCCCAACGCTCGCAGGAGTCGGTCGACTCGGTGCGCAATCTGCTCGACGAGTTCGCCAGCTCGATCCGCGGCACCGTCGTGGCCACCGAGGAGGGGGAGAAGGAGGCGACCCGGGTGCTCGAACGGGCGCGCGCCGCCGCCGACGCCATCGAAGAGCTGCGCGAAGCCTCCGGAGACAGCGCGCGGGTGGCCCGCGAGATCTCCCTCGCCACGCAGCAGCAGAACGCCGCGTCGGACGAGGTCGTGCTCACCCTGAAGGAAGTGAGCCACGTGGTGCAGCGCATGGCCGACGGCCTCAAGCAGTTCTCCGACACGGCCGACCGTCTGAACCAGCTCGGGTTGATCATCCAGATGCTGGCCCAGCGGTTCCACCTCTCGTCGCCCCATTCGCTCAAGCACCTGGCCGACCAGTGGTCCGGCGAGGTACGGCGGCGGCTCGGCAACTGGGAGGCGATCGAGCGGCTGCTCGACGACCTGGTCCATCAGCAGCAGTTCGTGGAATGCCTCTACTTCTACGACGGCAAGGGCGGCCAGCTGGCGATCGCGGTGAACCGCCAGATCCTCGGCGATCGCAGCATCCCGGTGGCTGTGCGTTCCGGGGAAGGCTTCAACGAGCGCCCCTGGTACAAGGCGGCGGTGCAGGAGAGGTACCCCATCCTCACCCCACGCTTCATCTCGCTGCTTTCCGAACAGCCCATCTTCACGGCCGCCACCCCGATCTATGAGAAGGGGGAGCTGGCCGGCGTCCTCGGCCTCGACGTGAACCTCGACAGCTGGTCGAAGATCTGACGTGGACCCGGAGTTCGCAGACCTCGTCCCCCTCTTCGTCGAGGAAGCGCGCGACCGCATCGAGCGGCTCGCCACGTTCGTTCCTCAGCTCGACGCGGAGCCGCAGGCCAGGATCGAGGTCAAGCGCGAGCTGCACACTCTCAAGGGTGCCGGCCGCATGCTGCGGCTCGCGGCGCTCTCCGAGCTCTGCCATGCGGCGGAGGAGGTCCTGCAGCTCGCGGCTCCCGGGACCGTCGCACTGCTCACCCGGGTCGTCGATCAGCTCAGCCGGATGGTCGACACCGTCTCCCACGGCACCGATCCCGAGCACGACGCCGGCCTGATGGCCCTGCTCGCCGGGGCGGAGGAGCCGGCGGCGGAGGAGGGGGTGGCGGAGGAAGCGGAGAAGGACGAGAACGTCGGCAAGGACACGGGGAAAAAGGACGAGCCGGCCGTAGTGGCATCCGAGGGGCCCGAGGAGGAGGCGGCTCGGCCGGCGGCTCCGGCGGCCGGCAGGCGGAGCAGCGACATCCGGGTGGACACGGCGGCTCTCGATGCCGTGGCGGAACGGGCGACCCAGGTGCGCATCATGGCGCTCGCCGGGCGGCAGCTGGTGGAGCGCATCTATGACCTCGCCCGCCTCGCCGAAGAGGGTCTCCATGAGCCGCAGCCGACGCAGGTCCTGGCGGTCCTCTCCACCATGCTGCGCCGGGTGGCGGTGGAGCTGGAAGGGGGGCAGGGACGGCTGATCCGCGCCTCGGAGGAACAGCTGGACCGCATGCTCTCGCTGCAGCTCCAGCCGCTGCGCGGCTCGCTCCACCTCCTCGCCCGCTATGCCCGCGAGCTGGCCCGCTCGCTGGGGCGGGAGGTCGAGGTGGAGCTGGAAGGGGAGGAGACCCGCCTCGACCGCCGCATCACCCGCGAGCTGGAAGAGGCGCTGCTCCACCTGGTGCGCAACTCGGTCGACCACGGCATCGAGGAGCCCGAGGTCCGCGAGCTGCACGGCAAGCCCCGGGCCGGCCGCTTGTGCCTGCGCGCGGTGGCGGACGGGCCCCGGGTGCGCATCAGCCTGCAGGACGACGGCGCCGGCGTCGACACCGCCAAGGTGCTGGCGCGCGCGGTTTCGGTCGGTCTGGTCGATGCGGCGAGCGCCCAGACGATGGACCGGGACGAGGTGCTGCGGCTCATCTTCGCCCCCGGTTTCTCCACGCGCCAGGAGGTCTCGGAGATCTCCGGCCGCGGCGTCGGCCTGGACGTGGTGGCCTCGGCGGCGAACCGGGTGGGCGGCGAGGTCTTCTTGACCACCGAGCCGGGCAAGGGGACGACCACCACCCTCGAGGTGCCGCTCGCCCGGCGCGGCGAGGCGGTGATGCTGCTGCGCGTCGGCCAGCTCCGCCTGGCGCTGCCGAGCGCCGTGGTGCGCCGCGCCACCCGGCTCGATCCCTCGATGACCGTCGAGCGCGACGGCCGCACGATCGCCCGCTTTCCCGACCGTCTGGTGCCGTTCGTTCCGCTCGCCCGGCTGTACGCGCAGCCGGCCCGCGACCGCCAGCTCCTGCTCGAGGGGGCGGTGTCCGGCCAGGTGCTCGCGGTGGCGGTGGACGACGTGGAAGGCGAGCAGGAGGTCCTGGTGCGTCCGATGACCCGCAAGGTGGCGGCGGATCGCCTGCTGGAAGGCGTGGCGCTTCTCGCCTCCGGCGAGCCGGTGGGGGTGCTCGCCCCGGCCGTGCTCGCGCAGCGTGAATACCTGCGCGCCTTGCCGGTGGCACGGGAGCGCGTCCTCATCAAGAAGGTGCGCGTGCTGCTGGTCGACGACTCGCTGGTCACCCGCGAGATGGAGCGCCGCCTGCTGGAAGATGCGGGCTTCCATGTCTCCGCGGCCGGCGACGCGGTGGAAGCGCTCGGTCTGCTCTCGGAGCGCTCGTTCGACTGTGTGGTCACCGACATCGAAATGCCGGGCATGGACGGCTTCGAGCTCACCGCCCAGTTGCGCAGCATGGAGCACTTCGCCCACCTGCCGATCATCGTGGTGTCGACCCGCGACCGGCCGGAAGACCGTCTGCGCGGGCTCAAGGTGGGGGCCGATGCCTATCTGACCAAGCAGAGCCTCGACGCCGGAGAGCTGGTGGATCTGGTCCGGCGGCTGAGCGGAAACTAGGTGCGATCATGATCCGTGTCCTGCTGGTCGACGATTCTCCTTCCGTGCGGGCGGTGCTCAAGCGCTTCTTCTCGCGGACCACCGACATCCAGGTCGTCGGCGAGGCGGAGGATGGCGCCCTGGCGCTGCGCGCCGTCCTCGAAGCCCAGCCGGACGTGATCGTGATGGACCTGCAGATGCCGGTGATGGATGGGTATGCGGCGATCGAGCAGATCATGTCGATCCGGCCGACACCGATCGTGGTCCTCTCCTCGCGCGCCACGCGCAACCAGATGCAGACCGCGTTCGAGGCGATCCGGCGCGGCGCGCTGGAGGTGCTGCCGAAGCCGGAGGACACGCCGAGCTGGAACCAGCTCGCCGAGAGCCTTCCGGAGACCGTGCGCGCGATCATCGAGGCGCAGTCGCAACCCCGCCCGCGGCGCCGGCCGCGCACCGCGCCGGAGGTGACGGCGCCCGGCGGTGGTCCCCGCGAGCTGCGCTGGATCGCCATCGGCGCCTCGACCGGCGGCCCGGCGGCGATCCGCGAGCTGCTGGTGAGCCTGCCGGCGGACGCCCCCACCGGCTTCGTGATCGTGCAGCACATCGCCTCGGGCTTCGAGCTGGGCTTCTCGGACTGGCTGAACAGCCAGCTCCCGTTCGACGTCCGCCTGGCCAAGGACGGCGAGATGCTGCGCAAGGGAACGGTTCGCCTCGCCCCCGGGGGCTCACACCTGCGCATGGAGGCGGAAGGGGTGCTGCGGCTCGACACGCGCACGCCGGCCCGCCGCGGCCATCGCCCGTCGGTCGACGAGCTGTTCCTCTCCTGCGCCGAGAGCTGTCCGCGCGAGGTGGCCGGGGTGTTGATGACCGGGATGGGCGCCGATGGGGTCGAGGGACTGCTCGCCTTGCGCAAGGCGGGAGGCCTGACCCTGGTTCAGGACGAGGCGAGCTCGGTCGTCTTCGGCATGCCGCGGGTCGCTCTGGAGAAGAGAGCGGCGGACATCGCACTGCCGCCGCAGGAGCTCGCGCGGACTCTTGTCCGGGCCTGGGGCTGGGGCGGGGCGCCGTAGGGCCGATCAGGCCAGGACGTGCTTGAACTTTTCACGGCGCTCGGCGATCCACTGCCGCGCTTCTTCCTCGGTGTCGAAAAACTCCAAGGGGTTGTTGTTCACGGTTTCCTTGCGGAAGAGGTTGAGAGCCGTGACGACGAGCTTGGCGATGACGCGGGCCTTGATGCCGGCCTTGAAGGCGGCTGTGCCGTAGAGAGGCATGTCCTTGAGCAGCTGGGCGACGGATTTCCGTGCGCCCGGCGTGAGGCCGGCCATGTCCGGGCAGTCCATCAAGTAGAACATCATCTTGCGCCCTTCGGCCATGGCGCAGTGGCGTCGCAGAACTTCCAATCCCTCGGCGTCGTTGACGTCGCCGGAGAGCCTCATGTAGATGGTGTCCGGCTCTTCGAAGAATGTGAGGTGCTTCCCGAACACGAGGTTCTCCGGATTCTGACGTGGATCCATGACAGGTTCCTTTCATTGAGAGCGTTGACCCCGGACACCGATCCCCCTGGCGAGCAGACCCATATCCAAGGGCATACCATGCCTGCCGCATCACGGATATCGGCACCTGAAGGCTGAGTCTATTTAGCACATCTCTGGCAGTGAGTCTACACCGGCCGGGGCAGGACGGGCCTGTCCGGTTTCGGGACGATCGCGGCTCGAAAGCGAACAAGGTTTTGCGGGGCTTCAGGGACGGGTGGAGCTGTCAGCTGTGTCTGGCAGAGCAGACACAGCGGGTGGACACCCACCTGAAGGAGGGATCGGCAGGGTCCGGAGCCGCCTCCCCGAGCCGTCCCCGCCGGTCCTTCGAGCTGGCATACCTCCTGCAAAGAGAGATATACAGAGGTTTCGATCGACAGGGACCTCGCCGAGACGAAAGGGGTGCTCCGTGTTGAAGACAGGTTGGGTTCAAGGATCCGAGAAAGCCCAGGGAGCCCGCAGGGCCGCCGTCATCGGCGGTGGCATTGGTGGCCTGCTGGCGGCCCGGGTGCTGGCCGACCATTTTGAGGAGGTTCTGCTGATCGAGCGGGACCATTTTCCCGAGGGAGCCGAGCACCGTCCTGGGGTGGCGCAGGCCCGGCATCTCCACCTGTTGTTGAAGCGGGGGCTGATGGTCGTGGAGAGGCTCTTCCCGGGGATTCGGGAAGACCTTCTGGCGGCCGGCAGCCATCAGGTCGATCAGGGAGCCGATTACCGGATCCTCTACCGCTATGGAATGGCTCCGGACAAGCCGCATGATCTGGACATCCTCACCTTCACGCGGCCGTTGCTGGAGTCGACGATCCGCCGTCACCTGGCGGTGCAGCCGAACGTCCGCTTCCTCGAGGGTTTCCAGGTGGCCGGCCTGGCGACCGGAGACGACCATGCGAGGGTGACCGGCGTTCGCATCGTGCCGCGCCGCCATGCCGCGGGCGAGACCGAGGAGCAGATCCTGCAGGCCGACCTGGTGGTCGACAGCTCCGGCCGCATGTCCGCGGCGCCGCAGTGGCTCGAAGAGATCGGTTACAGCGCTCCCTCGGAAACCGAGGTGGATGCGTTCTGGGGCTATGGAACGCGGCTCTATGAGGTGCCCGCCGGTTGGAAGGCCGACTGGAAGATCTTCCTGTCGATGAACCGGCCGCCGTACCAGACGCGGGCGGGGATCATCGAGCCGGTCGAGGGGGGCCGCTGGCTCGTCACCCTCGCCGGGGTCATGCACGACTACCCGCCGACCGACGAAGAGGGCTATCTGGCCTTCGCCCGCAGCCTCGCCTCCCAGGAGGTGTATCGGGCGATCTCGCAGGCGAAGCCGGTGTCCAAGATCATCGGCTACCGCCGGCTCTCCAACCGGCTGCGCCACTACGAGCAGCTGTCGCGCCTGCCGCAGGGCTTCGTGCTGGTCGGGGACTCGGTCTGCTCCGTCAACCCGGTCTATGGTCTGGGCATGACGCTGACCAGCCTGACGGTCGAGCATTTGGAGACCAGTCTGCTCGCGAGCCGGGGCGGGCGTGATCTCGACCCGCTGACCTTCCAGAAGGCCATCGGCAAGCTGGTGATGGGTCCGTTTGCGATGACGACCGGCGAAGATCTGCGTTGGCCGGCCACCCAGGGAGGCGAGATCACCTTGAAGGTGAAGGTGATGCACTGGTACCTCGACCAGGTGATCCGCCTCATCCCGGACAGTCCCGAGGTCTATCTGGCCTTCCAGAAGGTCAATCACATGCTGGAAGCACCCGAGTCGCTGTTCCGTCCGGCGACCCTTTTCCGGGTCCTCAAGCAGGCGCTGACGCCGGCCAAGGCCCCGAAGCCCCTCGCGGCTCCTGCAGCCGCACCGGCGGCCGTGGAGCCCAGAGCCTCCGCGGTCTCCCTGCGGCGCTGAGGGGGCGGAGGCTCCGCAGACTGTTCCGTGGCCGGCCTGGAGGCGAGGTGCTTTCCGGCCGGCCGGTTTCTTCAGTTGACGGCGCCTTGGGGGCGCGGCCGGAGGATCAGGTAGCTCGCCGGGACGTGTCCCTCTTCACCATGGGGCAGGGGCACGGTGTTGATGGTGACGTCCGCGCTCTGCTCGATCACCTGCCACCGGGAATCCGGATACACCCGGGGGCGGTCGGCGGGGTCGAAGCCGACCGAGGTGGCTCCCGTCCGGATCACGTTGTGGACTTGGGTCGGCAGGCCGGAGGGGCTGTCGCCCGGAAGGGTCCGGAAGTAGTCGAGAGCGCAAAGGGCCAGCTCGATCTGATAGAGAGTGCCCTTCTCGCCGAGCAGGATGGCGAGATTCTCCGCGAGCCGCGGCTGGTCGTCCTTCTGGTGGACGTGGAGGACCGTCCGCATGTAGATGTTGACGTCCCCGAATTCGTCGTGAAACGCCTGCATCTCCCGGGTGTCGAGGCCGTTGAGAACCCGGTAGTCGATCTTCTGCGCGGCAGGAGTCTCCTCCCGCGCCTTGGCGATGGCGGTCGGTGAGACGTCGGTGCCGATGATCCGCGGGTAGTGCTGCACCAGGTAGCGGGTCTGCCTCCCATTGCCGCAACCGAAGTCGAGAAGCGGGAGGGAGGGGTCCATGTGAGGCTGGAAACGAAGCAGATCTTCCGCCGAGGCCCGCGACGGCTCGTTGTCCCAGAGGACCTGTCCACCGCGTCCGGTCTTCTCGATGCTCTTCCAGTAGTTTTCCCAATGGCGATCGACGGCATGCGGGTCGCCGTGCTTGAAGCGGAAGAACAGGACGTTCGAGAGCAGACGGAGAGTTTTGATCAACTCCATGACAGTTCCCCTTTCCAGAGATGTCTCTGCGCAGCCGTTCCCGGCGCGGACAGAGAGTTTTAAATGAAGCAGAGCAATGAATGGTGGGAGGAGGAGCCGTAGCTCCGCAACCACTTGAGCATAGGGTGCGGTCAGTGGACGAAAGCGGGACACCTTGTGAGGACGGTGGGGTCCCACGTCGACCGCCGGCTATGTTAGGGTTGCCTTCGTGCGATCCTTCTTGTTGAAGCGTCTGGCTCCGGCGGCGGAGGTTCGGGGGTGAGCCGCGTCCTGGTGGTCGACGACAGCGAGATCACGCGGGCGATTCTCGGCCGTACGCTGCGCGGTGCCGGGTTCGAGGTGCTGGAGGCGCGCGACGGCGCCGAAGGGGCGGTGACCGCGCTGCGCGAGCGGCCGGCGGTGGTGGTGACCGACCTGGAAATGCCCACCATGGACGGTTTTCCGCTGTTGCGGCTGCTCAAGGCCGATCCTCTGTCCGCCCATATCCCTGTGCTCATCCTGACCAGTCATGCCGAGGCGCCGTCCCGCTTCTGGAGCCTGCGTACCGGGGCCGACGCCTACCTGACCAAGGACCACCGCCCGCACGAGCTGGTCGCCACCGTACACCGGCTCCTCGCGCAGGCCGAGGCGGTGCCTGCGCCCGAGGAGCCGGCGGCCGGGCGGCCCGCCGTCGGTCCCTTGGACGTCCTGGCGCGGGTGGCCCGCCAGCTCGATGCCGGGCTGCTCCAGGCGACCGTGGTCAACACGCTGCTGGAGACGGGGATGGCGGCGGCGGACTTCCACGAGGCGGCGCGCGCCGTCCTGGCGACCCTCGCCGAGGTCGTGGATGCCCGCCTCCTCGCCGTCGCCGTGGCCGATCCGGATCGAGCCCTTCTGGAGATCCTCCTCTCGGACCCGCTGTCTCCCGAGGTTGTCGCCGCCGGCCGGGAGGAGCTGCTGCGGCGCCTTTCCCTTCCCGCGGAAAGCCCGGTGGAGGTGCAGACGGAGGGCGCAACGGGCACCCAGGAGGCCGACTTGCAGCGGTTGGTCTGGATTCCACTCTGCCTGCGCGGTACGACGGGAGGGCTCGCCCTCCTGCCGCGCGATCCGGAGGAGTTCCGGCACACGGCGGCGCCGCGGCTGGAGGGCTTTCTCCGCCCACTGATCCTGGTGCTCGACAACGCCCGCCTGTCGCAGCGTCTGCACGAGATGTCCACCCTGGACGGGCTCACCCGCCAGCTCAATCACCGCGCCATCTACGAGAGGCTGACGCTGGAGATGGAACGGGCGCGCCGCTACAAGACGCCGCTCAGTGTCGTGCTCTGCGACCTCGACGACTTCAAGGAGGTCAACGACACCCACGGCCACCTCGCCGGAGACCGCGTGCTCTCTGAGGCCGCCGGGGTTCTGCGCCGCCATCTGCGGTCCACCGACGTCCTGGGACGCTATGGCGGCGAGGAGTTTCTCGTCGTCCTGCCGCAGGTCGACCTCGACGCCGCCCGGCAGGCGGCGGAGCGGTTGCGCCGCGGGCTCGAAGAGCACGCCGTAAAGCTCTCGACCGGTGCGACGGTGCGCATCACCGGTTCGTTCGGAGTCGCCGCCTGGGAGGAGGGGATGTGCCCCACCGTCGACCTGCTGGTCTCTCTGGCGGATCGCCGCCTGTACGACGCCAAGGGGGCGGGCCGCAATTGCGTCCACCCGGAGGTCCCGGCGTGAGCCACGCCCACCTCCCGCCGGACGAGCCGCTCCAGCGCCTGGTGGGGCTGATCCGCGACCGGACGGGCAACGCCATCCCGCCGAACCGCCTGCCGTTCTTGTCCGAGGTCGCCGAGCGGCGGGCCGAGGCGAAGGGCACGGGGTCGGTGCGCGACTACGTGCAGGCCCTGGAACGCGGGCTCCTGCCCGGCGAGTGGGAGCAGCTCATCCCTCTCGTCACGATCAAGGAGTCGTACTTTTTCCGTGCTCCGCAGCAGTGGGAGGTGATCCGGCGCCAGGTGCTGCCGGAGCTCCTCCAGGGGCGGGGAAGCCCGGGACGGCCGCTGCGCATCTGGTCGGCGGCCTGCGCCCGCGGAGAGGAGCCGTCGACGCTCGCGATGATTCTCTCCGACGACAAGACCCTCGCTCCCTGGTCGTGGTCGATCCTGGCGACCGACGTGGACGAGGACGCGCTGGCGGGAGCCCGGCTGGGCCTCTATGGCGACCGGGCGGTGGGGCAGGTGCCGCCGGAGATGCTGGAGCGGTACTTCAACCGCAAGGGGAAGCTCTACGAGCTGAGCGCCGAGCTGCGGTCCCGCATTCATTACATGCCGCTGAATCTGGCGCATCCGCCCTTCGAGCTGCCGCAGCCGGAGGTCGATCTGATCCTGCTGCGCAATGTCCTCATCTACTTCCGCCGGCCTTTGCAGCGCCGGGTCGTGCAGCAGGTGGGGCAGCTTCTCGCGCCGAACGGCTATCTTTTCCTCGGCGCCTCGGAGACGCTGTGGCAGGTGCAGGAGGAGCTGGAACCGGTGGATCTCGGCTCGTGCTTCTGCTACCGCCACCGCAAGGCGCCGGAGACTCCGGCGCCGCCGCCCCGGGTGGCCCGCGCCGCCGTGCCGCTTCCGGCCCCACCGGCCCCGCCGGCTCCTCC
>DIHE01000139.1:37565-53786 GCA_002420005.1 Holophagales bacterium UBA5704 | reverse complement strand
CCGGACTCCAAGGCCTTCAGACTCTCGACCTGTCGAACACGGGCGTCACCGACCTCGCGCCACTGGCAGGACTCCAAGGCCTTCAGACTCTCGACCTGTCATGGAGCGAGGGCGTTACCGACCTCGCGCCACTGGCCGGACTCCAAGGCCTTCAGACTCTCTACCTGTCGAGCACGGGCGTCACCGACCTCGCGCCACTGGCCGGACTCCAAGGCCTTCAGACTCTCGACCTGTCTGGTTGCCGGCCCGCAGTCCCGAACCAGCTCCTTCGGGACCTCACAGAGCTCCCTCGGCTGACCGTGCTGAGGGCCGACGAAGCGGTCGGTGTTCCGCGAGAGGTCCTCTCTCATGACTTCTTCGACAACTGCCTCCCGCGGCTACGCACCTACTTCTCCGAGCTGGCTCTCGGCGCCCAGGCCGAGAATGAGGTGAAGGTCATCCTTCTCGGCAACGGCCGCGTCGGCAAGACCCAGCTCTGCCGACGGCTCCGGGGCCAGCCTTTCGATGAAACCGTCCCCTCCACCCATGGCGTTCAGCTCTGGCGGGAGGAGCTGCGGCTTCGCACCGGCGGCCGGGAACAGACCTTCCAGGTCAACTGGTGGGACTTCGGCGGTCAGGACATCTACCATGGCACCCACGCGCTCTTCCTGCGCAGCCGCGCCGTCTTCGTGATCCTCTGGACGCCGCAGCTCGAGAACCGGGACGAGTATGAAGAGAACGGCATTCCCCTGCGCAACCAGCCGCTCCCCTACTGGCTCGACTACGTTCGGACGCTCGCCGGGCACGACAGCCCGGTGATCGTCGTGCAGAGCCGGTGCGACCGCCCGGAAGACCAGCGACCGGCGCCCGCACAGCCGGAGCGGTTCGGTTTGTTCCAGCCGTGCTTCTACAGCGCGAAGACCGACCGGGGCCGCGACCCTCTCGAGGCCCAGCTCCGCGAAGCGATCCGCCACCTCCTGGATCGCAGTGGCGCGCTCGAAATCGGCCGGGGCCGTGCCGAGGTCCGCCGCCGGCTCTATGACTGGCGCAGCAAGGACCAGAAACGCAAGCCCGAGAAGCGGCGGCACCGGACCCTCACCCGCGAAGCCTTCCGCGCGCTCTGCGAGGAGGTGGGAGGCATCGTCTCCTGGGAGCATGCCCTCGACTACTTCCACCACACGGGTGTCGTGTTCTACAACCCACACCTCTTTGCCGACGCCATCGTCCTCGACCAGACCTGGGCGCTCGATGCCGTCTATACCGTCTTCCACCGCGGCCGGGCGGCGCCCTGCCTGAGAGATTCGGGCCGCTTCACGCACGAGGACCTCGCTCTGCTGGCCTGGAATGAGCACCCCCTCGCCGAGCAGCGGCTCTTCTTGGGTCTGATGGAGAGCTGCGGTGTGTGCTTCCCCTGCGGAAAGACCCCCCTGGGGGAGGTGCAGTATGTGGCACCGGATCTGCTGCCCGGCTTCGCAACGGTCGCCGGCCGACTCCACGCCTGGAAGGACGAGCCGGGCTTGCCGACGTTGCGGCTGGAGTACCGGTTCTTCCACCCGGCGGTGATCCGGGGACTGATGAGCCGGATCGGCCGGGAGGCCGGGGACCGCGCCGAGTACTGGAAATATGGCCTCTGGCTCAAGGATGGCCGGCGGGACACCCAGCTCCTGGTCCACTACCTGGACACGAGCACCACCGAGGCGCCGGGCGCCGGAGTCTTGGAGCTGAAAGCCCAAGGCCGTGACCCGCTGGGCCTCCTGCGCGAGATCCGCAAGGCGATCTTCGAGCAACGGATCGGCGAGGAACCCGAGGAACTGCTGACCCTGGACGGCGCCACGGTGGCCCGGAGCGCACTGGACGACCGGCTCGACGATGGCCGCGTGATCGACCGGCGGCGGAAGCTGGTGCACGGCGAGGCCTTCGCTGCGTTCTTCGAGGATCGCGAGCCCCTGGAAACCCCCGCGATCGACATCCGCCCCGTCGCTCCCAGCGCGGCCGAGAAACGGCCCGAGCTGTTCATCTCCTATGCCTGGGGCGACGATTCACCCGCCGGCAAGGACCGGGCCCGAACGGTCGACGCCCTCTACGAAGCGCTCCAGAAAGACGGCTTCGACCCCGTCCGCGACCGCGATGCGATGAAGCCGGGGGACCGGATCTCCACCTTCATCCGCCGCCTCACCCAGGCCGACCTCGTGGTGGCGGTGATCAGCGACAAGTACTTGCGGTCGCCCTACTGCATGGCCGAGATCCATGGACTCTGGCAGAGAAACCAGGAAGACCCCGACCTCCTGGCGCAATGCCTGGTGCCGATCCTGCTGCCGGAGGCGAAGATCGAAGGGCTCCGAGGCCGGGCACCCTACGTGCGGCATTGGCGCGAGGAGAGGAAGCAGCTGGAGAAGCTCTACCGCGAGCTCGGCCCCGACCTCAGCCCGGACTCTCTGCGGGAGCTGCGCCTCGTTCGGTCCTTCTCTCAGGACGTAGACGGCATCCTCGGCTTCCTCCAGGACGTCTTGATGCCCCGCCGGCTCGAGGTGCACTTCGACAGCGGCTTCGAAGCTGTGCGCGAGGCTTTGCGGCGGCGGATGGGGAGGAATCCCCCCGCCGGGCGGCCATCACCCGGCGATGAATCGCCGGGCTATCAGCAGCGCCCCATGAATGGGGCTTGAAGCCGGGTTCACGGTGGCCGATCTTCGCCCGGGCCATGGAGCGGAGGGTGATCGCAGCGTCCGTTCCCTCTTTCAAGGCTGTGTTGAGCCTCTGGGTCATCGCCTGACGCTGGGCATGGAGCGCCAATTGCTCCATCTTGAGGCGCTTGATCGGGTGCGGCGCACCAAGTACGCCGTCGTCGCGCAGCTCCCGGGCGAAGAGGCGACGGCCCCCGCGCCGGCAACGGCCGCGGCGGTCTAGGGATGGGCCGGCGGGATAGAATGACCGCTCACAGGGAGGTAGCTCGGATGCAAGGCAGGGTTCAACGTCGGATCATTCTTCTCGCGGTCTTCACTCTCGTGCTCGCGTTCGCCGGGGACCGCCCGGCCGCCGCCCAGTCGGGCTTGCCCTACTGGACCGAGATTGTGCAGGGCGGCGCCGTCCCCGCCCCGGCCTGGGATGGGGCGAGCGCCTATCACCAGGGTCTTTTCTACGTCTTCGGCGGGTTGAACGGGACCTACCCGAACGACGAGCCGGTGGCCCACTTCAGCGTCTTCGACGTCGCGACGTCCACCTGGTCCGACCTCAGCCACCACCCGGGCGGGCCGTCGGCCCGGGCCGAGGCGATGATGTGGTGCGTCGCCGAGGACGATGCGCTGATCGTCTCCGGCGGGCGTGGTCCTTTCCGCCGCGGGCTCGACCTCACCCACCAGGACACGTTCCGGTTCGATCCGGTGCAGGGGTGGAGCGAGATCGCGCAGAACGAGGCCGAGATCGGGCGCGCCAACCGCTCCACGGAGGCGGTCGCCGTGCGGAAGAAAGGGACGCACAAGACCGTCGCCTACGCCTTCTCGGGCTCGTCGTCGACGCTGCCGGCGTTCGTCAACCGCCCGGACGGCCTCCAGCACAACCTGGTCCGCTACAAGAACGGCTGGAAGGAGGTCACGCCCGGCTCCTCCGCCCCGCGCGCCCGCGCCCATCACCCGCTGATCTACGCCGAGGGCTGGAACGCCCTGTTCGTCTATGGCGGCTACACGAACGACGCGGTGAACGGGACCGGCCTGTTCACACCGGAGAACTACCTGGGCGACCTCTGGAGATTCGACCTCGAGACAGAGACCTGGGGCCAGATCGTCTTCACCGAGGCCGGAGGACCGGGCCACCGGGACAACGCGAAGCTGATCGCCGATGAGCACAACGGCCGCATCTGGCTCTTCGGGGGCAGCCAGTTCGACGGGACCACCCTGTCGGATGTCTGGTTCTTCGATCTCCAGACCCGGACCTGGACGCGCGTGGACACCGCGATGACAGGGCCGGCGCCGGCGCCGCGGTTCGGCCAGTTCTATTTCACCCGCGAGACCGACACGGCCTACGAGCTCTACCTCTTCGGCGGAGCCACCGCGGAGTTCGCGCCGGTGCTGCTCAACGACATGTGGAGACTGACGATCCCCTTCAACGGCAATTGACCGATCGCGAAGGACGCCGGCAGCGGCGGGCCTGCCGGCGTAGGGGCGAGGCCCGCGCGCCCCCTACCCCGCCTTCGCCCGCGCCTCCGCTTTGTCGACGACCACCTCGGTGATACGGGCGGTGCGGTTGACGGTGCGGCCGATCGCCTGGAGGAGGGCGATGCGGTTCTGGCGGACGGCCGGGTCCTCCGCCATCACCAGCACCTCGACGAAGAACTGGTCGAGGGCCGGCGCGAGGGCGGCGATGCGGTGCAGGCAGCGCTCGTAGTCGTGGGCCGCGGCGGCCTCCTCCACCTCGGTGCGCAGACCGGCGAAGGCGGTTCCGAGGGCCTTCTCGGCCGGCTCGGCGAGGAGGGATTCCGCGAACGGCTTCTCCTCGGCGTCCTTGGTGATGTTGGCGATCCGCTTCGCCGCGAGAACGACGGAGAGGAAGTCGGCGGAGGCGCGCACGCGGTGCAGCGCATCCACCCGGGCGCGCAGGTCCGGCAGATCGGCCGATCCCGCGACGAGGGCGGCTTCGATCTCGTCGTAGGCATAGCCGGCGCGCTCCAGGACGAAACGAATGCGGTCGTGGAGGAACGGCCGCAGGTCGTCGAGGATCTGCGCCGCCGTCTTCTTCAGACGGTCGCCGTAGAGCCCGGCGGCTTCGGCGGCCACGGCCTCCAGGTCGAGCGCCAGGCCACCTTCGAGGGCGATGCGCACGATGCCCTGCGCGGCGCGGCGCAGGCCGAACGGGTCCTTGCTGCCGGTGGGCAGGAGGCCCAGGCCGAAGATGCCGACCAGCGTGTCGATCCGGTCGGCGAGCCCGGCGACCTGGCCGACCCGGCCGCGCGGGATGCGGTCCTCGGTCGAAGCCGGCATGTATTGATCGTAGACCGCCTGCCAGAGCGCCTCGGGATGCCCCTCCTCGCGGGCGTAGATGCCGCCCATGATGCCCTGGAGGGAGGTGAACTCCTTGACCATCTCGGTCGCCAGGTCCACCTTGAGCAGGCGGGCCGCGGCCACCGCGTGCTCCCGCTCATCCTCCCAGCCCAGCCGGTCACAGATCGCACCGGCCAGGGCGGCGAGGCGCTCCGACTTCGCGGCGTAGCTCCCGAGCTTCTCCTGGAAGGTGAGGCGGTGGAGCTGCTCGGCGCGGTGGGTGAGACCGGCCTTGCGGTCCTCCCCATAGAAGAAGCGGGCATCGGCGAGCCGCGCCGCCACCACCCACTCGTTGCCGGAGCGCGCCCGGCCTTTGGGGTCGTCGGCACGGTCCATCACAGTGAGGAAACCGGCGACGAGCCGGCCGTCGGTGCCGGTCTCTACGGTGAACGCGCTCTGGTGATCGCGCAGGCTGGTCGCCAGCACCTCGGCGGGCAGCTCCAGGAAAGCTTCGTCGAAGCGGCCTTCCATGACGCCGGGGATCTCGCAGATCGCCACCAGCTTGTCGAGCAGGGCGGGATCGTCCACCAGCCGGCCACCGAGCGCCTCGGCGCGGGCCTGCATGGTGGAGAGAAGGATGCGGCGGCGTTCGTCCGGGCTCACCACGATCTGGCGCGCCGCCAGCTCGCGGCGCCAGGCGTCCACCCCGTCGACCGGGAACGGCGCGGGCGACAGGATCGGATGACCGGCCGAGAGGTTGCCGGAGCGGATGCCGAGGAGGTCGAAGGGGATCACCGCGCCGTCGAACAGGGCGACGATGCCGTGGATCGGCCGCACCCAGGGGCCTTCGCCGCTCCCCCACCGCATCGTCTTCGCCCAGGAGATGCCGGCGAGCACCCGCGGCAGGATCTCGGCGAGCACCGCGGGCGTGGCACGGCCTTCGATGCGCTTCACCGCGGCGAGATACTCGCCTTTGTCCGTGGACACCCGCGACAGCTCCTCCGCCGCCACGCCGCAGCGCTTGGCGAAGCCGAGGAGGGCCGGGGTGGGGCTGCCGTCGGCGCCGTAGGCGGCGCGCACCGGCGGTCCCATCACCTGCTCGTCGCGGTCGGCTTCGCGCTCCGGCACGCCGTGGAGGAGGAGCACCAGCCGCCGCGGCGTGTACCCGGTCTCCACCTCCTTGGGACCGAGACCGCGGGTCATCAGCTCCTCGAACACCCGGGTGGCCAGCTCGCGCACCCCCGGCTCCAGCATGCGGGCCGGGATTTCTTCACTGCGGACTTCCAGCAGAACCTCACCGCGCGACATCGGCCACCTCCGTCTCTTGCGCACCCCGGGCCAACAGCGGGAACCCGAGCTTTTCACGGCTCTCCACATAGGCGCGGGCACAGGCGATCGCCAGGTCGCGCACCCGCTTCATCAGGGCCACCCGCTCGGTCACCGAGACCGCGCCGCGCGCGTCCATGACGTTGAACAGATGGGAGCACTTCAGGGTGTTTTCATAGGCCGGGAGCACGATCTCGGCCTCCAGGCAGCGCCGGGCCTCGCGCTCGTGGCCGTCGAATTGCTGGGAAAGGAAGGCGACGTCGGCGACCTCGAAGTAGTAGCGGGAGAGCTCGTACTCCTCCTGCTTGCGCACCTGGCCGTAGGCGATGCCTTCGACCCAGTCGATCTCATAGATGCTCCGCGACTGGGAGAGGAACATGGTGAGGCGTTCGAGGCCGTAGGTGATCTCGGCGCTGATCGCCGGCAGCTCCAGGCCGCCGGCCTGCTGGAAGTAGGTGAACTGGGTGATCTCCATGCCGTCGAGCATGACCTGCCAGCCGACGCCCCAGGCGCCGAGGGTGGGCGCTTCCCAGTTGTCCTCCTCGAAGCGCAGGTCGTGATCGGCCAGGTTCAAGCCGATCGCCTCCAGGCTGCGCACGTAGAGGTTCTGGATGTTGTGCGGCGAGGGCTTGAGGATGACCTGGAACTGCAGGTGCTTGCCCAGGCGGAACGGGTTGTCGCCATAGCGGCCGTCCGCCGGCCGGCGGGAGGGCTGCACGTAGGCGACCCGCCACGGCTCAGGGCCGAGCACGCGCAGAAAGGTGTCCGGATGCATGGTGCCGGCGCCGACCTCGAGGTCGAGCGGCTGCTGGAGCACGCACCCCTCGCGCGCCCAGAACTCGGAAAGACGGAGGATCAGATCCTGAAGTGTCTGCATAGAGGTTCCATTCGGGTGGATGACGCCCCGGGTCGGGCGGGTGCGGTAGTTTAGCGCAGCTCAGCTCCCCAGGGTGGACGAGGCCGGCGGTGTGGCGGTGAGCGCGGCGCGGTAGACCTCCCGCCAAGGGACGCCCGCGGCGAGCGCGAGGCGCCGGCAATCCTCGAACTCGGGCGCGGCGGCGAGCGGCCGGCCTTCGAACCAGGCGGATTTCACCCGCACCGCGCCGAACGGCGTGGCCACCTCGGTCACCGTGCGCTCGGCCTCGAAGCGGCCGGCGCTGTGGTAGCGGCAGCCGAGCGAGCCGGATTCCATCAGGAGCTGCCCGGCCAGGGCTTCGAGCTGCGGACGCCGGCACAGCAGGGTGATCAGGGTGCCCGGCCGGTTCTTCTTCATCTGGACCGGGGTGAAATAGACGTCCAGCGCACCGGCTTCGAGCAGGCGTTCCATCAGGAAGCCGAAGCCCTCACCGGGGAGGTCGTCCACTTCGCATTCGACGACCATCACCTCGCCTTTCGCTCCGGCGGTCTTTCCGCGCAGCAGGCGCACCGCGTTCGGCTGGTGGGCCAGCTCCTTGCGGCCGAGACCGTAGCCGATGCCTTCGAGCACCAGCGCCGGCAGCTCGACGAAGTCGGTCACCAGCTCGGCGAGCAGGACGGCGCCGGTGGGCGTGGTGAGCTCGCCGCCCGGCCCGCCGTAGATCGGAATCCCCCGCAACAGCTCGGCGGTGGCCGGAGCCGGCACCGGCAGCTCGCCGTGCGAGGTCTTCACCCGGCCGCTCCCCACGTTGACCGGGCCGGAGGTGATCTTCTCGGGAGCCAGAAACTCCACCGCCGCCGCCGCCCCCACCAGGTCGACGATCGAATCGACCGCCCCGACCTCGTGGAAGTGCACCCGGTCGAGCGGCATCCCGTGCGCCTTGGCCTCGGCCTCGCCCAGCCGCACGAACAGCCGCGACGCCCGCTCCTTGACCGCCGCCGGCAGATGACTCCCCCCGATCAGACCCAGAATGTCCGGCAGGTTGCGGCCATGCGGATGCCCGTGCCCATGGGCGTGTCCGTGCGCGTCCGTGGGGTGGTGGTGGTGGTGTCCGTGCCCGTCCGTGGGGTGGTGGTGGTGTCCGTGGTGATGCTCGTGCTCGTGGTGCCCGTGCCCGTGCCCGTGCCCCCCCTGCTCCTCCGGGTCCGGCCCTTCCACGGGCCGGCCGTCGACCAGCACGCGGAAGCGGGTGCCGGCCATGCCGCCGCGGTGGGCTTTGCGGGCCTCCACGGAGACGCCGGGCAGGTGGAGACGGGCCACCGTCTCGGTGAGGACGTCGAGGGGCATTCCGAGATCCAGGCAGGCCCCGAGGAACATGTCCCCCGCGAGGCCGCTCGCGCAGTCGAGGTGATAGGTCGCCATGGGCGCGAAGGCTACCATGCTCCTCGGGCTCACCACGCCAGCCTCTCCTTGAGGGAGATCCAGCGCCCGGCCCCGGCGAGGACGAGGTGATCGACCAGCCGCAGCCCCAGGGTCTTCGCCGCCTTGGCCACGCGCAGGGTGAATTCGGCGTCCTCCGAGCTCGGCGTCGGATCCCCGCTCGGGTGGGTGTGGAAGAGGATGAACCCGGCGGCGCCGCGCAGCAGGCATTCCTTGAGCACCTCCCGCGGCTCGGCGGCCGAGCGGTCCAGCGTGCCGCGGTAGAGCTCCCGCTCCCCCAGCAGGCGGTTGCGCACGTCCAGGAAGAGGGCACCCATCACCTCCTGGTCGCGCACGCGGTAGCGCAGATGGAGGTAGTGGGCGATCTCCGCCGGACGGCTCAACGGATCGCGCTCCGGGATCTCTTCGCGGGCCAGGCGGCGGGCGAGCTCCAGCGCGGCGAGGACGCCGGCCGCCTTGGCCGGGCCGAGCCCTTTGCGGCGCAGCATCGGAGGCGTCGCCCCCAAGAGCCCGCCGAGGCCCCCTTGGTCGTCGAGAAGCAGGCGGGCGACCTCGACCGCCGAGGCCCCGCGGTGGCCGGTGCGCAGCAGCACCGCCACCAGCTCCATGTCGGAGAGCGCCTCGCTCCCCAGCTTCAGCAGCCGCTCGCGCGGCCGTTCGTTGACCGGGAGGTCGCAGATCCGCCAGCGTCCTCCCGGGGTGGTCTCCTTCTTCAAAGGTCCGTTCTCCTCTCACGGCCCGGACGAGAAGAGGGCCGCACCTATAGAGAGTCGGAAACCGGGGGGCGATTCTTGCACTTCTCCGCAAAGTTGGTTCAGAATCCGCCCCTCAAAGGAGACCCCGACCATGCCATCACTGCCCAACAACTTCGGCCTCCTCGAGCCCGAAGAGAGCGATTACGCGACCAGCCGCGTCGCGGTGCTGCCCGTCCCCTTCGAGCGGACGACCTCCTATGGCAAGGGGACGACCGGCGGCCCGGCGGGCATCCTGCGCGCCTCGCAGTCGATGGAGCTGTGGGACGAGGAGCTGCAGAGCGAGCCGTACCGGCTGGGCATCGCCACCCTGCCCGCCTTTCTGCCCGAGGCGTTCGACATGGCCGAGGCGTTGGCCGAGCTGCGGGAGGAATGCCGGACCCATCTCGCGAACGGCAAGTTCCTGGTCACCCTGGGCGGCGAGCACAGCCTGACCCAGGCGCCGGTGCTCGCCACCCGGGAGGTGCACGGGGAGATCGGCGTGGTGCAGTTCGACGCCCACTCCGACCTGCGCGAGGAGTTCGAGGGCACGCCCTACAGCCATGCCAGCGTGATGAAGCGGATCGTCGACGCCGGCATCCCCACCCTCGCGGTGGGCATCCGGTCGCTCTCCTCTCCGGAGGCGCAGCTCATCCGCGACCGCAACCTGCCGGTGATCTGGGGGCACCAGCTCGACCGCGCCGCCGAGCTGTTCCCGGCGCTCCTCGCCGGCCTGCCGGAGAAGATCTACCTCACCTTCGACATCGACTTCTTCGACCCGGCGCTCGTCCCCGCCACCGGCACACCGGAGCCGGGGGGCGGCCATTGGTACCCCGCCCTCGCCTTGCTGCGCCATCTGTTCCGGACGAAGCGCGTGGTCGCCATGGACCTCGTCGAGCTGGCGCCGCTGGGGGGCCAGCCGGCCAGCGACTTCCTGGCCGCGAAGCTGATCTACAAGTGCCTGGGCTATCTTCAGGAGAGAGGCTGAGCGTCAAACGTCTCCAGAGGCGGCGGAGGAGATCTCGAACCAGAACGTGCTCCCCACCCCTTCCTCGGATTCGACCCCCATGCGCCCGCCGTGGTGCTCGATGATCGCCTTGCAGATGGCAAGCCCCAGCCCGGTCCCTCCCTGGGCGCGCTGATCCGCCACCTCGACCTGGAAGAACCGCTCGAAGATCCGCTGCCGGTGGAGCGCGGGGATCCCCCGGCCGTGGTCCTTCACGAACACCCGCACCCGGCCCCCCATCTCCTCCGCCCAGACGGCCACCTCGCGCTGGGTGCCGGAGAACTTGATCGCATTGGAAAGCAGGTTGACCACCACCTGCACGATGCGATCCGCGTCCGCCCAGACCTGCAGGCGGGCCGTCGGCAGGCTGGTCAGCGAAATGCCGTGCTCGTCGGCGAACGGGCGCACCGACTCGAAGGACTGTTCCAGGAGCGCTTCGAGCGGGACCGCGGCGAAGTGCATGCTCACCCTGCCGCTTTCGAGGCGCTCGAAATCGAGAATGTCGTTGATCAGCGCCGAGAGCCGCACCGCATTGCGTTCCGCCAGGCGGACCAGCTCGCGGCCCTGCGGCGGCAGCTCCCCGCCGACCCCGGCGGTCAGCAGGCCGAGGGAGCCGCGGATCGAGGTGAGGGGTGTCCGCAGCTCATGGCTCACCGTGGCCACGAACTCGGCCTTCAGACGGTCCACCTCCCGCCGTTCCGAGATGTCCTGCACGTTGGCGGCATAGCGCCGCCCCGCCGGAGTATCGAACTCGAACAAGGCCGCCTCGAGCGGGAAGACCTCTCCATTGCGCCGCCGCCCCTGCCATTCGGTCACCCGGCCGATGGCCTCACGGTGGGCGCGGCGCATGAAGATCTGCGGATCGGGAGCGGCGACCTCGGCCATGAGGCAGGCCAGGCTGTGGCCGACCAGCTCGTCCTCGCGGTATCCCAGCATCCGCTCGGCCGCCGGATTGACCGTCTCGATGCGGCTTTCGCGGTCGAAGGTGATCATGCCGCCGATCATGTGATCGAGGATCGCCCGCGACCGCGCTTCGCTGGCGCGCAGAATGTCCTCCGTCCGCCGGTGCTCCTGGAGCTCTTTCTCCAGCTCGGCCGTGCGGTGGACCACCAGCTCCTCCACCTGCGTGGCGCGCGAGGTGAGCACCAGGAGGAAGGCTCCGAGAAGCCCGGTGAAGAGCAGGCCGACCAGCAAGACCGCCGACGAGCGCCAGGAGCGGGCGGCGGTCTTGGGCGCGGGCAGCCGGGACACCCGGACCTCCCAGGTCCGCCCGCCGAGGACGAAGCTCTCACTCCGGTGCAGCTCCTCGGGATCATCCAACCGCTCGGTCCAGCGAGGGTCGGCCAGGAGGATCCGGTTGGCTCCCTCCGCCTCGGTGTCGATCAGCAGGAACGTGATGCCCTGGAGCGGCACCTCGTCCGTGATCGAGGCGATGAGCCGGTCGAGACGGAGCGCCGCGGTGGTGAAACCGCGCAGCCGGGCACGCCGCTCGGCGAGGGACGCCGGGACGGTGCGGGTCGTGTAGACCGGAGAGAAGAGGAGGACCGCACGCTGGCCGGGGGCCTGCACGACCAGGCGGATGCGGCGGGTGGCCGCCACCTCGCCCTGGTCCCGCGCCGTCTCCAGCGCCGACCGGCGGGTCGGCTCCGACGCGACGTCGAAGCCGAGCGCCCGCGCATCGGTCGCCTGCGGCTCGACGAAAAGGACGGGAACGTACTCCTCGCGCACCGCCGACGGCCGGAGCCGGCCTTGCGCGTCCCGCTCGGTGATGCGGGCTCCGGCCCGTTCAAAAGCGACGCGTCCGGCATGCCGGACGACGGGGTTCCACGACAGGGCCTGGATCCCCGGGCGGTGGCCGAGCTCTCCGACCACGATGGAGTGAAAGAGGTCTGCGTCCACCGCGGGGAGGTTGGACACCACCAGGGTGACCGCGTGCAGCGCCTCCAGATGAGCCTCGCAGCTCGCGCGGATCGCCGCGGTGAGCTCCTGCGCCTGCTCGTCGAAGGCGCCGCGGATCAGCTCTTCCTCGCGGCGGCTGGCGAAGAGGAACAGCAGGACGACCACGGCGAGGGTCGCCACGAGGGGAATCGTCACCGAGAAGCGGCGCCGCCGCCAGGCCGGGCGGCGATCCGCCCAGAGCAGGACCAGAGGTGCGGCGATCAGCGTCCCGATGGAATCACCGGCCCACCAGGTCGCCCAGGCGAACAGGGCGAGGCCCCAATCCGGATGTCCCGTCAGGATTTGAATCAGCAGGCCCAGGGTGGCACCCACCGAGCAGCTCACGATACCACCCCAGAAGAGCAGGACCAGGACATCGCGCTGCCGGTCCAGCGGGTGGCGGCCGCGGGAGAACCGGCGGACGAGCGTCGCTCCCAGAAGCGCCTGAAGCCCCGCGCCGGCGCCGAGGATGAGAGAGAAGAGCGCCGCGGGCAGGAGGGACTGGACGCTGCCCTCCCCGAGGGAGGTGAGGAGGATGATCACCGCAGAGCCCAGCCAGACGCCGGGCCACAGCCGCCGGCCGCCAAGCAGGAGGGCCGCCAGCGCCACGCCGGAGGACGGCCAGATCGTCCCGAAGATCTCGCGCGGCACCGCGACGTAGAGGCTGAGCCGGCCGACGATCGCGTAGGCGGCGGCCACCGCCAGAATCTGGAGCCAGAGGTTCCTCGCCAGAAGGCCCCGCAGCATCGACCTGGGCGCGTTCACCGTCCTCTCCTAGCCTACCAGCACGCTGCCGCCGTTGACGTTCAGGATCTCACCGGTGATATGGCGCGCGAGCGGGGAGGCGAGAAAGACCACCGGCGCCGCAATGTCTTCCGGCGTCGCGATCCGCCGCAGGGGGATCGCGGCGAGCGCCTCCTGCCGCCGGTCGCCACCGAGAGCCTCGGCCGTCATGTCCGTATCCACCCAGCCGGGAGCCACCGCGTTGACCCGGATGCGCGGCGCGAGCTCGGTCGACCAGGATTTGGTCGCCGAGATGATCGCTCCCTTGCTCGCCGCGTAGGGGCTATAATACGCCTCTCCCCGCTGTCCCGCCGTCGAGCTGATGTTGACGATGCTGCCGTGCTCCGAGCGTTCGAGCAGCGGCACCGCCTCGCGGGCGCACAGAAACGGTCCCACCACGTTGACCGCCAGGGTGGCGTCGAGCTTCGTGCGGTCGAGCTGCAGCAGCGGATCGTGGATCCACACCCCGGCGTTGTTGACCAGGACGTCGAGCCCGCCCCAGTCCTCGCGGACCTGGCGGAAGAGGACCTCGATCTGCGACGGCTCGGTGACGTCGCAGCGGATCGCCCGGTGCGGCGCGCCGGAGATCCGGCGCAGCTCCTCGACCACCGCGCGCGCCTTGCCGCCGCTCGCCAGATACTGCACCACCACCGCGGCCCCGGCGCGCGCGAACAGGCGGCAGCACGCGGCACCGATGCCGCGGCTGCCACCGGTGACCAGCACCCGGAAGCCGGAGAGGTCGATCAAGCCGCGTCCACTTCCACGATCAGGGCGATCCCCTGGCCGCCGCCGATGCAGGCCGAGGCGACCCCCCGGCCGCCACCGCGCCGCTCAAGCTCGCGCATCAAGGTGATCAGGATGCGCGTGCCCGAAGCGCCCAGCGGATGGCCCAGGGCGATGGCGCCGCCGTTGGGGTTCAGCTTGTCGACGTCGAGCCCGAGGTCGCGCACCACCGCCAGAACCTGGCCGGCGAACGCTTCGTTGATCTCCAGGACGTCCAGGTCGCCGAGCTGCATCCCCGCCTTCTGGAGCGCCGCCCGGATCGCCGGGGCCGGGCCGATGCCCATGCGCGACGGCTCCACCCCGACCACCGACCAGGAGACGATGCGGCCGAGCGGCTTCCAGCCCCGCTCCGCGGCCCGCGCGGCGGTGGTCAGCACGGTCATCGCCGCGCCGTCGACGATCCCGGAGGCGTTGCCGGCGGTGACGAAGCCGTCCTTGTCGAACGCGGTCGGCAGGCCGGCCAGGTCCTCCAGCGTGGTCTCCGGCCGCAGGTGGCTGTCCTTCTCGATCTTCTTCGCCCGCTTGCCCTTCCCCACCTCGACCGGCACGACCTCGGCGGCGAAACGGCCGGCGTCCCACGCCGCGGCGGCGCGCTGCTGCGAGAGGAGCGCAAAGGCGTCCTGGTCCTCGCGGGTGATCCCGAAGTCCCGCGCCAGGTTGTTCGCCGTCTGCGCCATGTAGAAGCCGCACTGCGTGTCGAGCAGGGCCACCATCAGCAGGTCCTGGAGCTGCCCCTGGCCGAGCTTGAAGCCCTTGCGCGCGCCCCAGATCACGTGCGGCGTCTGCGACATGTTCTCCATGCCGCCGACCAAGCAGGTGGTGGCATCGCCGGTGAGGATCATCTGGGCGCCGGAGAGCACCGACTGGATGCCCGAGCCGCACAGGCGGTTGACGGTGAGCGCCGGCACCTCTTTCGGCACGCCGGCCTTGAGCGCCACGTGCCGCGCGCCGTAGATCGCGTCCGGCGAGGTCTGCAGCGCGTTGCCGACGATGGTGTGGTCGATCTCGCTCCCCGCGATACCGGTGCGCTCCAGCAGCGCCCGTGCCGCGTGCGCCGCGAGATCGATCGCGGAGAGGTCCGAGAAGTCGGTGTTGTACTCGATCATCGGGGTGCGCACCCCGTCGATGAAAACTAGATCGCGAAATTCCATATCTGCACCTATCCCATGACTTGTCTTCGAGGAACGTTGATACTCTACGCCATCTGGCGCGCCACGTCTCGGTGAAAACGCCGGCGCCACCGGTTCATGTCACACCGCGGATCGATCCGGGTGGCGAGCAGGATCGAGACCCTCCTCCTCTCGCGGTCGACCCATACACTGTTGCCGGCGAAGCCGGTATGCCCCACCGAGGACCGCGGCAAGGCCGGCCCGGCGCTGCCGCGCAAGGTCCGGCGCCACCACCCGAGGGCGAACGACCGGCCTCCTGTCCACGCGGCTGTCACCTGTAGCGGAGACAACAACCGGCCGGGAGCCAGCCATTCCGCGGCCAGCACATGCAGGTCGTGCGCCGTGCCGAACAGGCCGGCATGGCCGAGCACCGGGCCGAAGCCCGGCAGGCCGATGAGATACCGCGCATTGCCGTCCTGCGGCCGGCCGGGCGCCGGCGGCGGTTGCAGCGCCACCGTCAGACCCTGCCGCGCCGCGAGGCCGACCTCCTTGCCGGTGTCCATCGAGCTCACCGCAAGGTCTGCGCCGTCTCCCGGGGACATCGCCACGCCCGCGAGGCCCAGGGGATCGAGGACGCGGGAGCGCAGCAGCGCGGCCAGCGGCCGGCCGGTCACCTCTTCCGCCGCCAGGCCCCACAGCAGGTACCCGAGGTCGCTGTAGGTCTCCGCCCGCGCGCCGAGCCGCTCGCCGCCGAGCAGCAGCGCCAGCACCTCGGCGCGCGACCGGCAGAGATGATAGAGCGGAGCCCAGGCCTGCAAGCCGGAGCGGTGGCGCAGCAGATCCTCCAGGGTCTTCCGCCCCAGGCGCGGGTGCGCCGCGGGCCACACCTCGCGCAGGCGGGTCGCGAGCGGCAGGGTACCCTCCGCCGCCAGCACCAGGGCGAGGGCGGCGGTGAACGGCTTGGTCAGCGAGGCGAGGTCGAAGCGGGTCTCCGGCGTCGCGGGCACCCCGGGCCGGCTCTCGCCCACCGCCGCCGTCCAGATCACACCCTCGGGCGTCCCCACCCGCCCCACGGCGGCGGCGGCGGCCCCTTCGGCAAGGAGCGCGGCCAGGAAATCCTTCACCGATAGTTCCCCGGGTCTCCCGTCTGGAACACCACCACGCGCTCCCCCGCCGCGATCTCGCCGGCCGCGGCGAGATCCTCCAGGGCGGCGAAGGCGGCGGCGCCTTCGGGTCCGAGGTGGAGCCCTTCGCACCGCGCGGCGCGCGCGGTCATCTCCGGCAGGCGGGCCTCGTCGAT
>DIHE01000139.1:490-37283 GCA_002420005.1 Holophagales bacterium UBA5704 | reverse complement strand
GCGATCGCCTTCGGCACCCGCAGGCCCCAGACGCGGGTGTCCGGCTCCTCCCACGGCGCCGCGGTCTCCTCGCCGCGCGCAAACGCGCGCACCATCGGCGCGCAGCCGGTCATCTGGACGATCACGAAGCGCGGACGTTTGGCGCCGATCAGGCCCAGCCGGCGCAGCTCGTCGAACGCCTTGTGCATGCCCACGATGCCGGTGCCGCCGCCCAGGGGATAGACGATCCAGTCCGGCAGCTCCCACCCGAGCTGCTCGGCGAGCTCCAGGCCCATCGTCTTCTTGCCCTCCGCGCGGTAGGGCTCGCGCAGCGTCGACAGGCCCCAGTAGCCCTCGCTCCCGGCCTCCAGGAGCTTCGCCGCCTCCACCAGGGTCCCCGGCGCGTCCAGCACCTCGGCGCCATGCGCCCGGCAGCGCTCGAAGATCGACGCCGGCGTATCCGACGGGAGCGCGACGCGCGCCGGCAGGCCCGCGGCGGCGGCATAGGCGGTCAAGGCGAGCGCCGCATTCCCGGCGCTGGCGAGCTGCACCCCGGGAGCGCCCAGCTCGCGCGCCCGGTTCACCGCGAGCGACAAGCCGCGCGCCTTGAACGAGCCGGTGGGATTCTGCGCCTCGTCCTTCATCAAGACCTCGACGCCCGGAGGCGCCAGCCGCCGCAGAGGGATGAGAGGAGTGCCGCCTTCCCCCAGGTCGATCCGCCCCGCAACATCGGACAGCGGCAACAGCTCGCGGTAGCGCCACAAGGTCCACGGCCGGCCCGGCAGAGCGCGGCGCAGGTGCTCCCCCTTGGCCGGATCGAGATCGTACTCGACCAGCCAGGGCGCGCCGGCGGGCGAGACGAACGCCGGTGCATCGAGCGGTGCGGTGACACCCGTCCGCGAGCAGACCAGGCGCACCGCCCAACGCCCGTCCTCCTTCACCTCAGCGTCCATTTTCGCTCTCCTGGGGGCCGCGGTCCTCGGCGAACGAGTGCCGCACCTCGGTCTTGAAACGGTTGATGAGCGCCGCGTTGAAGGCCACCGCCGCCGCAACCTCCGTGGCGGGTGGAGCCGCGGCGCGGATCTCCGCAATCTGCTGCGCCAGCTCCCGCTTCTCTTCCGGATCCGCCGCCGCGGCCCGCCGGGCTTCCAGATCCTGCAGCATGGCGGCGCGCGAGGCGGCGATCTTCTGGTCCAGCTCCTGCCCCTGGAGGGCGATCCACGCCTCCCGGACCCGCTCCTCCACCCACAGCAGCTCTTTCGGATTGATCCCCAGCTCCAGGGCCGCCCGCAGATCGCCGGTCGTTCCCGTCTCCTTGCGCGGCCTCTTCACCCGGTCTTCCGCGGCCCTCTGGATGACGTCCAGGTACAAACGGACCTGCCGCTCGGTGAGCCGGCCGTCCGCCGGCGGCGCATAGGAGGCGGCGGCCATCGCGGCCATCACCTCCGCCGTGGACAGATCGCGCAGTGCCTCGCCTTTCGAGCGCTCGGTTCCGGCACGGCCGCAACCGGCCAGGACGAGGAGGAAGAGCAGGGCGACCTGCAACGTGGGGCGAGCCGGTGGAAGGCGCCTCATGATTCCGTCCGCTTGCGGATCACCAGCCGCACCGGCACGCCCGGCAGGTGCAGCTCCTCGCGCAGGCGGTTCTCCAGGTAGCGCCGGTAGTGGTGGTTGCGCGGCAGCAGGCGGTTGGCGAACAGCATGAAAGTCGGCGGCGCCGTTCCCACCTGCGTCGTATAGAAGAGCTTCCAGTGTGCGCCGGAGAGCGACGGCGGCGCCACCCGCTTGATCGCCGTCTCGAAGATCCGGTTGAGCTGGCCGGTCGACAGCTTCAGGTTGTACGCGGCGAGCGCCTTGTCGATCGGCGTCCACAGCTTCTCGATGCCGCGGCCGGAGAGGGCGGAGGCGTTGACCCGTGCCGGCCCGGAGAGGATCTCGTCCAGCCGCTCGGCGCTCTTCTCCAGGCGTTCCCGCGACTCCTCGGTCAACAGGTCCCACTTGTTCATCACCACCACGGCGGCCCGGCCGAGCTCCCAGATGGTGCCGGCGATCGCGAGGTCGCTGCTGGTGACCCCCTGCGCCGCGTCGATCACCAGCACGGCCACCTGCGCCCGTTCGATCTGGCGGCGCGCCATCATCACCGCCAGCTCCTCCGCCTGCCCGGTCATCTGGCTGCGCCGCCGGATGCCCGCGGTGTCGATCAGCAGATACGACTTGTCGCCGCGCTCGATCAACGTGTCCACCGGATCGCGGGTGGTGCCGGCGACCGGCGAGACGAGCGACCGCAGCTGGCCGGAGATTTTGTTGAGGATCGACGACTTGCCGACGTTCGGCCGGCCCACGATGGCGATCGCCGGTGCGTCGTGCTGCACGTAGTCGGGGATCTCGGGAAGGGCATGGCTGAGCGCCGCCCGCAGGTCCTCGATGCCGGCGCCATGCTCGGCCGAGATCAGGATCTGCCGGTCGATCCCCAGCCGGTAGAACTCGCCGAACCGGTCG
This sequence comes from Holophagales bacterium UBA5704, assembly GCA_002420005.1. GTDB lineage: Bacteria > Acidobacteriota > Thermoanaerobaculia > Multivoradales > UBA5704 > UBA5704. Next base: position 34,805 of record DIHE01000139.1, on the reverse strand, counting down.
CGCGCCTCGCGCGTGTCCGCCTTGTTGACCACCAGGAGGACCGGCTTGTTGGTGCGCCGCAGCTTCTCCCACACCGCCTCGTCGGCGGAGGTGAGCCCCTGCTTGCCGTCCACCAGGAAGAGGAGGAGATCGCTCTCCTCCACCGCCAGGAAGACCTGCTGCGAGAGGCCCAGCGGATCGTCGCCGAGCGGCAGGCCGCCGGTGTCGACCATCTGAACCTGCCGGTCCTCGCCGATCTCGGCCATGCCGGTGATGCGGTCCCGCGTCACCCCCGGCATGTCGTGCACGATGGCCTGGCGTTTGCCCACCAGGCGGTTGAACAGAGTCGACTTGCCCACGTTCGGGCGGCCGACGATGGCGATGGTCGGGGTCAGCAACATGTGGGGGATTGTAGCCGATGGGGCGCCCGGGACCCGGTCTGGCGGGCGGCTCTCTGTTAGAATGTCGGGTATGGACGACTACCGCCCTGGTTACAGTCTCAAGGCGCCGGGTGCCTCCGGCGGTTCTCTCCGTCTGCCCGGCCGTGGTGACGCCTTCCCGCGCCTCGATGACCACCTGGTGGTACCGGAGGTGACGCGCGACGAGGTCATCAAAGGACGCCGGGTGGTGGCGTTGCCGGCCGAAACCCCGCATGGCGACCAGCACCACCGGCTCGACTATGTCACGGGGGCACACGTGGCGCCCGGGTACGAGGCCTCGACGGACCTCATCACCCGGATGAGCGAGACCTCGGATTTCGCCAGCGACGTCTGCATCCGCAAAGCCGGCACCGATCCGGCGACCGGCTCGCGGTATCTGGAGGAGATCGCCTTCGAGGTGGTCTCCACCCAAAGCGAGCGGGACGCGAGAGACAAGGCCGAGGAGATGCACAGGCGCGGCGTGCGCCGGGTCTTCGGGATCTTTGTCAAAGGGCCACGGCGAGTCTGCGAATGGTCCTCCACGAGCCGGAGCTGGCGGCCTCTCGAGGCCGGTTTCCGGATTGAGGACCGGTGCCTGGCGGCGGCTCTGCCCGTGGCGGCCCTGCTCGATGCCGCACTGGCCGACAACGCCGTGATGGAGTCCCTGATTGCGAAGGGCAACCCGGTGTTCCTGGAGCGCGTGGCGGCGGCGGAAGTCAAGGGCAAGGCAGAAGGCAAGGCAGAAGGCAAAGCAGAGGGCATTCTCGATCTGCTGGAGGACCGCGGAATCTCGGTCAGCCCGGCGCAGCGGGCGGAGATTCTGGAGTGCTCGGACCTGGACCGGCTGCGGCGCTGGTTGCGGCAAGCCCGTGTCGCGGCTTCCGTAGACGAGCTGATGACAGAAGCTTGAGGACGGCTCCCCCCTCTCCCGGAGCCACGGGCGGCCGGCGGGAGAGGGGCCGGGAGCGAGGCTCAGGGAGTGGCCCAGGCCTCGCCCGGAAGGATCACCGCCCCTTCCCCACCTCCACCTCCCCCAGGTCCACCATCGCGTCGTCGGCCATCGCCACGAACGGCCGCGGCTCGATCCGCAGCCCCCCTGCCCCGTCGTGGCGGACGACCTGGACGGTGCCCATGCCGTAGCCCATCGGGCCGCGGCTGTAGTAGTGCACCTGGAGCTGATAGGGGAACGCCTCCTTGGTGAGCGCTCCGCGCACGGTGAAGCACTCCGGGCCGTAGCCGGTGGTGACGTCCTCGTACAGCTCACCGCCCGAGGGGAGGCGCTTCGCGGAGTAGTAGGCGTGGCCGCCCTTGCGGTCCCGGATGTGGAGATCGACGTCGTTGGCGTCGGTCTCCCAGGTGAGGACGAGCCGCAGGGAGGGCTCGGTCTCCAGATGGCTGCCGTGCGCCGCCAGGCGGTCGAGGATCTCCTGCCGGCGCCCCGGCTCGGCGCGCAGCCAGGCGGCGCCGAGGAGGCCCAGGTCCTCGCGCAGAATGCGGTCGGCGCCCAGGAAGCGCCCGCCCGGATACTTCTGCTCCAGCCCGTTCTCCAGGACCTGGAAGGCCTCGGCGGTGCGGCCGGCGCGCAGCAGGGCCCAGGCGAGGAGACGGTGGCCCGACGGATGGTCCGGCCGGTCGGCGACGGCTTTGCGATAGGTGTCGATGGCGAGATCGAGCCCCACCTCCCCCAGGCGTTCGAGGCGCTCGCCCGCCAACCGGCGCAGGTCGACACGGCTCGGGAACAGGTCGATCAGCGAGCCGTAGGCACGCGCCGCCGCGGCTCTCTCGCCCGCCGCCTCCCAGGCCTCGCCCAGCGCGAGCAGACCCAGGACGTCGCCCGGCTCTTCCGTGTTCCAGGCCTCGGCCACGGCGCGCGCCTTGGCCACCCGGCCGGCCTCCAGATGCTCCATCACCTCCCCGAAGCGCCCGCTGTAGGGGGCCACACGCTTCCTCTTCTCCTCGGCCACCGGCGCAACCGTTGCAGCCTGGCCCGGACGCTCCATCTGCGGGGCCGGAGGGGGTGGCGGAGGCGGCGGAACAGGCATCGCCGACTCGTGGGTCACCGTCAGCTCGTCCGAGGCGTCCACCGCTACGGCTCCGACGACCCCACCCGGGCTCCCTCCCGCCACGCCACCGGGAACCCCACCTTCCACGCCTCCTTCAACACCTCCCACCACGCCGTCGTCGACCGCCTCGGCGGCTTCGGGCACATCCGCGGCGGCGGCCTCCATCGTGGCCTCGGCGGTCTCCGGCTCGGCCGAGGGCACCGGCACCGATGCCGGGCGGGGGGCCGACTTGGCGGGGGGCGGGCCGTCCGCCCGCACCGCCGGGAGGGAGGTCGGTGGCGTCCGTGCCAGCACCTCCAGGCCGCCGGCTCCGACGGTCAGGATGTCCGCCAGAGACCGGCGGTCGATGCCGTAACGCTGGTAGTCCCACTCGGTCTCCAGAACCAGCAACGCGGTGTACGGCGAGAGCACCCGGTACTTGACGCTCAGGTCGGTCACCTCGCGCACGATCGCCCGCCGCAGATCCTCGTCCTCCGCGTGCTCGGCGTCGCGCAGGTGGAGCAGCCGTTCGATGCGCGCCTGCGCCCACTCGCGTTCGAGGAGCGGCCGTTCGGCCGGCACCAGGCCGCCGCCGAGCGTCACCGGCTTCCCGTCCACGGTGAGGCGCACCGGCTTCTCGGCCGGGACGTCGGCATAGACCAGCACCTGATCGCCCGGCTGGACGCCGTCGAGCTTCGACGGCCACACCCAGGCCGCCCCTTCGACCGCCACCCGCAGGCCGGAGCGCGAGGCCAGCGTCAACCGCCGGGCGATCTCGGGGAGCGGCGCGGCGCCGTCCAGGTTGCGGCCGTCCTGCTTCAGATTGCCGGTGACCAGCTCGCGCAGCACCGCGTCGTCGCGCAAGCCGCCCACGGCGAGCACATCAAGGCGCTCCACGCCGGCGGCATCGAGCGCCGCGACCGCGGCCTTGAGCGCTTTCGTCTCGGTGTCTCCGGCGGTGGCGACGCCGTCGGTCAGGAGAAGGACGCGCGGATATCTCCCGCGGTCTTTCGCCAGGCGCGCGCCCAACCAGGTCAGCGCGCCTTGGAGGTCCGAGGCGCCGAGCGGACGCCGGGCGCCGAGACGCTGGACCTCGGCGGTGCCGAAGCCTCCCGCCGTCCCTTCATAGACGGGGGCCACCTCCTGGTCGAAAGCGGCCACGCCGAGCGGTGTTCCGCTCCCCGCGCCGTCGCGCAGGCCGGCGGCCAGATCGGCGAGCCGGCGCACCTGGGTGGACCAGCCGAGGGCGCGCGAGGCGCTCGAATCGACCAACACGTAGAGACCGCGGATCTCCTGCGGCGTGGCGGCGACGGTGGGGGTGACGCGCACCACGGCGAGCGAGCCGTTGCGCAGCCCGGCGCGGCCGGAGACCTGGTCCTGGCCGATCTCGAAGTCGCGATCGGGTGTCCAGTCCCGCTTGTGCAGCTCGATGACCCGCCGGTCGCGCGCCTCGCCTCCCAGATTGCTGACCGGCGCACCCGCCGCCGGCCGATCCCCCAGGAGCACGCGGAGGTCCAGGCGCCCGATCTGTGCCAGGCCGCGGAGGTGGAGGACATAGGGCTCGTCCTCCCGCGCCAGGGAATGCGAGTAGGAGACGATGATCTCCTTGCGGCTGCGCGCCGGGATCGGGAAGACGCGGGCCGAGAATTCATTGCCCGCCTCCTGCTCCAGGAGCGCCGGATCCTGCCGGCGGTGGAGGAAGTCCTCATACACCTGGCGGGCGCGTTGGCGCTCCACCACCTCCCCTTCCTGCCAGGCTTCGCCGATCTTCATGGCGAAGCGGGAGAGCGCCGCGCCGGGTGGCAGCGCGATCCGGAACCGGCCTTCGATCGTCGCATCGCGAGGATTTTCGAACGTCAGGTGCAGCTCGGTGAACGCGAGCGGCGGCTCGAGAACCCCGTTCGCCTCCAGGGCCACCAGGGCGAGGCCGGTGCCGTCCGATGCCGTGAGGCGGATCGGCGCGTCCGGTGCCGCCCCCGGAGCCTCGGCCGGAGGCTTGGGGAAACGAAAGGATGCCGGAGTGAAGGGAGCCCGTGCCTCGGTCTGGAAGCGGGCCGGGGAGGCGGCATTTCCGCCCGGGCCGGAGGCCAGACCCAGGGCGGCGAGGGCGAGCGAGCCGAGAAGTGTGGCGGTACGGAACATGGGGACAACCCCTCCCTGATCGATCCGGAGAACCCCGCTGTTGGAGCCTCCATCCCTCTTAGACAGGAGCCGAGGCGAAAAAGTAACCGGCCGCGCTCAGTTGGGCCTCTGCTCCGGGGGGTGCCCGGGGGGCCGTGGGGAGGCAAGAGCCTGGCTCTTCTCCTTCTCGAGCAGGACGATGACCCGGCCCAGCTCGCGGTCGAGCTCGGCGAGAAGGACGCCCACGGTGCTCAGATCGGTGGCACGGCCGCGCTTCTCCAGCTCGAAGCTCACCGCCGCCACGCGCGCCGCGCCGATCTGGCCGCTGCTCCCCTTGAGGCTGTGAGCCACGAAGGCGAAGTCCTCGGCATCGCCCCGGCCGAGAGCCTCCCGCAGGCGGGCCAGCCGGCGGGGCGCTTCGACGACGAAGCTGTCGACGATCTCCTGCAGCAGCGGCTTTCCCGCCAGCTCGCCGAGCCGGCGGAGGCTGTCGAGGCGCGCCGGGTCGAGAGGGCTCCGGTCGTCCGGCAGCGCAAAGGGCACCGCCACGGCCGAGGCCGGTGCCGGCGCCCGGCCCCCGGCGCGCAGGAAGGCGGAGCGCAGCTCGGCATACCCCACCGGTTTGCCCACAAAATCGTCCATGCCGGCGGCGAAGCAGGCCTCCCGCTGGTCGGCCAGGACGCTCGCGGTCACCGCGATGATCCGCGGCTGGCGCTCCTTCGGCAGCTCGGCCCGCAGCCGCCGCGTCGCCTCCAGCCCATCCATCCCCGGCATCTGGACGTCCATCAGCACCAGGTCATAGCGTTGCCGGCGCAGCGCCTCCAGAACCTCGAAGCCGTTGCCGGCCACGTCGGCCGCGTAGCCCATCCGGGAAAGCATGAGCTGCTCCACCTTCTGGTTGACCGGATTGTCCTCCGCCAGCAGAACCCGCCACGGGAGCTCCTGGGCGAGCGGCGGGCCCTCCGGCTCGTCGGCGGGAACGGCAGGCACCGCCGCCGGGGCGACCGCCGGCCGGCAACGCAAGGTGAAGAAGAAGGTCGAGCCCCGGCCGGGCTCGCTCTCGACCCACATGCGGCCCCCCAGACGTTCGGCCAGCCGATGGCAGATGGCGAGTCCCAGGCCGGTCCCTCCATGCACCCGGCGGTTCGAGGAGTCGACCTGGCCGAACGGCTTGAACAGGCGATCGAGCGCCGCCGCCGGAATCCCGATCCCGGTGTCGCGCACGGCGAAGCGCAGCTCGACCGAGCCGTCCGCCGAGGCCGGCTCGGCCGCCACCTCCAGGTGGATCGCTCCACGGGAGGTGAATTTCACCGCGTTGTCGAGCAGGTTGAACAGGATCTGGCGCAGCCGGCCCACATCGCTCACCACCGTGGGCGGTGCCCCCTCCGCGATGCGGCATTCGATCGGGATCTGCTTGGCGGCGGCCTTGGCGGCCACCAGGCCCACGGCATCCTCCAGGCAGACCCGCAGCTCGAAGGGCGCCGGCTCCACCTCCAGGGCACCGGTCTCGATCTTCGAAACATCGAGGAGATCGTTGATCACCGCCAGAAGAGCCTCGCCACTCTGCCGCGCGGTTTCGATCTGGTCCCTCTGCTCGGCGGTCAGCGCGGAGCGCAGGGCGAGCCCGGTCATGCCGAGCACGGCATTGAGAGGAGTGCGGATCTCGTGGCTGACGTTGGCCAGAAACTCGCTGCGCGCCCGGCTGGCCTCTTCCGCCCGGGCAGCCTCCTCCTCGGCCCGGAGTTTCTCGCGCTGCAATTCCGCGGTGCGCTCGGCGACCAGACGCGAGAGCTCCTGCAGATAGCGCCGACCCTGGTGCACGATGGCGACGCTGATCGCGGTCGCCATCGCCAGCAAGGCCAGGCGAAGCACCTGCACTTCCCACAAAAATACACCGTAGATCGGGCTGGACAGCGACGCAACCCCACCCGGGCGAAGCATCAACCAGCCCACCAGGGCGGCGTACTCGACCACCGCCGTGAGCCCGGCCAGCAGGCACCAGCGCAGGTCTTGGCGTAAACAGGTCAGGCCGAGGGCGAGAAAGTAGGCACCGAAGGAAACACGGCCGCTGACCGCAGCCGCCGGCTGCCCGCCGAAAACGAGACCGAGATGGACCAGGCTGACCAGACTGACGTCCAGGATGCAGGTGAAGGCGCCCAGGCCGGGTGGCGGCACCGGGCGGCGTGCGATCCTCCAGACGACGATCCCCACCAGTCCGGTCGCAACGGCGGCCACGAAGGACACCCGGGCTTCGATCGGCGACCTGCCCAGGAAGCGGAGGGGAAAGAGAAAGAACACCGCGGCAAGCCAGAGCCGCACCTCCGTCGCAAACAGCTCCCCCTCCCGGCCGATCCGGGCCGACGCCGCGTCAGGTGCGGACCACAGGAATGACCATCTCGCCAGGAGCACGTCCGATCTCATCAATCTCTGAAGGTGCCTCCAGGACGCCCACCTTTCGAGAAGGCAGACCTGGACCCCATCCTTACCTTTGGTTCTTCAAGAGATTATAGGAGAGCCCGGCTCCGACTGCAAGCCCTGTCAACCGGCCTTGTTCACCAGCTCCCACAGCCGGCCGGGTTTGAGCGGAATCTCCAGGATCTCCAGCCCCGGAACCGCCAGGGCATCCTCCACCGCCTGGGCGAACAGGGCCCCCACCGGGATCGCTCCGGCTTCCCCCGCCCCCTTGGTGCCGAGGGCGTTGAGCGGCGAGACGGTCTCTTCGTGGCCCACCTCGACGCGCGGCACGTCGAGCGCCGTGGGCAGGAGGAAGTCCATGAAGCTGGCGTTCAGGAGCTGGCCGTTGTCGTCGAACACCAGCTCCTCGTAGAAGGCATTGCCCAGCCCCTGCGCCACGCCGCCGTGGACCTGGCCGTCGACCAGGAGGGGATTGATCACCCGCCCGCAGTCGTGGACCACCACGTACTTCTCCACCTTCACCTGCATGGTCTCCGGATCGACCTCGACGATCATCGCGTGGCAGCCGCTCGCCGTGGCGCCGCGGAAGGGACCGAAGTAGCGGGTCGATTCCAGGCCCGGCTCGGTGCCCGGCTTGACCGCTCCGCGCATGGGATTGGCGAGCTTCGCGAGCTCACCGAGCGCGATCGACCGGCCGGTCTCCCCCACCACGCCGGCCCGCCCGCCTGCGAGCTCGATCGTCTCCTCGGCCGCTCCGAGATGCTCGGCGGCCAGGCGGATCGCCTTCTCCCGCACGCTCTTCGCGGCTTCATGGACGGCATTGCCGGCCACCACGGCGCCGCGGCTGGCGAAGGTGCCGGTCCCCCAGTGGAACTGATCGCTGTCCCCGGTGACCACATCGACGTCCGCCACCTCGACGCCGAGCTGCTCGGCCGCCACCTGGGCGAGGACGGTGAAATGCCCCTGCCCTTGCGTGCCCACGCCGGTGACGACCGTCACCTTGCCGCTCGACTGCACCTGCACGCGGGCGCCTTCGAACGGCCCGATGCCGGTGCCCTCGACGTAGGCGACGATGCCGATGCCCACCTTGCGTCCCGCCGCCCGCAGCCGCGGCTGCTCCTCGCGGAGAAAATGGTGGTAGCCGATCCGTTCGAGCGTCTGGTCGAGCACCGGCTCGTAGTTGCCGCTGTCGTAATAGAGCGGCGCGAAATCCTGATAGATGATCACGTGATCGTGCGGGAACTCGTCCGGCCGCAGGTAATTGCGCCGCCGGATCTCGGTGCGGTCGATCCCCAGCTCCTTCGCCGCCAGGTCCATCAACCGCTCGATGACGAACACGCCATGCTGCCGGCCCGCCCCGCGGTACGGCGTGACGATCGTCTTGTTGGTGAACACCGCCCGCAGCTCGCTGTCGTAGGCCGGCACCCGGTACGGTCCCATCAACGTGCACTGGCTGTTGAGCGGTACGGTCAATCCATAGGGATCATAGGCGCCGGTGTCATGCAGGAAGGAGTCTTTCACGCCGAGCAGGATGCCGTCCTTGGTGAACGCGGCCTCGGCGTCGTGGAGCTGGCCGCGCTCCTGGGTGGTGGCGTAGAAGTTCTCCTGGCGGTCCTCGATCCATTTCACCGGCCGCCCCAGGCGGATCGCGAGCCAGGGGATCAGGACCTCCTCGGGATAGAACATCATGATCTTGGGACCGAATCCGCCCCCGATGAACGGCGCCACCAGGCGCACCTGGTGCTCGGACAGCGCCAGCATCGCAGCGAGCCCGTTGCGGATGGGGATCGGCGCCTGCGTCGTATCCCACACGGTGAGCTTCTGCGCGCGGTGATCCCATTGGGCGACGACGCCGCGGTTTTCGATCGCCGCGGAGGCGCCGCGGTCGTACCAGAAGCGCCGCCGGATGACCACGTCGGCCTGGGCGCGGGCGGCGGCATAGTCACCCTTTTTCTGCGGCACGAACGCGGCGAGGTTCGAGCCCACGTCCTCATGGACCAGCGAGGCCCCGGGCTCCAGCGCTTTTTCGAGGTCCACCACGGCCGGCAACGGGTCGTAGTCGACGAACACTTTCTCGGCCGCATCCTCCGCGACGTAGCGCGACACGGCGACGACCAGCGCCACCGGCTCGCCCAGATGCCGCACCTTTCCCTTGGCGAGCGGCACCTGGGTGCGCTGATGAAAGATCATCCCTGCGACCGGCGGCGGCGGCACCAGAAGCGGCCCGTGCTGCCAATAGTCCCCCAGGTCCTCGGCGGTATAGACCGCGAGAACCCCCGGGTGCGCCTTGGCCTCCGCCACGTCGATGCCGGCGAGACGCGCGTGGGCGTACTGGCTGCGCACGAACGCCACGTGCACCATCTCCGGCAGCGCGACGTCATCGACGAACAGCGCCTGCCCGGTGAGCAGACGAGGGTCCTCGTTGCGCTTGATCCGTTCACCGATCGCTTGGGTTGTCATCGCCGCCTCCGCAACGTCTACTTTTCCTGCACGAACGCCACGATCCGCGAGAAGGCCGCCTCGCCGCCTTTGAAGCGGAAGGGGAAGCAGCCGAGCCAGACGCGCTGGTCGAGGACCTCGTCGATCTGGCCGCCCACGTTCTCCGCATGGAACACGCCGTGCGGGAAGAGCTTGACGTGCATGCACTGGTAGTCCTTGGGCCACGGGAAGGCCTGGTCGAGCGGCATGCCGATCGCGGCTTCGACCTCCGGAATGAGATCGGGCCGCGCCTTGCGCACGTTGGTGTTGAACGGATGGTCCGCGGCGATGCAGTCCACCGCCAACCAACGGATGCCGCGGTCGAGAATCCAATCGCAGAACACGCTCTGCGGCCCGGGATGCTTCAAGAAGCTCTTCGGCAGGTCCGGCTTCTCCTGGTTGTGGACCTTGTACCAATCCTCGTTGTAGTAGTGGTGATACCCGGTGTGGATGACCAGGATGTCGCCGCGCTCGATGGTGATGCCGGTCTTCTTCTCCCACGCCTCGAAATGCTCCGGACCATAGATCTGATAGTCGCCGATGCCGAACTGCGAGATGTCCACGATGCACGCCGGCCCCACCAGGGTGTCGATCGGAATGCCCGCGATGTCCGGACCCGGATCGTAGAAATGGATCGGCGAATCGAGGTGGGTGGCGATGTGGTTGGTCGACGAGATGAGCTGCGCATTCACCCCTTCGAAGGCCAGCCGCTTCACCCACTTGACGGTCGGTCCCTCATAGAACGCGAACGCCGGAGAATCCGCGCTGAAGTTCTGCGACAGGTCGAGGACTTTCACTTTGCTGAGATCATAGGGAACGTACATCGCTCCTCCTTGGTTGAATCATGATCTGAAGGATTCAGAATCCGTAGCGCTCCGCGAACGCCACCAGGGCTTCTTCAAAAACCGCCAGCGGCGGCCGCACCAGGCCGGCGCCCACCTGACCGACGCCGGCCAGGCGGTGGGCGATGCCGGTGTTGACGCGCGGGGTGACGCCCAGCTCGACCACCTGGCGCAGGTCGATGCCGACCGGTGTGCCGCGGAAGCCGAGGCCGGGGATGGTGAAATGCGCGTGCTCGGCGACGGTGATCTCGTACATTTCCAGCGTGGCCGTCACCGCGTCTTTCGGCGAGCCGCCGATGAAGGTGACGATGGCCGGCGCCGCCGCCATCGCGAAGGCTCCGATGCCGGCGGTTTCGGTGATCGTGCTGTCGCCGATGTCGGGATTGGCGTCGGCGCTCGAAAAGCCGGGAAAGTACAGGCCGTCCGGCACCATGGCCGGTGCGGTGAACCAGCGGTCGCCCAGGCCGCTCACCCGGATGCCGAAGTCCGTGCCGTTGCGCGCCATGGTGGAAACGACCGTGCTCCCCTCGACTCCGTGCGCCGCGTCCGCCATCGCCTTGCACGCCGCCATGACCGGATTCAGAACCGCCAGGGCGTTGTCCCCCAGGTAGCGCAGGACGTCTCCCGCAGTGTCGCCGTCCGGGGCCACCCGCGCGATGTGCGGCGCGAGGAGCTTCAGGAACAGGATCGAGCCGGCCTTGTTGCGGTTGTGCCCTTCGTCCCCCATGTGCAGGGCCTCGGCGAGGAGCGCGCGCAGGTCGAGACCCCCGGCGCGGTCGAGCGCCGCGGCGAGGACCGGCGCCACCGTGGTGTTCAGGAAGCGCAGCCGGTCGAGCACCTCGGGGCTGTAGGCGCCGTAGCGCAGGACCTTGCCATATCCCTCGTTCAGGTTGGAGAACGTGCGGTGGCCGTGGACGGCGTCCTCGACGACGTAGACCTGCATGGAGGCGGAGGTGACGCCCGCCATCGGGCCGACCGTGGCATGGTGATGGCAGGGGGCGAAATCGATCTCTCCCTTTTCGACCAACGCCACGGCGCCCGCTTCATCGGCCGCCAGGCCTTCGTAGAGCAGCGCGCCGATCACCGCGCCGCGCAGGGGACCGGACATCCGCTCCCAGGCGATCGGCGGGCCGGCGTGGAGCAGCAGGTTGTCCCGCATCCCGGGCACCACGTCGCGCGCCCGGCCGAGGCCGGTGAGCTGGGGGCGCGCGGCCATCATCCGCGCCACGGCGGTCTGATTGGCCGCGTCGATGTCGATCGTGCCGGTGGTCATCTCTTCATCCTCGCCAGAAGGGCCGCCATCTTCTCATTGCCGCCCGCGGGCGGGCGCCAGTCCACCTGCACCACCTCGGCCCCCTGTGCGGCGAGGCTGGCGGCAAAGGTCTCGATGCCGACGTTGATCACCGCCCGCGTGTCGCGGATCGCCTCCAGGGGGACCGGCGCCAGGGCGGTCTCCGCCGGATCGCGCGGCCTCTCCCCCACGCAACGCCAGGTGTGCTCCACCAGCTCCCCCACCGTCCGGACGACGCGGGCACCGGAGCGTTCCAGCGTGGCGCTCTGCTCTTGCAGGTCCTGCGGGTCCGCCGCGGTCCCGATCAGCAGCACCGCCACGGCCAGCTCGCGGCCGGCCGCACGGGCCTCGGTCAAAGCGCGCTCGATCCCGGGTGCCAGCTCGCCGGCCGGATCGGCGTGCGCGCCGTCGCCCAGGACGACGTCGAGAAGGATCAGGGCGACCTCGGGATCGGCGGCCTCCTGGCGCAGCCGGCGCAGGCGCAGGTCGAAATCCATCATGGGGTGCAGCCGGCCGACGGTGAATTCGTCGGCTCCGAGGTCGAGGATCGTGTGCCCCTGGCTCTTCAGAGGGTCGGGAAGCCGCTGGTCCGCCGTGACCGGAATGTTGGAGTAGACCGGCGTGAGCACCGCGCCCAGGCAGAGCAGTATTTCCAGAGCCAGCGTCCCGCCCGAAAAGAGGCCACGCACCCAACGCCCGCCGGTCGAGAAGGTCGTGGGCGGTGACGCCCCCACTCTCTCCTGCAGCGCCTTCAAGGCATAGCCGCGGGCCTCCTCCAGGCTGTTGGCGAACCAGACGTTCCCCCATCCTCCTCCCGGCGGAGCCGCACCGAGGAAGCAGACGATGACCGGCTTGCCCGCGGCGCGCGCCTCGCCGAGCAGACGGCGGGTCACCTCGGGAGCCGGCGGCTTGGAGACGAGCACGAGGACGTCCGTGTCTTCATCCCGCCGCAGCAGGTCGAGGGCCTGCGAGGCGGTGATCCCCCCGACGGCCGCGGACAGGTCGCGCCCGCCGGTGCCGATGGCGTGCGAGATGCCGGCTTCGTCACCGTCGAGATAGCTGAGCAGGGCCTGGAGGCCGGTCCCGGAGGCGCCGATCAGGCCGATCCGGCCGCGCCGGGTGCGGTTCGAGAAACCGAATCCGGTGCCGCCGAGGACGGCGGTGCCGCAGTCCGGCCCGAGCACGAGGAGGCCGCGGTCGCGCGCCTTGCGTTTGAGCGACGCCTCGCGGTCCACCGGCACGTTGTCGCTGTAGAGAAAGACGTTGCGGCCCAGGTCCAGGGCCTCTTCCGCCACATCCGCCGCATAGCGGCCGGGCACGGAGACGACCACCCAGCGCGCCGCCGGGAGCTGCTGCACCGCCGTGCTGAGCCGGCGCGGGCGGTAGTCCGCACCCGTGCCTGCGGCGCGCACCCGCAGCAGGGAGTCCACCGCGGCCAGCGCCGCCGCCGCCGCGGGCTCGCTCGCGGCCTGCACAGAGATCAGCAGATCGTCCGGCCCGGCCACCACCTCGGAGCCGAGGCCGCTCGCCGCGAGCAGCTCACGATTGGCCGGCGTCGCCATCACCACCCCGGCATCGAGCACGCCGGGCAGCGCGGCGAGGGCGCGCTGGAGCTGCATCAGCACGACCGAGTCGTGGTAGGAGCCCGCCCGCAGGGCGGTGCGGACCACCGGCTCCGCGCTCACAGGACCGCCACCCGCGCGATCTCCTTGCTCCACTCGATCAGGTCCGGATCGGTCCAGAACCCGCCGGAAATCTGCAAGCCGTAGGGCAGCCCGTCCTTGTTTTCCCCCGCCGGAACGGTCAAAGTGGGCAGACCGGCCTGGGTCCATGGAATGTTCATCACCGGATTGCCGGTGCTCGCAAGGCCGTGCGGCGCCGGCCCCGGAGCGGACGGCGAGATCCACAGGTCGACGCCGTGCTTCTCCATCGCCTCGGTGAGCTGCTTGCGCAGGCGGGCCCGGCCGGAGCGGTCGTTTCTCGCCTGGGTGGCGGAGACCTTCTGGCCGCGCTCGATGAGCTCGATGGTCTGCGGGGCATAGAGGTGCCGGTGCGCCGCGAACCAGGGGGCATGCACCTCGGCCGCCTCGGCCGCGGTCAGGCGCAGGTGGCGTTCGGCGATGGTCGCGAAGTCGGCCATCACCGGCACCTGCTTGATCCGGAAGCGGCTCGACAGCCAGTCGCAGGTTTCGCGGAACTGGGCCAGCCCTTCCTCGCTCATGTTCTCCAGATACGGCCCTTCCGGAACGCCGAGCACCGGCCAGCCGAAGGGGACGCCGGGAAACCAGTCGTCGCAGAGCATCATGCACGCCACCGAGACGCTTTCCACGTCGGTGGTGAACAGGCCCACGTGATCGAGCGAAGGAGCGAGCGGGATGAAGCCGTCCGCGGTGATCCGCCCGAAGCTGGGTTTGAAGCCGATGACGCCGCAATAGGCGGCCGGGCGGATGACCGAGCCGATGGTCTGGGTGCCGAGCGCCACCGGACACAACCCCGCCGCCACCGCCGCCGCCGAGCCGCTGCTCGATCCCCCCGGCGTGTGATCCACGTGCTGCGGATTGCGCGTCGGCCCGGGCGCGAAATAGGCGAATTCGGTGGACACCGTCTTGCCCAGAAACAAGGCGCCTTTCCGGCGGAGGCTGGACACCGCGGCGCCTTCCCGGCCCTGCAGCACCTCGGGCGGGAGACGGCTGCCGGCCGTGGTGGGAAGGCCCTCGACGTGGAAGACGTCCTTGATGCCGATCGGGACGCCGAACAGGTAGGGCCGCAGATTCGAGTCCGGATACTCGGTCAGCAGCGCCTCGGCTTCGCGGTGGAGGCGGGCGAACCGTCCTTTCTCGGGGACGAACGCCTGCACCAGCGGCTCGTTCTCGGCGAAGAGAAGCTCCAGGCTCTCCAGGTGCTCGTGGACCTCCCCCTTGCGGGTGCGGTAGGAGATGTCGGTCAAGGTGCGGTCGAGCTGCCGGTCCACCTCGCTCATCGCGCCTCCCCCCGCATCCTCGCCGCCGCCAGCAGCACCGCATCGACGATGTGCTGGTATCCGGTGCAACGGCAGAGGTTGCCGGAGAGGGCGTGGCGGATCTCGTCCTCGGTGGGATGGGGGTTCTGCTCCAGGAACGGCACCAGGGTCATCAGGAACCCGGGGGTGCAGAAGCCGCACTGAAGACCATGGCATTCCCAGAACGCCTGCTGCAACGGATGGAGCTGCTCCGGTCCCGGCGCCAATCCTTCGACCGTGGAAAGCTCGCGGCCATCGGCCTGCACGGCGAACATCAGGCACGAGCGCACCGGCTCGCCGTCCACCAGGATGGTGCAGGCGCCGCAGACGCCGTGCTCGCAGCCGACGTGGGTGCCGGTCAGGCCCAGGTCGTGGCGCAGAAAGTCGGAGAGGAGGAGCCGCGGCTCGACCGTCCGCGCATGGCTCTTGCCGTTGACCGTGACCTGGATGGGAATCCCGCCCTGCGCCATCATGCCGCCTCTCCTTGCGCCCGGGCGAACGCCCGCCGCAGAGCCCGCCCGGTGAGCACCCGGGCCAGATGCCGTTTGAACGCGGGCGAGGCATGGATGTCCCCGGTGGGATCCATCTCGTCCCGCGAAGCCTTCTCGGCCGCCGCCGCGATCGCCTCCGCCGAGGGAACCGAGCCTTCGAGCAGCCGGGCTGCCTCGCGCGCCTCGACCGGCCGGTCGCCGACGCTCAGATACAGGAGCCGCGCCTCGCGGCAGCGCCCGGCTTCGTCGAGCGACACGCCGGCCGCCACGCCGACCTGGGCATAGTCGCCATGCCGCCGCGCCTCCTCCACAAACGCCCAGCCGGAGCGCGGCATCGGAGGCGGCAGAGCCACCTCGACCAGGATCTCCTCGGGCTCCAGCAGGGTGCTCATCAGGCCCGAGAAGAAGTCGCGCGCCTCGACCCATCGCTCGCCGCCGGAGCGCCGCAGGCACAGCCGGGCGCGCAAGGCGACGGCGACCGCCGGCAGCTCGGCGCGCGCATCGGCGTGCGCCAGGCTGCCGCCGAGGGTGCCGCGGTTGCGGATCTGGGGATGGGCGATGCACGGGACGGCCTCGGCGAGGAGCGGCGCGAGAGCCGCGACGAGAGGATCGCGCTCCAGGGTGCGCTGGCGGGTCATGGCGCCGATCCGCAGCCCGCCGCCGTCCTCGCGGACGTAATCCAGGCCCTGCACCCGGTTCAGGTCGATGAGCACCGCCGGCTGCGCCAGGCGGAAGTTCATCACCGGGATCAGGCTCTGCCCGCCGGCCAGAAGCTTTGCCTCGCCGCCATGGCGGGCCAACGCCTCCAGTGCGGAGTCCAGGGTTTCGGGTGCCAGGTACTCGAACGGGGCCGGCTTCATGCGCGCCTCCTCAGGAGTCGCGCCATTGTATGCCAGAGCACACAGCAGCGGCTCCCCGGAGGGAGAGAAAGGGCGAGGGAGCCGCCGGCATCGGCCCGCGCTCCCTCGAAAACTTCGAGCCTGATGGGGAGTTTCTCCGGATCAGGGATTGATGATGATCCTCGGGCCGGCCTTGACGCTCGTCTGAACTTTCATCAGCTCTCCTCCCACATTTTTTCCGGGCACGATGGATGGACGGCGGCCGCACGAACGTCTCAGTTCGAGATGTCGGGACCAGCTTTCAGGTTCGTCTTGACCTGCATGGCGGCCTCCTTTCCGGGGGTGGACTACAGAGGAAGTGCGCCGTCGCGGCAAAATCGGGACAGCGGGCGCCATCCACCCAGGCCGGCCCACTGGACGCCGGCGGTCCCAGGAGGCGTGCTCGGGCACAGGGAGGGGGCATCCGGTTCCCCCTCTCCCGGGCGGGTGTGAGTGCGTGTGGGAGAGGGGGCTAGGGGGTGAGGGTCCCGGCGAAGCCGGTTCCTTGAAGGAGCAGCACCTCACCGCGCGCGAAGGCCTGCTCGAGCAGCGAACCGAGCGGCAGATCGACTCCACGCTCTTCGGCATAGCGCGCGATGAAACGATCGAGGCGGACGTCCTCTTCGGCCAAGGCGTTCGCGTACGCCGCCAGCGGCAGGAGGACCGGCAAGCGCGCGCTCAGCCCGAGCGCCGTCCCCCGCCCGGTGGCCAGGGTGAGGGCGAGGTATTTGAGCAGCGTGGTCTTGCCCGCCCCGGGGTCCCCGAGAACGATCAGGCCGTTGTTCTTCCCCAGGAGATCGAGGATCGGCTGTGGCTCGCTGACCCGCGGCCCGAGGACCTCGGCTTCCTCGCGAGAGGGCTTACGGCCGGCGAGGCGCAAGCGCTCCCAGGTCTCTCCTTCGGGAGTCTCCACCCGCGCCCTCAAGGGGACGAAGAGATCGAGCAGCGACAGCCGGAGCGGCAGGCGGTCGGAGACGCCCATCCCTTTGAAGTCGAGGTATTGGAACCGCTCGGAGTTGCGCCGGGCCAAGCGGTCTCCTTCTCAAGAATGCGAGAACGCTCGGAGTCTAGCATCCTCCCCGTCCGCGAGCGCTACGGTGGCAACGGCAGGCCCTGTGATATGTTGCCAGCAACATGACACACGAACAATACACGCAACACAAGAGCCAGCTCGACGAACAGCTCCGCGCCGGTATCCAACTGTTGGAGGCGGCACACCAGGCGCAGGTCCGCGCCCTCGACTTCGTCTGGATGCTCCAGTCCGGAACCGGCCTCGCCGCGCCGGCTGCACCGGTGCAAGCCGCGGCTCCCCGCGAGGCGGTCCCGCCTCCGGCTCGCTCCCAGCCCCAGGAGTATCTGGTCGATCTCGTCGCCGACGTGCGCCAAGCGCTTCCCGATCTGCCCGAGCTGTTCACCGGTGCGGACGTCAGCGCAGCGCTCGGCCGGAAGCCCGAGCGCACCGCGCTCTACCGCGCACTGCGCCAGCTCCTCCAGGACGGGCACGCGGTCCTCGAAACCCCGGGGAGCGGCCGGCAACCCGCGGTCTACCGCAAGACCGAAGCCTGAGCGCATCACCCGCACCGCGGCGTGCAACACCCGCGCCGCGAAAGCGGCGAGGCCCCAAGGGAAAGTGGTCAGGCCCCAAAGGAAAGTGGCGTTGCGCGTTGCGCACGTCGTGTTGCGCGTCGCAGAGATCGTGTTGCGCGTGTTGGAAGTGGTGTTGCGCGTTCCGCGAGTGGTGTTGCCCGCCGACCCCGTGGTGTCGCGCACCGGGAGGATCGTGATGGGCGCCGGTTGGGGGGTGTTGCCCATGCCGACGGTGGTGTTGGCCCTCGCGGCGGCGGTGTTGCGCTCCGCCTGGCTCGTGATGCACCGGAAGTGCGGATGGACCGTCACCCGTTCGGCCAGCTCCAGACCTCGGCGGGCTCCTCCCCGGTTCGAGGTCTCCCCGGACGCCAACCGGAGGGGAGGATAGCAGAAAGGCGGGGAGTGGCCAAGGGCGGCGGAGGCCTCATCGCGCGGAGTCCTCTTCCGGCCGCAGGGCCCCGAGGTCGATGCGGAAGATGCTCCGGCTCCCTCCGGCGTAGAGAACCGAAGGGTGCTGCGGATCGATCACCAGCGAAAAGCCGGCGCCTGCGGGCAGGCCGGCGACGAGCAGCCAGGTGCGGCGCGCCGCGCTCCACCGGAAGAGCCCGCGGCTCGCGGCCACATAGAGCTGCGTGGAATCCGTCGGATCGATCACGACCGTGCCGACCCAGGCCGGCTCGAGACCCCGGTTCATGGGGCTGAACGTCGTGCCGCCATCGCTGCTGGTGTAGACGCCTTTCGAGGTGGCCAGATAGAGGCGCTGTGGATTCCCGGGATCGATCGACAAGCTCCCATAACCTGACAGCCGGCTTCCCTGGTCCGAGCATCCCTCCGCCCTGGGCAGACCGCGGCCCACCTTCTGCCAGGTGCGCCCGGCATCCAGGCTGCGCCACAGCCTCGCGCAGGTGAGCCCGTAGAGCGCGCCCTGCGGGCCGCGCGCCGCGAACAGGGCGCGGAGGCCCGGGAGGGGGTTCAGGTTTTCCCAGGTGGTGAAAGCGTCGTCGCTGCGCACCAGGAACGGCCCGGACCCGCGATGGTGGGTGAAATAGGTGCCGCCCACGTAGAGGGTGTCCGGATGCTCGGGATCGAGGGCGAAGGCCGGCATCTGGATGGAACAAATCGAGCCGCTGCTCTCGCAGTCATAAGGCACGGAAAGCGCGTGCCACGAGCGCCCGCCGTCGGTGCTCCGGACGAGGAAGTCGGCCTGCCCTGTCCAGTCGAAGCCGTACATCGTCCGGGGACGCCGCGGGTCGAGCGCCCGGATGTCCCACGGCTGCGGCCCCGGATCTTCAGAATGAATGCGGGTCCAGGTGACGCCCTGGTCCACGCTGCGGAACACGCCGTCAAAGGCCACGGCGAGGAGAAAGGACGGGCCGGTCGGAGAGACCGACAGGGACCGCAGCTCGACGGCGGTGAGGCCCCGGTTCGAGGCGGCCCAGCGCGCGCCGCCGTCGGTGGAGACCCAGAGGCCACCATCGCCGGCGGCGAGGAGCTTTCCGGGCACTTCCGGAAACGTCACGAGGCGCAGGACCGAGGCGTTCGGCACCGGGTTCCGGCCGTCGACCGGGTCCCAGGTGTCGCCCAGGTCGTGGCTGCGCCGGAGCCCCCCGGACTCCAACCCGGCGAGGAGCGTGCCGTCCGGCCGGGGCACGAGGTCGCGCAGGGAGAACCCGGGCTTCTCCAGCTCGGCCCAGGTGGCGCCGCCGTCGCGGCTGCGCAGGAGAGGGCCTTCTTCGGAGCCCGGCTCGCCGAGGCGGAAGAACCAGACATACAGGGTCCCCGGCCGAACCGGATCGAAGGCGAAGTGAGGGCTGCCGATCCCGTTGAGCGGGGGGAGCGGAAGGACCGAGACCTGCGCCCAGGTCGCGCCGTCGTCCATGCTCTTCCAGAGCACCGCGGGCACCTCCTCTTCGCCGGCCACCGCCAGAAGCGCGCCGGTCGCGGGGTCCGCCGCGAGACCCGACACATGGGCCGCGCCGAAAGCCTCCACCTGCCAGGTGTCGCCTCCATCAGCAGAGCGGTAGAGCCCCCGGTGCGTCGCAGCATGGAGCACGCCTCCACGCCAGGCGAGTGCCTCAACGCCCGGAAGCTCCGAACCGATCGGCGACCAGGAAAGCCCGCCGTCCGGCGAGCGCTGCAGTTGAGCGGCCGTCCAGGCATAGAGAATCCCCGGGTCGTGGGGGTCCACCGCCAGGTCCCTCACCGGGAATCCCATCTGAGGAAGCCGCCCGCGGACGTGCCACGTCGCGCCACCGTCGCGGCTGCGGTACATCTCGCCGAACCAGCGCGCCGTCGCATAGAGCGTCCCCGGCGCCGAAGGCGCCTGGGCGAGAGCCCCGATCGACCCACCGAACAGGTTGGTTCGCACCCATTCGGGAGCCGCCGCCACGGGCATCGCAGCGCCGGCCAGGAGAAGGAGAAGAAGAAGGACGCTACGAAGGATGCGCATGGTGGGTGGTCTCGGGGTCCTCTCCGATGTCTTCGTTCCAGACCTCCGGGTGGGCGGCGATGTAGTCCGCAAGCAGGCGGATGCACTCAGGCGAGGCGAGATCGACGACCTCGACGCCGTTCTCGCGCAGCCAGTCGACGCCGCCCGGGAAGTTGACCGACTCCCCCACCACCACGGCGCCGATCTTGAACTGGCGCACCAGCCCGCTGCAGTACCAGCAGGGGGCGAGCGTGGTCACCATGATCGTGTCGCGGTAGCTCTTCTGCCGGCCGGCGTGGCGGAAGGCATCCGTTTCGCCGTGCACCGAAGGATCGCCCTCCTGCACCCGCCGGTTGTGGCCACGCCCCAGGAGGTTCCCGCGGCGGTCGAACAAGGCCGCACCGATCGGAATGCCGCCCTCGGCCAAGCCGATCCGGGCTTCTTCGAGGGCGACGGCGAGCATCGCCTGGAGATCGAGGGTGTCGAGGGAGGGTCGCATGTTGGGTCTCCTCGCAGGGTGAGTGGTCTCGGCGATCCGGCGGGAAGCTCCTGGGCGGAGACCTGCAGAGCCAACAGGACGAGTGCCAGATGGCCGGCTGCAAGAAGGGACCTGCTCATGCGAAGACCTCGCCGGCCGTGACCGCCCGCAAAGCGTTCCCTTGCCGCAGCCGGCGTTGGCGGAGCCTACCTGCTTGCAGCGGGAGCGGCCTCCAAGGGAGTCAGCGTGTTGAACAGATGGACGTTCATCGTGCGTGCCCCGGGATCGTAGCTGACCCGGATGTCCCGCGCCGACCGGGTGACCGGCCCGCCCGGGTTCGGCCCGTGATAGGTCGTCGTCGAGCCCTTGCCGACCTCTTCATCGACCTGCACGTCACCGACCTGATAGGAACGGAACTTCGCGTTCCGGAAATCACCCTCGAATCCGACGCCGGTCGTCACCGACTGCGCCCCGGCGGTGGCCTTGCACGTCGCGCAGGCCCCGGCCGGGCCGTCCCAGTACATGATCTCCGAGAAATCCTTGAACGTCACGGCATCCTCGCCGCTGATGACCGGAACCGTGCCGTTGATGGTGGCGGTGACCGCCATCGTGTCACCACCCGAATAGCTGACCCTGTGGATCAGCTCGAGACGGTCGTTCGTTCTCGGCCAATACATGGAGGCCGAATTCACGAAGTTTCCGCCCGAAAGCTCGAAGAGGTTCTCTCCTCCCTGCGGTGTGGAGCCACCGGTGGGGCCCGCCACCGTCACCAACGCCGTCACCTGCCGCAAGATGGCTCCCATCTCCGGATCCATGCGGCCGACCGTCGCCGTCTCCTCACCCGTCTCCATGTTCATCTCGATGTTGAGATCGAAGTCGACCGCCCTCCCATTGACGGTGCCCGAGACGGTGCCGACCATGTACATCGTCTGGGCGGCTGCCACCGGTGCATGCAGGAGGACGGCGCACAGGACAGCGAACGGGATCAGTCTTGCCATGGAATGCATACCCTTGCTTTCTGGTCTCATCGCATACCTCTTTCTGGTTTCTTCTATTTCCGACACTACAGCGACCCAGGACAGTACCTGGGTGCCGGCGGGCTTGTCAAACAAGCCGCCCTGCCGCCCTCAGGCCGGGCTGCGCCAACGCACCTGGCCGCCCAGAATCGTCAGGACCACTCTCGCCGAGGGGATTTCGGCCTCCGGGATCTTCAGGATGTCCTTGGAGAGCACGACGATGTCGGCAAGCTTGCCGGGCGTGAGAGACCCCTTGAGATCCTCTTCGAAGGCCGCATAGGCGCCGCTCAGCGTGTAGGAGCGCAGCGCCTCCTCGCGGGTCATTCTCTGCTCGGGAAAAAACGCCGAGCCATCGGCCAGCCGGCGGGTGACCGAGGCGTAGAAGCTCGCGATCGGATCGACGTCCTCCACCGGCGTATCGGTGCCGTTGGCGATGACGGCTCCTGCGTCGAGCAGCGAACGCCAGAGGTAGGCGCCGGACCTGGCGCGCTCGGAGCCGAGCCGCTTGATCACCCAGGGTCCGTCGGAGGTGGCGTGGACACCCTGCACGGACGCGATGATCCCGAGCCGGGCGAACCGGGGCACGTCGGCCGGATGGAGATGCTGGGCATGCTCGATCCGCCACCGCAGGTCTTTCTTCTCCGGAGCGGTACGGAAAGCCTCCTCGTAGAGGTCCAGCACCTCCCGGTTGGCACGGTCGCCGATCGCGTGGGTGTTGACCTGGTAGCCGTGCTGAAGAGCCAACGTGAGGACGCGCCGAAGATCCGCCGGCTCCTCAAGGGTCAGCCCGGTGCTGCCGGGCAGGTCGTCGTAAGGCGCGAGCAGCCAGGCGCCGTGTGCGCCGAGGGCTCCGTCGATCTGCCGCTTGATGGAGCGGACGGTCAGAAACTGTTGGCCATGGCCGATCAGGCGGTATTGCGCCAGCTTGGCGGCCATCGCTTCGTTCGTCTCATACCGCACCATGACGTAGAGCCGTACCGGCAGCTTGCCTTCGTCGGCGAGCCGTTTGAGGAAATCGATCGCGGCAAACGACTCGCCGGCGTCGTGGAACGAGGTCACGCCCTTGGAGAGCGCCTCGCGGCCGGCCAGCTCCACCTGCCGGCGCTGCTCCGCCTCGATGATCCGGGGATCGCGGCCGGCCTGGGCCTTCTCCATCAAGGCGCCCACCAGCTGTTGCGCCGTCTCGCGCAGGAGCCCGGTCGGATTCCCCTGGGCGTCGCGGATGATCTCCCCCCCGGGCGGATTGGCGGTGTCGCGGGTGATCCCCGCGAGCTCCAGAGCCTTGGCGTTGGCGAACGCCGCATGGCCACTGGCATGGCCCAGCAGCACCGGGTTCGCCGGGCTGACCCGCGAGAGACCGGCATGGAGCGGCACGCCGTCGACGCTCGGCTCCGGCGTCTGTTGCCAACGCTCCTGATGCCAGCCGCGGCCGGTGATCCACGCTCCGGGCTCGGCCTCCCGGGCGGCGGCTGCGACCATCGCGACGATCTCATCCCAGGAGCGCGCCTTGGTCAGGTCGAGGATCATCTTCGCATGCCCCAGGTCAAGGAAGTGACCGTGCGACTCGATGAAGCCGGGGATCGCCAGCTTTCCGGCGAGGTCGACGACCTCGGTCTTGGGGCCGATCAGGCGTAGAACGTCCGCGTCCGTCCCCACGGCAACGATTCGATCTCCCTTGATCGCGACCGCCTGTGCTTCGGGCTGGGCCGGATCGACGGTCACCACCCGACCGTTGCGTAGCACAAGGTCGGCCGTATCCTGCGGTCGGCCGGCGGCGAGAAGCGGCACCGCCAACACCGCTGCGACTCCGAGGGCAAGGCTCTGCTTTCCCTTCTTGGTCATCGTTTCAGCTCCTTCGTATCGGGCCGCCATGCTACGTCGCCCGGCGCAGCGCCGTCAACGCGCGTTGTGGGACCGTTGGCTGGCTCCTGCGTTGGGAATGGACGGCCATCGCCCCAGCCACGGCAAGCCCGCGTAGCGGCGTCTGCAGACGAGCTGATGGCAGAAGCCTGATCTACCCGCCGCCGTCCAGCAGGGCCACCAGCTTGCGGGGGGCGATCTCGCGGTATGCATCCACCACCAGGTCGGCGATCTGGTCCCAGTCGACACCCGGCACGTCGAGGTAGACGCCGAGCCAGCCGCGATGGCCGACGTAGGGCGGGACGAAGAACCTCCGCGGATCGAGCCGGACGAGGGCCTCCTGCGCGCCGTCCGCCGCCGCGCAGACGAAGGCCAGACGGTCGTTGTGATGGTGATCGGAATACATCACGAACGTCTTCTTGCCGCGCACGAACCAGGTCGGCTCGCCATGGCTCAACCGCTCGGTCACCTCGGGCAGGGCCATGCACAAGGAACGGAGCCGGTCGAGCGGGTCGTCGGTCGAATCTCCCGTCAACTCAACAATCGGCCTCATAGGCTCAACCCTATCACCGGCCGGCGATTGCCGGCGAACCACTTCCCGGCTATCCTTTCGTCTGGTCCTTCACTGCGAAAACATCGCTGCCTGTCCGTCTCGATGCGAGGAGGTGAGCCGATGGCCTTGGAGATCGACCAGCGCAACCTGGACCGGGCCGAACCGGCCCAGGAAGGTAGGGCGACGGCCGAATCGTTCGACCTCGAGGGTGGGGTACCCGACCGGAGGATCAATCCTTTCACCGGCACCCGCGCCGTCCTGGAAATGCAGGCGGCCGACGACGGCGGCTCTCTCCTCGACCGTGCCCTGGCGCATCTGCGCGCCGCCGGGCCTGAGCTGGCCGCCGCCGAGGAGGACCCGCCGGAGCTGCTGGCCGATCCGCAGGTGGTCGTGACCAGCGCCGGGGAGCAGATCGTCCATTGCCGGCAGCATGTGGACGGGATCCCGGTGTTTCAAGCGGCACGCCTCGTCCGGTTCGACCGCGAGGGGACGCTGCGGGAGATTCTCGGCGATCACGTCCCGCTGGTGCGCCGGGATCTCGACCTGACCCCCACTCTCGACGCGGCGGAGGCCGTCCTCGCCGCCGGCCTCCACCTGGCCGCTCCCGGCGGTGACCCGGAGGAGGGACTCCCCGGCCTCCGGGTCACCGGGCGGCGCCCGCACATCGTCGCGGCGTTTCCTCTCCCTTCCTCCCCGTGCGTCGTGCGCAAGCCTCCGTTTCCGGGCCTGATCTCCGTGCATCTGGTTCTGTTCTACCGCCGGCCCGACCTCCGGCTGGGCTGGTATGTTCCACTGCGCCTGCCCGGCCCGGCGGCCCAATACGACCTCATCGTCGCCGCCAACGGGGACACCGCAGGCGAGGTGCTGTTCTGCCGCAACGTCGTGGCCCAGGCCGTGCTCGCCCGGGTCACCCGCCACAATCCGGACGAAGAACCGTTGCGCCTCACCGCCATGCCCTCCCCGCTCGCCGAGCATCCATCCTTGCGGCCTCCCCACCTCCCCGCCGGCTTTCCCGGCCCCTGGGTGGATCGCGACCAGACGTCCGGCAACAACGTCCGCTGCCTGGCCGGCGGGCGCACCGTCCGCGGCACAACGGCCGGCGGCAACCTCACTTTCCAGCCGGCGGCGGGAAGCCACGCCGAGCTGGCCGTCAATGCGTTCTTTCTCTGCAACGAGCTGCACGACTTTTTCTATCTCCTCGGTTTCGACGAAGCCGCCGGCAACTTTCAGCACCGCAATCCGGCCGGCGCCGGCCGTGGCAATGACGAGGTGGAGATCCGTATCTTCGACGTCGTCCGCGGCGATGCCACGATGCTCACCGAGGTGGACGGCCGCAATGCGCAGATGAGCCTGGGCCGCATCCGGCTTCCCGACGGCACCTTCCGCCACACCGCGCTCGATGCGGACGTGGTCATCCACGAGCTCGTCCATGCCGTGAGCGCCCGGCTGGTCGGCGGCCGGAGCGTCTGGAGACCTCTGGTGAGCGGCCCGCCACAAGCCCGGGCGCTCGACGAAGGCACCTCCGACTATTTCGCGCTCACCTTCCAGAACCACCGCCGGCTGCGCGCGGGCCGGCCGGAACGGCTGGTCTACGGCGCCTGGTCCAGCGGCAACCCGGTCACCGGCCGGCGGCGCGTCTCCTACGCCGGCTTCGCGCACCGGTTCAGTCAGCTCGGCCGCCCCGGGTTCACCGATCCGCACGACGCCGGCATGATCTGGTGCGCGGCGCTGCTCGCCATGAACCGGGGGATCGGCACGGCCCTCGGCTCTCTCCTGCGGGGACACGAGATCGGTTGGCAGCTCGTCGTCAACGCCCTCAAGCAACTACCCACCGGCCAGGATGCGCCCAGCTTCCTCGACGGACGCGACGCCCTTCTGCGCGCCCTCGCGGCCCTGCGGGAGGCGATCCCCCAGGCCGCCGATGGACCGCTGTTTCCACCCGACCGCTTCGACGCTCTCGACGCCGCCGTCCGCCGGGCCTTCGCCGACCTGGGGATGGGCCGAAACGCCCGCAGCCGCGGCGGCAGCTTCGCGGATCTGGTCGACGACATGAACCCTTGACCGAGGAGATCCCTGCCATGCCGAGCTCTCGACACCTGCGTCCCGCCCTGCTTCTCGCGCTCACCCTCCTTTGTCCTGCGCTCTCCCGGGGCGAGGACGACCTGACGAAGAAACGCTGG
Source organism: Holophagales bacterium UBA5704 (assembly GCA_002420005.1). Classification (GTDB taxonomy): domain Bacteria; phylum Acidobacteriota; class Thermoanaerobaculia; order Multivoradales; family UBA5704; genus UBA5704. The sequence goes on along the minus strand of DIHE01000139.1, from coordinate 8,749 downwards.
GCCGCCTGGCAGCTTTACGGGGAGAACGATGCGCTGGCCCTGCTCAGCGGCTCGGACGAGTACTACACCAACGGCCTGCGCTTCGCCTGGGTCCGCAATCCCATCGTCGTCCCCAATCCCGATTGGACCCGCGATTTCGTCGATTGGTGGTGCCGCAGCGGCCCCTGTCCGTCGGCGCAGGCGGACATCGCCTACGGGCATGCCCTCGGCCACAACTTCTACACCCCGGAGACGATCAGCGATCCCCTGCCGCGGCCCCACGACCGCCCCTGGGCCGGCTATCTCTACTTCTCATGGCTGCTGCAGGTGACCCATCCGACCGATCCCGACTGGAGACTGGACCGGCCGGTGCAGAATCTGTTCGACCTGCAAGTGGGCGTCGTCGGCCCTGCGGCCGGCGCCGAGACGGTGCAGCGCGAGTTCCACCGGTTGATCGGCGACGAGCTGCCCCAAGGCTGGGACAACCAGATCGACAACGAGCCGACGCTCAATCTGGTCTATCTCTGGCGCAAGAAGATCGGGGGCTCCACGGTCGACATCGTCCCGCATTGGGGTGCCGCGCTCGGCAATGTGACGACCTTCGTCAACGCCGGAGCCACGCTACGCCTCGGGCGCAACATCTCGAGCTTTCCCCAGCTCCAGATCACCCCCGCCAACGCCTCACTCACCCAGCCGCCGCCCACCAAGACGGAGGTCTTCCTCTTCGTCGGTGCGGACGGCCGCGCCGTGGCGAACAACATCTTCCTGGACGGCAACACCTTCCGCGACGGCCCCGCGATCAGCATCGACAGGAACCACTTCGTCTACGACCTGCGCGCCGGCTTCGCCGCCCGCTACAAAGGCTGGCGGTTCGACTACAGCTTCGTGCGCCGCAGCGAGGAATTCGAGCCGCCACCGGGCCGGGAAAACGGGCTCCACGACTTCGGCTCGTTCACGATCACCCGCACGCTGTGGCGGTGAGCGGTCCCGGCCCGGGGGGTGTTCGGAGCCGCGGCCGTCAATTCGCGAACACGTCTTCCAGGCGGATCGCTCCTCCCCCGGGCCAGGCGCAACATAACAACAGAAAAGTCTAACGGGTTGATGTGCACCAACATTCCTTGACTTCCAAGCGTAAGCGCCGTATCATTGAAACTTGAAGATCCTCCTGTGCTTCCTGCTGCCCGGGATGGACCTGGGACGCAGCTTGTTAGTTTGAAGGGAGACTGCAAATGACCTGTTCAACGTTCTCGAGACGCCTGGTCCTGGCGACGGCCTCCGCCCTGCTCCTCCCCTTGGCCGCAACAGCGACCCTGATGAACGCCGACATCGTCAACACCACGGGCAGTGTGGCCAACGACTATCACGTCAAGCTGGAGAGCCCGAACGGTAAGCCGATCAACGTCGGGAGCACCTTTGAGGCCGGGGGCAACGTGATGTTCAACGACGCCTTGTCGTCCGGTGGCGTTTCCGGGAACGGCACGAGCTCCGTCACGATCAACTGGTCTGGGGCGACGGTCAACCAGGGCCAGACCGTCCATGTCGGCGCCTACGCGCCGGAGGACTTCATCATCCGCGAGTCCTGGTGGACATTCGGCGGAGTTCCCCTCGTCCCGGCCAAGACGACGGGCAAACTGGCCAGCGCCAAGTTCAACAACGTCAACCAGCAGTGGGTGGTCGTGCAGATCGCCCTGTGGAGCGACATCCGGGGGACGCGCAACCTTGGTCACGAGTGGATCGAAGGGAACGGGACCGGCGCCTATATCTTCAACGCCACCTGCGCCCCGATCTATGCGTCCTGGTCATTCCGCCGCCCGTCCGACACCCAGGTTCCGCTCGAAGACCTGAATCCGGCTCTCTCGGGGTTCGACACCTGGACGGAGATCGTCGAGTTGCCCGCAGCCGGGGTGCCGTGCGCCACCGCCACAGTTCCGCACGACAGCACCCGCTGACCACCCCCTCCCCGTCGGATCGACCTGCACCATCTGCCTCGAACCAGGGGCAACCCTTGGGGTTGCCCTTGGTTTCGCCACCGAGGCCACAGCGGCTCCGGTCATCCTCTCTTGGGACACGGAGGCGCCGCTCTTTGGTCGGCCGTCACCCGGCAGCCGGCTCCATCTCCGCCCCGCGTTCGGCCAGCAGCTCGCGCAGGACCGAGCGATGGCAATGCGCCTCGTCGGCACAATAGCAGCCGACGGCCAGGCTCGTCTGGTGGGAGAGGGCGGCGAGAAGATCGAGCACCCGCTGGATACACTCCTTTCGAGACCTTCAGGCTATCAGCCTGCACACACGCCTTGATGACCGGCTCGCCTTCGGCCCTCTCGCGCACCTGTCTTGGTAGAAGCACTCCAACCACGCTTCTACCTTATCCATGGAGGCAGTCATGTCGAGCCTGCGACGGACGTTTTGTCTGGTCCTGCTGTTGCTGTTCACCCTCTCCCCCGCCGTTCGGGCGGCCCGGGAGGCATCGACCATCCTTCTCTCCTCCCGGATCATCGACACCGCGACTCCCGAGGCCGGTGTTCCCGAGGAGCTGCGGTGCCAGCCCGGCGCCGCTTTGGAGGATCGGGTCGTTCTGGTCAAATTCCCCGCCCCGGTCACCGCGCGCCAGATGCGCGCTCTCCGCGCTGCGACGGAACGCATCTACACCTACCTCCCCCACTACGCCTTTCTCGTGAAGGTGCCGGCGGAGGCGAAGGCCCAGGATCGCCTCAAGGCGCTCGGCGCCACCTGGACCGGTGCCTGGCACCCGGGCTACAAGATCTCCTCCGCCCTCGCCGCCGTGGCTCCCGGGGCGGACAAGGGCCGCGAAGGCTTCCAGCAGGTCCTCGTCCACTTCTTCCCGGACACCCGGATCGGCGACGCCGTGCAGCAGATCCGTGACCTGGGCCTCCAGGCGATCGTGGGCACGCAGCCTGGCCGGAGCTTCTCGCGCGTCCGGCTCCTCCTCTCCCCCGCCGAGATCGCGGCCCACCGTGAGGACCTCGCCCGGCTCCCCGGCGTGTTCTGGATCGACCTCGAAGGCCGCAAGGCGCTGCGCAACGACACCACCGTCTGGGTCGGCCAGTCCGGCCTCTCGGGCGGCCAGACGACGCCGATCTTCTCCCAGGGGATCTTCGGCGAGGGCCAGACGGTCGCCGTGCTCGACACCGGCATCGATCCGGACATGTGCTGGTTCCGCGACACCTCGCTCGGGCTGCCTCCGACGAATGCCTGCAACGGCGGCACGGTGGTCAACACCAGCCAGCGCAAGGTGATCGCGGTCGACTTCCTGACCGCGTCCGAGTGCAGCGGCGGCATCTCCTCGACCGAGTGGGACACCCAGGACCATGGCACCCACGTGGCCGGCACCGTGGCGGGCGACAATTTCGCCACGCCGCTGGTCCATGACGCCGGAGACGGCATGGCGCCGGGTGCCAAGCTGGTGATCCAGGACGGCGGCTATGCAGTGGACAACTGCGGCGACCTGCCGGGCATCGGCTGCCCGGTGGTCGATCTCAATCCGATCTTCCAGCAGGCCTATGACCAGGGCGCGCGCCTCCATACCAATTCCTGGGGCGACAATGAGAACGCCACGGTGCAGAACAACTACTCGGCGGGCAGCCAGGACGTCGACGAGTTCATGTGGAATCACAAGGATTTCCTGATCTTTTTCGCCGCCGGCAACTCCGGCCCCGGCACCGCGTCGGTGGGCAGCCCTTCGACCGCGAAGAGCGGCGTCTCGGTGGGCGCGACGCTGCGCAGCACGAGCGCCGAGTCCATGGCCTCGTTCAGCAGTTGCGGCCCGACCGCCGACGGCCGCATCAAGCCGGAGGTGACCGTGCCCGGCTCGAGCATCGTCTCGGCGAACAACGACCTCAACGTGACGACGAACAACTGCACCTCGCAGGCTCTCTCCGGGACCAGCATGGCCACCCCGGGCGCCGCGGGCCTGACCGCATTGATCCGGCAATATTACACGGACGGCTGGTATCCCACCGGCACCAAGGTCTCGACCAATGCGATCACGCCGTCGGCGGCGCTCCTCAAGGCCTCGCTGATCAATTCGGCGATCAACATGACGGGGACGACGGCGATTCCGGCGAACTGCCAGGGCTGGGGGCGCGTGCTGCTCGAAAACGTGCTCTATTTCAACGGCCAGACGCGCAAGCTCTGGGTCAAGGACAATGCCACGGCGTTCAACACCGGCTCGACGAACGAGGATCGCACCTACACCTTCAGCGTCACGGCCGGCGAGGCGTTCAAGGCGACGCTCGCGTGGACCGACTATCCGTCCACGCCGGCGGCCGGCACGAACCTGGTCAACGACATCGACCTGATCGTCACCGGCCCGGGCGGCACCACCTGGAGGGGCAACGTGTTCTCCGGCGGCGTCTCCGCCACCGGCGGCACGGCGGATCGCAAGAACACGGTGGAGCAGGTGCTCCTCTCGGCCCCCACGGCCGGCGTCTACACCGTCACGGTACGTTCGTTCAACGTCCCGAACGGCGCCCAGCCGTTCGCCCTGGTGGTCTCCGGCAACGCGGTGGAAGGCGGAACGCCGCCGCCCCCGCCGGTGACCGTCTTCTTCGACGACTTCGAGACCGACAAGGGTTGGACGCGCAATCCGCTGGGGACCGACACGGCCACCGCGGGAGTCTGGGAGCGCGGCGATCCGGAAGCCACGACGTCCTCCGGCGCCAAACAGCTCGGCACCACGGTCTCCGGCCTCAACGACCTGGTGACCGGCCGTCTGGCGGGCAGCTCCGCCGGGGTCCACGACCTCGACGGCGGTCTGACCACCATGCAGTCACCGGCCATCGTCCTCCCCTCGACCGGCGCGCTCACCTTGTCGTTCTCCTACTACCTGGCGCACGGCAGCAACTCCTCGACCGCCGACTACCTGCGGGTGAAGGTGGTGGGAACGACGACCTCGACGGTCTTCGAGAAGCTGGGCGCCGCCGCGAACGTCAACGGCGCCTGGGCGAGCACCTCGGTGAGCCTCGCCGCCTTCGCCGGCCAGACCGTACGCATCCGCATCGAAGCCGCGGACGCGAGCACGGCGAGCCTGGTGGAAGCGGCGGTGGATGACGTGAAGGTGGTGCAGCAGCCGTAGGAGCCCCCTCCCCGTCCCTCCCCGCAAGGCGGGAGAGGGCGCCCCCGCCCTTCCGGAGCTTGCCGGGGGGCGGGGGAGCGGGAGCCCTACTCCACCGTCGTCTCCTTCCGCTCCAGCATCCGGCCCGGCGCTTCCTTGCCGGTCAGCCAGGCGGTGTCCATCGGGTAGACGAGCGGGTCGAAGATCACGAAGTAGAAGTGCCACACGAGGATGGCGAGGCTCGCCAGCACGGCTTCGTAGAAGTGGATCGTCGTCGCGACGTCCGCCACCCACTTGGGAGCCCAGGCCAGGGTGACGTTCTCGAACCAGAGCAGGAACCCGGTGACCGCCATCACCACCAGACCCCAAATCAAGGCCAGGTACTCGGCCTTTTCGGGATAGCCCAGGGGGCCGGAGAGCGGCATGTCCTTGCGCAGGCCGAGGTACCACCGCATGCGCTCACGGAATTCGTGCCAGTCTTCGAACGTCGGCAGCATCTTCCGGATGCAGGCGCGGGCGCGCCGGTCGATGATCAGATGGAGGACGTGGACGCCGAGCGACACCAGCATGACCACCGCGGCGATGCGGTGGATGAGGCCACGCAGGGCCGTCTGGTCCTCCCATTGCACCAGGGGCGCCGCCCACCAGGCCTCCGGCCAGGCGAGGGCGAAACCGCTGTAGGCGAGGACGATGAAGGAGACCATCATCAACCCGTGCGCGAGGCGGAAGCCGCGGCTCATCCGCATCGGCCTTTTCGCCCGCGGAATCATCGGCCGCTGCAGCGGCGACAGCACCTTGCGGCGCAGGTCGAGCAGGTTGTGCACCACCATACCGCCGATCACACCCCAGATCAGCCAGAGGTAGAGGCGGCGGATCCAGAAGACGGCGGCGTGCTTCTCCTCCGTGTCGAGGACGTGCACAGGGCCGATGGCGAAGCGGGTGCCGATGCCCGGATGGCAGGTGCCGCAGGTCTTCGCCAGATTCGCCTTGTGCACCGCCGACCGCGGGTCGGACGACGGCAGGATGAGGTGCACGCCGTGGCAGGAGGCGCAGTTGGCCACCGTCCGGCTGCCGGCGCGCGAGGAGAGGCCATGGAAACTGTCCTCGAACGAAGAGACCACGTCGCCCGGCAGGCCGAACTTCTCGGTGACGCGCACGTCTCCATGGCAACGGCCGCAGGTCATCGTCGGAAGGTTCGAGGCGAACACCGGCGAGCCGGGATCTTTGACGGCGAGCACCCGGTGCTCGCCGTGGCAGTCGGTACACACCGGAGCCTGGGTGGTGCCATGCGCCGCGGCCTTGCCGTGGACGCTCGCCTGGAACGCCTTGTCGATCTCGGCATGGCACACGCCGCAGGTGTCCGGCACCTGGCGGCGGTTCACCTGCGACCGCGCATCCGCCGCCGGCAGAATCCCATGCGCCCCGTGGCAATCTGCACAGGTCGCCGCCCTCTTCCCCGCCTGCACGGCGCGGGCGTGCACGCTCTTCTTGTAGGCTTCGATCGGCTGGATCAGGTGAACGCCGGTCGCCTGCGCGATGGCCGGCGAGGCATGGCATTGGGCGCACGTCTCGGTCAGATGCGTCGGGTGGATCGAGGAGGCCGGATCGTCGCGCCCCACGAGCTTGTGGACCGGGCCGTGGCAGGTCTGGCACACCGGCTTGCCGGAGATCTTGACGAATGCCGGCCCGCCGTGCGGCGAGGTGGCCAGCTCGTCGGTGACGTCCTGATGGCACGAGGCGCAATCGACCGGAGCCACCCCCTTGTCTTCATGGGACTCGGCCGCCCCGGCGTGGCAGTCGACGCAGCCGAGGCCGGCCGCTCCGTGGACCGTGGTCTCGAAGGCGGCCGGATCGACGTCGTGGCAATCGGTACAAACGGGCACTTCGGCCGATCCTTGAGCCAGGACCGGCGGCACCGCAAGCGGGATCAGGAACCAACCGGCAGATGCGAGCAGAAGCTTCCAGGTGAAACGCCGGAGGCTGGGCACCATGATCGTCTCCTTCCGACGCGGAGGAGACCCCCGCGTCACTGTTCGAGGCTGTGCAGGATCTCGGGGTCCTCCTCTCCCATCGCCAACAGGGAGTGGCACGTCGCGCAATCCTGCGAGATGGTCCGCCCATCCGGAGCTGCATGCGCCTCGTCATGGCACCGGAAACAGCCGGGCGAGCTCTCATGTCCGATGTGGTTCGGGTACGTCCCCCAGCCGACTTTCATGGAAGGGAAGACGTTCGACTGATAGCCCACCGCGAAGGCCTCGGCCGCGCTCTGGATGGCGGCTGCCTTCTGCGTGGCGATCTGGGGATATTCCTTGGCGTAGAAGGCCTTGAGCCCTTCGGCGATGCCGCGCGCCGCCGCTTCGTGCGAGGGGTACTCCACCTTCATCAACCGCAGGCCTTCGCGGCGGACGAACGGCAACGACCGGTCGACCTTCCCCGCCACGATGGCGTCGTCCACCTCCCGCTCGGGCAGCCGGTAGGTGTGGCTCGGCCGGTTGTGGCAATCGACACAGTCCATCGTCCGCCAGGCCGCGCCCACCGGTGGCGTCTGCCCCTCCCCCTCGGTGGCGAAGGTGGTCACCTTGCCGTCCGGGGTCCGCATCTCGACCTGGTAGATCGTTTCGCGGCTCTCGTCCGACAGATAGCGGATCTGCACGCCCGGATCGACGTGCCAGTGGATGCCGTGCGACTTGACGCCCTGGCGGCCGCCGACCCGCAGCAGCAGGACGGTCTTCGCCGGCGTATTCGCCTCGTCGTCCTGGAAGCCGTCGATCACCTTGAGACGGTCGCCGACGAACTTGGAAGGCCAGTGGCACTGCTCGCACGTCTCCCGCGCCGGCCGCAGGTTGTGCACCGGGGTGGGAATCGGCCGCGGATAGAGATTGAAGGCCACCGAGACGACCTGCCAGGAGCCGGAGAGCTTCGACTTCACGAACCAGCCGGCCCCGGGGCCGATGTGGCAATCGACACAGGCGACGCTGGCGTGCGCACCGCGCTGATACGCGGTGTGCTCCGGCTGCATCACGGAGTGGCAGGTCGTGCCGCAGAACTCCGTGGACTCCATCGTCTCCATCCCCTTGTAGGTGGCCGCCGCGAGGATCACCGCGTTGAGGGCGGTCAAGGCGAAGAACATGATGGCCCGGGTCCGCATGCGCGGCTCATTGAAGTCGAGCACAGGAAAGACGGGGGGGGCCTCGCCGCGTTCGGCCGCC
>DIHE01000139.1:0-127 GCA_002420005.1 Holophagales bacterium UBA5704 | reverse complement strand
GTGAGGATCAAGATCCCGGAGGCTGTGACGATCGCCGTGCCGAGGAGGCTGATCGGGTTCCGGGTCATTGCAACGAAGAAGCTCTTCCACGCCATGGCGGTTGCCCCCTGGATACAGTTGGAGCCGT
>DIHE01000079.1:5309-5727 GCA_002420005.1 Holophagales bacterium UBA5704 | reverse complement strand
GGGTTTTTGGGTGTGGGTTTTGGTGAGAGATCCGGGGGGAAGGAGATGGCGATGATGAAGCCGACGAAGGTAAGGATCTCGAGGACGACGAGGGCGATGAGGATTTGGAGGAGGGTCATGCGGTGGCTCCTGCGGCGGCGGTGTTGACGGCGGCTTCGAAGGCTTCGGCTTCGGCGAGTCTTTGTTGCCAGGTGGCTCGGCGGCGTCGATCGAGGTCCTCGGCGACTTCGAGGTAGAAGGGCTGGCAGGTGCGGTCTGGAGCGTGATCGACCAGGGCGCAGATCATGGTCTCGGTGCCACTGAGCAGGCCGAGCTGGCCCTGGTAGTGGGGGCACCAGTCTTTGGAGCAGAAGTACAGGGTGCCGACGCCTTCGACGGTGTGGGCGGCGGCGATGGCTTCTCCGCGGCGGAGGTGGAG
>DIHE01000079.1:0-5082 GCA_002420005.1 Holophagales bacterium UBA5704 | reverse complement strand
CTTCTCCGCGGCGGAGGTGGAGGTGGACGAGGCTCATGGGGTGACCTCGGGGAGGGAGTCAGGAGCCTTGTAGTCAGGCTTGAGCACCTCCGGCTCGACTGCAAGGGCACGGGCGAAGTCTCTCGCCTTGCTGTCTGACAGGGGCTGGAGACGGCGCTCGATCCGCGACACCTCACCACGATCGGTCGACCGCCCGGCTCGACGGACCCGGGCGACCAGCTCATCCTGTGAGACAGACTTGAGGATTCTGGCCAGTTTGAGGGGGCTGACTTCGGGCGATGGTTCCAACATGCGTGGTAAAATAAGCTACGTTATCTGGTATGTCAATACCACGAAATGTGGTGCCCTAGACTAGGCATGCCAAGTTTGGTATGCTGGCACCATGATGGACCCTGAAGCTGAGGTGGAGGCTGTGCGGGCTGCGCTGCGCGGGCTCGTGCGGCTGAACGATCGCGGATTCGCGTGGGTGGACCGGCAACTCGGGTGGAGTGAGGCGACGGCGAGCCAGATCCTGCGAGGCCGGATCAAGCTCCAGGTGATGCACGTCTTTCAGATCCTCATGCTCTTCAAAGTCGAGCCCGAGGACTTCTTCGGGAGTCTCTACGGGAAACCGGTCGAGGCGGCTGGACGGATGATGGAGCGCCGCCGGGAGCCCGCTGAGGCGGCCCAGGTACGGCCGGCCTCCGGCACACGCCGCAGCAAGGAAACGACGAGGAACTAGGCCGCGACCGCCGGGATGGGCCGCCGGGGCATTGGCAGCAGAAGGATTTCTCGCGAGGCCAGCACGAGGATGCGGACGACTTGGCGCACGGTGGAGGGCATGATCTCAAACCGAAGGCGCCGGGCGACGGCTGCCTCCGGGCCGACCCCGAGAGCTTCGAACAGGGGCTGCACCTCATTGACCGTGGAGAGCACTTCGGCCATTCGATCCTGGCGAGCCAACACAATCGCTAAGTCGAGCCGCGCAAGCGCTTCCTCGTAGACGAGGCCTGCCTGCGAGAAGGCTGAATTCGCGCGGCGGAGCAGCAGTTCCGCGGACTCGTCTAGGCCCAGAGCTGCATCGATATGGGCAACTAGCCAATAGCGATGTGCCTGCACGAGACCTTCTTCGCGGAGATCGTCGAAAAGTGGCCCGGTCGCGGAGTAGACGGCTCGCGCTTGGCGTGGCCGGCCTTGGTCGACCAAGTTCCATGCTAACGTGTGGGATATAGAAACCGCGAGAATAGGATCGAGGACAGGATCAACCCGGCCCATTGCCAGCTCTGCAAGGCGCACGCTGCGATAGGAATTACCGTTTTTTCCGGCGAAAATCGCCTCTCCGGCAAGGCACCTCGTCAGGCCGATTTCATCGCCTGCTTCCTGATGAATCTCCCGCGCCCGCCGCAGGCTCGATTCGGCTGGGCTGAAGCGGCGCCAGTCGCGATAGAGAGCACCGCGGGTTTCCCATAAGAGCGCCGCGATGCTCGGGTCATTAGTACCCAGGCTCAAGGCCTCCTCTGCGACCGCAAGGGATCTCTCCGAATCAGGAAAGTGCGCCAACATCCTGAGGCTGTTGCCCTTCTGGCTCCATGCTGAGGCTCGTGCATCTTGGAATGGACGGGAACACCAACGGGCTACGGCTGCGTCGGCCAGGATTGTCGCGACCTCCGCCCAGTGGACCATTCCCCCGATGTCGTGGTAGCGGAGGGAGAAGCTGTGGTCGCGAAGGCTCAAGATGTCGGCCGGTGAGACAGACCGCGGAGGGTTAGCCGCGAGGAGAATGCGTCTCCACGGAGGTTGAGCCTTCAAGCGGTCGAGAAGGGGCTGGCGGTCGTGGGTGATCATGAAAGCTGAGTCGCATTTTCAAGCGCGACCGCCAGTCGTGTCAAGGACAAGCCATTAGCCGTGGCAGCCGCCCCCAAGAGGGTCAAGGCAGCCGCCCCCATCAGTCTCAGAGACACCTGCGCCAGTTGGCGGCGGAGAGGTCAGGAGCCCAGCGGTGAGCCAGGTGGTGAGGTCACTCCAGAGAGCGGCAAACCAGTCTGGGGCGGTGGTTTGGGTATTGGCCGGGACCTCTCTCTCCATGGCCGTGAGGTGCATGGGGGTGGCGAGAAGGAGCAGGAGCAGGGTGCTGGAAGCGAGGACTTTTTGGACAGACGAACGGCCGAGACGAGACATTTGGTTTCCTCCTGTGAATCCGGGTGAGCGCTGAGTTTCGCTTCCGGAAGATATATGACCGCAAAAGAATAACTTCAAGCCGGCGATGCCACAGGGGACATGGTACGCCTTGCGGGGAATTGTGGCCAGCTTGAAGGATATTCTTCAGCATCTCTGTGGTCTTACTGGGTGCGCGTTTGGTGGAGGGTGGTGGCGACTTCTCTCGCGAGGGTCGTGGTGGCGGTTTGGCGGTGGGTGGCTTCTTGGAAGAGGCGGAGGGCGGCGAGGGCTTCCCGGGTGACGTCGTAGGATTGGAAGACGATCACCATCTCGTCGGTGAGGGACTGGACGGCGGTGAGGTTGCCTTCTTCGAGGTCCGGGATCACCAAGTCGAGGGTGGCGAGCGCGGCTTCGTAGGGGTTGCACTCGTCGAGGAAGGTTTGGCGGACGACGGTCAAGAGCCGGCGGGCTTCGGCGTAGGCGCCGCGGCCGGCGGCGATGCGGCCTTCCACCCACTGGAGACGAAGGCGATCCCTTGCGGTGCCGTGGGTGGCGGCGAGATCCTGGAGGGCCGGGAGGTGTTCGGCGGCTTCTGCGAAGTGGCCCATCTTTGAGAGGTTGTCGACCAGGTTGTGGCGGACACAGAGGAGAAGCCGGGGATCTCGCGCGGGATCGATCATGCCGTTGGCTTTGCGGAGCGCCTGCAGGGCGGCGTGCGAGGAGCCCATCTCGATGAGGACGAGGGCCTTCTTGATGAGGCTCTTGCCGGCGAGGTGGGGATCGCGGTGGTCGGGCTGGCCTTCCAGGAAGAGGGCGACGGCCTGATCAAGAGGCGCGAGGGCTTCGGGAAAGCGGCGCTGCGCCATGCGGAGGGAGGCTTTCAAATCGAGGAGGATGGGCTCGTAGCCGAGGGCGTCTTCGGCGCCGACGGTGCCGGCGTCCCACCAGGAGTCGGCCATCTCGAAGCCTCTTTCGGCGGCGGTGAGGTCTACCTGCACGCGGCGGGCATTGGCCAGGCCGGCCCAGGCGAGAGCGCGCAGCTGGTAGACCCATTGCTCCTCGAAGGGCTCGCCCCCGGGGATCATGTCGGCGACATGAACGGCCAGGTCGGCCAGGTGGACGGCGTCGAGGGCTTCCTCGGGCGCTGCTTGGCAGCTCTTGCGGACGAGAAGCTCGCAGAGGCCCCAGCTCACGAAGCGGCGGTCGGCGAAGAGGCTCGCGAGGCGCTCCTCCGGGGCGAGCTGGGTGAGCTCGTCGAGGAGGTAGGGCGCCTCGGCGCGGGAGCGGGCCAGAGCGGCGTCGACGAGCCCGTAGACCGGAGGCAGGGCGCCAGACCGGTGGAGATCGAGGAGCCAGCCGCCGACCTCTCGGCAGGCGGGGCAAACGGCGAGCAGGTGGAGGAGCTGCTCGTTGTACTCGGCGGTGCGATCGGCCGCGAGCAGGCGCTCCAGGGCTGCGGCATCAAGGTGATGGTGCTCCATGCGACCCTCCTTCGAGACTTCTTTGATCGGCCACAGGATACCGCATTCATCAAACTGTTTGCACATTCTTTGTGAGCAAAAATGGGCCGGGAAGAGTGCCCGGCCGTGGCTGGAAAGCGATGTTCAGGGCCGGCCGTCCGGGTCGAGCCCGGAACCGATGTCGCCGGCGGCGGTGGCGTTGGGCTCGGTGTCGGGCCAGAGGGTTGCGAGGAGGAGGGCGAAGAGGTTGAGGGTGGAGAGGAGGGAGCGGATGGACATGGTGGGCCTCCGATGCCCCTGCCGCGGCGGCCGGCCGGGATGGCTGGGCGGGGCGGGGGTGGTGGGGGTAGTTTGAGCCCTCACCCCTGGCCCCTCTCCCATCGCTCTCACGCCCTCCCGGGAGAGGGGGAGAAAGACCCTCACCCCTGGCCCCCTCTCCCACACGCACTCACTCCCTCCCGGGAGAGGGGAAGAAGGCAGACACGGACGGGCACGGACGGACAGGGACGGAAGACAAGGACGGGAAGGACGGCAGGGACAACAGGGGGGATTGGTTGCGGTTTCGGGGCGTGGGCCGAGGTGCGAAGGCTTTCGGGGGGACCACCGCCCTGCCTGTATTCAGGTGTGCCGGCTGCTCGAAATAATCTCAGGTAAAACGAGATTGAAGCGTAGGGGTTCGGCTCATGCCCGCCGAGCGCCCCATACACGAAAGGAGGACGGCAGTGAAAAAGAAGCACCGGACTGTGAAGTTGCACTTGTGCCGCGAAACCGTCCGTAATCTCAATTCGCCGGAGCTGGGCCAAGTCGTCGGCGCGCTCCCGACCGGAACCTGCAACGAACCTCCCACCGAGTACCTCTGCCCTAAAGACCCCCCACACATCACCGATGGTTGCCCAACCTATGGCGGCTACTGCACGATAGATTGCGTAACCTGGCGAAATTGCTGACCATGCCCATGATTGGGCGGCTTGCTGGCTGCCTTCATGATGGCGCCCAGGGTAGCCGCCCCAAGAGGGCCTTGGGAAAACGCCCCGGCAGGGCGAGGTGCCCGGGGGGACTGGCAAGACGAGACGGGGGCGGGTGGTGGGGCCGCCCCCGGGTGGGGTTCAGGGTTGGGCTCGTTCGAGGGCGATCTTGCCGGCGTGATCGAGGGCGAGGCCTCCGGCGGCGTCGAGGAGCCAGGCGAGATCGTGCGGGGAGGCGATGAGGGCGTCGACGACGTTCAGGGCGGCGAGGAGGTCCTCGTTGAAGTAGAGGAAGTGGCCGACGATCTGGTTGCCGGCGAGCACGGGGTAGCCTTGGGCATCGGGATCTTTTCCGAGGTGGTAGCGCGGCGGCCGGCCGGTGCTGGGGAGGACGGCGGCGATGAGACGGGCGGTTTCCTTCTTGCCGAAGGTGGCCGCGGGGGTGCTCCCCTTCTCCACCGATTCGCCTTGCCGGAGGACGGCCCAGCCGGTGGCGGTGTCGGGCTCGAGATGCCAGGGGC
>DIHE01000091.1:526-14546 GCA_002420005.1 Holophagales bacterium UBA5704 | reverse complement strand
TCCCCCCTCCCGCGTGGTGTTCGGGCTCCGGGGTGCCGGGCCGGAGGGGGGCGAGGGCGGGGGGCGGGGGGAGCCCACCGGAGGCCCGGCACCCCGGAGGGCATGCGGGTCGTCATGATCGGCCCTTTTTCAGGCTGGGCTTCTGGCGCCTACGGTAGGACTCTCCATCCAGGACAAGCTCGTAGGCTGCGTTGGTGAGCCGGTCAATCACGCTCTGCGCCCGCAGAGGGTCGGAGAGAGTGGACAGCCACTCCTCGGGGGCTCGATTCGAGGTGACGATGGTGGAGCGCCGTTGGTGACGTTCCAGCAGGACCTCGTAGATATCGCGGCTTTCCGTTGGGTCCAGAGAATCGAGGCCGAAGTCATCCAGGATCAACAGATCCACCGCGACGAGGCGGCGCATCTCGCGCTCGACGCTGTGGTCGAGCCGCGAGGCGCGCAGTTGCTTGAGCATGCCCTCGGTGCGCACGAAAAGGACGCTGTAGCCCCGCCGGCAGGCGGCGTGCCCCAGGCCGCAGGCCAGGTGGGTCTTGCCGACCCCGACCGGCCCCAGGATCAACACGTTGTGATGGGCTTCGAGGAAGCGTGTGGAGGCGAGCTCGGCCAGCAGCTGGCGGTCCAGAGTGACCTTGGCCGTCTCGTCCCAGGTTTCCAGGCACAGGGCCGAGTCCAGACGCGCCTTCTGGGCGCGAAGGCTCGTGGCGAGCTGATTGCGCCTCTCGCACTCTTCGGCCAAGACCAGCTCGAGGAAGTCCTGGTGGGGCATGGAGCGCTCCCGGGCCAGGCGCAACCGCTCGGGCAAGGTCTCGACCATCGGTGACAACTTGAGGCGCCGCAAAGCCGCGCGCAGATCCAAAGACAACTCACTCATGGTCGCCTCCTCGGATCAGCCGGTACTCGCCAGGCTGGCGCAGAAACCGCAACGGCCGATGGCCGGACTGGGCAGGCTGCGGCCTCGGCGGCAAGGGGCTTTGCTCGACCGCCTGCTCGACCATGCGAACCACCCGGGTGACATCAAGGACCCCGGCTTCGAGCGCGCGCGAACACGCCAGCTCGACGGTCGGCGCCGTATACCGCCGGACCAGGCCCAGCAGCCGATAGACGTGACGCAGACGCATCCATGGCTGGGGAGCGTCGAGCAGACGCTCGGCATAGATACCGATGGAGCCGCCGGCTTCTCGGGCCTGCGCGAGCAGAGCCTTCTGATCGCGGCAGGCCAGCTCCCGGACCCGGGGGGGATAGTCCGCCGCATCGGTGCTGCGCTGGCCCGGTTCGACCCGCGGATGCACCTTGATCAGCTGCCCCCGGCAGTAGATCCGCACCAGATCCCGGCCGTTGCGCACCTGCACGCTCTCACCGATGTAGGAGGTCGGCACCGAATACAGGGCCTTGCCGACCACCACATGGTGATCGCGTTGCACCCGCACCTCGCTCCAGGGAACCACCTCGTAAGGCGCTTCAGGAGCCGGCAGGAGCACAGGCTTCTCCTCGCGGGCGAAGTGCTCGGCCGGTCGCTGACGGGTCGTCCCATGGAGCCGTGTGCCGGCGGTGTCCCG
Source organism: Holophagales bacterium UBA5704 (assembly GCA_002420005.1). Lineage (GTDB taxonomy): Bacteria > Acidobacteriota > Thermoanaerobaculia > Multivoradales > UBA5704 > UBA5704. The sequence goes on along the minus strand of DIHE01000091.1, from coordinate 12,990 downwards.
GCACCAACGCTCGGCCGCCCTCTGCGCCTCGGCGAGAGTGGCAAACGTCTCCCCGGCGAACAACGACGACTGGACGTACTGCACCGCCCGCTCCACCCGGCCTTTGTCCTGCGGGTGGCGAACCCGCGCCGGGTCCACCACGAACCCTCGCGACTGCGCGTACTCCACGAAGGCGCTGCACAGACGAGGTTTGTCGCGATCCGCCGACGCGACGATCGCCTTCAGATTGTCCGGGATCAGGACGCGAAACACGCCACCGAAAAACGCCCAGGCCGCCTCACAGCCCGCCACCACGTCTTCAACTCTTTGACGGTAGGTCAGCCACACGAACAGGTGACGGCTCACCGATGCCGTCAGAACCAACGCCCACACCCGACGACGGGTGCCGCCCTCGCAGATCCAGCCGACCGCTCCAAAATCCACCTGCAGCTCTTCGCCGGGGGCGCCTTCGGCCAACCGAACCGTCGAACGCTGCCGGCCGCCCAATCCAAGCTCCTTCGATGCATACCGGTGCAGCGTCCGATAGGGCACCACCACGCCGGAATGACGACCCAGAAGCTCCTGTACCTTCACCAGAGGGATCTGCTGCTCCAGCCACCCACTCAACAGACCCCGGTGGGCGGCGCACACCGACCAGGAGTCTCCGTGCGCGCCCGGGCCTTGCGCCCGCACGCGGCCGATCACCTCGCCGACGACGCCATCGTCGACCACATCCCCCGACTTGCAGCCGGCCTGTTGCGCCGTCTTCACGTACCGGCGAACCGTCTTACGGTCCAATCCCGTCAGCCGGGTGATCGACCGCAGAGACTCGCCAAGAGACCAAAGACGAAGCACTTCTCGAACCTCGACCATGTGGACCTCCCGGTAGGACAACGTGCACCTCCTGCCTCGCGCAAGAGCGACGGCCTACCATGAATGGGTGGTCCCTTCTACTGGCTAATCCCTGGTCCCTAGCTCTGGCTAAAAGCACCCCCAAGGTGGGGGCATCCTCGTGGCCAATGACAGCCGGGGGTTGAATATTTCTGGCCTGGCTGCCGGCTCCTCCGGAGGCTGTCCGGTGGGCGCGCGGCGGAGGCGGGGGACGAGCGGATGGAGTCAGCCCATCCCGGGATGCTGCCGGAAGATCAGCGGCCGGGCTCACCACGGAAGATCATGGTGGCAGCGAATCCAGAGAAGCTCCGAGGAGAACGGCGGACGGGCTCGCCACGTCAGCTGCCGGTGACAGCGTTTCCCGAGAAGCTCTCGGGAGACGGGACGATCGGGCGGCCACGGCAGCTGACGTGCATCGGCCCTTTCGGAGGCGGGTCAACACGGAAAGTGCCCCGCTACCCTTGCATGACTTCTGGGCCGGCGTGGCTGATAAGCTCTCTCCATGCTCAGCCCCGGACATCTCGCATGACCTGGAACCGCCTGCGCCGCGACGTAGAGCGCCTGCGCGAGGTGAAGGGGCGGAGCTTGCTGATGGCGCTCCTCGACGCGCTTCTCTTCGACTCCGGTTTCCAGGCCCTTCTCGCCCACCGCCTGGCGCACGCCCTGGTGCGCCACCGCATCCCCGTGCTCCCCGCGGTCTGCCGGCGCTGGGCCATCGGCGCCTGCGGCGTCGACATCCTGCCGCGCGCGGACATCGGCGGCGGCTGCATCCTCGCGCACGGCATCGGCCTGGTGATCGGCGGCCGCACCGTGATCGGCGAGGACTGCACCCTGCTCCACGGCGTGACCCTGGGCGAGGCCCGCTTCGACGAGCTCGACTGCCCCCGCCTCGGCGACCGCGTCACCGTCGGCGCCGGCGCCATCGTGCTCGGCGGCATCACCATCGGGGACGACGCGCTGATCGGTGCCGGCGCGGTCGTCCGCTGCGACATCCCCCCCGGCGCCGTCGCCGCCGGAGTCCCCGCCCGCGTGCTCTCCCAGAGGTGAACCGCCATGCGAACCCCGGCCGTCCTGGTTGTCCTTGCCGTCCTTGCCGCCCTTTGCCCCTCCCCCGCCACCGCCGCCCCCGCGATCTGCGACCAGAACACCCCGCTGACCCTGATCGGCCTCGACACCACCACGGGCACCCTGCTGTTCTCGGTGCCGCCGCTCGGCGAAGGGACCGGCTGGCAGGTGGAGATCGACGCCACCGGGCGGACGGCGCGGGCGTACCCCGATCCCCCGAAAGGCCTGTACTCCGGCTCGGTGGGCCCCGGGCCGGTGCTGGCGGTGATCTCCTGTGGCGACGCCTGCGTGCAGCCCATGCAGTGGAAAGGCGGTGCCTGGCAGCCGCTCGGCGAGCCGCTGCGCGCTCCCACCGCTTCGAATCTGGCGCCGACCTACGACGCCGCCGGAGCCCCCTGGCTGGTCGTGCAGGGTACGCCCGCCGCGGACGGCCGGTTCCCCACCTGGGCCTACCGGCTGGAAGGGCGGGACTGGATCGGCCGCGGCCCCTTGGACGTCCTCGCCGTCGGCCAGCCCCCCGCCTTGCCGGCCCCCCAGCGCAAGGACGGCGTGCTGATCGGCACCGGCCTCTTCTCCGCCTCCGGGAGCCCGGCCCCCTGGGTCGAGACCGTGCCCACCCTGCCGGCGGCGCGCCGCGGGCAGATCGTGGCCCTCACCGGCAGCTCCGCGGCCTACCTCTCGGCGGACGGCGTGGTCTATCTCTCCGATGACAGCGGCAAGAAGTGGCGCCGCTCCACCTGGACTCCCTGGGGAGCCCCCGAAATCGTCGGCAGCTGGCGGCAAGGGAAGGACTACTGGGTGGATCTCGCCTTCGGCAACCACCTGGGCGGCCTGCGCCTCGTCTGGTACGACCGCCGGGTGCCCTCGGCAGGAGAGCGCATCCTGCTCACCCGCCTCATCCCCGGCGGCGGCTGGACCACCCTGGCGGAAGCGCCGAGCGAGATCCGCACCAAAGGCGGAGACGTCCTCCCCATCGGCCACGTCGTGGTGCCGAAGGGCGACACCTGGCTCCTCCTCTCCGGCTGTGTCGCGACGCCCGAAGGCTCGGGCGTGGTGGTGCGCGTGCTCGACGGCCAAGAGCTGTCGGACGCGCGGTTCGTGGCGTTCAGCCGGCCCTGAGGGCTGCGTCAGGCGGACGCTACTCCATCACCGCCTCCGCCTCCACCCCCGGCGCGGTGGTCACGGTGGCCTGCCAGGAGCGGCCGTCCGCGGCGGTGACCGCTAACTCCCAAGTGCCGGGGGGGAGGCGGTGCGGCATGGCTCGCCGCGACCGGGACCAGCCGGATCGCCTACGCCGTGGTCCCGGTCACCGTGGCATAGACCGACATCGTCCCGGTCCCCGTCGAACGCCCGACGCACAGGCGGGAATTGCTGCCGGAATCTGCGAAGGCGGTCATCACCTGGGTCCCGACATAGGAAACCGCGCCGGTCGAGACCACCGGCACGGCGAGGAAGGCATCCGAGCTCTGACCGGAGATCGTCGTGAACAGGAAGACCGAGGTGACCTGCTGGCCCGTGGTCGAAGCCTCGGTGTAGACAGAGACGAAGCTCACCGTCAGCTGGGTACCACTGGGGATGGTCAGCGTCTGGCATTCATAGGTGTCACCCGACGCCAGGGTGAAGTTGAGCGGCTCCTGGAACGGCGCAGCCTGCGCGGGCGCCGCGAGGGCCAGCCCGGCCACGAAGACCACCAGGGCGATCGCGAGATGAGACAACGGCAGTCTGACGTTCATGGACTTCCTCCTTGGCCCTGTTCGGGCCTCTCTTATATGCGGACAGTAGAATAGCGGGAAGTTCGACCTGTCGCAACGCTACGCACGAGAAGCTCCGAAAGATCCGGAGGCAAGAGGAGGGCGGGCAAAAAAAGAGGCGGCCTCTGGCCGCCTTTGATGGAGGGGGTGAAGATCGTGGCTCAACCCTTCTTCGGGCGTCCCCGTCGTTCGGGGAACCTCGACCCTCACCTTTGATCCTTAGAATAGACCCCGAAGATTACGACGAAGATTACGGCGCGTGCCGATCTTGCGACGACCTTGCGAGGGTCTTACTGCGGGGGGATGCGCAGGCGCTGCCCCGGGTAGATCTTGTCCGGGTCTTCGAGCATCGGCTTGTTGGCCTCGAAGATGACCGGGTACTTGTTGGCGTTGCCGTAGTGCTCCTTGGCGATCTTGGAGAGGGTGTCGCCCTTCTTGACCTCGTAGTAGGTCGCCTCGGGCTCCTGGACGGCGACGGTCAGCTGGTCGTCCACCGAGCCGATGCCCTCGTGGTTGCCGACCAGCAGGACGATCTTCTCGCGGTCGGCCTGGTTGGCCGCTTCACCGGTCAGGGTCACCTTGTCGTCGTCCACCCGGACGCCGAGCTCGCTGACCTTGAAGCCCATGCCCTCGATCACCTTGACCAACGCGGCCGCCTTGCGGCGGTCGTTGAGCTCGCTCACCTGCTCCGGGCTGGGGGCCGAGGCCGCTCCCGGCGTGCCCTGCGGCTTGGCGGCACCCGCCGCCGGCTGGTCGTCGTCTCCGATCCCGAGCTTGCGGCCCACGCTCTTGGCAAAATCAATCAGACCCATGAGTTGTCTCCTTTGTCGAGTTGGTCGGTCAGGTGTCCGTGAAGATCCCGACAGAGCGGGACCCTCGCCGAGCTTATGCGAAATCTGTTCGCGAGGGGTAGCCGCCCGGAACACCCGCCGGCCGGGTAAAAAAGAGGCGGCCTCTCGGCCGCCTTTGATGGAGGGGGTGGAAGGCTCGCGGCTCAACCCTCTGTGCGGGCGTCCCCGTTCTTCGGGGAACCTCGAACCTCCCACCGTTCGAGAGTCAGAATAGGGGATCTGGATTACGAACCAGATTACGGCGCGGAGATTCTCGCGATCGCCTCCGCCATCCTCTCCACCACCTCGTCGATCGTCAGGTCCGACGTGTCGACCACGGTGTAGCTGGCGTCGTGGGTCAGCGGCGAGTCCTCGCGGTTGGAGTCGCGGTGGTCGCGGCGCTCCAGGTCGTCCAGCACCTGCTCGTAGGCGAGATCCGCGCCCGCCGCGGTCAGCTCGGCGAAGCGGCGGCCGGCGCGGACGTCGGTGCGGGCGGTCAGGAAGAACTTGTGGGGCGTCTCGGGAAACACCCGGGTGCCGATGTCGCGCCCTTCCAGGACGCCGCCGAGCTCGCGGGCCGCGGCCTGTTGCAGGGCGACCATCCGCCGCCGCACCGCGGGGTGGGCGGAGATGGTCGAGGTCGCCTCGCTGACCTCGGGGGTGCGGATCCAGGCCTCGACCGGCTCGCCGTCGAGCAGCACCTCGTACCGGCCCTCCGCCGCCGGGCGCAGGCTCACCGCGGCCTCGGCCGTCGCCGCCTCCACCGCGGCGCGGTCGGCCGGATCGATCCCCCGGCGCAGCACCCGCAGGCCGAGCGCGCGGTACATGGCCCCGGTGTCGAGATAGGGCACCCCGAGCCGCCGGGCGAGCCGCCGCGAGACGGTGCTCTTCCCGACTCCAGCCGGGCCGTCGATGGCCACGATGAGCGGCGCTCCCCCCCTCACGGACGCCGGCCCCTCGGCGCTCCTCCGGACGGCCGCCGGCCACCTCCCGGCCCGGCCTTGCGGGCAGGGGCCTTCTTCGCCCCGGCCTTCTTGACCAGCGCCCTCTGCACTCCCGGCTTGCGCACCGGCGCTTTCTTGGCCGCCGCCTTCTTGCCCGGAGCTTTGGCGGCCGGCGCCTTCTTCGGCGGCTCGCCCTGGGCGGCGCGCTTCGCCGAGAGGGGCTTCTTCGCCTTGCGGGCCGGGGCGGCCTTCTTCGCCGGGCCGGCTTTCTTCTGCGCCGCCAGCACCTCGGCGGGCTCGCGCTTCTTCTTCGGCCGGGCGGTGATCCGCCGCAGGGTTTCGACCTCGCGCTCGGTCAGCTCGCGCACGGCGCCGGAAGGCAGGTGCGGATCGCGCAGGGGACCGATGGCGACCCGCCGCAGCTTCTGGACCGGATGGCCGATGCGCTGGAACATCTCGCGGATCTGCCGCGTGCGGCCCTGGGTCAGCTCGACGACCCACCAGGTGTTGTGCCCCTCCTCGCCCTCGGCCGTGCGCCGCCGCGGCCCTTTGGCGCGGCGGGTGATGCGGGCCGGCTCGGTGCGCTTGCCGTCGAGCAGAATGCCCTCGCGAAGCTTGTCGAGCGCCGCCTCCGTGGGCTCGCCGCGCACCTTCACCTCGTAGGTCTTGCTGCCGCCGTAGCGCGGGTGCGCCACGTGCTGGGCGAAGTCGCCGTCGTCGGTGAGCAGGAGGAGCCCTTCGGAGTCGAAGTCGAGCCGCCCCACCGGGACCAGCGCCTTGCGCATCGTCGGCGGGACGAAGTCCATCACGGTCTGCCTCTCCTGCGGATCGACGACGGTGGACATCACACCCCGCGGCTTGTTGAGCAGGAGGTAGCGGTAGGGGCCTTCGTGCGGGTGGACCCGCTTGCCGCCGACCTTGATGGCGTCCTTGGCCGGATCGGCCTTGTCGCCGATCCCCACCACCTGACCGTTGACGGTGACCTGGCCCTCGCGGATCAGGTCCTCGGCTTTGCGGCGCGACGCGATCCCGGCGCGCGCCAGGATGCGTTGAATGCGTTCTTCACTCATGGGTTCTCCTCTCCCTCCCCCGCCTGGGCCTCTTCCAGCGCCGCCGCCTCGCGCAGGATACGCTCCTCGCGGTCCTCGCGGTCGCCGGGAGGCGCCACGGAGTCCAGGGTGGCCTGGGAGAGCTGGGCCTGGGCCGCGTCGCCCGTGCCGGTGCCGAAGGTCTCTTCGAACTCTTCGAGCGGCGGCAGGTCGCGCAGGCTGTTGAGCCCGAAATGGACCAGAAACTCCTTGGTGGTGCCGTAGAGGAAGGGCTTCCCCACCACCTCCTTACGGCCGGTGATGCGCACCAGCCGGCGCTCCAGCAGGGTCTTGATCACCCCGGCGGGGCTGACGCTGCGCAGCTCCTGGATCTCCGGGCCGGTGATCGGCTGGCGGTAGGCGATGATCGCCAAGGTCTCCAGGGCCGCCATGGACAGCTTGGTGCCGCCGCTCACGTCGAAGAAACGGCGCAGCCAGGTCACCATCTCCGGCCGGGTGGCGATGCGCACGCCCCCCGCCACCTCTTCGGCCATCACGCCGCGGCCGTCCGGCTCGCGATAGCGGGAGAGCACCGCCTCCAGCGCCTCCGCGGCCGCCTCCTGGTCTTCTTCGTCGAACAGGCCCAGCAGGCGCGCGCGCGGCACCGGCTCGGACGAGACGAAGAGGACCGCCTCTATGGCGGCCTCCATGTCGTGCCTCTCGGTCATAGCCCGATCATCTCCCGGTCGTGCAGGTCGGCCTCACGGGTGGTGCGGTAGAGCAGGATGTCTCCCCCCTCGGTCTGGTGGATGCGCACCAGATTGAGCCGCGCCAGCTCGAGCACCGCCAGGAAGGTGGCGATCGCCTCGGCCCGGCAACTGCGGGTCCTCAAGTCGTCCACGAGGTCATACGGCCGGCCGGCGTCGAGCTGCCCCAGGAGGCGGTCGAACTGGCCGCGCACCGAATACTCTTCGAGCGAAAGCTGCATCGGAGGCGGATGCTCGCGCTCGTAGCGCACGAGCGCCGTCTTGAGCGCGCCCAGGAGGTCGAACAGCGACACCTCGCCGATGTCGATCTCCCCTTCCGCCTCCGCCGGGTCGGGCTTGGGCAACGGCTGCGGCTTGCGCGTCCAGATGCCCATGCGCACGCGGTCGAGCTCGGCGAAGGACTGCGCGGCCTCCTTGAGGCGCCGGTACTCCAGCAGCCGCTCGACCAGCTCCTGGCGCGGATCCTCCTCCGGCTCGCCGGCGGCCTTCACCGGCCGCGGCAGGAGCATCTTGGACTTGAGGTGGATCAGCAGGGCCGCCTCGTAGATGTACTCCCCCGCCACGTCGAGGTTCAGCTCCTCCATGATCTTCAGGTACTCGTGGAACTGGTCGCAGATCACCGCCACCGGGATGTCGGTGATCTCCACCTTGTTGAGCTTGATCAGGTGGAGGAGGAGGTCGAGCGGACCTTCGAAGACCGGCAGGTGGACCCGCCACGCCTCCGGCAGCAGGCCGCCGGCCGACGGTGTCTCGTCGCTCATGCGGTGACCTTGGCGGCGGCCTTCGCCCGTTCCAGCGCCTTGCGGTAGTCGAGCCCGAGCGCGCCGCGCACCAGATCCAGGGTCTCGGCCGTGCGCTCCCGCGCCTTCTGCGAGCCGGCGAGCAGGATGTCGTAGACCGTGTCGGGGTCGAGCTCGGCGCGCCGGCGGCGCATCGGCTCCAGGTAGTCGATGATCATCTGCGCCAGGAGCTTCTTGTCGTCGACACAGCCGATCTCCGCCGCCCGGCACTGGTGCTCCACCCGCTCCTGCACCTCGGGCGGCGACATCAGCTTGTGGAACTGGAACAGGTTGCACACCTCGGGACGGCCCGGGTCCTTGCGCAGCAGGCGCTCGGGATCGGTGAACATTTGCTTGCACTTGGCGCGGATCTCGTCCGGCGTGTCGGAGAGGCCGATCGCGTTGCCGTACGACTTGGACATCTTGCGGCCGTCGAGGCCCGGCACCTTGGGCGTGGGGGTGAGCAGGATCTGCGGCTCGGGGAAGACCTCGGTGCCATAGAGGAAATGGAAGCGCCGCACCAGCTCGCGCGAGATCTCCAGGTGGCTCGACTGGTCCTCGCCCACCGGCACGAAGTGGGCGCGGTAGATGATGATGTCCACCGTCTGCAGCAGCGGATAGCCGAGGAACCCGTAGGTGGACAGGTCCTTCGTCTCGAGCTGCTGCATCTGCTCCTTGTAGGTGGGCACCCGCTCCAGCCAGCCCAGCGGGGCCATCATCGAGAGCAGGAGGTGCAGCTCCGCGTGGTCCGGCACCATCGACTGGACGAAGATCACCGCCTTCTCCGGATCGAGGCCGGCGGCCAGCCAGTCGGTCACCATCTCCAGCGTGTTGCCGGCGATCTGCGACGGATCGGCGTAGTCGCTGGTCAGCGCGTGCCAGTCGGCGGCGAAGTAGAAGCAGCGGTAGCGGTCCTGGAGCTCGACCCAGTTCTTGAGCGCCCCGAAGTAGTTGCCCAGGTGAATCCGGCCCGTCGAGCGCATCCCCGACAGCACGACTTTCTGTTCGGTCACGGTCTTAAGTCCTTCCCTCAAAATCTGGTCACGCGGCGATGTGGATGAGAACGCTCAGGACGAACAACAGGAGCGGGATCACCAGGGACCCCACGAACAGCAGCGCCAGCGACATCCCGATCATAAAGCCGCCGGGGCGGATCGCTGCAAGCTTCGCCGCCCAGTCCGGGGGGAGAAGGTGGAGCGCGATGCGCCCGCCGTCGAGCGGCGGCAGCGGAATCAGGTGGAACACGGTGAGCAGGCCGTTGATCGCCGTCCACGCCGCGAGGGTGAAGAACAGCGGAAACTGCGCCAGCCCCGCCTTGTCCCATTGCTGGAAGAGGGCCGCCAGGGCCGCCTCTTCCGCAGCGGGGCCGCTCAGCCCCACCACCACCGCGAGCCCCAAGGCGCCGGCACAGGTGAGCACGAAGCTGCAAAGCGGGCCGGCGGCGGCGATCCGCAGGCCGTCGCGGTACGGCTCCCGCAGGTTCTTGTCCAGGACCGGCACCGGCCGCCCCCAGCCGAAGACCACGGTGCCGCCGGGAAAGACCAGGCTCAACCCGAGCAGCAGTCCGGGCAGGAAGATCGAGCCGAACAGCTCCAGATGGCGCAACGGATTGAGGCTGATCCGGCCGAGCAGGCGGGCCGAGGCATCGCCGCTCTGCTCGGCCACCCAGGCCTTGAACGCCTCGCGGGCGGAGAGCGAGAGGAGGAGCAGCAGGTACTGGAGACCCGCGGCGAAAAGGCGCTGGCCGTCCACTCAGGAAAGGTCCCCGTGCGCGCCTGCATCGACCGGCAGCAGCGGCACCGGCGGCACCGGTGGCTCCGGCAGCGGCTCGGTCAAGCCCACCAGCACGCCCCGGGCCTTGGAGCGCACGGCGCGGGTGTTGCCGCGCACCAGCTCGCGCACGAACGCCACCGGCAGGGCCAGCAGGTTCGCCACCACGAAGCGCAGGACGCCGAAGGTGCCGGCGTGGCGGCGCACCCAGACGGCGTTGCTGCGCCCGGTGTGGTAGGTCTTGAGCGGCGTGTAGGAGCCGGCGGTCGAGGCGGCCACCTTGTGCCACAGGCGGCTCTCCGGCTCGTAGCGCAGCCTATAGCCGGCATCCAGGGCACGGCGGCACCAGTCGGCGTCGTCGACGTTGATGAAGTAGGCCGGATCGAGCGGTCCCACCCGTTCGAGCACGTCGCGCGGGATGAGCAGGCAGCAGGTGGTCAGGTAGGTCACGTCGCGCGCCCGGTTCCAGCGCGGGCCGTCCTTCTGCCCGCGCCCGAGCTCCACCGCCACCGTCTCGCGCAGGCGCAGACGCCCGCCCGCCGCCCACAGCACGTCCGGCGGATCGAAGTAGAAGATCTTCGGCCCGGCCGCCCCCACCTCGGGGTCGCCGCAGGCCTGGAGGAGGGGCGCCAGAAAGCCGGGATCGACCTCGACATCGGTGTTGAGCAGCAGCACCCAGCCGACCTCGGGCGCCTCCAGCGCCTTGCGGATGCCGACCTCGTTGCCCCCGGCGAACCCGAGATTCTTGCCGGTTTCCAGGATCTCCAGCCCCGGACGCTCGCGGCGCAGGCGGGCCACGGAGTCGTCGGTGGAGCCGTTGTCGACCACCAGCAGGCGCAGCGCCTCCGCCCCGTTGACCCGGTCGAGCGAAGCCAGGGTCGCCAGGGTGTCGCCGGCGCCGTTCCAGTTGACCAGGACGACCGCCACACGGGCGTGCGGGTCGCGCCAGGCCCCGGCCTGCCGATTCGTCATCCCGCCAGCCCCTCCACCGGAGCCAGATCGGCCGGGGACCTTCGGTCGATCTCTTCGATCAGGGCCTGGCTCGCGCGGAGCACGCGACTCTCCTGCCAGAGCGCCCATCCCTGGGCCACCACGGCCGGCCCGGCGAGGACGTGATGCATCCAGGCCTTGGCCCATCCGGAGGCGACCGCTCCGCCGAGGACGAACGAGCCGAGGCCGAGGACGACGGCGAGGAGGATCCAGGGCTGGGCGAAGGCGCGGGTCTGCTCCAGAGGCGCGAGCACGGAGGCCTCCAGACCCTGCGCCGCCACCTCCTGGCGCAGGGCGCGGCCGGTCATCCAGAGATAGACCAGAATCCAGCAGTGAGCGAACAGCTGCGCCAGGCAGGCGCCCAGCGCCGCAAAGACGTGCTGCATCAGGCCCGTTTCGCCGGAGCCTCTCACCAGGTATCCCTGAGCACCGGTGGCGATCAGGCCGAGCGTGGCCAGCGCACCGATGATCAGAAAGGCGCGTCCCATCATGACATTCTCCCTCGCCGACGATCAGCGGTCTCAAATTCTCTCACAACCCTGCACCTGCCGCATCCACGCCGCCGCGGCATGGGCCGGGCGGAACCGCTGCTCGATCCGGAGCCGGCCGGCCGCGCCGCGGCGCGCCGCCTCGGACGGATCGCCGAGCACCGACTCCAGGGCCTTCGCCAGGGCGCCCGGGTTCTCGGGGGGGACCAGCCAGCCGGTGACGCCGTCTTCCACGACCTCGGGGATCCCGGAGACCGCGCTCGCCACGACGGGCACGCCGGCTTCCATCGCCTCCAGAACGACCAGCGGCATTCCTTCATAGATGGACGGGACGACCAGGGCCCGTGCACCGTGGAGCAGACCGCGTACCCGTCCCGCCTCGCAGCGGCCCAGAAAGCGCACCGAGGCGCCGAGCCCGAGCGTAGCGGCCGTGCGCTCCAGGGCTTCCCGGTGCTCGCCATCCCCGGCGATCAGCAACCGCGCCGGCTCCCCCGCCGGGCGGTCCCGCAAGGCCCGCAGCGCCTGCAACAGGACCTCGACCCCTTTGCGGATGCGCAGGCGGCCGACGAACAGCAGGAAGCCCGGTTCCTCTCCGGTCTCGACCGCCGGCCGCACTTCCAGGCCCCCGGTGACGTTCGGCAACACGCCCGGCGTTTCGACCTTGTAGTCGCGGCGGATCTCCTCCGCCGTCGCCGCGCTCGGCGCCAGCACCCGGTCGGCGAGCGAGGCGGTGAGGCAGCCGAGCAGGATCTGCCACGGCGCTTTGAGCCGGCGAAAGCGGCGCTCCACACCGCCCGGCCGGCCCAGCACCCGTCCCTCGGCGGTCAACGGCCGCACCGCCTTCCATTCCTCCACGTAGCTCACCTGGAGAAGAGCCACCAGCTTGGGAACGGGATCGAGCAGCGGCGCCACGATGGCGGTGAGCAAGGCGGCCAGCCCGCCATCCGACTCGTGCACCTGGACCACATGGGGCCGGAACCGCCACAGCGCCCGGGCGACCGCCGGCACGGCGAACAGAGGGAAGAGCACCTTGGGCCCCGCCACCCCACCCGGCCCACGGCCGAGCACCTCGACCTCACACCCCGCCTCGCGCAGACCGGCGGCCAACTGGAGCACCTGCTCCCCCACCCCGGAGATGTCGGTCGGCGGCAGGGTATTGGCGATCAGCAGAACACGCGGGGC
>DIHE01000091.1:0-193 GCA_002420005.1 Holophagales bacterium UBA5704 | reverse complement strand
ATTGGAGGCGACGACCGGATTCGAACCGGTGGATAAGGGTTTTGCAGACCCTCGCCTTACCACTTGGCTACGTCGCCCCGAGACACCGAAGGCCGCTCGCGCGGCCTTGTCCACCGAAGTATCTTGGAGCGGGAAACGGGATTTGAACCCGCGACCCCAACCTTGGCAAGGTTGTGCTCTACCCCTGAGCTAC
>DIHE01000145.1:3858-21578 GCA_002420005.1 Holophagales bacterium UBA5704 | reverse complement strand
GGTCTGAGGGACTCAGACGTCGAGCGGAGAGTCCTGGACCGCGGGCGGAGAAGCCCGGACATCGGGCGGAGGGACCTCCGCCCGCGGGCGGAGCGACTCAGACGCCGGGCGGAGAGAGCCGGATCTCGGGCGGAGGGACCTCCGCCCGCGGACGGAGCAGCTCAGACGTCGGGCGGAGGACCCCGGATCTCGGGCGGAGGACCCCGGCTCCCGGGAGGAGCCTCTCCGCCCGTGGGCGGAGCGACCCCTCCCCTCGGGCGGAGACACTCGGATCGAGAGCGGGGAGACTCGGACCAAGAGCGCCGAGGCACGCTCCGAAGGAGGGCCGGCCCAGGCCGAGAGCCGGGAGACCCCTCCCGGGAGCCGGGAGCCGCCCACCGAGGGCGGAGCGATGCAGGCCGAGAGCCGGCAGGCTCGGACCTGGAGCCGGCAGGCTCGGACCTGGAGCCGGCAGGCTCGGACCTGGAGCAGCCCGGCTCGGACCTGGAGCGGCCCGGATCGGATCGCGGGCGGGCAGGCTCGGATCGCGGGCGGGCAGTCCGCGCCCGGCACCTTCTGCCGCGTTCTGGGAACGAGCCGGCCGCTACTGCCGGTCGCGGCGGTCGTTCCAGCCGTCCCGGCCGTACCGGCCATGACCACCCCGGCCGCGGCCATACCCATCATGGCCGTACCGGCCGTCTCCGTACCCGTCGTGATCGTACCGGTCCCGGTCATACCGGTCGTGGTCGTACCGGTCTCCCCAACCCCGGGTGAAGCGGTGGTCGCGGCTGCGGCCGTAGTACCCGGAAAGCTGGGTGAGCAGGGCACCGATCCGCTCCATTCCCTGGTCGATGTAGGGCCGGCGGTTGACCCGGTCCAGGGCGTAGCCGGTCTCGTAATAGGCCCGCACCAGGTCCTCGAAGTCCCCCGCTCCGCGCGAGGAGCCACCGCCCCACCGCTCTTCCACCCGGTCGTGGAAGGCCGCCGCCGCCTCGTTCAGAAGATGAAGCGCCTCGAGCATCCGGGCCTCGTCCCGGTTGGGCCGCCGGTTGTTGCGCTCGGCTTCGTAGTGAATCCGGGTGGCCGTCTCCTCCACATCGTGGGCCAGGATCGCCACCCGTTCGACGTCATACCGGGTGTCGCAGCGGCGGTCGTAGCGATCCGCGCCCCAATCCGGCAGCTGTGCACGCACGGTGGACGGCACGGTCAGGGTCAGGGTCAGGCCGGCGATCAGAAGGGAGGTCGACGTTCTCATCTTGGTTCTCCTTTTCATCCTGCCTGTGTAGCAAGCGGGGTGCCAGGAGCGGCCGGCTCGGAGACACGGAGATCGAGCCCTCCGGACGTCCTCCAGAGAGGACAGGCCAAGCCGTGCAGCACGCGAGGGCCTCGACGAAGGCCCCCCGGCCCTACACGAGGACGGGGGCCTGCCCCCCCGGGCGGGCGGTCCCCCTTCGGGACCCCGGTGACATACTGCAAGAGCCGGCGCTGCGCAGGTGTGACGTCCTGCTGCGGCGCCTCCTCAAGGAGGTTCCCGATGAGCAGGAACAGACTTCTGTGGCTCTTCGTGCTCGGTGGCGTGCTCTTCCTGGCAGGGTGTGCGAGAAAAGAAGACGACAGCGCGACGCCCGCGGCCGAGAAACCGACGCCGGTGGCGACCGCCCCCTCTGCCACGGCCCCCCCCGTGGCGCAGGCCGGCAAGGTCGAAGGTGTGGTGACGTTTGAGGGGACGGACCCGGACGCGCTCATCGTGATGACGGGCGACCCCGCCTGTGCCCGGTTGCACCCGACGCCGGCCATGAGCGAGGCCGTGGCGGCCGAGAACGGCAAGCTGGCCAACGTGTTCGTCTACGTCAAGACCGGTCTCGAAGGGCAGACCTTCCCGGTGCCCACCGAGGTCCGGTCCATCATGCAGCGCCGCTGCCTCTACGCCCCGCGGGTGGTCGGCGTGCAGGTCGGACAGCCCCTGCACATCAGCAACAGCGACGAGACCCTGCACAACGTCCATCTCCTGGCCACCACGAACCCGGAGATCAACGAGCCGCAGCCCAAAGTGGGCCTCGTGCTCGAGAAGACCTTCGAGCAGCCGGAGGTCATGATGCACCTGAAGTGTGACGTCCATCCCTGGATGAACGCCTGGGTGGGTGTCCTGCCGCATCCTTATTACACCGTGACGGGAGCCGGAGGCGCCTTCGAGATCGGCAATCTCGCGCCGGGAACCTACACGGTCGCGGCCTGGCACGAGTCGCTCGGCACGCAGGAGCAGCAGGTGACGGTGCCGGCGGACGGCAAGGTGGCACTGACGTTCGACTTCAAGGGCTGACCGGCATCTCCCGGGAGAGGTCGCGCAGAGCGCGCCCGGCCCGTTGGCGGTCCCCCACCGAGAGAAAGGCCGCATGGGCCCCGCGCAGCAGCCGCAGCGCGGCGCAGAATTTCCGCCGGGCCGACAGAAGAGAGGCCGCCAGGTCGAGAAACAGGGCGAGCTCGACCGGGTCGCCGGTGCCGCGGCGCAGGTGCCGGTAGGCCGAGCGCAGCGCCTGCTCGGCTCCGGCGAGGTCGGCCCGCCGGCACCGGGCGGTGCCGAGACAGGTCCAGGACCGGGTGCGCAGATCCTCGATCGCGGGCCGCCCATAGCGGACGTCGAGGCGATCCGCCACCCGGAGGGCCAGGTCGGCCAGGGTCTCCGCCTGCCGCGGGGAGGTCCGGGCCACGTCCCAGGCTTCGGCGACCAGCCTCTCGCAGACCCCCCAGGTGTTGAAGCGGCGGCTGTTGCGCAGGATCAGCTCGCGCTGCTCGCCGGAACGGGCGAGAAGCTCCGCCACCAGACCGGCCGCCGCCGAGCGCTCGCGCGTATAGCAGGCCTCCCAGGTCCGCAGGTTGCCCAGCGCCCGCGCGATCGCTCCTTCATAAATGTCGAAGGTGTCGAGGGTTGCGCCGGGGCGGTCGCATCCCTCGGAGGTACCCCTGGCCATCTCTCGTCCCTCCAGGTGAAACCCGGCTCCTCGGCCGGTCCAGGTCGTTCGAGGCCGCATCGCGAGAACCGCCTCTACAACTACTGGTTCCTCAGCCCCCCCAAAACGGGACAAGGAAGATGTAAATTGAGGAGCGCAGGTAGGGTCTAGCACCGGAAGGCGGCTTGTGCCAGAATGCCCCCCGCTGAGTCGGACGACAATCAGGCCCGAGGTCCGGTGTCCCGGATCGGCAGGGCATTGCAGACGCCACCTATGGCGACGAGCAAGGGGATGAACGGAACACACACCGAGAGCACCCCGCCCGCGGGACTACGTGGCCAGACCGTCGAGACCTCGCACGGTCTGGCGGATGATCCCGATTTCCTCGACCCGGTCGGCCACCGCCCACCCTTGATCCTCGGCGCGCCGAGCTTCCATGACGTCACGGAAGCGGTGGCGCGCCCCTTGGAACGCCCACCCACCCGTGCCTGGTGGGCCTGCCTCCTGGCCTCCCTGGCACTGCTCGGCCTGCTCGGCGTGAGCATCGGCTGGCTGTTCTGGGAGGGCATCGGCGTCTGGGGCCTCAACAACCCGGTCGGCTGGGCCTTCGACATCACCAACTTCGTCTTTTGGGTCGGCATCGGCCATGCCGGGACCCTCATCTCGGCCATCCTGTTCCTCTTCCGCCAGAAGTGGCGCACGTCGATCAACCGGGCGGCGGAGGCGATGACCCTCTTCGCGGTGATGTGCGCGCTGATCTTCCCGGGCATCCACGTCGGCCGGCCTTGGGTGGCGTACTGGATGTTCCCGATCCCGAACCAGATGGGCATGTGGCCGCAGTTCCGCAGCCCGCTGATGTGGGACGTCTTCGCGGTCTCGATCTACGGCTCGGTCTCCCTGCTCTTCTGGTATGTCGGCCTGGTGCCGGACCTGGCCACCATCCGCGACCGCTCGAAAGGCCTGCGGCGGATGATCTTCGGCGCCTTCGCCCTCGGCTGGCGCAGCTCGATGCGCCACTGGCAGCACTATGAGAAGGCGTACCTGATCCTCGCCGGCCTGGCGACGCCGCTGGTCCTCTCCGTGCACTCGATCGTGTCGATGGACTTCGCGACCTCCCAGCTCCCCGGCTGGCACACCACGATCTTCCCGCCCTACTTCGTCGCCGGAGCGATCTTCTCCGGCTTCGCGATGGTGGTGACGCTGATGGTGATCATGCGCAAGGCGTTCGGCCTGGAGCACATCATCACCATGAAGCACTTCGACTACATGGCGAAGATCATGCTGCTCACCGGCATGATGGTCGGCTATGCCTACGGCCTGGAGTTCTTCATCGCCTGGTTCTCGGGCAGCGCCTACGAGGTGTTCACCTTCAAGAACCGCGCCTTCGGACCCTACGCCTGGGCCTACTGGACCATGGTCTCCTGCAACGTGTTCCTGCCCCAGCTGTTCTGGTTCAAGAAGGTGCGGTCGTCCCTGGTCTGGCTGTTCATCCTGTCGATCTTCGTCAACGTCGGCATGTGGTTCGAGCGCTTCGTGATCATCGTCACCTCGCTCCACCGCGACTTCCTGCCGTCGAGCTGGTTCTACTTCAGGCCCTCGCTCTTCGACGTCACGACCATGATCGGAGCCTTCGGACTCTTCTTCACCATGTTCTGCCTCTTCGTCCGCTTCGTGCCCATCGTCGCCGCCGCCGAGGTGAAGTCGGTGCTGCCCCAGGCGGCCGCCCACCCCAACGAGGCGCCGGAGATCGAGCCCGCCCTGCCGGGCCGCACGGACCTCCTGCCCGGAGGAGCCCGCTGATGTCTTTCCTGACCGGCCTCCTGCGGCCCAGCCTGCCCCCCGGGGAGCACTTCGGCCTGCTCGCCGAGTTCACCTCCCCGGCCGAGCTCTACCATGCCTGTGAAGGCGTGCGCGACGCCGGCTACACCCGCTGGGACGCCCATGCACCCTTCCCGGTCCACGGGCTGGAGCGGGCCATGGGCCTCAGAGCCTCCCGCCTGCCCTGGGTGTCGCTGCTTCTCGCGCTCGGCGGCGGCATCACCGGCATGGGCCTCCAAGGCTGGGTGAGCACCCTCGCCTATCCGCTGGTGATCAGCGGCAAGCCGTTCTTCAGCTGGCCCGCCTTCGTGCCCGTGACCTTCGAGCTCGC
Organism: Holophagales bacterium UBA5704; assembly: GCA_002420005.1. GTDB lineage: Bacteria > Acidobacteriota > Thermoanaerobaculia > Multivoradales > UBA5704 > UBA5704. The sequence goes on along the minus strand of DIHE01000145.1, from coordinate 16,502 downwards.
CGTCCTGGGCGGCGCGCTGGGGGCCGTGTTCGGCATGTTCGCGATGAACCAGCTGCCCACCCTGCACCACCCGCTGTTCAACAGCCAGGCGTTCGAACGGGCGAGCGACGACGGATTCTTCCTCTCGATCGAGTCCTGGGATCCTCAATTCAACCCGGATCGAACCGCCGACCTGCTGCGCCGGCTGGGCGCCAAGGAGGTCGAGCTCATCGCGAGCGCGCCCCGGCAGGCCCCGGCTTTGGGAGGAGCCACCGAATGAGCGCTCCGCACCACTCCGGCGGCACCGGCCCTCGGCCGGCCTCCCTGCACACCGACGCGCTGCACCTGCCGCCCGGGCATTCCTGGCACCGCCTGCCCACGGTCGGCCTGACCCTCGCCGCGGTGGGGCTGGGCGGCTCGCTGGCCTTCGGTCTCCTGGGGGGCACCGAGGCCCGCCACCAGCTCTGGCACTCCTGGCTGGTGGGCTCTCTCTTCGTCCTCGGCATCTCCCTGGGAGCGCTCTTCTTCGTCCTCGTCCAGCATGCCACCCAGGCGGGCTGGAGCATCGTGGTGCGGCGCCTCGCCGAAAACGTCATGGGCGCCCTGCCGTACCTCGCGCTGCTCTTCGTGCCCCTGGCGGTGCTCGGCCTGGGCGACCTCTTCCACTGGAGCCATCCGGAAGCGGTGCAGAGCGATCCGCTCCTTCAGCACAAGGCGGCCTACCTCAACGTGCCGTTCTTCCTGATCCGCACGTTCGCCAGCTTCGCCATCTGGTCCGTTCTCGCGGTCTGGTTCAGCCGGCAGTCGCGGCTCCAGGACGAGACGGGGGACCACGAGATCACCCGCCGGATGCGGCGCCGCAGCGCTCCGGCGCTGATCCTGTTCGCGCTCACCGTCACCTTCTTCGCCTTCGACTGGCTGATGTCGCTCGATCCGCACTGGTACTCGACGATCTTCGGCCTCTACTTCTTCGCCGGCTCGGTGATGTCGTTCTTCGCCGTGCTGGCGCTCGTGGCGCTCGCCGCGAAGCGCCAAGGCCTGCTGACCCTCGTGCTGAGCGACGAGCACCAGCACGACGTCGGCAAGCTGCTCTTCGCCTTCGTCGCGTTCTGGGCCTACATGGCGTTTTCCCAGTACCTTCTGATCTGGTACGCCAACCTGCCGGAGGAGACCTCCTTCTTCGCCAAACGCATGGTGGGGACCTGGAGCATCGCCGGCACCGTGCTCGCCCTCGGCCACTTCATCGTGCCCTTCTTCTTCCTCCTGCCGCGGACCATCAAGCGCAACGCCACGGCCCTCCGCCTGGCGGCGCTCTGGTTGCTCGCGATGCATCTGCTCGACCTGCATTGGCTCGTGATGCCCAACCTCCACCCGGCCGGCATGGCTCCGGGGCTGCTCGACGCCCTGACCCTGATCGGCTGTTGCGGTGTGTTTCTGGCGGCCTTCGGCGGCGCACTGAAGCGGCGGGCGCTCGTCCCCCTGCGCGACCCACGATTGCCGGAGTCGCTCACCTTTGAGAATGTCTGAGAGGAGCTCCCTTATGCGCAAGAACCTGACCACCCTGGCCGGCCTGGCCGTCCTCATCACCCTCGCCACCGGCCCGGCCTTCGCCGGCGACGTCGTCGGCACGATCACCTACACCGGCAAGGTGCCGACCTTGAAGCCGGTCGCCATGAACGCCGATCCCGGCTGCGCCGCCAAGCACACCACCCCGGTGGCGAGCGAGGTGCTGGTGCTCGGCCCCGGCAACACCATGGCCAACGTGATGGTACGGATCAAAGGCAACGTCCCGGGCTCCTACCCGGCGCCGGCCGCCCCCGCGGTGATCGACCAGAAGGGCTGCCAGTACTTTCCGCACGTGCTCGGCATCCGCGTCGGCCAGCCCCTGAAGCTGCGCAACTCCGACGGCCTGCTGCACAACGTCCATGCCCTGCCCAAGGTCAACACGCCGTTCAACATGGCGATGCCCGCCAACCGCAAGGAGGCGGACGCCAAGTTCGGCAAGGAAGAGGGCATGTTCATGGTCAAGTGCGACGTCCACCCGTGGATGTCCGCCTACGTGGGCGTGTTCTCCAATCCCTTCTTCCACGTGACCGGCAAGGACGGCAAGTTCAAGATCACCGGGCTGCCGCCGGGCACCTACGACCTCGAAGCCTGGCACGAGAAGCTCGGCGTCCAGACCGCGAAAGTGACCGTCACCGCCGCGAAACCGGCGACCGCCAACTTCTCGTTCGCGCCGCCGACCAAGTGACCGCCCGGACGATCCGGTAAACCTTTGCACTCAGGGAGAGCCATGGCCACCAAAGCCGCGCCCGCTCACCACGAAGCCGCACACGATCACGCCGAGCATCCGCACCCGGGCTTCTGGCGCCAGTACGTATTCTCGGTCGACCACAAGGTCATCGGCATTCAATACGCCGTGACCGGCCTGTTGTTCCTGTTGTTCGGTTTCTGTCTGATCATGTTGATGCGCTGGCAGCTCGCCTTTCCCGGCCGCGCCCTGCCCTGGCTGGGCCAGCTGCTCGGCGAGGCGCGCATGCCGGGCGGCTCCATGCTTCCGGAGTTCTACAACGAGCTCGGCGCCATGCACGGCACCATCATGGTGTTCCTCGGCGTCGTCCCCCTCGCGGTGGGCGGCTTCGGGAACTTCGTCCTGCCGCTGCAGATCGGCGCGCCCGACATGGCCTTCCCGCGGATCAACATGGCCAGCTACTGGTCGTACTTCCTCGGCGGCATCACCATGCTGGCGAGCTTCTTCGTTCCGGGTGGCGCCGCGCAGTCCGGCTGGACGTCGTACGCACCGCTGGCGGTCATCGCCGGCCAGGGCCAGACGATCTGGCTGCTCGGCATGGTCCTCCTGATCACCTCGTCCCTTCTGGGCTCGATCAACTTCATCGTCACCACGGTGCAGCTGCGGGCCCCCGGCCTCACCTGGTTCCGGCTGCCCTTCTTCGTCTGGGCGCAGCTCGTCACCTCGTTCCTGCTGCTGCTCGCCTTCCCGCCGCTCGAAGCGGCGGGCATCATGCAGCTCATGGACCGGGTGGCCGGCTCCAGCTTCTTCATGCCCTCCGGCCTGGTGGTCAGCGGCCAGCAGGTGGCCTACACCGGCGGCGGCAATCCGCTCCTCTGGCAGCACCTGTTCTGGTTCCTCGCCCACCCGGAAGTCTACGTGCTGATCCTGCCGGCGTTCGGCATCGTGGCCGAGGTGATCGCCAACAACACCCGCAAGCCCGTCTTCGGCTACAAGATGATGGTCTACGCGGTCTGGTTCCTGGGCTTCATGTCGTTCATCGTCTGGGCGCACCACATGTTCTTCACCGGCATGGGCACCACGATGGCCGCCTTCTTCCAGACCACCACGATGATCATCTCGATCCCCTCGGTGGTGCTGCTGAGCTCGCTGCTGCTGTCGCTCTGGGGCGGCTCGATCCGCTTCAACGCGCCGATGCTCTTCGCGCTCGCCTTCCTGCCGATGTTCGGCATCGGCGGCCTGACCGGTCTGCCGCTCGGGCTCTCCGCCGCGGACATCCCGTTGCACGACACCTACTACGTGATCGGCCACTTCCACTACGTGGTGGCGCCGGGCACCCTGTTCGCCCTGTTCGCCGGCATCTACTACTGGTTCCCCAAGGCCACCGGGCGCAAGATGAACGACTTCCTCGGCAAGCTCCACTTCTGGCCTTCCTTGATCTTCATGAACGGCATCTTCATGCCGATGTTCATCCAGGGCCTGGCCGGCGTCTCCCGGCGCCTCTATGACGGTGGCGCCTCCTACGACTTCGCCCAGGACGTCATTCACTGGAACGTGTTCATGTCGATGTCCGCCTGGGGCCTGGGCCTCTCGCAGATCCCCTTCATCATCAACTTCTTCCGCAGCATCAAGCACGGCGAGAAGGTGGGGGACAACCCCTGGGACGCGACGACCCTGGAATGGGCGGCCCCTTCGCCGCCGCCGCACGGCAATTTCATCACCGAGCCCTCGGTACACCGCGGACCCTATGAGTACAGCGTGCCGGGACATCCCAGCGACTTCACACCGCAGTTCCTTTCGGCGCAGAAGGCAGGCTGAGGCGAGGCCATGGAAATTCCTTATACCGTCGCAGAACGGCCCGACACCGGGCTCAACAACGGCAAGATCGCCATCTGGCTGTTCCTCGCCTCCGAGGTCATGCTCTTCGGAGCCCTGTTCGCCAGCTATCTCATGTTGCGGATGGGTGCCGCGCCCGGCGCCTGGCCGCGCGGCGACTCGATCCTCAACGTGCCCCTCGCCACGGTCAACACCGTGGTGCTGATCACCTCGTCGGTCACCATGGTGATGGCCTGGGCCTCCCTCAAGCGCAACGACTTCGGCAAGTTCCGCCTGTACCAGGCCTTGACGGTGCTCGCCGGCTTCGGCTTCCTGGGCATCAAGTACGTCGAGTATTCGACCAAATTCCACCATGGCCTGTTCCCGAGCACCAACACCTTCCTGGCCATCTACTTCACGCTCACCGGCCTGCACGGGCTGCACGTGATCGGCGGCATGGCGGTCAACGCCTATCTCTGGGGACCGGGCTCCAAGCTCTGGAAGACCTCCCCGGAGCACTTCACGAACCGGGTGGAAAACTCCGGACTGTTCTGGCACTTCGTCGATCTGGTCTGGATCTTCCTCTTCCCCATTCTCTACCTTCTCTAGAGAGCCCAGGAACCTGCGCCATGAGTGACCACACGAACATCGACCGGCAGGTCAAGACGTACATCCTGATCTTCGTCACCCTGATGGCCCTCACCATCGTCACGGTGGCGATCTCGCGGGTCCACCTTCCGACCCCCTATGCCGTGACGCTCGCCCTGATCGTGGCCTCGGTCAAAGGCGGGCTCGTCGCGGGCTACTTCATGCACCTGCTCTCCGAGCGCAAGCTGATCTATTGGGTGCTGGCCTTCACCGTGGCCTTCTTCTTCGCCGTTCTGCTGCTGCCGCTGTGGACCCACTACGACCCGATCCACTACTGAGAACGGCGGACTCATCATGGGCCTCAAGAACTTTCATCTCGTCTTCATCGCCTGCGCGATCGCCCTGTCTTTCCTGGTCGGCGCGTGGGCCCTGGGTCCCTCCGGGCTCTCCGGCACTCCACGCCTTCTCGGGGGCATCGGAGCGTTCGCCGTGGGCCTGGGGCTCATCGCCTACGAGACCTGGTTCCTGCGGTACTCGCGGAGGCGGCCATGAAGCGCCTGTCCCTTTTCGTCCTCGCCCTCTGGGCCGCTGTTCCGGCGGCGGCCTGTGAGGTGTGCTATGGCGCGGCGAAGTCCAGCAGCTCGCCGCTCGTCAGCGGAGCCCGCCTCGGGGTCTTCCTGCTCCTCGGAGTGACCGTGGCGGTGCTCGGCGGCCTGGCGAGGTTCTTCTTCTACCTGCGTAACCGTGCTCGACAGACCGAGATCGATCAGATCGCCTCGGAGTGGGCCCAATTCCAGCGGAGCTCTTCGACATGATGGACCGGTGGCTTCCCCCGAATGCCGCGGCGCACGGCGCCCAGATCGACGGCACCCTGACCTGGGTGCATTGGTTGATGCTTGTTCTCTTCATCGGATGGCTGGCCTTCTTCGTCATCGCGCTGTGGCGTTTCCGGCGGTCGAGGAATCCGGTCGCCAACTACACCGGCGTCACCAGCCATGCCTCGACCTGGCTGGAGGGGGCGGTGGCGCTGGCGGAGGGCATCCTGCTGGTCGGCTTGGCCATCCCGCTCTGGAAGGATCGCGTCGCCGACTTCCCTGACGAAAAGGACGCCGTCGTGGTCCGCCTGGTGGCCGAACAGTTCGCCTGGAACGCCCACTATCCCGGCCCGGACGGCGTCTTCGGCCGCACCTCGATCGACAAGATCGACCTCCAGAGCAATCCTCTCGGGCTCGACCGCGACGATCCGGCGGCGAAGGACGACGTCACCACGGTCAACCAGCTCAACCTGCCGGTCGACAAGCCGGCGATCGTCCACCTGAGCAGCAAGGACGTGATCCACAGCTTCAACGTGCCCGAGTTCCGCATCAAGCAGGACGCCGTGCCGGGGATCGACATCCCGGTCTGGTGGGTGCCGACGGTGACCACCGCCAAGATGCGCGAAAAGACCGGCAAGCCCGAGTTCGTCTATGAGATCGCCTGCGCCCAGCTCTGCGGCCTCGGCCACTACCGCATGCGCGGCTTCGTGACCATCCAGGAGCCGGCCGAGTTCCAGGCGTGGATGGACGAGCAGGTGGCCGCCGCGGCGACGAGCGGCGAGGACGACTTCTTCAATTGATTCCGGACGGGGGGGCCGCCGACTAGGTCGGCTTCCCCATCCCGAACACCTTCGGCGTCGGCATCCGCGCCCGGATCTCTTCGAGAACCGGGCCGCTCACCACGGTGACGCCGTTCTTCTCACACCAGCTCTCGACCGCCCGGGTCACCATGCCGCGCACGAAGGCGGGGATGCGCTGCATGCGCTCCTTGGCTTCGGGCTCCCAGGTGAGGGCCGCCGCCGCCGTCGCGGGCTGGCCGTACTCCATCGCTCCGACATCGGCCGGGCGCAGGCGATCGACCGCCGCCTGCAGGCTGCCGGGCTCGTGGGTGCAGAGCGGGTCCTCCGCCAGCACGTCGCCGGTCATGCCGTAGGCGCGGGCGCGGCAGCCGCCGCAGAGGTTGTTGAGCTCGCAGGGACCACAGCGCCCTCCCAGGTGGTCGCGCCGCCGGAGCTGGACGAACAGGTCGGAGGCGTCCCAGATCTCGCGCAGGCCCATCTCTCCAGACGCCGTGAGGTTGCCCGCGAAGAGCGGCAGGTACGGGCAGGGGGTGACGTCGCCATTGGGCCGGATACCCAGGTAGTGGGTGCCCGCCGGGCAGCCGCCGGCTCCACCGCCGAAGCTCTTCGGGAAAGGAGCGGGGGCGTCCTGGGTGAGCAGAGTCCGGATGAAGTGGGGAGCGCACTTGGCGTTGACCAGCATCTTCGACGCCCAGCTGCGCTGGATCTCGGCCAGCTCGCCCAGCACCAGGTCGTACTCGGCCGGCGCGAGGTCGCTCACGAAGGAGCCGCGCCCGCTGGGGACGAGGAAGTAGAGGTTCCAGACCTTGGCACCCAGCTCGTCGTGGGCGAAGGCGGCGATCGCGGCGAGCTCCTGCCGGTTGTGGGCGCCCACCGTGGTCTGCACGATGAACGGCAGGCCGACGCGGGTGAGGATCTTCGCGCCTTCGACCGTGTTCTCCCAGGCCCCCTGGACGCGCCGGAAGCCGTCGTGGCGCCCGGCGTCGAGCGCATCGAGCGAGAGCGCCAGGCCGCGCACGCCTTCCGCCAGAAGGATCTGCGCCAGGTTCTCGGTGATCTTGACGCCGTTCGTGCCGACGACGATCCACAGGCCTTTGGCGGCACCGTAGCGGATGATCTCGACGATGTCGCGCCGCAGCAGCGGCTCCCCGCCGGTCAGGATGGTCACGCACTCGGGAGCGAAGGCGGCGATCTGGTCGATCACCCGGAAGCACTGCTCGGTCGGCAGCTCGCTGCGGTCGTTGAAGGCCGGCGTGAGGACCTTCCCGGGACCGGCGTCCAGGTAGCAATGCTCACAGGCGAGGTTGCAGCGATAGGTGAGGTTCCACGACACCACGTAGGGCCGGTCGAAGGTGGACAGGGCGGACATGGGGAGACTATATCGTCTGCCTTGAGCCTCACGGCGGGCAGGGGATGACGTCTGCGGCGGCGAAGACGACCGGGAGGGTCTCGGCAGGACCCCGGGCATCGCGGTCATAGGTGACCAGGGGCCGCAAGCTCAGCACCGAACCGGGAGGATCGTCGAGGGCGGCCACGAGGGTGATCGTCGCCTCTCCTCCCCCCGCCGCCGCGACCGGGCCGCTCCAGCGGACGGAGTTGGCGAGGGTGTCGGTGGTGGCCGTTCCGCGGTCGGCGGCGGCGGTGATCACGGAGACCCCGGGCGGCAGGGTGCCCCGAAGCACCGCGGAGGCCTCCGGCGCCCCGGGGGCTGTATTGGCGAGGGAGATCGTGTAGACGACGGTTCCGTTGCCATCCGTGCAAACCGTCCTGGCGGTGACGGCAAGGCAGGCGCGGTCGTCGTCGGTGTTCTCGGCGTCGAGGATCCGGACGAGGCCGTCATAGGCGGGGTCCGCGCTCGCCGCCGTCGCCCGGATTGTGAAGCGGGGCGCGGGCAGGGGTCCGCAGTCGGTGTTGTCGAGCCCCTTGACGCGCACGATCCCCGGTTCGCCGCCAGTGAAGATCCACTCCGAGGGCGAGAGCTCCGCCAGCGGCGGAACAGCCTCGAATGAGATTTTGACCGGTGCGGTGGGAGGGCCGGTCAGCCGGACGGTCATGGCAACGGGCGTACCGTCTTCGGAGGTGGTCAACGGGGCCGGCGACAGCTCCAGACCGGCGAGCTCGACGGCCGGCTCGGGATGAAAGAGGTACGCGGCACCGGTGCCGTTCTCGCGGAAGGCGCCGGCCACCGCGACGTCACCCCGGATCGCCACCGAGTACCCGAGCTGGGCACCGCCGGGGACGGTAACGGCGGGCTGCAGGGTCTGCACCCCGGACTCTCTCCAGAGATAGGCGGCCCCCCGGGCGCCGCCGGCATAGCGCGCTCCGATCACCGCCGTCCCGCCCTCCGCGGCGACGGCGACGCCGAGCTGGTCTCCCTCCCGGCCGGGAAGAGCGAGCGGCGTTCCCTCCGATCCATCGAGCGCGAACCCGTAGACGGCCCCCGCGTCCCGCCCGGCGCGATCCGCCAAAGGGGCTCCGGCGAGGATCCGGTCGCCGGCCACGGCCACGGCGAAGCCGAAGGCCGCCTCGGGCTCGAGCCCGCCGGGCGACAGGCGGGAAAGCTCCTGGCGGGTCAGGTTGTAGATCCAGGCCTCCCCCGGCGAGCCGCTGCCACGGTAGGGATGGGGCGCGCCCATCACCAGGAGCGAGCCGTGGAGCGCCACCGACCGCCCCAGCTCCGCCCTCGGTGCGAGGCCATCGACCGGCACCACCACGAGCGAGCCGCCGGAGCTGAAATAGACCCGGCCCCGCCGTTCGTCGGCTCCCCGCGCACCGATCGCCAGGTTGTTTCCATCGATCGCCACCGCCGAGCCGATCTCGTCGCCACTCCGGGCCGGCGTCGGCGCGAGGGCCGTCCGGCGGAGCTCGGGGTCGCTCAGATCGATCAGATACGCCGCCCCGGTGCCACCCGCCTTCGGTGCTCCTACGAGCAGCTTGCCGCCGCTGATCGCCAGGGAGAAGCCCCACCAGGAGCCGGGCTCACCGGAGAGAGTGCGCTCTACGGAACAGCCCGTCTCGTTCGCGACGATCAGATAGACCACGTCGTGCCGGAAGTCCCCGACGGCGATCGTGCCGTCGGCGCCAACCGCCACCGCGGAGCCGAATTCCGCACCCCGGGGGAGCTGCGGTGCACAGAGGCGGTCCCCCATCCATGGCTGCCCCCCGGCCGGCGGCGCCCCGGCCAGGAGGAGCGCCAGAAGCCCCACTGCCTTGCGGCTCATGGGTCTTCTCCTCCCTCGGGGGGGAGCGCGAAGACGGTCACCCGGTCGCCGCAGGACGGATCGGGGCTCGCGACGACCACAAAGTCCTTCGACAGGGCCACCGCGTCGCCGAAGCCGCCGCACACCCGCGGTGCGAGCGGTAGGAGCGGCTCCTCCTCCCAGGCTTTTCTCCCCAGATCGTAGAGGAAGGCACGGCCCGTGCCCTCCGGGTCCGGAGCCCCCACGGCAAGGCGGCTTTCCAGCAGAGCCAGGGAGGCCCCCAGCCGGCTCGCTGCGCCGGGCGGCGCGGAAAGCCGCCCCCCCTGCCACGCGCCCTTCGAGCTCTCGTACAGATGGACCGCGCCGGAGCCACCCTCTGTGTCCGGCGCACCGGCGGCGAGGACGCCGTCGCCGAGCACGACCGACGCGCCGAGCCCGGTGCCCGGCAGCCGGGGGGCGATCGGCTGCAACCCCCGTGGCTCCGGCTGCGGCCAGCCGTGCTCCCCGCGGGCCACCACGTACACCGCTCCTGTTTCCGGTGCCCCGATCGCCAGGTTCCCGCCGCGCAGGGAGACCGCGGCGCCGAAGCCGCCGCCGGGAGCGAGCGGGAACGTTCCGGCGAGCCCCCATCCACGGTCGCCCTTTTCAAAGAGGAAGACGGCCGACGGAACGTCGAGGCCCGGAGCGCCGATCGCCACCCGGTCGCCCTCGAAGGCCGCCGCGACACCGAAAGGCCGCTCCGGGATCGGAGGATCTGGATAGAAGAGGCCCTTGTACGCCCAGGAGCCGCCATCCCGGGAGTAGAAATCGACGCTGCCGCCGGGGTAGCCGGCCGGCTCGCCGGACACCCCACCCGCTCGCCCCCGCGGCGCTCCGACCGCCAGCAGACCGCCTGCGAGAGCGACCGCCGAGCCGAAACCGTCCGCTGCAGAGCCGGACAGGAGCCGTTTCTCCTGGCGCCAGCCGAGCCCCGCCTTCCGATAGAGATAGGCCGCACCCGCGTCCGGCTCTCCGACCGCCAGGTGCTCGTCCGTCAGAGCCATCGCGGCCCCGAAGAGCGTCCCTGCATCCGGATCGCGGGCCACAGCCTCGGATTCCTCGCGACAGGCGTCTCCCTCTTCGGAACAGTGGAACGACCAGGAGGCCCCCGCCGCACCATCCGCCTGATCACCGAGGACGGCTCCGACGGCGACCCGCTCCCCGGAGACCGCCACCGCGAAACCGGCGAGGTCGCGCCGTTCCGCGTTGGCCGGTGCCGCCGGGGACGGTGCCAGGGCTTCCCACGACCCTCCCGAGCGTCGGAACACGCGGATGCCGCCGCTTCCCCTGCCCGGAGGCGGCGCAGGAGCTCCCGCCACCAGGAGGTCTCCCGAGAGAGAGAGGGAGAATCCGAGCTGATCCCCCGCGGCGAGGGAAGAGACCGCCAGCAGCTCGCCCGGCCCCCAGGCTCCGGCGCGCAGCGTGAACCGGTAGACGGCTCCGGAGCTCACCAGCCGGGGACCTTCCGGCTCGGCCGTCGGCGCACCGGCAAAGATCTGCGAGCCGTCCGTCGCCACGGCGAAACCGAGCTGCTGGCCGGCGCGGTATGGATCGGCCGGGGACGACAGCTTCGCCTGGGGCAGCCAGCGGCCGTTCTCGCGACGGAAGACATGGACCGCCCCGGCGTCGGGTGCTCCACCCGGCAGGTTGTATCCGGGGGCGCCGACGGCCAGGACGTCGCCGGCCAACGCCACGGCGGCGCCGAAGCGCTCCCCCGTCTGCGGAGGCCGGGGAAAGACCCGGCGCTCGAAGGTCCAGGTGCCGGCCCTGTCGAGATAGAGATGGACCACTCCGTCTGTGTCACCATGGCCGTCCACGGCTCCGACGGCGAGACGCCCGCCATCGAGCGCAAGGGAGCGGCCGAAGTGGGGGATGGGCCCGGACGACGGAAGCTGCGCCTCCGGGCTCCAGACGCCGCCGCTCTCCCGGAAGAGATGGACTCTGCCCTCCCCCGGCGCTCCGGCCGCCAGGACGCCCTGGTGCAGCGCCAGCGCGAACCCGAGCTGCGCGTTCTCACGGGGCGGCACCGCCGCCAGCTGCGCCTTCAGCTCCCAGGCCGCCCCCGACCACCGGAACAGGTAGACCGCGCCCGCGGCCTCCCGCTTCCGGTCGTCGCCCTCGTCGACCACGTCCTCGCGCGGCGCGCCCATCGCCATCCAGTCGCCCTCCACGGCCACGGAGAAGCCGCGCTCCGCATTGACGCCGGGAGCCACCGGGAACAGCTCGGTGGCCGGGTAGGGAGACGCGGCTCGGGCCGGCGTGGCAACGACGGCCAGGAGGCCGGCGAGGACGAAGATCAGAAGCACTGGTTCCCCGGCAGGTCGAGGCTCACGAGATCCAGCCGCGGCGGGTCGGGGAAGATCGTTTCTTCCGGGTGCGCAGGCGGGCCGGGCTCCGATGGGTTCCCCGCCCGGTCGAACCGCCGCGGCGGCTCCGGCGCGCGGCCGGGCCGGACACGGGTGCCGGAGCCGGCGGGGACCCGCAGCTCCGCGCCGGCCTTCCCGGTGACCTCCACCTCCCCCTCGATCACCCAGACGGTGGTCGTGCCGTCCTTGTCCACCTGCACGACCAGGTCGGTCCCCAGCAGGCGAATCCTCGCGGTGGGCGTTTCGATCAGGTATTCGCCTTCCCGCAGAGGCGCGCCTTCCACGGGCGGATCGAAGAACATCCGGAACTGGCCGAGCCTGGCCAGCCAGCTCATCTCCTCCCGGCCGAGCGCCAGGTCCACGACGTACCGGGTGCATTGGAGGATCGTCCGGGAACCGAGAACGAGCCCACCCTTGCGCGAGCCTGCGGAGAGGGAGAGCCGCGCGCCGGCCCGCCGGTGCGTCTCGATCTCCATGTCGACGTAGACCGGCTCCTGCGGCTTGAGCTCGGCCGTCCGCTCGCCGAGCCTCCCCTCCACCTTGGGAGCGACCTGCACGACCTCTCCCACCCGGGGTGCTTCCTCCGCGGCGGCGACCGCGGCAAGGCCGAGGACCACAAAGAACGGTGCGCCGAGGCGCGTCAGAAGTGCCATTGGACCCCCAGGGAGGCGCCGGTCCTCTCGTAGTCGAACAGGTTGGAGGGAGTCGAGAGGAACGGGATCTCGACGTTCGAGCTGCGCCGCGCGTGGCTGGCCCGCAGGCTCCAGGCGAGCCGGCCGGTGGCCTGCCAG
>DIHE01000145.1:2657-3558 GCA_002420005.1 Holophagales bacterium UBA5704 | reverse complement strand
TGGGTGAAGTCGTCCTCGCGCAGAGTCCCGGTCAGCCGGAGAGACCAGCGCGGCGCCAGCGGTATCGCCGCCTCGGCGTCCACCTCCTGGAACGTCCGCTCGAAGATCCGGTTGGCGTCGTAGCGGCCGACGGCGACGCCCAGACGCAGCGACCGATCCGGCCGGCCCTCCCGCGCGGACACCAGCCACTGGTCCACCCGGCCCGCCAGCTCCCGGCCCGACGGACGGAAATGCGGCACCAGGCCGCCGGGGAAGTCGCGGTCGCTCCAGGTCACCGCGAGGCGTGCCGTCGCGGCGGAGGACTCGCGCACGAAGAGCGAGGCCGAGGCGTCCACGGCATCGCGGTAGAGGTCGCCGCCCGAGCCGGGCGCGGGAGCCGCCGGCCTGGAGAAGGACCGCCAGCCGTCCCGGGGCAGGCGCCACCCGCTGGACGCCCAGCGGGCCCTCCAGAAAGCCGCCCGAAGCGCCTCCCCGGCTCAGCGAGGCGGCTCCGGACACCAGGGAGAGATCGAGACCGTCCAGATCCTGATGCGCCGACCGGTGACCGGCGACGGCCAGCCCGAGGTTCCAGGCCCCCGGACGGGTGAACGGATGGACAGCGGGCCTCGGCGTCCAGGGACACCTGCGAGTCGGACGGGACGCCGCCCGGGATCCGCTCACCCGGGAGCAGGAGCGGCCGGTCGTCCGCCACCAGCTCCGGATTCGAGTCCCAGCCGGCCGCGACGCCGATCGACCCTTCCCACCGGGGAATCTCCCCGATAGCGGAACGCCTCCGGCCGGTAGGGCGGAGACGCCACCGCGACCGGCGCGCCGGTCCCTGCCGCCAGCTCCGCCCGGGCGCGCCGCAGGTCTTCGCGGACGCGCGGCCGGCCGGCCGCGGGAGGATGGCGGGCTTCGAGGC
>DIHE01000145.1:0-2417 GCA_002420005.1 Holophagales bacterium UBA5704 | reverse complement strand
TCGTTCTCGACCGCCACGGCGAACAGCCGGGCCGCTTCCTCCGTCTCACCTTTCTCGAAGGCGAGCACGCCGTGCGTGAACGCCACCTGGGCCGCCGTGCTCCCCGCCTCCGCACGCACCGCCACCAGCCCCGCGACCAGCACGGCGAGGAGAGAGGCGGCCCTGCAGGAACGCTCACTCGTCGTCTTCATGATCTTTCCTCTAGTATAGTCCCGTACATACCGAAGTGTTCGCTGCGACCGATCCATTTCTGACCTATGCCCCTCACGGTCTTCGTCTCCAGCACGCGGGTCGACCTGATTCCGTTCCGGAAGGCGGTGAGCGAGCGCCTGCGCGAGGCGGGGTTTACCCCCAGCGAGATGGAGTCGTTCGGCGCCCGCGAGCAGAAGCCGGTCGAAGCCTCCTTGCAGGAGGTGGCGGACGCCGACCTGTTCGTCGGCATCTATGCCTGGCGCTACGGATACGTCCCGCCGGGCGCGGAGGTCTCGATCACCGAGATGGAGCTCGATGAAGCAGAGCGGATGCACAAGCCGATCTTCTGCTTCCTCATCGACGAGAATCTGGAGTGGCCGGCAGAGCTCCGCGAAGGAGGGGATGGGGCGCGCCGGCTGGACGCTCTCAAGAAACGGGTACAGGTTCGCTGCGTCGAGCCGTTCACCACCCCGGAAGGCCTCGCGGCGAGCGTGCTGGCCGCCCTTCTGGGCCGGCAGGAGCGCCGGTCTACCGCCGGCCTCACCCCCGAGCGCAAGTTGCTGCTCGGTCTGCTCGCCAAGGTGGAGCGCTTCTGGGTCGAAGACGTTCTCTCCAAGCGGGTGCCCGAGGGCCGGGGCTTGCGTATCCGCCGGCAGGAGAAGCTGGAAGCGGTGGGGCGCCCCGCTCTGGGGGAGGCCGCGGCAGGTGACGCGGCGAAGACGGTCGAGCCGATCGACAAATTCTTTCAGCGCAAGGAGAGCAGCCTGCTGCTCCTCGGGCCGCCGGGGAGCGGCAAGACGGTCGCCCTGCTGGAGCTTGCCCGCGGGCTCGTCGAAGTGGCGCGCCGCGATCCCACAGCCCCCGTGCCGGTCCTGTTCCATCTCGCCTCCTGGAAGGAAGAAGACCGCAGCCTCGCCGGCTGGATGGCGACCGAGCTGTCGCTGCGCTACCAGGCCGGCACCAAGGACGCGGCGGACTGGATTGCGCGCGATCGCATCGTGCCCCTCCTCGACGGCCTGGACGAAGCCGCGGCGGAGGCGCGGGCGGGCTGCGTCGCGGCGATCAACGCGCACCTGCACGAGCACGGCCTCGCCACCGGCATGGCGGTCGCCTGTCATAGCGGGGTCTACGCGGAGCTGCCGGAGCCTCTCGAGCTCGTAAACGCGGTGGAGCTTCTCCCCCTGACCCCGGCCCAGATCGACGAACGGCTGGCCACCGCCGGACCCGTCGGTGCCGATCTGCGCGAGCTGGCAGCCTCCCCGCTGATGCTCACCCTGATCGAGCGCACCCTCGAGAAAACCGCCCCGGCGGACCTTCCCGCCGGCGGGACCGACCAGGTCCTCGCAGCCTACGCTACGGCGCTGCTGGAGCCAGGCCGGGACATCCCCTGGCCGTGGGACAAGAAGGAGGCAGGCTCTCTCTCCGACGCGGCCCGCCGAACCCTCGCCTGGCTGGCGCGTGGCATGGCCGCCCACGACCGGGCCTTGTTCCAGATCGAACGCCTGCAACCGTCCTGGCTGGCGTCCCGCGGCCAGCTCCTGGCCTACGCCGTCCTCTCGCGCGCCCTGGGCGGCTGCCTGCTCGGGCTCCCCCTCGCCGCGGTCTTCAGCCGGCTGGAGATCGCCGGCGCCGCGCTCCTCGGGGGTGCGGTGTGGGGTGCCCTGGCCGGCGTGCGCCTCGGCGGCGGGAACGGTCGCCGCGGGGATCGCGACATCCGGGTGAAAGAGGCTCTGGTGTGGCGCCGATGGTCCTGGCGCGGAACGGCGATCGGTGCCCTCTCCATGCTGGCCTGCTCTCTCGCCGCCGGGGTGCGGTTCCACCTCCGGGCGGATCCTACCGTCGCCCATCTGCGCCCCGTTCTCTGGGTGTTTTCACTCCTCCTCATCGTGCTCGGCGGTGGCCTGTCCGGCCTCTTCGGCGGCCTGGGCGGCCGGGCGCTGGAAGAGAAAGAGCGGCCGAACCAGGGGACCTGGCTGGCGCTGCGCAATGCCGCCGTCGCCGGGCTGGTCCTGGGACTCGCCACGCTCGGAGCCGCAGGCGGTGTGCTGGCCCTGATCCGGCTCGGGGGTCCCTTGCCGCGGGGCACCCTGGGGCAACTCCTCCAGACCGCGGCGGTCCTCGGCGTCTGGGGAGGGCTCGCCTACAGCGGGCTCGACTTCGTGCGCCACTTCGTGCTGCGCCTGATCCTCCGGCTCACCCGGCAGACGCCCGGCCGGCTGGTGAGA
>DIHE01000030.1 GCA_002420005.1 Holophagales bacterium UBA5704 | reverse complement strand
GGATAGGTTCGGCCCGGACGCGGATGTTTTAAGAAGTACAGCGTCCGGGTTTACGACGGACGCGGACAGGTTGAGCCCGACCACGGACAGGTTCGACCCGGACGCGGATGTTTTAAGAAGTACAGCGTCCGGGTTGAGGACGGACGCGGACAGGTTGAGCCCGGACGCGGTCGGGTTGACGGAGGAGGGCGGCCGGTTGGCGGGTTCGGCGGACGGCGAGCCAAAGAAAAGGGGGCGTCGCCGGCCGGACGACGCCCCCTTCAGGGAGGATGAGGATGGGGTGGCCCCGGGAGGTGCGATCCTCGCCCCCTGGGAGCGCTGGCGTCTCGCCGGCATTCAAGAAGAATGGGCCGAAGGCCCGGCCCGTCCCTGGGTGGCGGGAGGCGCGGTGGCGCCACCGGAGCCGGCTCCTCAAGAATCGGTTCCGTGATGATGTCCTCCGGCGTCGTGGGTTGAGCCGAACCGCCAGGTGGCGATCAGCCGGAACGAGCGCTTCTCCATCGGGTGGAAGTGGATGTCCTCGAACCCCTCCGCGGGCTCGCCGGGGAGGCGGGAGGTGTAGTAGTACTGGATGTCGCTCGCGCGGGTGTCGAGCAGGTTGAAGGCGTCGAGCTCCAGGCGCAGGCCGTTCGTGAAGGCGTAGCCGAGCCTCCCGTTGAGAAGGGAGGAGGAGCGGGCCTGCACCGAGCCGTCTTCGATCAGGGCGGCGTCGCCGAAGTAGCGCCAGCGCAGGCCACCGAAGAGCTTGTGGTCGTCCCCGAAGGAGAGACCGGCGGCCACCGTCCTGCCGATGGCGCCGGGGATCTCGTCTCCCGCCGGATCGTCGTCGGTGAATTCGGCCCGGGCGAGGGTGACGTCGAGGTCCGCGGAGAGCCGGTCGTTGATCCGGTAGAAGTTCGTCCACTCGATCCCCTGGCGCCGGCTGGGACGGCCGGCTTCGGTCGAGCCCCCGTCGCCGACGAAGACGAGCTCCGAGTCGAGCTTCAAGAGGAACACCGTGAGCGTCGACTGGAGACCCGGAACGTGCGACGAACGGATGCCCACGTCGGCACCCGTGGCACGCACCAGGGGCTGGACGCGGCGGGCCGGCTCGCCGGTGACGGGATCGATCCGGATCGTCGCACCGCGCGCATCGTTGCTGTGGAAGCCGGAGCCGGCGTTGAGGTAGAGCTCCGTCTTCTTCCACGGGCCGAACGCCACGCCGAGCTTGGGGCTCAAGAGGACGTCGTTCGCCGAGCCGGAGTTGGCCGCGAGGTCGCTGTCGACGTCGGCGCTGTAGAAGTCGGCGCGCAGGCCGAGGCGGGGGCGCACCTTGTCGCTCCAGCGCACCAGGCTCTCGGCGTAGACCCCGCCGCCGAGCTGGCGGATCTGGTCGCTGCGCACCGTCGCCGTGCGCAAGGCGTTCTTGCTGCGGAAGAGGCCGTTGTCGATGTCGTCGCCACGCACCTGCAGGCCGATCGAGGTCTCGGTGGGACGGCCGCCCCAGGAGCGCAGCCAGGTGCGGGTCAGATCGAAGCCCGCCACCAGCCGGTCGTCCTTCTGCTCGAACTGGTCGCCGTCTTCCGGGTTGTCGAGGAAATAGGTGAAGTTCGAGAACAGGCTGAGCCGGTAGGAGAGCAGGTAGCCGGTGAGCTTGGTGTAGGCGTCGTCGGAGCCGCGCCGCATCTCGCCGGAGAGGCTGTAGCGCGAGGTGCTCCCGCGGTCGCTCGCGTCGACCAGCCCGTACTCTCCGATCTGCCCGGCCTCGACCGCGCGGCGGGGGATCTGGTCGCTGGAGAGCCAGCTCGCATCGTAGCCGACGGCGGAGAGCGAGAAGCCGTGTGCGCCGTCGCCATGGTGCATGTGAACCATGGTCTTGACACCTTCATAGTCCTCGCCGCGGTCCCAGGGACCGTCGTTGCGGGAGAGGTCGAGCGCCGCCGTGACGCGGTTGTTCCCCAGCACTTTCGTGCCGGCGGCGAGCACCCGTCCATAGCCGAAGCTGCCCCCGGTCACCTGGACCAGCGGCTCGGCCAGCACGTCGGTGAGCTGCATGTCCACGCCGCCTGCGGCCGAGAAGTCCCCTTTGTCGGCGGTATAGGGGCCTTTGCGGAAGCGCACGGTGTCGATCAGCTCCGGGATGAGGAAGTTCAAGTCGGCATACCCCTGGCCATGCCCGTGGCTCGGCATGTTCACCGGCACGCCGTCCACCCAGATGCTGAAGTCGGTGCCGTGGTCGAGGTTGAAGCCGCGCAGGAAGTACTGATTGGCCTTGCCGTCGCCGCTGTGCTGGGTGGCGATGACCCCGGGCACGGTCTCGACCAGCTCGGCGGGCCGCAGCAGGGGGCGCCGTTCGAGGTCGACGCGGCCGGTGGCGCCTTCGGTGGAGGACGAGGCGACGCCGACGAGGTCGTCGCCGCGCGCGCTGACCTCGACCTCCTCTTCGAACTGGGCGGCGTCGATGAGCTCCTGGTCGGTGGGGGGCGGGGTTTCGGTCTCCTGGGCGTGGGCCGTCGCCACACGGAGGAGACCCAGGCAAAGCAGCAACAGGAAGCGCCCGATGAATCGGTTGCCCATGGTCGTACACATCCTCTCTCACCGGCGTCTGCCGGTGGGTCGTCGATCGATCGTCGAGACGTCTCAGCGCGAGAGCGACGGAAAGGAGGGCGGGGCGCGGGGAGGGAGGAGGCGTGCGAGGTCGAGGAGAAGGCGCGGCGGCGCCGCGGCAGGCCGCAGGAGGACCGCCGCGGCGAGAGGAGCCGCGGGGCGGAAGATGCCGGCCGGCAGGAAGAGCGCCGGCGCCGCCGAGACGGTGGCCGACTTCTGCTTCCGGTGGTCGGGACTGTCCGGGCCGCGCGGCTGGTCGTCGTGCCCGGAGCCGGGATGCTCGTGCGCCACGCCATGGACGTGATGGTGGTGGAGCGCCCGGCCGTGCGCCACATGCGTATGGCCGGAGCGGACGCTCTCCAGGCCCGCGGCGGTGAGGCCGACGCAGGCGAAGAGCAGGCCGGCCGTCCGCAAGAGGGAGAGCAGGACGCCCGTTCCCGGTGGGTGGGCGGATGCGTTGTGCCGATGGACGTTATTGGGTACCATGAGCGCCGGCGGAGAGATAGATGGTAAACCAGCCGGGCCCGGGGGCCAACAGTCCAGGGGGTGTTCCAGTGCTCAATGTTACCTTGGTCAACATGCCATTCGCGACGCTGCAGTTTCCTTCCATTGCCTTGACGCAGCTCAAGTCGGTGGCCGAGAGTCGCTTCGGGGACCGGGTTCGGGTGCGGATCCTCTATCTGAACCATGAGTTCGCGCACTACCTCGGCGTCGAGACCTATCAGGTGATGAACAGCGTGCAGGCGAGCAATGCCGGCCTTGGCGACTGGCTTTTCCGTTCCGTCGCCTTCCCGGAGCAGCCGGACAACGCGGACGCCTATTTCAAACGGTACTACCCGCAGCGCAATGCGGCGACCCAGATGCGGCGCCAGATGCTGCTGTCGAAGCGGGTGGGGCTGGAGCGCTTCATGGAAAGCCTGGTGAGCAAGCACCGGCTGGGCGCCGAGGACGTCGTCGGGTTCACCACGATGTTCGCCCAGAATGCCGCTTCGTTCGCCATGGCGCGGTTGGTGAAGAAGGCGAATCCCGCGGCCGTCACCGTGATCGGTGGGGCGAACTGCGAGGCGCCGATGGGCAAGGAGATCGCGCTGCACGTGCCGTCCATCGACTACGTCTTCTCCGGGCCCGCCCTGGTGAGCTTCCCGGAATTTCTCGAGCACCGGCTGAACGGCCAGCCCGAAAAATGCGAGACGATCCGCGGCGTCTTCTCCAAGAGCAACAAAGAACAGTTGGACGGGCAGGACACGGTCGGCCAGGAGTTGCCGATCAACGTGCCGGTCCCGCTGGACTACGACGGCTTTCTTGCCGAGATGGCCCGCAATTTCCCGAACGGCAAGGTGGAGCCGATTCTGCTGTTCGAGACCTCGCGTGGCTGCTGGTGGGGGGAGCGGGCCCACTGCACCTTCTGCGGCCTCAATGGCGGCACGATGGCCTACCGCGGCATGCCGTCGGGCCAGGCGATCCAGCTCTTCGAGGAGATGTTCACGCGCTACGGCGATCGCTGCAAGCGCTTCGATGCCGTGGACAACATCATGCCGCGCGAGTTCCTGACCGAGGTCTTCCCCCACGTCAAGGCACCGGATGGCGTCTCCCTCTTCTATGAGGTCAAGGCCGACCTGAAGGATCGTGAGATGAAGACGCTGAGCGCGGCCGGGGTGACGCTGATCCAGCCTGGCATCGAGTCCTTGAATTCAGGGACCTTGCGGTTGATGAAGAAGGGGGTCACCTCGTTTCAGAACGTCCGTTTCCTGAAAAATTGTCTGCAGTACGGCATCGTGCCCGTCTGGAACCTGCTCATCGGGTTCCCCGGCGAGAAGGAAGACGTCTATCAGAAATATGTTGCAGACATGCCGCTGCTCTACCATCTGAGCCCGCCGGCCGGGGCGTATCCGGTGCGCTTCGACCGGTACAGCCCGTACTTCACCCGCGCGGACGAGTACGGGTTGAAGCTCTCACCCTACGACTTCTACCGCTACGTCTACCCGTTCCCGGAGGAGTCCCTGGTCAATCTGGCCTATTTCTTCGAGGATCGCAACTACGCCTCGGAATACCTTTCCAAGATGGTCCTGTGGCGGGACAGCCTCGGAAAAGGGACGGCGAGTTGGGTCGAGCGCTTCAACGGGTTCGACGGGCGCCTCAAGGCCAGCCTCACCCTGGACCAGAACGGTGCGGGCGCGGTGGTCCGCGACACGCGATCCGGGGAGGCGGTGTTCCACGCGGTCGATGACCTCGATACCCGCATCCTGCGCCACATCGACGCGAACGGCTGGGGCCTGGCGGAGATCGCCGGTGCCGTCGGCTCCGATGCCCAGAGCGTCGCCGGCCGGCTGGAGCGGCTGCGCAGCCTCGGCCTGATCTTCGTGGAAGGGGAGCGGATGATCAGCGTTGTGATGATGCCGCTCGATCCGGCACGGGAGGTGGATGCGACGCTTCTGACCGCGGTCAAGAAACCGCTTCCAATCGTCGCCTCCGTTTGACCAGAGATGAGCACCCGGCTGACCCTGCAGCTCCGGATCATGGCCCTGGCGGTGCGCAAGAGCGGCTTCCGCTCGGTGCTGGCTCTGGGCTCCGTGGGCCTGGGGATCGCCTCAATGATGATCATGCTGGCGCTCGGAACCGGCGCCGACCGCGAGCTGCAGGCGATCACCGACAAGATGGGCAAGAACTTGTTCGTGATCAAGGCGGGGCAGGTGCCGGTCGCGCCGGGCCGGGGCTCCGGGTGGTACGCCTCCAACCGTCTCAAGGAATCGGATGGCGTGTTGCTGCGCCGGCAGATCCCGGGGATCGAGACGACCGTCCCCATCCTGGAGGCGAGCTTTCAGGTGAAGCACGACCGCCGGGATCTGGTCACGACCGTGCGGGGCGTCTCGCCGGACTTTCCGCGGGTGCGCAATTTCCAGCTCGACGAAGGGAGGCTCCTCGACGAGCTGGACGGCCTGAACCGCAGCCGGGTCGCGGTGGTCGGGCCGTTCGTGGCGAGCCGCATCAACGACGGGCTCAGCCTGGTCGGCTCGCAGATCTGGATCGCCGGGGTGCCCTTCGATGTCGTCGGCCAGCTCGCCGAGAAAGGCTTGAGCAGCGACGGGCAGAACGAAGACGACCAGATCCTGATCCCCCTGGAGACGGCCCGCAGTCGACTCTTGAATGTAGACTATCTTTCGCGTCTTCTCGTTCAGGTGAAACATCAGGACCAGATGAGCGTAATCCAGGAGGAGGCGCGCGAGGTGCTGCGGGTGAGCCACGAGCTGGACGAAGGGGTCAAGGATGACTTCGACATCCTGAGCCTGATCCGGGTGAGCCAGATCCGCAAGATGAGCTCCGCGTTCCTGCAGGGGTTGTCGCAGCTCTTCGCGGCGATCACCCTGGCGACCGGGGGGGCCGGGGTTCTGGCGGTCACCTATTTGAACGTCAAGGACCGGACCTCGGAGATCGGCCTGCGCATGGCGATCGGGGCGCGCCGCAAGGACATCGCCGCACTGTTCGTAGCGGAGGCCTGCCTGCTCAGCGCGCTGGGTGGCCTCGCCGGCCTCCTGCTGGGTGGGTTGGCGATCGCCGCCTTGACACAGATGACGGGATGGCAGATGGCCGTCGATCTCGAGGGGGTGACCCTTCCGCTGCTGGTCTCCGTGCTTCTCGGACTGGTCTTCGGAGTCTTCCCCGCGGTCAAGGCCTCCAGAGTGATGCCTGTAGACGCCCTGCGCGACGCCTAGGCGCGAGGGGGGAAGGAACGGCAGACGATGCGTTGGGTCATGTTGGCAGCAGGATTGCTGGTCGCCGGGTTGCTGGCGGTGAGCTATGCGCCCGTCCGGTCGGTGTTGCAAGGCGCCGAGGAGGAGGCGCTTCCCGAGCTCCGCGCGAGCCGGTCGACCTTGACCGAATCCACCGTGGCCATCGGGACGGTCAAGCCCAAGGTGGGGGCCGAGGTGAAGGTCGGCTCGCAGCTCTCCGGCGTGGTGGCGGAGCTCAAGGTCAATGTCGGGGACAGGGTTGCCAAAGGGGACGTGCTCGCCTCCCTGCGCGACGAGGACTGGCGTGCGCGGGTCGATGTGCTGGAGGCGCAGCTTGCCTCCTCCCGCGCCGAGAGGGAGTTCGCGGAGGGTGAGCTGTCGCGGGCCGAGCAACTCGCGGAGCTGCTGCCCAAACAGCAGATCGAAGACAAGCGGCGCACCCTGAAGGTCCGCGAGGCGGACGTCGAGCGGGCGCAGGCGAGCCTGGCGGAGGCGCAGATCAATCTCGGGTATACAGTGATCCGCGCTCCGGTCTCCGGCACCATCGCCTCGGTGTCCACCTATGAGGGAGAGACCGTGGCGGCGAGCTTCGCGGCGCCGACGTTCGTGACCATCGTGGATCTCGACCGCCTGGAAGTGCAATCGTTCGTCGATGAAAACGACATCGGCAAGGTCCATGTCGGGCAGCCGGTCTCCTTTCGCGTCGATGCCTTCCCCGGCCGCGACCTCCCTGGGGTGGTGCAGGCGATCTATCCGAAGGCACAGCTCGTCAACAACGTCGTCAACTACGTCGTCCTGATCGACATCTCCGACCGCCAGGGCCTCCTGCTGCGGCCCGAAATGACGGTTCACGTCTCCTTCATCCTCGAGCGCCGGGAGAACATCGTCAACATCCCGCGCAATGCGCTCCTGCGCGAGCGGGGGCGCACCTTCGTCGTGGTCAAGAAGGGGGATGGCTGGGAGGAGAGGGACGTGGAGACCGGATTGCAGACACCGCAGAGCGTCGAGATCCTCTCCGGCCTGACCGAGGGAGAGATCCTCGTGGCGGACAAACAGGCTTGGAAAAAGCACTTGGAGCGCAAGCAATGATTGAGCTCAGGGATCTGGCCAAGACGTACCGGAAGCCCAATGCGCCTCCGGTCAAGGCGATCGACCGGGTGTCGCTGACGATCGGGGCCGGGGAGCTGGTGGCGATCCTCGGGCCGTCGGGCTCGGGAAAGAGCACGCTGATGAACGTGATGGGGCTGCTGGACCGGCCGGACAGCGGCGAGTACCTGCTCAAGGGGCGGCCGGTCCATTCGTTGAGCGACGACGAGCTGGCCGGTATCCGCAACCGCTTCATCGGTTTCGTCTTCCAGGCCTACCACCTGCTGCCGCGCACGACCGCGATCGAGAACGTGCAGCTCCCCCTCCTCTACGCCGACCGCAAAGACTACAAGGCGCGCAGCGAGGCCGCCCTGGCCGCCGTCGGGCTGTCGGATCGGATGCATCACTTTGCCGAGGAGCTCTCGGGCGGCCAGCAGCAGCGCGTCGCGATCGCCCGCGCCATCGTCAACGAGCCCTCCGTGCTGCTGGCGGACGAGCCGACGGGCAACCTGGATTCGGTGGCGTCCAAGGAGATCGTCGAGCTGTTCAAGATGCTGAGCTCCCAGGGGACGACGGTCGTGCTCATCACGCACGACCTGGAGGTCGCCCGGCAGGCCGGGCGCATCATCCGGATCCGCGACGGAGCGGTGGAGCCGGAGGCTTCGAGCGCCGATTCGGCGGGAGGTGGCGCGTGAACGGGGCGCTTCTCTGGGGCCAGGTGTCTCGCCGGATGTGGCGCTTCAAGGCGAAGACGCTGTTCATGGGGCTCGGCATCACCATCGGGGTGCTGGTGGCGGTCCTGTTGCAGACGGTCGCGGGGGGGGTGCGTGCGACCTTCGCCGCCTTCATCGAGCGGGCCTACCCGGCGGACAGCGTCGTGCTCGTCGCGGGCAGCGGGGTGATGGGGGGTGGCAACGGGCGCAACAGCCTCCAGCTGACCGACGTGGAGGCGGTCGCCGGCGAGCTGGGGCTCGCCGAGTGGGATCCGGCCGTGTTCATCGGCGCCCGCGACGTGAAGAACGCCGGCAACAACCTGCGGGTGAACGTCGCGGGCTGCTCGGAGAAGGCGGAGCGGGTCCGGCGCCGCTCGGTCGAGGACGGCGACTTCATCAGCGCGGACGACGTGCGCACGCGGGCGAAAGTCGCCCTTCTCGGCTCGACCACCGCCGCCAAGCTGTTCCCGGGCGCCTCGCCGATCGGGGAGCAGGTCTTCATCGACAACGCTCCCTTCGAGGTGAAGGGCATTCTCGAAACGGTCGGCGTCGATCCGCACGGCAACGACCAGGACGACGTCATCCAGGTGCCCTATACGACGTTGATGGACATGAGCCGGATCACCTCCATCTCGATGGCCACCTTCGTCGTCGGAGACCGCAGCCGGGTCGAGGCGGTGGGCAAGGAGATCACGTCCGTGATGCGCAGCCAGCACCAGATCGGCGCCGGCCAGGAAGACGATTTCAGCGTGCTCACCTCGACGCAGATGCAGGAGCTGCTCGACCGATCGTTCCGGACCTTCAACATCTTCATCCCGCTCATCGCGGGGACCGCGTTCCTGATCGCAGCGCTGGTCATCCTCAGCATCATGCAGATCAACATCAAGGGGCGGACGCCGGAGATCGGGTTGCGCAAGGCGGTGGGTGCGCGCTCGCGCGATCTGCAGGCCCAGATCGTCCTCGAGGTGGTGCTCATCGCGGCCGTGGCCTCGGTGCTCGGTCTGCTGCTGGCCCAGGTGGGCGTCGCCGCGGTGGCTCCGATTCTGGAGACGAAGCTGGGCGTCAAGCACCTGAGCACGCCCCCCCTCGTGCCGCTGGTCTCCGTCGCCGCGGCGCTCGCCACCGGGCTCCTCGGTGGTATCCTCCCGGCACGGCGAGCGGCGAAGCTCGACCCGGTCAAGGCGCTCAAGTAATCGTGGCAGGCTTCCGCTTTTCAACCGCCGTCTGTCGGGCCGGGCTCTTGCTGGCGCTGGCAGGTCTGGCTGTTGTCGGCGTGGAGCGCGTCTCCGGCGGTCATGAGCACCTGGGGGGCGGTCACGCCCGCCACCACGCCCACCTGTACTTCGGCTCGCACCAGCACTCCGACCCTCCGGACCACGACCACCGGACGCCGCCCGCCCGCCGGCCGGAACCCGATGACGTGGCGACCGTTTCCGTTGTTTCCGTGTTGTTCCATCCGCTGGTTCCCGTCGGGATCGCGACGGCGGCTCCCTTGCCGGAGCTCGGGCTCCTCGAGGCCTTCGCCGCACGGCCGCCGGCCTTCCGTGGCGCCGTGCGCACCGGCCTTCTGCGTGGACCTCCCGCCCAGGGGAGGGGGACACCATCATGAGCTCTCTCCGGAGAGAGGACGGCGCCTCGACGAACCTGGCCCGGTCGGTTGCACGCCACCTGGACCGGTGGGTTGTCGCCATGCCTTTCGAGGCGGCGGACGATCCTCGCAACGCGGAGCATGCCTTGGGGAGGTTCGCCTACCGCTGGGTGCTCGCCCTCCTGCAGCGGATGGGGGTGCTCCGCGTGCCGGGAGAGGTGTACGAGCCGGGCCGGCTCGAGCAACTCCTCGGCGTTGTGCCGAAGTATAGACGCTATTTCGCCGCCTTGCTGCGCAGGCTGGAGGCCGAGGGGCTCGTCACCGTGGAGGTGGGGGGCCGGGTGACGGCGACCCCGGGCGTCCGCGACGGTGCCTTGCAGGACGTGGAGCGAGAGGTCGCCGCGTTCACGGCGGGCTTCGCGGAGCGGTATCCGGTCGCTCTGGGCCTGCTGCGCTTCATGGCGTGCTGCCTCGGGCGCTTCGACGACATCCTGACCGGCCGGGTCGATGTCGCCGATGTCCTGTTCCAGGACGGCAGCATGGAGGTCTTCGCGGAGGTGTTCCGCGGCGACGCCGTGGCGGACTACTTCAACGGCCTCGTGGCGGAAGCGGTGCGCAGCGCGGTCGATCGGCCAGAAGGCGGCCGCGTCGTCGAGATCGGAGCGGGCACCGGAGGGACGACCGCGGCGATCCTGGAGGCGCTCGCGCCGTCGTCGCGCCGCGTCGAGGTGACGTTCACCGACATCTCCCCGTCCTTCCTCCGGTACGCCCGCAAGCGGTTCGGACAGCAGCACCCGGGGCTCGCCTGCCGCGTGCTGAACATCGAGAAGGACGTGGTCGCGCAAGGGTTCGAAGCGCACAGCTTCGACGTCGCCGTGGCGGCCAACGTCCTGCACGACACGCGGGACATCGAGGCCACGCTGGGGCAGGTGCGGCGGCTGCTCAAACCGGGCGGCCTCCTGGTGCTCAACGAGTTCACCGCCGTCAAGGACTGCCTGTTTTTCAGTGGAGCCTTGCTGCACGGCTACTGGCTGTTCGAGGACCCCGAACGGCGGTTGCCGGACACCTGCCTGCTGAGCGTGCCGCAGTGGCGGGCGGTCCTCGAGCGCACCGGTTTCGAAGCCGTCGAAGCGTTCGCGCTGCCGACCCAGGGCGAGGGCTCCGGATGCAGCCAGAGCGTCATCCTCTGCGCGGCCCCCGCAGCCACGGCCGCGGCACAGGACGACAGGAGCGGGCTCATCGGCAAGGCGCTCGAAGAGGACATCCTCGGGCTCCTCGGCGAGGAGCGCGCGGCCGGCTACGCCGCCGAGCGGCCGCTGATGGAGATGGGCCTCGACTCGATCGAGCTGGTCGAGCTCAAGTCGCTCCTGCGGGGGCGGTTCGGGGTGAAGCTCCCTCCCGCCTTTCTGTTCGAGCACCCGACCCAGGCGAAGATCGCCAAGGCCCTGGAGGCGACGGTTCCCGAAGAGGCGATCCAGGAGATGCTCGGCCGGGAGACGGCCGCGCGGATCGATGGGGACCCCGTGCCGCTGCAGGGGCCGCCGGCCGCTGCGGACGACGCGATCGCCATCGTCGGCATGGCCTGCCGTTTTCCCGGCGGGGCCGCGACGCCGGAGGCCTTCTGGGAGCTGTTGGAGCGGGGCGCAGACGCCATCCGCAGCCTGCCGCCCGGGCGCTGGAAGTGGCCGCCGTTCGTCGATCCGGCGGGTCGCCACCGCGGGATCGATCAGGGGGGATTCCTGGAGCGGATCGACGAGCTCGATGCGCGGTTCTTCCGCATCTCCCCCAAGGAGGCGGAGCTGATGGACCCGCAGCAGCGCCTCCTGCTGGAGCTGAGCTGGGAGGCGATGGAAGACGGCGGGCACCGTCCCTCGGAGCTGGCGGGCCGCAAGGTCGGCGTGTTCATCGGTGCCTGCCAGAGCGACTACCGGGACGTCCTGGTCGCCGCGTGCGACGCGGCCGAAGGCTATGTCGGCTCGGGCAGCGCCTTCGCCATGCTGTCCAACCGGCTGTCCTATTTTCTCGATCTCAAGGGGCCGAGCCTGACGGTCGACACCGCCTGCTCGAGCTCTTTGTTCGCGCTGCATGCCGCCGTCCGCGCCCTGCGCGGCGGCGAGTGCGAGCAGGCGCTGGTCGGTGCGGTCAACCTGCTGTGCAGCCCGACCATCAGCATCTCCTACTACGCGGCGGGCATGCTGTCGCCGACCGGGCGCTGCCGGACGTTCGACGCCGCGGCCGACGGCTACGTCCGGGCGGAGGGTGGAGGAATGCTCCTGCTCAAGCCGCTCTCGCGGGCGGTCGCCGACGGAGACTCGATCTACGGGCTGGTCAAGGGCACGGCGGTGAACCACGGCGGCCAGGCCGCCTCGCTGACCGCGCCGAAACCGGAGGCCCAGGCGGACGTGGTCGAGGCGGCCTGGCGGGAGGCCGGCGCGGAGCCCGACTCGGCGGGCTACCTGGAAGCCCACGGCACCGGCACGCCGCTGGGAGATCCGATCGAGGTCGGCGGCCTGACCGAGGCCTTCCGGCGCCTGTACCGGGCGGCGGGGAAGAGCTGGCCGCAGACGCCGCATTGCGGGCTCGGCTCGGTGAAGAGCAACGTCGGGCATCTGGA
>DIHE01000001.1:2074-5385 GCA_002420005.1 Holophagales bacterium UBA5704 | reverse complement strand
AGGGCCGGCCGGGAGGCCCGCAGCGCCCGGGACCCGGCCGCCCGGCCCCGCCGCCGCCGCGCGCTCCCAAGCCGGCGGCGACCCTGGAGGACCTGATGCGGAAGTTCAACAAGCCGACGTGAGAGGAAAGCGGTGGCGGTTCTTTCTAAACAATCGAGGTTGTGCGGCGTCTCCTTCTGAGCAAACGCCCCTCCCTGGGGCAGAAGGAGACGAGCATGCGAAGAGTGAGACGTGGTCATCGGGTCGGCGCCGTCGGCCTCGTGGCCTGGTTGCTGGTTGGCTCCTGGCCGGCGCAAGCCGACGAGGACATCCTGCTCAAGAACTGGTCCGTTCCGAGCTCCACCTGGGCTCCGGCGGCACCGCCTGGGCCGGAAGCCGCGCCTGAAGCTGCGCCTGAAGCTGCGCCGGCGCTTCCTTCCGAGCCGTTGCCGTTTGTCGGGATCAGTCCCTGCCGAGTGGTGGACACGCGGCGCAGCGACCTTCCCGGCGGTTACGGGGGGCCACCGCTGGGCGCAGGCCGCGCCAGGACCTTCCTTCTGGCCGGGGTGGCGCACTGCTTCATTCCGCCGACGGCGAAGGCGGTCTCCGTCAACGTGACCGTCGTCCGGCCCGGAGGCCCCGGTTACCTGAGCCTCTTTCCTTCGGGGGTGGCGACCCCGCCGCTCGTGGCAACCTTGACGTTCAAGGGTGGAGACATCGTTTCGAACGCCGCCATCGTTCCATTGGGCACCGACGGCGGCGCCAACGCCCTGGTCGCCGGAGCAGGCTCCGATCTGGTCATCGACATGAACGGCTACTTCGGCGGCGCTCCGCTCCAGGGGCCGGCCGGGCCCCAGGGACCGGCTGGTCC
Source organism: Holophagales bacterium UBA5704 (assembly GCA_002420005.1). Taxonomy (GTDB): domain Bacteria; phylum Acidobacteriota; class Thermoanaerobaculia; order Multivoradales; family UBA5704; genus UBA5704. Next base: position 4,535 of record DIHE01000001.1, on the reverse strand, counting down.
TCGCGGTCCTCAGGGACCCCAGGGGCCGCAGGGACCGCAGGGACCCCAGGGGCCGGCCGGCACCTCCCTCTGGCAAAACGGCAACGGTATGAAGGTGTGCAGCATCCTCGTCGGGAACGTCTGGAGGGACAACCTGCCGGTCCCCGCGACGTGGACGGCGCCGACATGCCGCAGCCTGATGACGGCCCTCGGAGCCAGCGTCTACCAGTTGGCCTGCGTCTTCGAGAACAGCTTTTCCTACGGGGACCCCAGAACGGGCTCGCCCCCGACGCCCAACTGCGGCTGGTAGGCGCGAGCCCGGATCACCAGGAGATCTCCGCGCGGTCGCGGAAGAACCGGCCGCGCGGGCCGTCGTCCGGCAGCGTCGCCAGCCAGGCGGCGGTCTCCGCCGCGGAGGCCACCGCCCCCGGGTCTTCGCACGAGCCCCCCAGGGTCATGGCATTGACCAGGACGTTGATCTCCTTGACCTCGTCGGCGAGGATGACGGTGAGGGTGTTGAGCGCGGTTTTCGAGAGGCGATAGCCGGGGTTGCCCGCGGCCAGCTTCGGGAACGAGCCGTGGTCGCTCGAGACGTTGACGATCCGGCCATGGCCCGCGGCGAGCATGAACGGCAGGACCGCCTGGCAGCAGCCGAGCGCGCCGAGGAAGTTGGTGTCGAACGAGCGGTGCAGCACCTCCAGCTCCAGGGTCGCCAGGCCGGCGGAGTCGATCGAGATCGCGGCGTTGTTGATCAACGCATCGAGCCGGCCGTGCTCGTCCATCACCCGGGCGGCGAGCTCGCGCACCGCGGCGGGCCGGTCGACGTCGAGCTCCCGGAAGCACACGTCGTGCCCCTCCTCGCGCAGCGAGCGCGCAGCCGCGGCCCCGCGCTCGGGATGCCGCGCGGTGAGCACCACGGTGCAGCCCGCGGCGCCGAGCCGGCGGCAGATCTCCAGGCCGACCCCGCGGCCGGCGCCGGTCACCAGCGCCACCCGGCTCATGGTGCGACCTCGGCCAGGGGACAGTCCGGATCGGCGACGACCTTGGCGAGAATCGCCAGGAACCGGTCGCGCAGAGCGGCGACGCGCGGGGCATCGAGCACGTCGCGGTTGTAGCGGAAACGTCCGGCGAGCCGCTCCCCCTGGGAGAGAAACAGGCTCAAATCCAGGCGGATCCTGCCGGTGTCGACAGGCACCTGGGTGATCTGCAGATCCGAGGCGACCGGCGGCGCCTGGGGCGACTTGATGAGCTGGAACAGGATCTTGAAGGTGGTGAGCCCTCCCCGGTCCCCCGGTTCGAGAAAGCTCATGCCCTCCACCACGGGCTCCCAGAAGATGTCCGGATGCTCGTGCGCGAGGAGGGTCAGCTCCCGCACCCGCTGCAACAGCTCCCGGAAGGTCCGCACGCCGTGGAGCCGCGCGCGCAAGGGCAGGGCGGTGGCCAGGTTGCCGATCAGCGCCTCGGTTTCGAGCTGGTTGCGGTTGGCGAAGCTGCAGGGCACGACGAGATCGTCGCGCCCGGTTTCGAGGTGCAAAAGAGCCTGGAAAGCGGCGAGAAGCGTCATGAACAACGTCACCCCCTGGTGTGCGGAGAAGGCGTCCAGCCGCCTCTCCAGCTCTTCCGGGACCCGGACCTCCTCGACCGCCGCGGCGAAGGTCCGCCGTGGAGGCCGTGGCCGGCCGGCGCCGAGATCGATCGGCACGGCGCCTTGCAGGTGCTCGCGCCAGAACGTCACCTGGCTCTCCTGCGCCTCCTCCCGGGAGAGGCGGCGCTGCCAGCGCGCGAAGTCCTGGAACTGCGCCGGCAGCGGCGGCAAAAGCGTGGGCTGGCCGGTGCGGAAAGAGAGATAGAACGCCGAGACCTCGCGAATCAGCAGGCCGTTCGACCAGCCGTCCGAGGCGACGTGATGGATGGTGAAGAGCAGGAGGTGCTCCTCGGGCGCGCAGCGGAAGAGCGTGGCCCGGAACAGGGGGGGCCGCTCGTAGTCGAAGTGCAGCCGGCCGTCGAGGACGGCGAAGCGGCGCACCTCGGCCGTCCGCGCGTCGGCGTCGAGCGAACCGAGATCGACCTCGGGAAGAGCCACGGGCACTGCGGGATGGATCACCTGGACCGGCCCGTCCGGGCCGTCCTGGAAGCCCGTGCGCAGCAGCTCGTGGCGCTCGACGACCGCCGCGAGCGCCCGCCGCAGGGCGTCGCGGTCGAGCGGGCCTGCAAGGTGCTGCAGCATCGGGAGCGTCGCAGCCACCGAGCGCGCTTCGAGGTGGCGCCCGGCCCAGTAGCGTTCCTGGGCGAACGACAGCGGCGGCGGTGTGCCGCGTTCCTGGCGGAAGGACGCGATCGTCGGGCGTTGCGGTGCGCCCCCGCTGCGCAGGCGTTCGATCTCCGCGGCCAGCCCCTCCAGGGTCGGCGTCACGAACAGGCTGCGCAGCGGCAGCTCGACGCCGAAGACGTCGCGCACCCGCGACGCCATCTGGGTGGCGAG
>DIHE01000001.1:743-1759 GCA_002420005.1 Holophagales bacterium UBA5704 | reverse complement strand
TAGGCCGGCAGGCGCGCCTCCAGCTCGCCGCGCAGCGCCGCCTCCCGCCCTTCCTCCGTCCGCACGTAGGCCACCAGGCCCGCGCCGCCGGGCAGGTCGGTGCGCAGCAGCACCACCGCCTCGTGCACCCCGGGGAGGGCCGTCAGCGCCCCTTCGATCTCCCCCAGCTCGATGCGGAACCCGCGCAGCTTGACCTGCTGGTCGAGGCGGCCGGCGAACACCACCTCGCCGTCGGCGCGGTAGCGGCCGAGGTCTCCCGTGCGGTACATCCGGTCGGCCGGGTCGCCCGCGGTGAACGGATTGGCCTGGAACTTCTGCGCCGTCAGCTCCGGGTTGCCGAGGTATCCGCGCGCCAGATGCGGGCTGCGCACCGCGATCTCGCCCAGCTCGCCGAGGCCGGCCAGGGCACCCGCGGGGTTGAGCACGAGAAGCTGGACGTCCGGCACGCCGCGGCCCAGGGGCAGCACCTGCTGCGCGCGCTCGGCCCGCTCCGCGGTCTCGGCCTCCTCGGGCAGCACGCGGTGGAAGGCGACGGCGCGCTGCGTCTCCGTGGAGCCGTAGAGATTGATGCAGCTCACCTCGGGGGCCAGGGCGCGCAGGCGCGCCACGTCCTGGCGGGTGAGCGACTCGCCGACCAGGAGCACCCGGCGCAGGGCGGGGGCCGACGGCGCCTCCCCGCCGGGAGCCCGCTCGGTCAGCAGCTGGCTGAGGGTGGGCGTCAGGTGCGACACCGTCACCTGCAGCCGGCCCAGCCAGTCCGCCAGCCGGCCGGCGAGGCCGTAGTCGGCGGCGGCCGGCACGACGATCGTCCCGCCCAGGAAGAGAGGGGTGAAGATCTCGCGCTGGAGCGGGTCGTGGCCCAGCCCCGAGAGAAGCGAGAAGCGATCCTCCGGCCCGAGGTCGAACAGCCGGCAGTGGGTGGGCAGGAAGTGCGACAGGGACCCGTGGAGCCCGAGCACCCCCTTCGGTCCCCCGGTCGAGCCGGAGGTGAAGCCGATGCAGGCCACGTCCCCGGG
>DIHE01000001.1:0-376 GCA_002420005.1 Holophagales bacterium UBA5704 | reverse complement strand
CCGCGCCCTCGTCGCCGGCGAAGGAGATCCAGGCCCTTGGGCAGGCCTGGCGCAGCATGTCGAGCTGGCGCAGGGCCGGATAGGCGGCGTCGAGCATCACGAAGGCGCCGCCGGCTGCGAGCACGCCGAGGACCGCCTCGACCAGCGGCGCGGTGCGGACGGCCAGGACGGCCACCGGATCGCCCGGCCGCAGGCCGTGGGCCGCCAGCCAGCCCGCCACCCGCCGGCTCGCGGCGAGGAGCCCGCCGTAGGTCCGCACCCCGGCCGCGTCGGCCACCGCCGCCCGCTCCGGAACCCGCGCCGCCGTCGCCGCGAACAGCTCGTAGACGCTGCCGATCCAGCTGCCGTCGAGCGCCTGCGCGGGATCGGGGAACAC
>DIHE01000007.1:36726-41336 GCA_002420005.1 Holophagales bacterium UBA5704 | reverse complement strand
CCCGCAGCGCCGCGCCCAGCGGGTCCGCTGCCAGCTCTTCCAGCTCTTCCTGTGGGGGGCTCGGCTGCTGGTCGCCGGGATCAGCCTGTGGTCGGCGCTCGGGCATGGTCACTCCTCTCCTTCCTTCATTTCCAGGTCCTCCACGGCGTCCCTGATGACGGCGAACAGCTGATGGACCGCCCCGGCGAGCCGCCGGCTCAGCCGATCCGGCACCTCGGTGTGGCGGACGAACAGGGGAGTCACTTCCAGCTCGTTGGCGAGCTCCAGGGCCAGCCGGCCCGGCCGGCCGCCGCTCTCCGGATACGCGAGCTGGAACAGCTCCGCCGGCTGCAACCCGAGATACCGGGCGATTTCCAGAAGCTGCGACAACCGCGCGTCGAAGCTGCCGTTGAGCAGTCTGCTCATATAGGTCGGGCCGTGGCCGAGAGCTTTCGCCACGCGATAGCGGGGGACCTTCCGCAATTGCAGGGCGGTGTTGAGAATCTGGAGCAGGCGCTGGGTTTCCTTGATGTCCGCCGGCTCGGTGTTGCGTGGTTTTCTCATCTCAGGGCTCCTTCCCGCCCGGCGCCCCGGGCCTCCCCGTGGTCTTCGGCTTCCCCACCGGCCCCCTCATGCGCCCCCCGCCCGCACCAGGGTCATCCGGGTTCCTTTGGTGAACTTCTCCAGGACCACCGGCACCGCCAGGTAGCGCACCCGGGCTCCGCCGCCGACCACTCCGGCGATGTGCGGCAGGTACCAGGCGAGATGACAGGCGCCGCCAGGCGGCGGGAGCGGTGGGACGAGGGTCATCGGCGGCTTGGCCATGGCGGAAAGGCTAGAACGACTTTCTTCCGCTTTGGCAAGAGTGGCGCGATTGCTCATGCCATCTGGAGCTTGCTTGGAGGTCTCACCGAGTCACGAGAAAAATTCTGCTCTGTGTCTCGTTAATGCGGCTGCCACGCACCCTCTTGGTTTAGGATCGCTTCTTCAGGGAGGGTTCATGCCAAGGAAGATTCCCCCGGTGCTCGGTCTCGCACTTCAGAACCTGCTCGCGGCGACCGGAAAGACCAGCCAGGATCTCGCCGACGCCTCGGGCTTCTCACCGAACACCATTTCCAGCTATGTGACCGGCGGCGTCCCCCTGACGCGCAGGCAGTTGGACGACCTGGCCGCCAAGCTCGGCATCGGCCCGGCACGGGTCGAGCGCTGCGTCGCCGCCGCCCGGCTCGTGCTTGACGAGCCGCACGCGGCCGCCTCTCCGGTGGACCCGGTGGGCGAAGAATGGCAGATCCTCGACCAGGCCGTCGCCTTCGGCCTCGGCGAAATGGGCCACCTGGTCCACGCCCGCGTGCTGCGCCAGTTCCGCGAAAAGCATTACCTGGCGGATCGCAAGGACGCGGAGGCGCGCCTGCAAACCCTGAAAGGCTGCAGCCGCGCCGAGCGCCGCACCCTGGTGGAGGACGCGCCGGAGTTCCACACCTGGGCGGTCTGCGTGCGCCTCTGCGACGAGAGCATCAAGCTGGCTCCGCACAGCGTCCGCGCGGCGCTCTCCTGGGCGGCCCTCGCCTGCCGCGTGGCGCGGCACGTGCCCGACGCCGGGGGGCTCCAGCCCCGCCTGGTCGGCTTCGCCCAACCCCACCTCGCCAACGCCCTCCGCGTGCAGGGCAGCCTGCTGCGGGCCGAGAAGATCTTCGTGGGGGCACGAAAGCACTGGGAGGAAGGAAGCGACGATGCCGGCCTGCTCGACGAGGGGCGCGTGCTCAACTTCGAGGCCTCGCTGCGCCGCGCTCAGCGCCGATTCCCGGAGGCACTGGACCTCACCCGGCAGTCCCTTGAGCTGGCCTACCCGGACCAGGTCGGAATCACCTTGCTCACCAGGGCGTACACCTTTGATGTCCAGGGCGCGCCGGAAGCCGCGCTTGCCTGCTTGGAGGCGGCGGCCGGCTTGATCGCCGGGCTGGGGCGCCCGCGGCTTTCCTTCGGGCTTTACTTCAACTGGACGAAATCCCTGTGCAAAGTGGGGCGCGCGGAGGAGGCGGCGCCGCTGCTCAGCGAGATTCGCGCCCTGGCCGAGCATCTCCGCAACGACCATGATCTCTCCCGCGTCCTCTGGCTGGAGGCGACCGTGCTGGAAGGTCTCGGGCGCCCGGAGGAAGCTGTCTTGGCACTGGAGCAAGTCCAGCGCGAGTTCGCCGCCCGCTCCATGCTCTTCGACTACGGCCTGGTGAGCCTCGACCTCGCGCTCCTCTACAGAACCCAAGGCCGCTGGCCCCGGGTGAGCGAGCTCGCAGCCGAGATGGTGCGGAACTTCAGGGCCACGGGGGTGCACCGGGAGCAAGTCGCCGCCGCCGCCCTTCTTTACGATGCCGCCGGCCGGCAAGACCTCACAGCCGACTTCGTGGCGCAGCTCCGCTCCTACTTCAAAGCGGCGCGCACCAACCCGGCACTCCGGTTTGCCGGCTGTGCAGCATGAGCTTGAGATGGCGGCAGGCGGAAAGCGCGGGGGTGCGGCGCACCCCCGCCGAGACTCAGCGCTCGCAACCGCCGTGCGGGTCGAGCATGCAGCCCCTGTCGCCGCTGGCCGTGCTCAGGTTGCGTCCGCAGCCACCGTTAGGGTCGATGCCGCAGCCTTCCTCAGCGACTTCCGGTCTCGGTGTCGCGGCACAGCGGCCATACGGGTCGAGGCCACAGCCCCGGTCCACATCGGCGCCCGCCTGGCCGGAACCGCAGCGGCCATACGGATCAATGATGCAACCTGCTTCGCCGAAGAAGCTGACCAAGAAGCTCCAGAGGTCGGCGAAGGTGCCGCCCGCCGGGGCAGCCTGGGGCGCCGCCCAGGCGGGCGACGCGCCCAGGCACAGGCCGAGGCAGAGAACGAAGGCGAAAACCGTGCGGGGGGGGGTGGGTCGGAACATGGGAGTCCTTTCACGAAGCCGGCTCCGGAACGGCCGAAAGGGTCCGCGCGGGCCGGCCTTTTGAGAGACATAGTGCCGCGGGAACCTTGAACTTATCCAACGGAGGGTCATGCCAGATGAGCCGGAGCCAGAAGAAGCAGGACCTCGCCGCCCTGCCCGACCTGCCAGACCAGGGGGAGCCGGGCACCTTCATCGCCTTGCTGCGGCTGATCCTCGGCTGGACGCAGGAATACTTCGCGAAGAAGGCCGGGGTGCACGCGAGCGAGATCTCGCGCATTGAGACCGGCGCCAAGAGGCCACGGCCCGCGACGGTTCAGAAGATCACGAAAGCCGGCGGTGTCCGTGGTCCCCTGGAAGCCGCCATCCGCTCGTTCCTCCAGCTCCTCCGCCGCGCCCTGGCGAGCGATGTGCTGATCGACTCGCCGGTGCACGACCTGGGGCGGCCCCCCGGGGCCGTGCAGAGCGCTCTGGCGGGTCTCCTGGATCGCACTCTTGCCTTCGCCCGCCTGGAGCTCGATGTCCTGTGGTCCATGGGCCGACCCAAGGAAGAAACCGAGGTCACGCCCGAAGTCCTGCTGAGCCGGCTGCGCCGCCGTCGCACCCGGCAGCGGGCGCTCCTCGTCGACCGTTCACCGGCCTATCAAGATTGGCGCCTGTGCGTCCTGCTCTGCGAGGAAAGTCTCCAGGCGGCCGCCCACAACGCGCAGGAGGCACTGCAATGGGCTACCCTGGCCTGCGAAGCCGCGCGGCGGGTCCCCGGGGCGGCTGCCTTTCGCACCCGCCTGTGTGGCTACGCCGAGCCCTTCCTCGGCAGCGCCCATCGGGTGGCGAACGACGACCCGGCGGCGGCGGAAGCGTTCGCCCGCGGGCGCCGGTTCTGGAAGGAGGGCCGGGACGACCAGGGCGTGCTCGACCACGGCAGGGTGCTCGATCTCGAAGCTTCGTTCTGCCGCGACCAGGGGCGACACCCGGAAGCGATCAAGCTCCACGACCAGGCCCTCGCGGTGGCATGGCCCACCCACACCGCCGAAATTCTTCTCAACAAGGCGTACACGCTGGAGGTGAAGGGCGATCTCGAAGACGCCCTTGCCCTCCTTCGGGAAGCCGCCGAAAGAGTCGACGCCGTGGCCCAGCCCAGGCTGTTCTGTGTCGCCCGGTTCAATCTCGCCGGGACGCTCATCCGCCTGGGCCGTGCGGAAGCGGCGCGGCCGGTGGTGGCGGAGGTGCGGGCGTTGGCCGAGCGGTTGCAGAATGACCACGACCTCGTGCGGGTCCGCTGGCTGGAGGGGAACCTGCTGGCCGGTCTCGGGCAGCGCGAGCAGGCGCTGGAGGCGTTGGCGGAGGTGCGGCGGGCCTTTGCCAAGTGGCCGTTCGACCATGCCATGGCGAGCCTGGACGCGGCGCTGATCTACCATCAGGCCGGCCGGCACGACGAGGTGCTTGCGTTGGCGGCGGAGATGGTGGCGGTGTTCAAAGCCCTCGGCGTCGCCCGCGAGGCGACCGCCGCGCTCCTCCTCTTCCACGACGCCGCCGCCAAGAAGGCGGTCACCACCGACCTGGTGGAGAAGCTTCAGGAGTATTTGAAGAAGGCCCGGGTGAATCCGCGGTTGCGGTTCGGGTAGGGGGGTGGGGCGAACGCCTCGCCCTCGAGAGCCTGGCTGCGGCGGCCGACCGGGTGGATCGCGCCCTCGCGCTGGCGGAGCTCGGCTGCCGGGC
>DIHE01000007.1:29401-36518 GCA_002420005.1 Holophagales bacterium UBA5704 | reverse complement strand
CTGGCGGAGCTCGGCTGCCGGGCCGCAAGGCCTTTGCAGCGGCGTCGAGGTGTTCCTGGCCGGCATCCGCGGGTTTGCCCTCGTCCTCCTCGCGAACGCGCGGCGCGTCGCCAACCAGTTGCACCAGGCCGGCGAGGACTTTGAACGCGCCCTGGTGGCCTGGTTGAAGGCCTCGCCCGAGGTCAGGCAACTGCTCGGCGCTTGGCGCGTCAAGGACCTGGAATGCGCCCTGCGCCGCGACCAGCGGCGGTTCCCCGAAGCGCTGGAAAGTAACCAGGAGGCTCGCGACCTCGCACCAGCGGAGGAGGTGCCGCGCAATCTTGTCAATCGGGCGGTGGTCTTTGAGCACATGGGCGACAATGAGCAGGCGGTGGCGGTGCTTCGGGAAGCCCAAGCCCTGGGAGGATGCGATGCTGAGCTTGCTTGGGCCATCGAATTCAACCTCGCGGCGAATCTCGCGCAGCTCGGCAACTATTCCGAAGCCGCTGCGGCGCTCCCCAAGCTTCAGCTGCTGGCGGCCGCAATTCGGAAGGCTCTGCACCAGGTGCGGCTCGGCTGGCTCACGGCGCGGTGTGAGGCGGGCCTCGGGCAGGTTGTGCGGGCACGAGCCGGCTTCGACCAGGCGCGGCTCTATTTTCACGAGAAAACCCATGCCGGCTGACTATGCGCTGGTGAGCCTTGAGCGGGCCGTGCTCGACCTGGCAGCCGGGCGGCGCGCCGAAGTGCGCGTGCTGGCAGAGGAGTTGAGTTGGCTCTTCGCCCACCAGGGTCTCGCCCCGGAAGCCCTCGCCGCGCTGGCCGTGTTTCGCGCAGCCGTCGCCCAGGAAAGAGCCACCGCGGACTTGGCGCGGCGGTTGGTGCGGCGGGCCGGAGGCGACAAGACGAAAGCAAAGGGAACCTCGCCAGGGGGCACGGAGCGGGCGAGCCACTCAGAGGTTGAGCCCACCGCGGATCAGTGATTCGCCGACCACCCCGTTGGTGCCTTCGTTCCAGGCATAGGGGGGAAGTGGCTCAGGGGACGCGAATCCGGCCGGTCAGGTTGTCGAGAAGGGGGCAGAAGACTCTGCCCGGCTCGAAAACCCAGTCGATCGCCACCACCCTCCCCTGGGCGAGGGTGAGAGTTGCGCGGTGAAAATTCCCCGCCCAATCGGTGCGGACTTCATACACCAGGGCACCGGCGCGGCCGACCCCTTTTCCGAGGACCTGCTCGACCTGTTCTTGTGTCTGGCCCAGCGTAATCGGGAGCCGAAGGTCGGGGAGGTCACGGGTGATTCCGAACCGCCGGGGGATGAACCGGCCCTCCGTCGGGCTGCGCGACGAAGAACACGTCATACGTCATTGAGCTCCGTGGGTGGCCCTGGGGATTCAGCAGCTTTGCAGCGGCCTGGTAGCGGAATTCGTTGCCGTGGGGCATCTCCGGGGAAGCGGTCGCGCAAATCACTCTATCAGGAATGGTGCCTGTGATGGCAGAAACGTGACAAAGAGAGCTACCCAACTTGCAGGCGGTGGCCCGACCTTTTGAGAATCCAGCGAGGCGCCCCCCACCCACCGGGGCGAGCGTTTCGGGCGGGCCTGCGGAAACAGCGCATACACTGCATATCTGAGTAACCCCAAGCCGACTGCGGTTTGGATGGGGGGCGGGTTCAGGTTCAGGCGAGATCGGAGGTCTGGCTCCGCCCGCGGGCGGAGGGACTCAGACGTCGAGCGGAGCGGCCCGGATGTCGGGCGGAGCAGCCCGGACGGCGGGCGGGGGTACCTCCGCCCGCGGGCGGAGGAGCCCGGATTCGGGCGGAGGTACCCCCGCCCTCGGGCGGAGCGACCCAGGCGTCGGGCGGAGGAGCCCGGATGTCGGGCGGGGGTACCCCGGCTCTCGGGCGGAGGAGCCCGGATGTCGGGCGGAGCCTCTCCGCCCTCGGGCGGAGGTACCCGGCTCTCGGGCGGGGAGACTCAGATCGAGAGCCGGGAGACTCGGATCGAGAGCCGGGTGGCGTGTCCCGAGGGCGGGGCAGCCCCTCCCGCGAGCAGGTTGACCCCTCCCGAGAGCCGGGAGGCCCCTCCCGAGAGCGGCGAGGCTCGGACCTGGAGCCGGCAAGCTCGGACCCAGGGCGGAGAAACCCGGATCGAGAGCCGGGAGCCTCAGGCCTGGAGCCTGGAGCCTCGTCCCGAGGGCGGGCTCCGTCAGTCTGCGCGGCTCATCACCCGCCCCCGGACCTCCCCGATCAGATAGATCGATCCGCAGACCACCAGCGTCTCTCCATCTCCCTGGAGCAGCCGGTCCAGGGCGCGCGCCGGGTCCGGCTCGACCTCCACGTCGTCCTTTCCTTCCAGGCAGGGCAGCAGGCCGGCCGGATCCTGGGCGCGGGGGCTGGGGGGAGTGGTGAGGATCAGCCGCCGGGCATGGGGGGCGAGAGCGGCGAGCATGGCGGCGGCGTTCTTGTCGGTCAGGACGCCGAAGAGGAGGTCCACCCGGGAAGCGGGGGCCGCAGCGAGAAAGGCGGCCAGGGCCTCCGCGCCTTCTTGATTGTGGGCGGCGTCGAGGAGAAGGCGGCGGCCTCCGGAGAGCGCGAGCACCTCCAGACGGCCGGGCCAGCGGCAGGCGGCGGCGCCGGCGGCGATGGCGTCCGGGCCGAGACGCGGGAAGCCGCTGCGCGCCAGATCCTCCGCGGCGAGCACGGCGAGGCCCAGGTTCTTCCTTTGATGGGCTCCGAGCAGGGACAGGCTCACGTCGTACCGGCCGGCCGGGGTGGCGAGCCGGACGCGCTGGCTTTCCCACCCTTCGGCGCCGGCCTCTTCGATCCGCACCAGATCCTGGCCGAAACGGAGGCCGGTCCCTTTCTCCCGGGCGACCTCTTCCAGGGCCTTTCGAGGCTCCGGATCTTCCACCCAGGCGAGGGCCGGACGGCCGGCGCGGAAGATGCCGGCCTTCTCGCGGGCGATCGCAGCCAGGGTGTCGCCCAGAAACTCCTGGTGCTCCAGGCTGATGGAAGTGATCAGGGAAAGCCGGGGCTCCGCCAGGTTGGTGGCGTCGAGCCGGCCGCCGAGGCCCACTTCGAGCACCGCGAGATCCACCCGCTCCGCGGCGAACCAGGCGAAGGCGGCGACGGTGAGCGCCTCGAAGTAGGTGGGCGGCGCTCCGGCCGCCTGCTCCGCGGTGCCGACGATCTCCTCCAGCAGGGAGCCGAGCCGGTCGGAGCCGATCGGCCGGCCGTCGATCTGCAGCCGCTCCTCGACACGCTCCAGGTGGGGAGAGGTGTAGTGGCCGGTGCGATAGCCGGCTGCGGTGGCCATGGAGGCCAGCAGGGCGGAGGTGGAGCCCTTGCCGTTGCTGCCGGCCACCAGGACGGACGGCGCGGCGAGGTGCGGCGAGCCCAGGCGGCCGAGCAGGTCGCGGGTGGGCTCCAGGCCGAGCCGCACGCCCAGCGTTTCGAGCCTGGCGAGGATGTGCTCCGCGCTCACGGCCGGTCGGGGGAGGTCAGGGACGGTACAGGTGGCGCAGGCAGCGGGCGAGCATCTCTTTCATCTCGGAGCGCTGCACCACAAGGTCGAGAAAGCCGTGCTCGAGCAGGAACTCGCTGCGCTGGAAGCCCTCGGGAAGGCTCTGGCGGATCGTCTGCTCGATCACCCGCGGCCCGGCGAAGCCGATCAGGGCGCCCGGCTCGGCGACGTTCAGGTCGCCCAGCATGGCGAACGAAGCGGTGACGCCGCCGGTCGTCGGATCGGTGAGGATCGAGATGTACGGGAGGCCCGCGGCGCGCAGACGGCCGAGGGCGGCGGAGATCTTCGCCATCTGCATCAGCGAGAGGACCCCCTCCTGCATGCGGGCGCCTCCCGAGGCGGAGATCACCAGGAGCGGCAGCCGGCGCTCGCAGGCCCGCTCGGCGGCACGGGTGATCTTCTCCCCCACCACGGAGCCCATGGACCCCCCCATGAAGCGGTACTCCATGGCGGCGACCATCACCGGGATCTCGTCGAGGTGCCCCTGGACGACCAGCACGGCGTCGCGCTCTCCCACCGCCTGCTGGTAGGTCTTGATGCGGTCGCGGTAGCGTTTGGTGTCGCGGAAGGCGAGCGGGTCGGTGGGGGTGACGCCGGTGAACAGCTCGCGCGGCTCCGGCTCGTCGAGCAGGAGGGCGATGCGGGTGCGGGCATCGATCCGCATGTGGTGGCCGCACTTCGGGCAGACCCGCAGGTTGCGGTCCAGATCGCGCGAGTAGATGACCTCTTTACACCCCTCGCACTTGACCCAGAGGCCCTCGGGAACATTGCTGCGCGGCCGTTCCGGACGGATCGGCTTCGGGGTCTTGGTCTTGCGAAACCAGGCCATGGGAGCTGATGGGTCGCGAAAGCCCCCGGACAGGGGGATCAGGCGTCGCCCTGTGCCTCTTCGGCTTCCAGATCGTTGGAGATCCCGAGGCGCATGCAGGCGGCGTCATACATCTGGCGCGCGGCCTTTTTCCCGTTCTGCAGCTCGGCCAGGCGGTCTTTCACCTTGGCCAGCTCTTCTTCGATCGCGCGATCGAGATCATCCATCTCCTGGCGGGTGGTGGCGAGGATGGTCTCGTAGAACTTTCTCTGACTGTCGTTGAGGCTCATGCTTCCTCCGGCACGGCAAAGCGGGCCGCGTACCGATGCCCCGTGATCCCGGGGCGTGCTGCGAAGGCGACCGGGAGAATACCCCGGTTTGGAGCGACTGACAAGCTCGCCGATCCAGGACGCCGGGCGTGATCAGGGAGGCGGCTGGCCTTCCGTGGCGGGGGCCTGTCTCGACGGACCCTGCTTCCGGGCCTCCTCCAGCTCGCGCTTGAGCCGCTGCGCCTCGGGGCCATATTTGCGTTGCAGCTCCTCATCCTTCTTTTTCAGCTCTTCCTGGATGATGGCCTCGACGTCGATCGGTGCGGTTGCGGGCGCCGCCGGAGCCGTCGCCGGGGCGGCGGGAGGAGGTGTCGCCGCCGGCTCGGCTCCGGGTTGGGCGGCCCCGCTCCGTCCCCGCAGGTAGAAGAAGGCTGCGACGGCCGCGGCGAGCAGCACGACGATGGCGAGGATCAGGAAGAGCCGGCCTTTGCCTCCACCGGTCTCCTCGAGGTGCACCTCGCCCGGCGCCGCCACGGCCTCGACCGGTGACGGCACTTCGGGAGCGAGCTCCGTCGGGGTGAACAGGGAGGGCGGCACCTCGACGTCCGGCCAGCGCGCCGCCGGAGCGGCCGGCTGTGGAGGAGCGGCCGGCGCCGGGGCCGGGAAGGGTGCCGCTTCAGGAACGGGCGCGGGAGCCGGGGCCGGGGCATGGAGGGGCGGCAGGAACAGCACGTCGCTCGACGGCTCGTCCGGCGCCATCACGCGGGTGAGGAAGGCCGCGAGGTCGGCCGGGCCGGGCGACGGCACCATTGCGTGCAGCACGGCCTCCAGCCGCTGCATCATCTCGCCCGCGCTCTGGTAGCGGTCGTGCACCTCGTAGGCCAGCGCCCGGGTGACGATCTGGTCGACCTCGGCCGGAATCGAGGGGTCGACGTCGCGCGGCGTGCGGATGTGGCCCTGGCGCACGGCCTCCAGAACGGACATCTCGCTTTCCCCGAAGAACAGCCGCTCGCCGGTCAACATCTCGAAGAGGACGGCGCCCAAGGAGAAGATGTCCGAGCGGGAATCCACCGGCCGCCCCCAGGCCTGCTCGGGGGACATGTACTGGAGCTTGCCCTTGAGGGACCCCATCTGGGTCTGCCCGGCCTTGGACACCGCCTTGGCGATGCCGAAGTCGCACAGCTTGACGTCTCCCTCGGGAGTCAGCAGCACGTTCTGCGGCGACACGTCGCGGTGCACGAGCCCGAGCTCGTTGCCCTCGAAGTCCCGCTTGCGATGGGCATAGTCGAGAGCGCTGGCGAGCCGGGCGGCGATCAGCAGGGCGAGCCCGCGGGTGATCGGCGTCCCCTTGCGGCGGGCGGCGTTGAGCAGCGACCGCAGGTCCCTGCCCTCGACGTACTCCATGGCGATGTAATAGTCGCGCCCGATCTTCCCCAGGTCGTAGATGTGGACGATGTTGGGGTGGCTGAGCTGCGCCGCGAGCTTCGCCTCGTCGATGAACATTCCGATGAACTCGGAATTGTCCGTCATGTGAGGCAGGATCTTCTTGATCGCGACGGTTTTCTGGAAGCCTTCCACCCCGCGCATGCGGGCCTTCCACACCTCCGCCATGCCACCGGCGGCGATCCGTTCGAGCAGCGTGTACTGGCCGAACGCCTGCGCGCCGGGTACGTTGAGGGTGCTGTCGTCGAGCACCGAGAAACGCTGGGTGGCCGAGGGGTCGAAGCCTTCGAGGACCCCCGGGCCCTGCGGCGGAGGGAGAGGGAGGGGCTCGGGCTCTGCTTCCAGCTCCAGCTCGAGAGGCAGGTCGCGGTCGACGGCCGGCATCTCCTCCACCGGGGGAGACGCGGTGTCCGAACCGGTCAGCTCCTGCGGCGGCAGGTCGAGGGCGGTCAGATCGAAGGGGTCCACCCCGAACAGGCTCTCGGAGGCGGCGGAGGAGGAGGGGAGCGGAACAACCGGCGGCTCGGGCAGCTCGGGAATGTCCAGGCCGAAGGCCGGGAGCGGCTCGGGGACCGGGGCCGGCGCCGGCGCCAGGACAGGCTCTGGCTCCGGGAGCGGCGCCGGGGCCGGCTGCGGCGGCGGCGCCGGGCCGGCCGGAGCCCGGAAGGTGCGGGTCAGCTCGGCCAGCTCGGAAAGCCCGCCGTCGGCCGACCGCGGCGCCTTGCGCACCGCCGTCCCCTCGCCGGGAGGAGCGGTGGCCGACACCGGCGAGGGCACCGCCGGGGCGGGAGCCGGCGGCACGACCGAAGCCGGCACGGCCGGAATCAGGGCCGCCGGAGCCGGAGGCGCTGCGGGAGGTGCCGGGCGCGGCGCCGCCGCGGGGCGCGGGCGGGTTCCGAGCTCCAGGGTGCCGAGGGTGCGGCTGAGGATGGCGTCGATGTCCTCCTCGGCGGCTTCGGGTTTCCGCGCAGCCGGGGGGCGCGGCGCCGCGGCGGCCGGGGCCACGGGAGCCGCGGGTGCCGGCGGGGTGGGCCGTGGCGGTGCGGCGGGGGGGGGGTCCGCGGGCGGGTGTCGCCGGGGGGGGGGGGGCCCCCCGACCGGG
>DIHE01000007.1:0-29222 GCA_002420005.1 Holophagales bacterium UBA5704 | reverse complement strand
CGGGCGGCGGCTCCGCGGCCGGCTTCGGCCGTGGAGCGTCGGTCCCCAGAACGCCGGAGAGGGTGCGCTCGAGCTTGCGGTTCAGGTCGTCGTCCATCGCCGGCCGCACCGGCCGGGCCGGCTGAGCGCCGGCCGGGGGCGGCGGTGCCGCTTCTGCGTCGTCGTCCGCCATCTCGACCTCGGCGAGGACGTCGCCGAAGATGTCCAGGGAGGTGAGCTTCGATTCCGGCTGCGGGCGCGGTGGCGCGGCGGTGGGCGCCTTGGGGGACGTCCCGGCCCGCTGCACGGCCGAGGCGAGCTCCTGGTCGGTGAACGGCTGCGCGAGAAGAACGTCGGCGGCCAGACCCGGGAAGGCCTCGGGGGTCGCACCGGGGGGAAGGAGCCCGAGAACTCCCGGCCCGCCGGCCCGCCGCGAGAAGAGGCCCGCGATCGCCGCGGCTTCCGGCACCCCGGTGGCGACGATGACCAGGTCGGGCCGCTCCGCGGTGGCCGCCTGGTGGGCCTGCGCCGCCTCGCCGGCCACGCGAACCCGCCAGCCCAGAGCGCTCAAGGTCCGGTTCATCCGCTCCAGGGAGCGCGGGTCTTGCTCGAGGATCAGGATCGAAGGCATCGACTCTCCGGCACGTCAGCCTGCTTTCTAGCACTCCGCACCGTCGCAGTCAATCGAGGGGAGCGAAAACGTGTTGATTTTTGAGGGAGTTAACGGGGGGTGCTGCGACTCCGGTACAATGGCCCACGACGATCTATGCGGATCCTCGGTCTGGACCCCGGCAGCCTGCACACCGGTTTCGGCCTGCTCGAAAAGGCCGGGGGGAGCGGCTCCACGTTTCGCCTCGTCGAGGCCGGCCGCCTCTCCGGGCCGCGCGATCTCCCCTTGCCGGAGCGCCTCGCACGGCTGGTCGCCGGCCTGCAGGATCTCCTGGCCCGCCATCCGCCCGATCTCGCCGTTCTGGAATCCCCGTTTCACGGCGTGAGCTCCCGTTCGCTGATCGTCCTCGCCCAGGCGCGCGGTGCCCTGCTCGCCACGGTGGCCGGCCGGGGCATCGAGATCCGCGAATACTCGCCGGCCGAGGTCAAATCCGCCGTCACCGGCAACGGCCGGGCCGACAAGGAGCAGGTCGCCCGCATGGTGCGCCTGTTGCTCGGCGTCACAGGGGCCGGCTGGTCCGCCGATGCCACCGACGCCCTGGCCGTCGCCCTCTGCTGCGGCCAGCGGCTGCGGCTCGACCGGTTGCGCGACGAGGCGCCACGCCGGTGATACTCTTCCCTCTTCTACGAGGAGATGCCGCCTGTGCTAGCATCAGCCCGACTCGGTGAATGACCATGGCCTTCCAGGGATCACTGAAGGAACTACCACTTCCGGACATCATCCAGCTCGTCTCCGTGTCGGGCAAGACCGGTGTCTTCTCCCTGCATCGCGAGGGCGAGGCGAGCGGCGAGATCTTCTTGCGCGGCGGCCAGATCGTCCACGCGCACACCGGGGACCTCGTGGGCGAGGAGGCGGTGTACGAGCTGGCGATCTGGCCCGAAGGAGAGTTCGTCTTCACCCAGGGCACCGAGACCGCCACGACCACCATCCAGAAGTCCAACACCAACCTCCTCATGGAAGCGGCCCGCCGCATCGACGAGTGGCAGGTCCTCTCCAAGAAGATCCCGTCCACCCGGCTGGTCCCGGTCTTCACCAATCTGGCCGCCACCACGTCGGTCTCCCTGACCCCGCAGGAGTGGGGCCTGATCTGCAAGATCGACGAGCGGCGCTCCATCGAGGAGATCGCCATCGGCCTTGCATCGAGCCCGTTCGAGGTCTGCAAGCTCCTCTATGGCCTGATCACCTCCGGCCTGGTCACCCTGCACGAAGACCTGAGCCGTCTGGGCACCGACCGCCTGCACAAGATGACCGCCGAGGACCTGCAACGCCTCGGGGAGGGCATCCATCAGCAGGCGCTCAACCTGCTCTCCGGGCATGCGCGGCTGGTGGATCTCGACACCCCGTACCGGATGTGCCGGGCGGAGATGGACGCCGGCCGCGGCGTCGAGGCCATCCTTGACCTGGTGCGCTCGGATGAGAAGGTCGTCTCCGCCGCCCTGGGACCCCACCAGAGCAAGGTCTTCCTCGACCGCGTCGCCCAGCTCATCCACCGGTGATCCGCGTCCGCCGGCGCCCCGGCCGCCCGCTCCACCTGCTCTCTCTCCTGGTGTTGCTGGCGGGGATGGCCGCCCCCCTCGCCGCCCAGGAAGCGGCGGCGCCCGCGCCTCCCGCGCGCAGCGGCGAAGAAGGCTTCCTCCCCCGGCTCGACGTCTATTTTCCCGAGGGAGACCTCGACCTGCGGGTCAGCCGGCTGGTCAACAAGGTCTTCTTCGAAGGGCAGGTCAAGTACAACTTCGTGAACGGCGACATCGCGGCCTTCCTGCGCTACCGGTACTACGGCTACAACCGGACCACCCAGCTCACGGTCTTCGACGAGGTCGAGTTCCAGGACATCCAGGAGTTCTCGAACGATTTCGACCGCGTCCGCGGAACCCTGGTGCTGGTCGAATGGCCGCAGAGCTACCAGCGGCGCGCCTTCCTGCTCGCCGAGCTGGACCGGATCAGCACCAACAAGGAAGAGCTGGCCGAGATCCTCCGGCGGGGCGAGACGAACACCTTCGTGCGCCTCGGCTATCAGATCGGCACTCCGGAGGATGCGCGCTCCAATGCCATCGTCGGCGAGACCCGCGCCCGCACCGAGCGGTTGTTCACCGCCTTCCGCGAGATCGGTCCCGGCGGCGCCGGCTTCACCGGTGCGCTGACCTGGGGCTTTCCGTACGGCCTCGGGGACTTCGACTACGCGAAGATCGAAGCCGAAGCGCTCAAGCGCTTCGACGTCAGCCCGCGCACGTTCATCGTCGGGCGGATCCACACCGGCACCTTCCTGTCCAAGCAGGAACGGCCGGCCCGCGAGCTGCCGCCCGATCCCGAGCCGAGCGATCTGTACACCATCCCCACCGGGGAGTACTTTCGCCTCGACGGCCGGGAGAACCTCAAGGGCCTCGACGAGCGCCGGCGCGGGACCGACGAGCTGCACCTAACAGGGGAATACTTTTTCCCCTGGTTTCTGAACGCCGAGCATGACTTTCTCAAGCTTCGGTGGCAAAATTGGTACTGGATTCTGTACGCCGGAGCGGGCAACGCCGGCTTCGACCGTAAAATCTACGGAGACTTCGATACGTATATTCCCGACGTGGGTATTGGCTTCGAGTCGTCCTTCTCGTTCCGTAAGTACCGCTTCTTCCTGTCCGCCATCGTCGCGCAGGCGTTGCGGGGAGACGGAGGATTCGAAGCGCGTTGCTCGGTGAAATCGTACCGCTGACTCCGATACGGCCCCAAAGGGTGTTATTGTTCCAGATAGGTCGTAAGACTTGCAGTGGCCGACCGGCCCCTGCTTTCTTCCGGTGCACAAATGCCGGGGGAGGAGTGACGAATGAAAAGTATCAAATGTATGGCTTTCGCGGCGGCTCTGCTGCTGTGCCTCGTCCCGGGTGGGGCGATGGCCGGCGAGCAGGCCAACGCTCCGACCGTAACGGGTGAAACCGGTCTCTTCACGCTGCTGAGTGGTGAGACCCTGCCGCGGGGAGGCTGGTCCTTCGGCCTCTACTACAACAACTGGGATCGGCTGTTCGACCTGGGCCCTGTCTTCGGGCGCAGCGGAGACCAGGAGCTCAGCCTCGACTGGAACCGGCTGAATGCCAGCGTGGGCTACGGCCTGACCGATCGCTGGGAGCTCAGCGTTTCGCTGCCCTACGACGACTTCGACTTCGACGAGGACGACCTTCCCGGGCGTCCCGACATTGACGCGAGCGGTCTCGGCAATGCGCGGGTGGGTACGAAGTTCCGTCTGCTCGGCGAGCCGGGTGGTGCGGGATCGAACCTGGCGCTCAACCTGTTCGCCGAGGTTCCGACCGGCGACGACGACGTGGCGTCGGACGACACCGGATTCGGTGGCGGCCTCAACTGGAGCGCCTCGAACTGGGTCGCCTCGGTGGGGTACCGCGATCTCGGCAACGACGCGCTGTTCAGCTCGGAGCTGAGCGCCGGCATCGGTTATGCCGCCCCGATCACCGACCACTTCGACTGGATCACCGAGGTTGCCGGCTCGTTCTATGACACCGAGGAAGGCGCCCGCGACCTCGAGGATGCGATCGACCTCACGACCGGCGGCCGTCTCTGGCTCGGCGCCGATCGCAACTGGGCCTTCAATTTCGGCCTGCGCACCGACCTGACCCAGCTGAGCGACATCGACGAGCACTGTCCGCTCGGCGGCCTCGTCGGCCTGACGCTCTTCCCGCGCATGTTCCGGCAGAAGGAAGAGCCGGTTCCGGAGCCTCCTCCTCCGCCGCCCGCCCCCGTGCCGGAGCCCGAGCCGGAGCCGGAAGTGGCCCCGGCGCCTCCGCCGCCGCCCCCGCCGCCGGCCCCTGCGCCGAAGCCGGAGGAGCGGGTGACCGTGGAGTTCTCGCCGGGAAGCTTCCGCCTGTCGAACATCGCCAAGGCGAAGCTCGACGAGGCGGCGCTCAAGCTGAAGCAGGATCCTGAGCTGCGCGCCCAGGTGATCGGCTACACGGATGCCGGCGGTTCCGCCTCCGGCAACCAGAAGATGAGCGAGCAGCGCGCAGAGGCCGTCAAGAGCTATCTCGTCACCCGGCACGGGATCGATCCCAGCCGCATCACCACCGAGGGGCGCGGCTCTGCCGACTCCACCGGTGACGTGGCGCAGGATCGTCGCGCCGTGGTCATCCTCACCGTCCAGTAAGGACGATCCGATCCGGGGGGCTCCGGCCCCTCTGCACCCCGAAAGGCCCCGCCTCAACGCGGGGCCTTTCCTGTTTCATTCTGCCGCCGGCTCGTTCTCCGCCACGGTCAGCCGTTCCCGTCGCAGCGAGGCGATCGCGCCGACCAGCCCGGCTCCCGCCCCCAGCCCCACCAGGGCCGCCGCTTCCGCCGGCGTCAAGAAGCGGGCGGCGAGAAGCCGGGTCAGAAGAGCATCGGGGTTCTGGGCGTGCAGCAGCGCCGAGCCCGCCCAGAGAAAGCCGGTCGCCAGGAAGCCGCCGAGCAGCCCCTGCAGGAAGCCTTCGGCATAGAACGGTCCGCGGATGTAGAACTCGGTGGCTCCCACCAGGCGGAGGATGGAGATCTCGTCGCTGTGCAGATAGGCGGTCAGCCGGATCACGCTGCCGATGGTGAAAATCGCCGCCACCAGGAGCCCGACGCCCAGCGCCAGCCCCACCGCCCGCAGCAGCGCGACCACGTTCTCGAGCTGGCCGAGCCACTCGCGGTCGTCATCCACCATCGACACCTCGGGCCGCCGCCGCCAGGAGTCGAGGAACGCGCGCAGCTCGGGCGGGCGGTGCGCCGGATCGGCCGGCGTGACCTCCAGCGAGGGGGGCAGCGGCTCATCTCCCATCCCCTCGACCAGATCGGACAGGCTGGGAAAGGCCTCCTGGAAGCGTTCCCGCGCCGCCACCGCCGAAACGGTCTCGACCCCTGCGATGCCGGGTCCCCGCCGCAGCTCACCGGCGAGCGCCTCCACCCGGTCCTCCGCCATTCCGGGTTGCAGGTAGACGACCACCCGCATCTCGCCCCGCCACCGCTCCACCGAGGCCAGCAGGTTGCCGCTCACGAGGAGGAAGGCGCCCCCGACGAAGAGGCTCAGGGTGATGGTCAACACCGCCACCAGACTGACCTTCCAGCCGCGGGCCAGATTGATCGCCGCTTCGCGGAAGAAGGCGCGGAGCGCCTGAAGAAAGCTCATGCCCCGGCCTCGGGAGCGGCTTCCAGGACGGGGGGGCCGGGGGGCTCCAAGGCCTCGGCCGGCGCCTCCAGGCGGGGTGGATCGATCCCTTGCAGCTCCTGGTCGAGGATCAGCCGGCCGGCATCCAGGGTCAGCACCCGCCGCCCCACCCGCTGGATCATCTCGCGGTCATGGGTGGCCAGGAGGACCGTGGTGCCACGCAGGTTGACCTCCAGGAAGAGGCGGAGGATGTCCCACGAGAGCTCCGGATCGAGGTTGCCGGTCGGCTCGTCCGCGATCAGGATCTCCGGCTCGTGGATGAGGGCGCGGGCGATCGCCACCCGCTGCTGCTCGCCTCCCGAGAGCTCCAGGGGAAACGCATTCAGCCGATGGGCGAGGCCCACCCGCCGCAGGGCCTGGTAGGCCAGCTTCTTCTGGGACGTCAGATCGGTGCCCAGGATGCGCGGCAGGTAGGTGACGTTCTCGAACACGGTCTTCCTGGAGATCAGGCGGAAGTCCTGGAAGACGACTCCGATGGTCCGCCGCAGATAGGGGATCTTCTGCGGCGGGATCGAGGAGACGTTGCGGCCGTTGACCAGGATCTGCCCTTCGCTCGGCACGTCCTCGCGGAAGATGAGCCGCAGCAGCGAGGTCTTGCCCGCGCCGCTCGCTCCGGTGAGGAAGACGAACTGGCCGCGCGCGATGTCGAAGCTCACCCGGTCGAGGGCGGTCTGCCCCCCGGGATAGCGCTTGGAGACCTGGAAGAACTGGATCAAGCTAGCGCGCCCCCAGCAGCTCCACCTCGAAGATCAGCGTGGCGTTCGGAGGGATCACGCCGCCGGCCCCGCGCGCACCGTAGCCCAGGGCGGCGGGAATGGTGAGCTTGCGTTTGCCGCCGATCTTCATGCCGGCGACGCCCTCGTCCCAGCCGCGGATGACCTGGCCGCCCCCGAGGTGAAAGCTGAAGGGTGAGCGGCGGTCGTGGCTCGAATCGAACTTCGTGCCGTTCTCCAGCCAGCCGGTGTAGTGGACGGAGACGGTCTGCCCCGGCGTGGCGACGGCGCCCTCGCCCTCCTGGAGGTCGACGTATTTCAGGCCGGACGGGGTGGTGATTTCATTCTCTACGGACATGGAGATCTCCTGAGCGGATGGGACTCGGGTGAAAGCGGGGCTCCGGGAATCGGTGGCGCGGCTCAGCGGAGGGCGACCAGCTCGACCTCGTAGACGAGGGTGGCGTTGGGTGGAATGCACTCGCCGGCCCCCTCTTTTCCGAAACCGAGCTCGGGGGGAATGGTCAGACGGCGCTTGCCGCCGACCCGCATCCCGGCCAATCCCTGGTCGAGGCCTTTGATCACGTCGCCGGCGCCGAGGCGCAGGGTGAGCGGCTCGGCGCCTTCCGGGGTCGCGTCGAACGTCTTGCCACCTTCGAGCCGGCCGACGTAGCGGACGGCCAGGATCTTGCCGGGCCGGGCTTCCTCGCCCGTTCCCGGCTGGAGGTCGACGTAGCGCACACCGGACGGCAGGACCACCTCGTGCGGCGGCTCCGCCGCGGCTCCGGCCGCCACTGCCGTCAGCAGTGCCCAGACGAAGCCGCGGGCCGGCAGGGGGCGGCGCATAGCCGAGGATTGTACGCCTCTCAGGCCGCCCGGCGCACCACCCGCCCGCCCTTGACCACGGCGGCCACCGGGTTGATCCCGTAGTGGTAGACGAGGTGGAGGACGTTGGGCGCATCGAGCAGCACCAGATCGGCGCGCTTGCCGGTCTCGATCGAGCCGGCTTCGCCGCCCAGGCCCAGCGAGCAGGCGGCGTTGAGCGTCGCCGCCGTCAGGCTCTCCTCGATCGACAGGCCGAGCTGGAGCACGGCCAGGAGGACGACCATCGGCATCGACTCGGTGTGGGAGGAGCCGGGGTTGCAGTCCGTGGCGAGGGCGATCGGCACCCCCGCTGCGACCAGCCGGCGGGCCGGGGCGAGCTGCTTTTTCATCAGAAAGAAACTGGTCCCGGGGAGGAGGATGGCGATCACTCCGGAGCCGGCCAGCGCTTCGATGCCGGCCTCGGAGACCGCCATCAGGTGATCGGCCGAGAAAGCGCCCAACGAGGCGGCCAGCTCGGCGCCTCCGGAGTCGGCGAACTCGTCGGCATGAAGGCGCGGGGAGAGGCCGTGGCGCACCCCGGCCTCCAGCACCCGCCGCGACTCCGCGGCGCTGAACACCCCGTGCTCGCAGAAGACGTCGCAGAACCGGGCGAGCCGCTGCTCGGCCGCCGCGGGCACGATCTCCTCACAGATGAGGTCGATGTAGCGCTCGCGTTCCTTGCGGTACTCGACCGGCACCTCATGCGCGGCGAGGAGGGTCGGCACCAGGTCCACGGGGTGGTTTTCGGAGGCGTGGCGGATGGCGCGGAGCTGTTTCAGCTCGTCTTCGAGGGAGAGGCCATAGCCGCTCTTCGCTTCGGCGGTGGTGGTGCCCCATTCGAGCATGCGGTCCATCCGCCGGCGGGCGAGGGTGGCGAGCTCCTCCTCGCCGGCCTGGCGGGTGGAGCGCACGGTGGACAGGATGCCGCCGCCGGCCGCGGCGATCTCCTGGTAGGTGGTGCCGGCGAGCCGGGCCACGAATTCCTCCTCGCGCGTCCCCGCCCAGGGGAGATGGGTGTGCGGATCGACGAACCCGGGGATCAGGGTGCCGCCGCGGCCGTCGAGCCGCTCGGCCTCCGGCAGCGCACCGAGCCGGCGCAGGCGGTCTTCAGGAGGGCCGACGAAGGCGATGCGGCCGGCGTCGTCGCACACGACCTCGGCGCCGCGCAGGCGCCGCACGCGCCCCTGCTCGGCCCCGCGCCGCGCCGTCGATCCTTCAGGGGTGGCGACCTCGGAGAGGTTGTGGATGAGGAGCATGCGGGGAAGTCTAGCAGGGGCTGGTCCCGGGCCGGGAGGCCGAGGACTTTGGCGTCCTTGGCCTCTCCCCTACCGCGCCCCCACCCGGATCCGCACATCCAGCGCCCGCGCGTGGTCGGCGGCGGCGAGGAAGGGGTTGATGTCGAGCTCCTGGATGCGCGGGTGGCGTTGAGCGAGCTGGGCGAGGCGCAGGAGGACGTCGGCGAGGAGGTCCAGGTCCGCTCCGGGCTCGCCGCGGACGCCTTCGAGGAGCTTGAAGCCGCGGATGGCGCGGATCATGTCGAGCGCTTCGCCGCGTTCGAGGGGCGGGACGCCGAAGCGGACGTCCTGGAAGACCTCGACGTACTTGCCGCCGAGGCCGAACATGAGGAGCGGCCCGAAGCGGGGATCGGTGGTGATGCCGAAGATCACCTCGTGGCCGCCGCGCGCCATCTCCTGGACGAGCCAGCCGTCCACGGCGTGCCCGGCGGCGGCGACGGAGGCGGTCATGCGGTCGAGGGCCTGAGCCAGCTCGGCCGCGTTGCGCAGGTCCACCTGCACCGCGCCGGCTTCGCTCTTGTGCACCAGGTCCGGCGCGACGGCCTTCAGCACGACGGGATAGCCGATCTCCCCGGCCGCGGCGAGGGCCTCCTCGCGGGTGGGCACCTGCCGCCAACGCGCGAGCGGGATGCCGTAGAGGTCGAGGACGCGGAAGGCGTCGGCGGGGTCGAGATAGCCGTCGGCGACGGTGTCGAGGAGCCGGGCGACCGCGGCGTCCTCGACCGCGAAGGCGGGGACGGCGGTCTCGGCGGGGCGGCGCACCCAGGCGGCGTAGCGGGCGAGGAGGAAGAGGGCGCGCGCGGCGGATTCGGGGAAGCGGTAGACCGGGGGCAGGTGGGTGGTCTCCTTGATCGCTTCGTAGAACTCGTCGGTCGCCATCATCACGGCGAGCACCGGCTTGGTGCGCTCGCGGGCGACCGCGCCCACGGCTTCGAGGATGTCGATCGGGTTCGACAAGAGCGGGGTGACGTTGATCACCAGGGCCATGTCCACGGAGGGATCGTCGAGCACGGCGGCGAGGGTGCGGCGGTAGGACTCCGCGGTGGCGGAGGCGATCATGTCGACCGGATTGGCGACGCTCGCCTCGGGGGGCAGGAAGGCGCGCAGGCCGGCGCGGGTGGCGTCGGACAGCTCGGAGATCTGGAGCCCGAGGTTGACGCAGGCGTCGGTCGCCATGATCGCCGGGCCGCCGGCATTGGTGACGATGCCCACCCGGAACCCCTGGGGGAGCGGGCAGCGGTCGAGCGCGCGGGCGACGTCGAACAGCTCCTCGATCGTATTGGCGCGCAGCACGCCGCACTGGTCGAGGAAGGCGGAGACGGTGACGTCGGTGCCGGCGATGGCGCCGGTGTGGCTGGAGGCGGCGCGGGCGCCTTCGGCGGTGCGGCCGGATTTCACCACCAGGATCGGCTTCTTGCGGCTCACCCGCTTGGCGATCTCGGTGAACCGGCGCGGGTTGCCGAACGACTCCAGATACATGGCGATCACCCGCGTCTCCGGATCGTCCTCCCAGTGCACGAGCAGGTCGTTGCCCGAGACGTCCGCCTTGTTGCCCATGGAGACGAACTGGGTGAGGCCGATCCCCAGATCCTGGGCGACGTTCAAGATGGCGACGCCGAGCGCGCCGGACTGGCTGACGAAGCCGATCGAGCCGCGGCGGGCCGGGGTGGGGGCGAAGGTGGCGTTCAGGCTCACCGCGGTGTCGGTGTTGATCACCCCCATGCAGTTGGGGCCGATCATCCGCACCCCCGCCGCACGCACGCGCTCGCGCAGCTCCTTCTCCCGGGCAGCCCCCTCGGGGCCGGTCTCGGAGAAGCCGGCGGTGATGACGACGAGACCGCGCACGCCATGGGCCAGGCAGTCGTCGAGCGCCGCGGGCACTTTGTCGCGCGGCACCAGGATCACCGCGAGATCGATCGGATCGGGGATCGCCGCGACGCTCGGGTAGCACTTGAGCGAGTGAACGGAAGAGGCATGCGGGTTCACCGGATAGATCGCGCCGCTGAACTGGTCGGCGATCAAGTTGTGCAGCAAAGCAAAGCCGATCGAGTCCCGGCGGCGCGAGGCCCCGATGACGGCGATCGAGCGGGGAGAGAAGATCGGGTCGAGCGGTCGTTCCATGGGTTCACACTTTCCAGGTTGATGCGGGAAGAGAGTCTGTCTAACGGCCGAAGGCCGCGAGCTTCTTGATTTCCTTTTCCAGGGCCTGCTCGATGGCGAAGCAGTAGGGAGCGAGACGGGCGGCGCCTCCGCCGTCCACGGTTTCCGCGGCCTGCCGCAGGTGACTCAGGAGCCGCTCTGCCTGAGCGAGCCGAATCGGCCGGGATCTCGGGTGGAGGGCGCCCCGGATGGCCTCGCGACGCAGGGCGGTCAAGGTCGCGTCGCGCAGGCCGAGGCGCCGGATGGTTTCTTCGGCGGCCGGATCGCCCGCGCGGGCCGGCTGGATCTCGCCGCGCCGGTTGAACGCGAAGCGGGAGGAGCAGTCGTCTCGCAGGGGAGACACGAACAAGCCCTGCTCCGCGGCGGAGGGCCAGGCGCCCTTCTTGCGGGCACCATAGGCCGGCTCGAAGCCGCAGTTTCGCCGCGGCCAGCAGGCGACGAGATTGGCATAGTCCGTGTCCTGGCCAGGGGCGCCGTGGGCTTGGGGGATCAGGTGCTCGAGGTGGAAGTCGACCGCGCGGTGCCCGGACGCACCGTCGGGTGCCTCGATGCCGATCCGCTGGCCGGTGTAGGCGCACAGGCCACCCTGCTCCGCGAGCAAGGAGTCTTCGACGGCCGCCAAGGCTTCCGGGTCGCGCCGCATCTCCTCATAGGTGCAGTCCAGGCCGTCCGGGTGATCGGCGGCGAGCCGCGGAGCGCGCCAGCGGGTCAACGCGTTCGGCGGGGAGCGCTTCTTAATCGTCCTCACGGGTGTCGCCCCCCTCGGCGAGGGCCTCCAAGGCGTAGAGACTGCTCTCCAGGCGCACCAGGTCGCCGGTCTCGCCGTCCAGCAGGCGGCGCAGCGCCGTCAGGCCCTCGTGCGCGGCGCGCAGGTCCCCCTCTTCGAGGGCGGTTTCCACCTCGTCCTTGAGCCGGCGGGCAGAGGGCGTCTCCGAGAGAGCGCCGCCCATCACATGGTCCAGGATCCAGTTCGAATCGGCCCCCTGCGCGACGGGTGGCGGCGTGAGGCCGTCGGGCCGGAGCAGGCGGACCTCGTCGCGGGTGACCTCGCCGATCACCTGGGGGGAGTGGGAGGTGCAGACGAACTGAATGCCGGGGAAGGTCCGCTTGAGGTCGGCCGGCACCCGCCGCTGCCATCGGGGATGCAGGTGCACGTCGAGCTCGTCGATCAGCACGACGCCCGGAGTCTTCTGGAAGAGCCGGGCCAGGGGCTCGTCCTCGGGGGTCAGCTCGTCGGGAGGGAGCAGGTGGGCATTCTGGGTGACCGCCTTGATGGCGATGTCGGCGACCAGCGCGAGCATCATGCGCTGCCCGGCGCTCAGGTTCTCGAAGGGTTGGGGCTCGCCGTCGACCGAGAGCACGATCTGTTCGCGATCGGGGTCGAACCACAGCCCGTCGGCCTCCGGGACGCAGCCCAGGACGGCCTGCCGGACCGCCAGGAACCCGGGGCGCATCCGCCCTCCCCGGTTGCCGGCCGCCGCGGTCTCGCGATGGAACCACTTGCGCAGCTCATC
Source organism: Holophagales bacterium UBA5704 (assembly GCA_002420005.1). Classification (GTDB taxonomy): domain Bacteria; phylum Acidobacteriota; class Thermoanaerobaculia; order Multivoradales; family UBA5704; genus UBA5704. The sequence goes on along the minus strand of DIHE01000007.1, from coordinate 16,854 downwards.
GAAACGGATCCGCTCGTTGAAGCAATCATGGAAGGCGGCCCAGCGCCGGGCGGGGCCATTCGATTTCGCCTCGGGCGGCATGCGCTGGTTGGAGGAGAGCCAGGCGCGCCCGGCGCCGTAGTAGGCCAACACCGGACAGAGCACGGCCTTGCCGTCGGCATCCCGGCGATAGATCGACAGGATGCAAGCAAGGGCCTCTGAGATTTCGGACAAGTGGTGTGTCTCGGTCTCGCCCTCTGGCCGCCGGGTCCAGGTGATGTCCTCCTGAAAACCGCTGATCTGCCCGGTGGCCTTGACGAAGACCGGCCGGGCTTCTCGGAATTGAGTCCGGTCTCCCTCGTAGGAGGGAATCAGCCGGATCTCGGTCGGCAGAATGTTGCGACCGCTGCTCGCCAGGCTCGAATCCGGTGGTCTGACCAGCCAGATCCCCAGGCTCACGGCCAGGGCGTCGAGGAGGGTCGTCTTGCCGGAGCCGTTTTCGCCCACCAGCACGGTGAACCGCGGGTGGAGATCCAGCGTGAGCTCTTCAAACTTCTTGAAGTTCCGCAACGTGAGCCGGTCGATCCTCATGAGGGCCACCTCGATTGGGGGGAATCCATGGGTCAACTCTTTCTGGAGGAAGGCGGGAAGAGAACGCGGAGCCGGGCCGGGGCGAGGTGCACCTGGAGCGGGAGGGGGGCGGCGCAGAGGTCGCCGTCGACTTGGGCCGGGGCGCCGGCCGGGGCGGTGAAGGTGGCTTCTTCCACCTGGCGCAGGATCACGTCGGGGCGCCGCAGGTGGGCGCCGCGAACGAGGTCGAGCATGAAGCCGAGGGTCGCCCGCCGGCCGCGTCCGCGGAAGACGACGAGCTCGAAGCGGCCGTCGTCCGTGCGGGCGTCCGGGGCCAGGCGGATCGGGCCGCCGTAGAAGGGGATGTTGGCCACCGCGGCGAAGGAGCCGGTGAGGATCTCGCCGTCGGCTTCCACGGTGAGCGCGGGATAGCCGTAGCGCCACCACTCGCGGGCGCCTTGCCAGACGAAGGCGGCCTTGCCGAAGCGCCACTTGAGGCGCACGTCGAGCGCGTCGAGGATCGCGGCGTCGAGCCCGGCGGAGACCATCATGAGGAACGGGTGCTCGGCGTCGGGGCTCCCCGCGAGGCCCACGTCGAACGGACGGACCACGGCGCCGGCCAGGGCTTCGGCGGCGGCGAAGGGATCGAGCGGCAGGCCGAGGGCGAGGGCGAGCACGTTGGCGGTGCCGCCGGGGATCAAGCCGAGGGGCACCGAGGTGCCGAGCAGGCCGGCGGCCACCTCGCGGGCGGTGCCGTCGCCGCCATAGGAGAAGACGGCGTCGAGGCCCGCGGCGGCGAAGGAGCGGGCGAGGCCGGTCGCTTGGCCCGGGCCGCCGGTGGGCGCGAGGTCGATCGTGTAGCCGCCGGCGCGCAGGCGGGCGGTCAAGCCGTCGAGCCGCCGGGCATGACGCTGACGCCCCGATTTCGGGTTGTAGATCAGAGCGGCGCGGCGCACGGGCGGTCTCCGGCTCGGGGTCAGAACAGCGTGCCGGTGGTGCCGGGGCGCGGCGGCAGGCCGAGGTGCTGGTAGGCGCGGCGGGTGGCGACCCGGCCGCGCGGGGTGCGTTGCAGGAAGCCTTCCTGGATCAGATAGGGCTCGTAGAGGTCCTCGATCGTGCCACTGTCCTCGCCCACCGCGGCGGCGAGCGCCTTGAGCCCGGCGGGGCCGCCGTCGTAGTGGTTGATCAGGGTGCCGAGGATCTTGCGGTCGAGATCGTCGAACCCGAAGTCGTCCACCTCCAGGAGGGTGAGGGCCTTCTTGGCGATGGCGAGGTCGATCGTCGGGAGCCGCTCCACCTGGGCGAAGTCGCGCACCCGGCGCAGCAGGCGGTTGGCGACGCGCGGGGTGCCGCGGCTGCGCCGTGCGATCTCCTCGGCGCCGGCCTGGTCGATCGAGACGTTGAGCAGCCGGGCGGAGCGCTGGACGATCAGCGTCAGCTCCTCCGGCCGGTAGAATTCGAGGCGGTGGACGATGCCGAAGCGGGCGCGCAGCGGCGCGCTGACCAGGCCGGCGCGGGTGGTGGCGCCCACCAGGGTGAAGCGGGGCAGCTCGATCTTCACCGTCCGCGCCGCCGGACCCTGGCCGATCACCAGGTCGAGCCGGAAGTCTTCGAGCGCCGGATAGAGGATCTCCTCGACCGTCGGGCCGAGGCGGTGGATCTCGTCGATGAACAACACCTCGCCGGGGTCGAGATTGGTGAGGATGGCGGCGAGGTCCCCGGCGCGTTCGAGCACCGGGCCGGCGGTGACCTTGAGCGGCGCATTCATCTCGGCGGCGATGATGCAGGCGAGCGTCGTCTTGCCGAGACCCGGCGGGCCGAAGAGCAGTACGTGGTCGAGGCTCTCCCGGCGTTCGCGCGCAGCGCGGATGAACACCCGCAGGTTGTCGATGATCTTGCGCTGGCCGATGTACTCCTCCAGACGCTGCGGGCGCAGGGACGGCTCGACCCCCAGGTCTTCCGGGTCCGGGACGCCGGACAGGATGCGGTCGTCGGTATGCATCGCGGGCATTGTAGCGGACGGGGCGCGGGGCTTGCTTTCTAAGCTGTGACCCTATAGTCTATCGGCAATTCAAGGAACTGCCATGCTGAGAGCACAGTACGCCATCGCCCTGGCGGGCGCCTTTCTCCTTGCGGCCCCTGCCGTCCAGGGGGCCACCTCGAACCAGCAGAGCCCGACGGTGACGTTTCCCACCTCCGGCGCCAAGCAGGTGACGCTGCGGGCCTGCAACTTCCTCGGGTGCACGGAGACCACGCAGACGGTGACCCTCCTCGATCCGCGCCCGTTGGTGGGGACCGCGGGGTTCACGCCGGCCTTGCCGGAGGCGGGGCAGATGGTGCGGTTGACCGGTACGGGGACGGGAAAGCCGCCGCTCACCTTGAGCTGGCAGCCGGCGCCGGTCGCCGGGTCGCCGCTCGCGGCGATCAACGGGGGCGCGGTGTGGTGGAACACCGCGGGGCTGGCGGCGGGGCCGTACACGTTGACCTTCCAGGTGCAGAACACGGCGGGGAGCGTCAACACCGTCTTGCCGATCACCCTGGCGGCGGCGTCGGTGCTCGACTTCTACACGATCGATCCGTGCCGGATCTACGACTCCCGCCTGGGGGTGGTGCCGGTGCTGTCGGGGGTCGCTCTGACGATCCAGGGGACGGGCGGCAACTGCGGTGTGCCGGCAGGTGCCCGGGCGCTGGCCGCAAACATCACGGTGATCGCGCCCACCGGGGCCGGTTACGGCTCGGTCTACCCGGGAAACTACCCGCAGCCGGCGACCGCCACACTCACCTTCGGAGCCGGCCAGACGCGCTCCAACAATGCCATCCTCCCGCTCGCCACGGACGGCTCCGGCGCCTTGACGGCGATCCTGCTGATCAACGGGAGCAATGCGTTCGCGGATCTTTCGATCGACGTGAGCGGGTACTTCCTGCCTTAGCAAAGGACGGCAAGGTCACCAAGGACAACAGGGACGGTCCTTGGCCTTGTTGTCCTTGGTGACCTGGCCGTCCTTTGCTACGCCCTCGACAACCGATTCAGGCTCGCCCGCAGCAGATCGTTGAAGGCCGCGTCCGGCTTTTCGCGGCGGACCTCGGCGACGGCGCGTTCGGCGAGGTTGCTCTTGTAGCCGAGGTTGACCAGGGCCGAGACGACGTCCTGGTCGGCCGGTGCGGGGGCGGCGGTGCCGGAGGAGGCGGTGGGCAGCTCGGCGGCGAGCTCGCGCATCTTGTCCTTGAGCTCCAGGACCATCCGTTCGGCGGTCTTCTTGCCGACGCCGGGGATGGTGGCGAGGCGGCCGACATCGCCGTTCGCGAGGGCGGCGAGCAGCTCGTCCGGCGGCAGGCCGGAGAGAGCCACGCGGGCGAGGCGGGCGCCGATGCCCGAGACGGCGATCAGCTTTTCGAACAACAGCTTCTCCCGTTCGGTCCAGAATCCGAAGAGCGAGATGTCGTCCTCGCGCACCTGGGTGTGGATGAACAGGGCCACCTTGTCGCCGAGGGCACGGCGCTCGATCTCGTAGTAGGTCGAGAGCGGGATGTGGACCTCGTAGCCGACGCCTTGGACGTCGAGGAGGAGGCGCTCGGGATGGGAGCGCAGGAGATTGCCTTGGAGGTAGCCGATCATGGCGTCGAGGGGGAAGGTCCGGCTCCCGCGGGAGGGCGGGAGCCGGACGGTCGCAGCTCAGCCCTTGCTCGTGGAGCCGCCGAGCTGCTCGGCGGTGATGCCCATGGAGTCGAGCAGCTGCTGATCGTACTTGACGCCCAGCTCGCGGCGGCGCTGGGCGAGCAGGGCGGCGAGGAGCTGGTTGAGCTTCTCGTTCTGCACGCCGGCCCGGGTCTGCTCGCGGACGCCGGCGAACTGGATGGGATCCCAGGCCTTGCGCTCCTTCACCTCGAAGAGCAGGGCACCCTGGGCGTCAGCCACGGGTCCTCCCAGCTGCCCGACCTGGAGCTTCATCGCCTCGGCCACCAGCTCCGGGTTGACGCCGATGCCCGGAACGCCGCCCTGGGCGCCGAACTCAGGGCTCTCGACGACGGGTACGCGCAGCTCGGCGGCGATCTGATCGAGCCCGGCGCCGCTCGCGCGGGCCTGCTTCAGGCGTTCGAGCGCCTTTTCCTGCATCCGCTGCGAGGCGACGACGGATCGCACCTTCCCCTCGACCTCGGAGAGCGGCGGAACGCGCGGCGCCTGGATGGCGGACACCCAGAGCACCGCCCAGCCGCGCTGCACCTGCACCGGCTGCGTCGCCTTGCCGGCCTTGTCGAGGGCGAACGCCGCCGCGGTCAGCGCCGGCGCCGGGCCGAGGCCGGAGAGCGGATCCTGGGGGCCGAACCTTCCGGTGACGGACGAGGTGAAGCCGGGCTTGCCGGTGACCAGCTTGACCACGTCCTCGGCGGCCTTGGGCGGTGTCTTCTCGAGCTGCGCGGCGATCTCGGCGGCCTTGGTCTTGGCGAGGTCCCCGGCGCGGGTGAAGGCGAGGCGGAGGCGCAGCTGCTCCTTGACCTCCTCGAACGGCGTCACACCTTCGGCCCGGCGGCCGGTGACCTGGATCAGGTGCAGGCCGAACTGGGTCTTGACCGGGCCGACGAGCTGCCCGGGCTGGGCGCCGAAGGCGGCGTCCTCGAACTCCTTGACCATCTGGCCGCGGCCGAACCAGCCGAGATCACCGCCGCGCTCCTTGGCTCCGGGCTCCTCGGAGACCTCGCCCGCCACCACGCCGAAGTCGGCACCGGCCTCGATCCGCGTCCGCGCCGCGGCCAGCTTGGCCTGTGCGGCCGCTTCGGTGGTCTTGGCGTCGATCCGTACCAGGATGTGCCGGGCCTGCATCTGTTCCGGATGGGTGAAGCTCTGCTGCTGGGTCTCGTATTCCTTCTGCAGATCCGCGTCCGGCACCTGGACCGTGCTGCGCAGCGCGTCGGTTTCGACGAGCACGTAGGCGCCCTCGCGCTGCTCGGGGAGCTTGAATTCCTCCTGGTGGGCCTGGAAGTAGGCCTGGAGATCGGCCGGGGGGACCTCTGCCGCTTCGGGGAAGCGGGCGCGGGAGAGCTGGAGGTAACGGATCTTCGCCTTCTCCACCTGCTCGCGGTAGGACTTCTCGACCTCGGCGTCGCTCACCCAGATGCCGGCGCGCAGCGCGTCCTGAAGCTTCTGGCGCAGGAGGTCCTGGCGCATCGACGCTTCGAAGCTCGTCGGGGTGTAGCCCGCCTGGCTGAGGATGCGGACGTACTCCTCCTGGCCGACGAACTTCCCTTCCGGAGTCTTGAAGACGGCTTCTTCGAGGACCCGCTCACGCACCTCGGCGTCGGAGACCTCGAGGCCGAGGCGCTCCGCCTCGGCGAGCAGGATCTGCTGGGTGACCGCCCGCTCCAGCGCCTGCTGCGGCAGGCGCATCTGCTGCGCCATCTCCTGCGTGAACTGCTCGCCGTAGAGCTGGCGGTAGAGATTGTCGAGCTGCTGAAGCTCCCGTCGCACGTCCTCGATCTTCACCTCGCGGCTGCCGACCGTGGCAGCGACCGCATCGGCGGCCCCCCCCTGGTTCTTGGCCAGGCCGCCGCCGAAATCCACGAAGACGAACAGGACGAACAGGCCGATGACGACCCAAAGAATCCAGCTCAGATACTTGATATTCTCGCGAAACACCTTGAGCATGACACAGGCTCCTTGACCACCTTGCTTGCGCTCAACCTGCGAAGAAGGGCAGGAAAATCTACCACACCCCCGCGCGCGACGCACGCCTGTGTTATATTTGCCGCCCCAGTGAGAGGGAGCTGACGTGGCCTCCGAGAAGGCGAAAAACCCTAGGAAGTATTGGTACAGCGTCTCGGTGGACACCCTCCGGGGGATGGGGTTCCTCGCCCTGGTGGTGGCCGCGCTGGCGTTGGGATGGCTGGGGTACCGGTCCTGGGAAGCCAAGTCCCTGGAGCGCGAGGCGGTGCAGGTGATGGACGAGGTGCAGGGGCTGCTGCAGCGCCTGCAAGGGGAGGCGCGAACCGCCTCGGGCTACCGGACGGAGCTCTCCGCCGCCTCCCGGAGCTTCCAGGAGGCCCAGGTCTCCCTGTCGCAGAACGACTACCGCAAGGCGCTCGACGGTGCGCGGCGGAGCCGCAACGTCCTTTTGTCGATCCTCGATGCGCTGCAGCTGCCGGAAGGGGCCGGGCAGGCGCAATTCATCTCGGTGCAGGGAGAAGTGCTCTACCGGCGCGGCGACGGCGGCGACTGGAAGGAGGCGCGCAGCCGGGCGACGCTGCGTTCCGGCGATTACGTGCGCACCGCGGAGAACGGCTCGGCCGAGATCATGTTCCGCGACGGCACCCTCTACACCATCCGCCCGAACACCCAGTTCATCGTCTCGGCCGGCCAGGCGGGCGGCGGCGACCAGTCCATCGAGATGGAGTACGGCTGGGTGGACATGGACACCGCCCAGAACACCAGCAACGTCAAGACGCCGAACGCCGTCGCGCGGGTGCGCGAGGATTCGGAGGCCTTCGTCAGCGTCGACAAGGGCTCGTCCGAAGGCCGCTTCGGCACCACCCGCGGCACGGTCGAGGTGGCGTCGAGCGGGGGGCTGACCCGGGCGGTGCAACCGATGCAGCAGGTGGTGCAGACCGGAGACCTGCTCTCCGAGCCGTCGCCGCTGCCCGGCCGTCCGGAGCTGCTGGAGCCGGCGGACAACGCGAGCCTCGACCTGGAGCAGGTCCGCGAGCTGGTGCTCGGCTGGGAGGCGGTCCCCGGAGCCGGGCGCTACGCCCTTCAGGTCTCGCGCAACCATCTTTTCGTCGACAACGTCATCGACGCGACGAACCGGACGAAGACCCGGGCCACCCTGGGCCTGCGCGGCGAGGGGACTTTTCAGTGGCGGGTGGCGGCGTTCAAAGACGGCATGCAGGGGCCATGGAGCGCGCCGCGCAAGTTCCGGGTCGCCTCGTTCCGCAGCGGCACGGGAGAAAAAGACGTGACGCCGCCCGAGCTCGATCTCGCGGACGTCAAATCGTACGGTAGTATCTTCATCGTCGGCGGCCGCAGCGAGCCCGGCGCACGGATCGAGATCAACGGCGAGCAGGTCAAGACCGAGGCCGACGGCTCCTTCACCAAGACCGTCCAGCTCTCCAAGGACGGCTGGAGCTTCATCGAAATCCGTGCCCGCGACGCCAGCGGCAATGAGACGCTGCGCCGCCACCGTGTCTTCGTGGAAAACCCATAGCGTTCTTACCGATAAGGATCTGGACGGCCGATGCCCCTCGCCTCGTTGCTTCGTTACTTTTCGAAAGATCTCGCCATCGACCTCGGGACCGCCAACACCCTGGTATACGCCTTCAACCAGGGTATCGTGGTCCGCGAGCCGTCGGTCGTCGTCATCAACAAGCTCTCCAACCGGATCGAGGCCGTCGGCAGCGAGGCCAAGGAGATGCTCGGCCGGACGCCGGGCAACATCGAATCGATCCGACCCATGAAAGACGGCGTCATCGCCGACTTCGAGGTCACCGAGCGGATGCTCGAGTACTTCATTCGCAAGGCGCACGGCCGCAAGATGTACGTGCATCCGCGGATCGTCATCGGCGTGCCGTCCGAGATCACCCAGGTGGAGAAGCGGGCGGTGCGCGACTCGGCGATGCGGGCCGGAGCGTCCGAGGTGTTCCTGGTGGAGCAGGCCATGATGGCCGCCATCGGCGCCGGTCTCAAGATCTCCGAGCCGTCGGGCAACATGATCGTCGACATCGGCGGCGGCACCACCGACGTGGCGGTCATCTCCCTCGCCGGAACGGTGTACAGCCGTTCGGTGCGCGTCGCCGGCAATGCCATGGACACCGCGATCATCCAGCACCTGAAGCGCAAGTACAACCTGCTGATCGGCGAGCGCACGGCCGAGCAGATCAAGATCGAGTTGGGCTCGGCCTACCCGCTCAAAGAAGAAATCCGGATGGAGATCAAGGGGCGCGACCTGGTGGAAGGGATCCCCAAGACACTCTCGATCACCGACGAAGAGATCCGCGACGCCCTGGCCGAGCCGGTCGCCAGCATCGTCGAGGCGGTGCGCATGGCGCTCGAGCGCACGCCACCCGAGCTGTCGGCGGACATCATGGACAAAGGCATCGTGCTCTCCGGCGGCGGTGCGTTGCTGCGCAATCTCGACCAGCGGCTGCGCGACGAGACCGGTCTGCCGGTGGTGCTGGCCGAGGATCCGCTCGCTTCCGTGGTGCTCGGCACCGGCAAGGTGCTCTCCGACATCGACCTGCTGCGCAAGGTCCAGATCCGCTAGCCCGTGGACGAGCGGCGCACCGGCTGGGTGCTGATCCTGGTGCTGGCGGGCCAGCTCGTCGTTCTCGCCTTGCAGGGGGCGCGGGCCGGGGACACCTTCCTGGAGTCGTTGGGGCTGCGCCTCGTGGGGCCGGCGGGGCGGGCGGTGGCGAGCGTTCCGGAGAGCCTCGGCCGTCTCGGCGAAGGGCTGCGCACCCGTGGCACCCTGCTCGACGAAAACAGGCGCTTGCGCCGCGAGGTGGAGGATTTGAAGCTGCGCCTTCTCCAGCTCAACGACGTCGCCGGCGAGGCCCGCCGCCTCGGAGCCGCGGTGCGCCACGCCGCGCCACCGGCCGGCCGCATCCGCGCCGTCGACGTCGTCTATGCCGACCAGGCTTCCTGGCTGCGCACGCTCATCATCTATACCGGGGGCGTCGAGACGAAGATCAGCCAACCGGTCCTCTCCGCCAACGGGTTGGTCGGCCGGGTGGTGACGGTGGCGGGTCCCTATGCCAAGGTACAGCTCCTCACCGACCGCGCCGCCGGCGTGGGCGCGATGATCGTGCGCACCCGCCGGCAGGGGATCGTGCGGGGCAGAGGCCGCGGCTCCGCGACCCTGGAGCTCGACTTTGTGCCGATCCAGGCGGAGGTCCGGCCGGGGGACGTGGTGCAGACCGCCGGCATCGACGGGGTCTACCCACGCGGCATCCCGATCGGCACCGTCACCGCGGTCGCTCAAGGGGGGCAGCTCTTCCACCGCATCGAGCTCGCCCCGGCCGTCGACTTCAGCGCGCTCGACCAGGTCTACCTGCTCGACTTCGCGCCCGCTCCGTCCGACCTGCCCGAGGCCCCGGCGCCGTGAACGTCCTCAAGTTCCTCGCCGTCGTCGCCCTCGCCGTCCTGGTCCACGTCCTCGGCGTGCGGATGCTTCCCCAGTTCGCCCTGATTGTCGATGTCTTCCTCGTCGTCGTGGTGCTCTACGGGCTGGAAGCCAGCTCGCTGACCGCCCTCGGCGCCGGCCTGTGCCTCGGCCTGGTCCACGATTCGTTGACCGGAGCGGGCTTCGGTCTTTTCGGCTTCGCGGACACCTTGATCGGCTACGGCGCCGCACGGCTGGCGCAGCGTCTGGTCATCCAGCGGCCGACCGGCGTGCTGGCACTGGTCAGCTTCGCCGTCGTGGCCCAGCAGGCGCTCGTCGTCGCCCTCACCTTTCTTCTGCTACCTTGGCCGGAGGTACCGAGCCCGCTGTGGGTGGCACTGCGCGCCGGGGCCTCCGGGCTGCTCGGAATGTTGATCCATGTCGGCTCCACCCACTGGCGGCGCACCGCGGAGGCCCGCCGGCGCAGCCGCCTGAGCCGCCTGCGCCTGGGCTGAGAGGAGACGCGCCGTGATGCAGGAGGTGGTACGGGAGCATCGGGACGACCTGATCCTGCGCATTCGTGTGCTGGCCGCGTTGGTCGTCGGCCTGCTCGCCGTGATCGGGGCCGGCTACTGGTACGTCCAGCTCGTGCGCGGCGACGAATACCGCCGCCTGGCCGACGAGAACCGCCTGCGCAAGCTCTTCATCCAGGCGCCGCGGGGCCTGATCTACGACCGCCGGAAGCGCCTGCTGGTGGAGAACATCCCGAGCTACAACCTGATGCTCGACCGCAGCCGCAGCCAGAACGTGGAGAAGGCCCTGGGCTTCGCCGCCGAGGTCCTCGGCCGGCGGCCCGAGGACCTGCTGGCGCTGCTCGACCGCTACCGCAGCGTGCCCGCCTTCACCCCCGTCCTGGTGGCGGAGAACCTCACCCTCCCCCAGGTGTCGCGAGTCGGCGCGCTGAGCTTCGAATACCCCGAGCTGGAGGTCGAGGTGCAGCACCTGCGCCTCTATCGCCACGGCGCCCAGACCGCCGCCTTCCTCGGCTATGTCGGCGAGGCGACGCAGCAGGAGATCGACGCCGCGGACGGCGCCTACAAGGTCGGAGACCTGGTCGGCAAGAAGGGGATCGAGCAGGCCTACGACGCCGTCTTGCGCGGCCGGGGCGGCGAGCGCACCGTGGTCGTCGACAGCCGGGGCGAGCTGCTCGACGAGCTGCAGCAGAAACCTGCGGTGCCCGGCAAGACCCTCCACCTGACCATCGACCTGGAGCTGCAGCAGGAAGCGGCGCGGTGGCTCGAGGGGCCGGAGAAGGTGGGCGCGATCGTGGCCATGGACCCGCGCGACGGCGCCATCCTGGCCCTCGTCTCCTCCCCGGGTTACGACCCGAACCTGTTCACCCGGCGCTTGCAGGCGGACGAGTGGAATGCCTTGATCCAGGACCCCCACCGGCCGCTGCAGAACCGGGCGATCCAGAACACCTACTCCCCGGGCTCCACCTTCAAGATGGTGATGGCCACCGCCGGCCTCACCGAAGGCCTGGTGCGCGAAGACACCCGGGTCTTTTGCAGCGGCTCCGGCGTCTTCTACGGCCGCCGCTTCCGCTGCTGGCGCAGCGGCGGCCATGGCGCCATGGACGCCCGCGCGGCGATCAAAAATTCCTGCGACATCTACTTCTACACCCTCGGCCAGAAGCTGGGCATCGAGCGGATCGCCCGCTACGCGCGCACCTTCGGCTTCGGGCGGCTCACCGGCATCGACATCGGCGGCGAGAAGGCCGGCCTGGTGCCCGACACGGCGTGGAGCCTGAAGGAGAGGGGCACCAAGTGGTATGCGGGCGAGACCATCTCGGTGGCGATCGGGCAGGGACCGGTGCTCAGCACCCCACTCCAGATGGCCACCATGACCGCAATGATCGCCAATGGCGGCTACCGGGTGACCCCCCACCTGATCGCCGCCGCCGACGTGCCGCCGCCGCAGCACGTGCCGCTCGACGCGCGGGCGCTGCGCGTGGTCCGCGAGGGCATGTGGGCGGTGGTCAACGAGCCGGGCGGCACCGGCTGGGCGGCCCGGGTGGCCGGGGCGGAGATGGCCGGCAAGACCGGCACCGTGCAGGTCATCGGCCAGGCGCAGCGCACCGACACCCGCTCCCTGCCCTTCAAATACCGCGACCACGCCTGGTTCACCTCCTTCGCGCCGCTCCACAACCCGGAGCTCGTCGTCGTCGTCTTCGCCGAGCACGGCGGCTCCGGCTCCAAATCGGCGGCCCCCATCGCGCAGGCCCTGCATGCAAAATACTTCAAAGACCTTCTCCATTCTGCCGCTCCTTGAAGAGAAGAAACCGCAGCGGCTGCGGTTTCTCTCCTCGCTCGACCTGGGGCTGGCCGTCTCGGCTCTGCTCCTCGCCATGATCGGCCTCGCCACCGTGCACAGCGCGAGCGCCGAGCTGCCGATCGACTACTTTCCGCGCCAGGCCGTTTGGGTGGGGATCGGCATCGTGCTGCTGCTGGCGGCGGTGAGCATCGACTACCACGTGCTGCTCGACCTGTCGGTGGTCCTCTATGCGGTGGGCCTGGTCTGCCTGGTGCTCGTCCTGTTCATCGGTGTCGAGCGCGGCGGCGCGGCGAACTGGATCCAGATCGGGCCCTGGCAATTCCAGCCCTCGGAGTTCGCCAAGCTGGCGACGGCCCTCTTCCTCGCGCGCTACCTGGCCTCGCTCAACACCCGCGTGCTCGACCTGCGGCAGATCGCCACCGTGGTGCTGATCGTCGGTGTGCCCATCGTCCTGGTCGCCATCGAGCCGGACATGGGCGGCGCCGCCATGTACTCGCCGCTGGTCGCCGGGATGCTGCTGGTGGCGGGCATCCGGATGCGCTACCTCGTCACGGCGGCGCTCATCGCCCTCGTCCTCGGGGCAGGAGTGTGGGCGTTCGGCATGAAGCCCTATCAGAAGGAACGGGTCCTCACCTTCCTCTCCCCCGAGAAAGATCCCCTGGGGGCCGGCTATCAGGTGCGCCAGAGCAAGATCGCCGTCGGCTCCGGGAAGCTGGTGGGCCGCGGCTACATGCAGGGAACGCAGAGCCAGCTCCGTTTCCTGCCGGCGCGCCACACCGACTTCATCCTCGCGGTGCTCGCCGAAGAGTGGGGTTTCGTCGGCGTCCTGACCGTGCTCGGCCTCTACGTCGTGTACATTCGCAGCGCGGCGCGCATCGCCATGCGGGCGCGCGACCGCGCCGGCATTCTGCTGGTGGCCGGGCTGCTCTCGGTCACCTGCTTCCACGTTCTTTACAACGCCGCCATGGTGGTGGGGTACCTCCCGATCACCGGCATCCCCCTCCCCTTCCTGTCCTATGGAGGCTCCTTCACCATGGTGAGCTTCATCGCGACCGGCATCATCCTGGGGGTCGACCTGCGGCGGTATGTCAACCAGTAGGATGGACCGATGACTGCCAAGATGCTCATCGAGAGCGATCCGCACCAGACCCGGATCGCCATCCTCGAAGACGACCGGCTCACCGAGATCTTCGTCGAGCGCCACCGCCACCGCGGCCTCGTCGGCAACGTCTACAAGGGCCGCGTCACCCGCGTCCTGCCCGGCATGCAGGCGGCGTTCGTCGACGTCGGCCTGGAGCGCGACGCCTTCCTCTACGTCAGCGACGTGGCGGGCGACGTGGAGGCGATGGAGGAGCTGGAGATCGAGGAGCCGCGATCCGACGAGCCTCCGGCGAGCCATCCCCCGGCGCCGTCGATCGACGAGCTGCTCAAGCCCGGCCAGGAGATCATCGTGCAGGTGGTCAAGGACCCGCTGCCGAACAAAGGCGCGCGGATCAGCACCCACGTCACCCTGCCCGGCCGCTATCTTGTGCTGCTCCCCACCGTGCGCCACTTCGGCGTCTCCCGCCGCATCGAGGACGAGACCGAGCGCGAGCGCCTGCTCGCCCTCATCTCCCAGCTCGCGGGAGGGAGCTCCGGGCTGATCGTGCGCACCGTCGGCGAAGGCAAGGGGCCGGAGGAATTCGAGAGCGACTTCGCCTACCTCTCGCGGCTGTGGGAGAGGACCCGCCACCGCGCCGGCCGGGTGGCGGCGCCGACTCTCCTGCACCAGGACCTGGACCTCGCGCTGCGCGTCGTGCGCGACATGCTGCGGCCGGACTTCAGCGTCCTCTGGGTCGACGGGGAAGAGACCTACGAGCGGATCGTCGAGTTCCTCGATCAGGTGCAGCCCTCGCTGGTCGGCAAGGTCAAGCTGTTCCGCCAGGGGGCCACCCTGTTCGAGCAGTTCGGCATCGAGGAGCAGATCGAAGCGGCGCTCAAGAGCAAGGTGTGGCTCAAATCCGGCGGCTACATCGTGATCAACCAGACCGAGGCGCTGGTGGCGATCGATGTCAACACCGGGCGCTTCGTCGGGCAGAGCAACCTGGAGGACACCGTGCTCCAGACCAACCTCGAAGCGGTGCAGGAGATCGTGCGCCAGATCCGCCTGCGCGACTTGGGCGGCATCATCGTCATCGACCTGATCGACATGGTCGAGCCCGCGCACCGCGAAGAGGTGTTCGGCGCACTCGAAGGCGAGCTGCGCAAGGACCGGGCGAAGACCAAGATGCTCAACATCTCGGAGTTCGGCCTGGTCGAGATCACCCGTAAGCGCAGCCGGGCGAACCTGGAGCGCCTGCTCACCCAGCCCTGCCCGTACTGCTCCGGCCGCGGGCGCATGAAATCGATCGCCACCATCTGCCTCAACCTGCGCAAGGAGCTGCTCCACCTGCGCGGCCGCTTCGGCCAGCAGCCCGAGCTGTTGCTGCGCGTCCACCCGGAAGTCGCCCGCGCCCTGCAGACGGAGGAACGGGCGATCCTCGACGAGCTGGAGCGGTCGCTCGGCGTGCGCATCCTGCTGCAGAGCGATCCCGAGCTGCACCACGAGCGCTTTGACGTCGTGGAGGTGTGACCGGGTGGAGATCCGTCCCTTCGTGCTGCCCGGCTGGACCGGCGCGGTGAGCGGCGCCCTGCCGGAGCTCGACCTGGCCCGCGAGGTGGCGCGGCTGGTCGATCCGGCGGCGGCCTTGAAGACCCTCCACTGGGGGCGCAACTACCTGTACGTCGTGCGCCTGGAGACCGCCGCCGGAGCGCTCGACGTGGTGGTCAAGCAGTTCCGCCATCTCGGCCTGCGCGACCGGCTGAAGCGCCGGGTCCAAGGCAGCAAGGCGGCGAAGAGCTGGCGGGTCGCCCACGCGCTCGGCGCCACCGGTCTCGCCACACCGGAGCCGTTGCTGCTCATCGAGTCGGAGGGCGAGGCCGGACCCGCGTTCTACGTCTGCCGCCATCTCACCGACGTGCACGAGACGCGCTACCTGCTGCGCGCCGCCAACGCCGGCCGCGCGGCCGAGGAGTTTCCCGCCGTCGACCTCGCCCGCTTCCTTGACGCGCTGGGGCGGATGGCGCGGCGCCTCCATGACGCCGGCTTCTGGCACCGCGACTTCTCGAGCGGCAATGTGCTCTACCGCACCGGGCCGGAGGGCGCGCCGTCCGACCTCTACCTCGTCGACCTGAACCGCACCCGCATGGGCAAGCCGCTCACCACCGGCGAGCGCATGCGCGACCTGTCGCGCATGCCGATCCTGCGGCCGGCGGACCAGGACCGCTTCCTCGCCGCCTATTGGGGTGGCGAGCCCGCAGGCGGCCTGCGCAAGGGGATCTATCTCGCCGCCCACCACGGCTTCTTGTGGAAGAACCGGGCGAAGCAGCGGTTGCGCGGCGGCACGGCCAAGCTCGGCGACCTGTTCCGGCCGCGCACGGCGCACGCCCACATTCCCGACGCACCGGCCGACGCCTCGGTGCGCGACCGCATCGTCTGGGACCGCCTGTCCGACCAGCCGCACCAGCACGCCGGCCGCCTGGCCAAGCTGCGCGTCCGCCTGGGGGATACGGGGGTCCACGCGGCGCAGATGCTGACCGTGGCCGGCGCGCTCCCGGGCATCCTCCGCCGCTACCGGGAGCTGAAGACGCAGCTCGGCACCGCGCCCGTCGCCTGGGGGGGCGTCGGGCTATGCCTGCGGCCCTGGCCGGAGAATCCGGAGCTGCCGCTCGCGCTGGTGGACGAGCTGGGGGTGCGCCACGTCCTCCTGCGCCTCCATCCGTGGGAGGAAACGCACGCCGCCGAGGAGGAGCTGGCGCGCGCGCTCTACGCCCGCGGCTGCGAGCTGACCTTCGCGCTGCCGCAGAACCGCGACCTGGTGCGCGATCCCGCCCGCTGGGCCGCGGCGGTGGAGAGGCTGGCCGGCGCCTTCGCCGGCTACGGTCCACGCTTCCAGGTCGGGCAGGCGATCAACCGCAGCAAGTGGGGCCTCTGGACCCCGCGCGAGCACGCGACGCTGGTGCGCACCGCCGAACCGATCCTGCGGCGGACCCCCGGCATGCAGATCCTGGGGCCGGCGGTGATCGACTTCGAGTTCCATGCAGCGGTGGCCGTGCTGCACCAGAAAGAGGCCGGCTTCCACTTCGATGCGGTCTCGGCCCTTCTTTACGTCGACCGCCGCGGCGCCCCGGAGAACCGGCAGGTGGGCCTCGACACCGTGGACAAGGTCGTCCTCTTGAAGGCGATCGCCGACACGGCGAAGAACGCCGCCGGCCGGGCCTGGATCACCGAGGTCAACTGGCCCCTGTGGGAGGGGCCGCACTCGCCGGCCGGCAAGGGCGTCTCGGTGGACGAGGAGGCGCAGGCCGACTACCTGGTCCGCTATTACCTGCTGTCTCTGGGTACCGGCATGGTGGAGCGCGTTTTCTGGTGGCAGCTCGTGGCCCGCGGGTACGGGCTGATCGATCCGGGGGACGCGCTCAATCCACGGCGGCGGCCGGCCTTCTTCGCCCTGAAGACGCTGCTTGCCGAGCTGGACGGCTGCTCTTTGGAGGAGGTCCTGCCGAGCCGGGCGCCCGCCCGTCTCTGGCGCTTCCGCGGTACGGACGGCGAGGAGGTCGTGGTGGGCTGGAGTGCTGCCGCCGGTCCCGTTCGGGCGGCCCTGCCGCGGCCGGCGGCGGCGGTGACCGGCCGTGACGGCGAGGCGCTGCCGGCGCCCGCCGGGGTCGAAGTGGAGCTGACACCGGGGGTGCGCTACTTCCGGCTGGTGTAGATCCGCGGGCCCATGAAAAAAGGGGCGTCGCCTTGGCGACGCCCCACAAAACAATGGGTGTGCTGCAAGACGGATCGTTCAGGGCTTCTGGGGCC
>DIHE01000049.1:68080-73484 GCA_002420005.1 Holophagales bacterium UBA5704 | reverse complement strand
ACCCACTCGCTGTCAACCCCCCCGATCATGCCGCCGTCGTCCTCTCTCCGTGACGCTCAGCCGGGTGCGAAACGCCCGACCTCGCTCAGCAGCCTCAGCAGAGCCTCCTGCAGCTTGCGTTCGAGATCCTCTTCTCGCGGGGGTGGGGGAATCGGGGGCTGCAGCTCCTGCAACACCCGGCGCAGCTCACCGGCCGCTTCGCTCGGCGGATCGGCCCGCCTGGGGTAGGCGAGGTGGAACAGCTCGGCCGGCCTGAGGCCGATGGCCCGCGCGATGGCGAGCAGGTGCTCCACCCGCAGCTCGATGAGGCCGTTGAACAGCCGGCTCAAGTAGCTCGGGCTCAGCTCGAGCCGCTTCTCGATCTGCCGGTTGGAGATGTCGAGAATGCGCATCGCCGTGGTCAGCACCCGGATCAATCTCTGCACTTCTTCCTTGTCTGTTGGCTCCATACCGGAAGCCTAGCATGGTCCGTACCGTTAATGAGACACTTGTTCCTGCTTGGGGAACATTGAGAGGCCGGGCTATCCCTTCCGCTGAAGAGCGCGCCGGGAGTAGCTCCAGAGCCGCCGCAGGAGATCGAACGGCCGGGCGAGGCGCCGGCCCAGATAGCCCAGGGGGTGGCGGGGCTTGCCGTAGATGGCGTCGATCTGGGCACGGGAAAGGAAGAGGGCGCCGAATGCCGTTCGCACCATGCGGACCAGCGGCGCCCGGTCGCTCGGCTGGCTGCGGAACAGGTTGAGGCGCAGCGCCGCCGCATAGTCGGGGTCGAGGCGGCCGGCGAGGATGTGGCGCAGGAGGATGCCCGCAGGCGAGGGGGACTCAACGAGATCGATCCCCTCGGCGAGGGCCCGGCAGAGGCTTCTCGTCGCTTCCGCTTCTTCGGTCGAGACGTCGCGGGCGACGAGGGCGACGGCGCGCTCGGCCCGGGGGGCCTCTTCCTCTTGATGAAAGCCGAGGTCGATGAGGTCTCCGAGGGTGCGCAGGAGCGAGTAGGAGTCGGGCCAGAAGCCGTGCTGGCCGATGCCGTGGACCAGCGCGTGGGCGATCAGCACCTCCTGGACCGGCAGACGACAGCCCGGCAGGCCGGGTGCCGGAGCGAGAAGACCCGCTGCCTCCAAGGAGGCGACGGTGGCCGAGCCGGCCGTTCCCGGCCGCACGCCCGGGATCAGGCGGTGCACCTCGACCACTCCGCCGGCCGGATGGATGAGCGCCGGCAGCTGGTGCTCGGACGGAGGGAGACCGGAGGTCCGGAAGCCGTGGTCGAGGAGGTCCTGCTGCAGCTCCTCCGCACGCTCGGGCGGTGCGAGCAGATCGAGATCGCAGGCGCTGCGCGCTCCCGGAGCCACCCGGCCGGCTGCCTCGAGAGCCGCGAGCTTCAGAGGGACCAGGGGGATCTCTCGCGCCACGGCCCGTTCCAGGACGTCGAGCAGGACGGCTTCGAGACGGAGCCCCTGCGCGGCGGATGCGGTGAGATCGCGCTGAAAGCCGGCCGCGCCCTCTCCCAGCTCGGCGGCGAGCCGCGCCCTCCCCTGCCGCACGGCGATCCGCGGCGCCACCTCGAACCGGCGCGCCATGGCGAGGGCGGCGGCGGCGGCCACCGATCCGGAGCTCGGCGCCCCCGGCGGCCCGAAGGCGCGCAGGAGCATCCAGCGCACCTCGGGCGGGATCGAGACGGGTGGGGGCGAGAAGCGGAGCATCAGCCCTTCCGGCGCCCCGGCCCCTTCTCGACGAGCCCGCGGATCGTCCCGCCGGCCTCCTCGACCATCTCAACGAGGCGGTGGCCGGCGTGGTCACACCAGGCCGGCAGGTCTTCGTGGATGCCCGGATCGTCGCCGACGATCTCCAGGAGGTCGCCCGGCCGCAGCTTCTGCATTTCGCGCGCGGCGAGGAGGATGGGCACGGGGCAGAAGAGGCCGAGGACGTCGAGATGCTGGGGGGGCTGGGGCAAGAGAGGCTCCTCCGGCTGGTTCGACCGTACAATATGGCCAGATGCCGCACCGATGGAAATTTTCCGCCGTCCTGACGGCCCTCGCCCTGGTGGCCGCCGCACCGGCCGGGGCCTGGACGCCGGCCACCCAGCTCGTCATCGGCCGCGAGGCCGCCGCGCTCGCCCCGCCGGACCTGGCACGGCAGATCCACAGACACAAGAAAGTCTTCGAGGCGGCCGTCCTGGCGCCGTTCCAGGACACCGACCCCGGGCGCCACATGAAGAACCCGGACGGCTCGGGAACCCTGGACAAGGTGCTCCTCGCCGACGTGCAGGCGGCGATCGAGGACATCCGGAAGCACCGGCCCTTCGAGCAACTGGTGGCCCGGCTCGGCCGGATCTCGCATTTCATGGCGGACGCGAACAATCCGCTGGCCACCTCGGCCGCGGACCCCGCCGAGAAACGCTACTTCGTCGACTTCCTGCGCTACGCCGAGAGCGCGGAGCCGCGGTTTCCGCTCGTCTTCTACGGAGTCCCGGCCGGTCTGGAGAGCCGGCGCGACGTGGCGCCGGTCCTCGCCCAGGCCCTGCGCCGCGGGCGCGAGCTCTACCCGCTGGTCGGCCGCGAATACCGCCGCATCGGCTACGCCACCGGCCGCGGCCGCTTCGACGACCGCTCCAGCGCCTTCGGCGTCGCCTCGATCGCCTTCAGCCATGCCGTCACCGACGTGGCCACCACCCTGCGCTATATTTGGCTGATGGCGGGAGGCGCCGACGCCCGCCGGAACGTCACCGGCTTCCAGCGCCTCCTGCGCCTGCCGCGGATCGAACGGTCCCGCTGATTTCACGACCCTGACACCACCGCTCCCGGGGCGCCCGCCGCGGGAGGGTGAGGAGCTTTCAGATATGCCGCATGCCCGCCGCGCCCTGCTGTCCGTCTTCGACAAGCGAGGGGCCGCCGACCTCGCCCGGGGTCTGCGCCGCCTCGGTTTCGAGATTCTCTCGACCGGGGGGACGCTCGACCTCCTGCGCCGCGAGGAGATCGCGGTCACCGCCGTGTCCGACGTCACCGGCTTCCCCGAGATCCTGGACGGCCGGGTGAAGACGCTCCATCCGCGCATCCATGGCGGCATCCTCGCCCGGCGGGTGGATGCGTCGCACCGCAGCCAGCTCGCCGAGCACGGCATCTCCCACATCGATCTCGTGGTGGTCAACCTCTACCCGTTCGAGCGGACGGTCGCCGGGGGCGCCTCGTTCGAGGCGGCGGTCGAGATGATCGACATCGGCGGCCCGACCATGGTGCGCGCCGCGGCCAAGAACCACCAGGACGTGGCCGTGGTGGTCGATCCGGACGACTACCCGGCGGTTCTCTCAGCCCTGGAGGAGGGCGGCGGCGAGATCCCCGGTGCGATGCGCCGCCGGCTCGCCGGCAAGGCCTTCGCCCACACCCGCGACTACGACACCGCCATCGCCGCCTGGCTCGCCGGCCATGTGGAGGAGGCCCCCGCGGAGGCGTTCGCGCCCCGCCTGCGGGTGGACCTCGAGCGGACGATGGAGCTGCGCTACGGCGAGAACCCCCACCAGGGCGGCGCGGTCTACGCCCGCCTCGGTGGCGCCGGCGTGCTCGGCGGCTTCCGCCAGCTCCAGGGCAAGGAGCTGTCGTGGAACAACCTCCTCGACGCCGATGCGGCGCGCAAGATCGTCGCCCTGTTCGCCGAGCCGGCGGTGGTGATCGTCAAGCACAACAACCCCTGCGGCGTCGGCCGCGGCGCCGACCTCGCAGAGGCCTATGGCCGCGCCCTCGCCACCGATCCCGTCTCCGCCTTCGGCTCGATCATCGCCTTGAACCGCCCCGCCGACCTCACTTTCGTCGAAGCCTTGGGCGACCTCTTCGTCGAGGTGCTCCTCGCCCCCGGTTTCGGCGAAGGCGCCCGGGAGAGGCTCGCGGCCAAGAAGAACCTGCGCGTGCTGGACTGCCCGCCGTACCGGCCGGCCGCCGGGGACGTCGAGCTGCGCCCGGTGGACGGCGGCTTCCTCGCCCAGCCGCCGGATGCCGTGGCGGACGATCCCGCCGGCTGGACATGCCCCACGCGGCGCACGCCCACGGGCGAGGAGCGGCGCGCCCTGGAGCTCGCCTGGAAGGTCTGCCGCTACGTGAAGTCGAACGCCATCGTGGTCGCCAACGGCGACCAGACCGTAGGCATCGGTGCCGGCCAGATGAGCCGCGTCGACTCCTGCCGCCTGGCCACCGAGAAGGCAGAGCTCCCCGTGGCCGGCACCGTCGCCGCCTCGGATGCCTTCTTCCCCTTCCGCGACGGGCTCGACACCCTCGCCCGCGCCGGGGTCACCGCCGTCGTCCAACCCGGCGGCAGCAAGCGCGACGACGAGATCATCGCCGCCGCCGACGAGCACGGGATCGCCATGCTGCTCACCGGAGTGCGGCATTTCCGGCATTGAGGGTAAAACCAAGGACACCAAGGACGGCAACGACACCAAAGACGTCCTCTTCTTGTCCTTGCCGACCCTGCCGTCCTTGATGTCCTTCTCTGCCCCCGGGAAGCTTCCGCGCCCGCGGACTGTTCCCTGAAGCGATGAGGTCGCACCTGAAGGGAGATCTATGAAGCGCAAGCTGTTGGTGTGGATGATCGCCGCGCTCGCCACGTCCGCGGCGCAGGCGCAGGCTCCCGATCCCTGGGCGGTCCTCAACGGCGTGCGGGCGAGCCTCGTCGAGGCGGGACCGACCGGGGCGCAGTTCACCCAGACCTACGTGCCGGCGGGCTTCTCCTCCGGCGAGAAGGAGATGGGCCGCCTCGCCCTCGCCCTCCCGGACTGCCTGCGCTGGGACTATGACGAGCCGTACCCCAAGAGCTTCCTGCTCTGCGGCGGCATCGCGCACTCCTGGAACCCGCAGGACAAGAACGGCCGGCGCTACCGCATCGACCGCAAGAACGAGCCCGGGCTCGACCTTCTCCTCCTCGGCGTCGACGACCTCAAAGGCCGCTACCTCGCCACCGCCCGCGCGCTCGACGGCGGGCGCATCGAGATCAGCCTCAGCCCCAAGGGCAAGATCGCCGAGCTGACCGACGCCACCTTCACCATCGACGACGCGGCGCATCGCATCGTCCAGATCGCCTACCACGACCGCGAAGGGAACCTCACCCGCTTCGAGATCGGCGGCTACCAGGACCTCGCGCGCCGGGACCAGTTCTCCCCCCCGGAGGGAATCGAGTGGGAGGATTGAGGGCGACGACGTATAATGTGCCTGGCTTCCGGGGCCACTGGCAGGCAAAGCCCGGACCTGACGCTTGAACCGGATCGAGACATGGCCGCAGAGAACTCCTTCGACATCGTTTCCGAGGTGGACCTCCAGGAGGTCCGCAACGCCTTTCAGCAGGCGGAGAAAGAGCTGGTGAACCGCTACGACCTCAAGAAGGCCGCGGCGGAGATCACCTACCAGAACGACGAGATCACCGTCGA
>DIHE01000049.1:47465-67804 GCA_002420005.1 Holophagales bacterium UBA5704 | reverse complement strand
CTGAAGTCCTTGCGCTACGGCAAGATCGAGATGGCCTCCCACAGCCGGGCGCGCCAGAAGATCACCCTGCAGCAGGGGATTCCCCAAGAGACCGCCAAGAAGCTGGTGGCCGAGATCAAGACCCGCAAGCTCAAGGTCCAGGCCGCCATCCAGGGCGACACCGTCCGCGTCTCCGGCAAGAACCGGGACGACCTTCAGGCGGTCATCGCCGCCCTGAAGACCCTGGATCTCGACATTCCATTGACCTTCACGAACTACCGCTCGGTGTGAAGACCCGACACTCCATCCCCTCGTTCCTCCGGTCGCCCTGGGCCTGGACCCTCCTCGGGGTTCTCCTGGCGGCTGCTCCGCTCGCCGCGCTCCCCTTCGGCCAGGGCCGTTTCGCCCAAGGGGAGCTCGTGCAGGTCACCGGCGTGGTCTCCGACCCGCAGGGCCGCCCGCTCGCCGGGCTGCGCGTGACCTTCGAGACCACCCGCGTCCAGTTCAACGCCCGCAAGCTGCGGCGTACCCCCACCGACGAGATCCGCCGCGTGCAGGCGACCACCGACGCCTCCGGCCAGTACACGCTCACCTGGCCCTGGGACAGCTACTTCAACCACTTCGAGCTGTCGGTGGGCATTCCGGTGCGCAAGGCGCGCAAGGACACCCTGGCGGAGCTGGCGAGGACGGACGTGACCCCGCGCTTCAAAGGGGGCAGCCCGGTGGTCACCGCGCTCGTCGTGCCGGCCGAGAACGTGGAGTTCGTCACCAGGCTGCGCGAGCTGCTCGCCACCATCCGGAGCGACGACGAGCGCCGGGTCTACGACGAGATGGGAAAGCCCGACAAGGTGGACAGGGTGCAGTACCCGGAACGCCTCGAAGTATCCTGGTGGTACTTCGACGCCGGCCGGGTCTATCGCTTCAAGGACGGCCGCCTGGACCAGGTGGTCCCCTTCGAGCCGGTGAAAGGCTGATGCGCAACCCATCCCTCGCCCGTCTCGCCCCTGTCGAGCCGTCCCTGCAGGAGCCTGCGCGGACGCCCGGCCGTTTCATCGACCTGGTGGCCGACAAGCTGGTCGCCACCGAGGTCATCCTCCGCCGCGAGCTGGACTCGGACGTCCCGTTCATCCACAAGGCCGGTGCCTACCTCGCGGACGGCGGCGGCAAGCGGGTCCGGCCGGCGCTGCTCCTGCTCTGCGCGCGCCTCCTCGGCCATGACGGCGAGGAAGAGATCACCTACGGCGCCGTGGTCGAGCTGATCCACTCGGCGACGCTGATCCACGACGACATCATCGACCACGCGGCCCTGCGCCGGGGGAAGGCGACCCTCAACCAGCTCTGGGGGAACAACCTCACGGTCCTGCTCGGCGACTGGATCTACACCAAGGCCATGCAGATGGCGCTCTCCCACGGCCAGATCGAGGTCGTCCAGCGCCTCTGCGACGCCACCCTCAAGATGACCGAGGGCGAGCTGCTCGCCTTCGAGCGCCTCGGCGCGATCGACCTCACCGTCGACGAGTACTTCGAGATCATCGACCGCAAGACGGCGTACCTGTTCTCCGCCGCCTGCTCGATCCCGGCGCTGATCCCGCCGCGCCGCACCGACGCCGGCCCGGCGCTCGCCCGCTACGGCCGCGCCCTGGGCATCTGCTTCCAGCTCGTCGACGACCTGCTGGACTTCACCGCCCGCGAGAGCGAGCTGGGCAAGCCGGTGCTCTCCGATCTCAAGGAAGGGAAGCTCACCCTGCCCCTCATCCTGCTCCTGCCCCGCGTCCGGCCCGAGGAGAAGCGTCTCATCGAGACCGTGCTGGAGGACCGCAGCTTCGGCCGCGTCGCCTCGCAGCAGATCCTCGACCTGGTGAGCGCCCAGGGGACGCTCGACGAGGCGCGGGAAATGGCGGAGAGCTACGCGGCCCAGGCGCGTGCCGAGCTTGGGCTATTCGCTCCCGGCGACACCCGGGACGCTCTCGAATTTGCCCCAGACTACGTCCTCCACCGGCGTTCGTAGCGGCGGCGGAGCGATGCCGAACACGCCCTCCGGGGGGTGCACGGCCGGCCACAGGCGCGGCAGAACCGCCGCGTCCACCGGCTGGGCGCTCGCCCGGGTGGGGCTGGCGATCCCCACCACGAGCGCATAGCGGAACCGTCCCGGCCGCGCCGCCTGCCACTCCTGTTGGCGCGGCAGCAGCAGCACCATGCCCGACGGGCGGTCCTGCTGCGGATCGGGCGGCGTGTCACCGGTGAAGAGGAGCCCCACCTGCAGCTCCTTCTTCGGCAGCGCCGCGATCGTCAGATAGCCCGCGACGCTCTCGCCCCAGTCGAACAGGACCTGCGGCGGCTTCTTCACCAGCCCTTCGGGAGGCGCCGCCGGGAGCGGAGGACCGGCCTGCAGGGCGGACCAGACGGGCACCGGCGCGCCCGCCACGGGCCGGCCCCAGATACCGGTGGGCGGCGAGCCCCACGACACCGCGGGCTCGCCGGTGGGGATCTCCGGGGGATCGTAGAGCGCCCGCGCCAACGGCAACCAGCCGCGGACGATTCCGGGATGGCCGATGCGGAAGATGCGCCAGTCCTCGCCGGTCTCCGCGAGAAGCCGGCCGTCCCCATCCTCCAGGCGGAGCAGAAACCCGCCGGCCCCGCGTCCGCTGCGCAGCTCGGCGACCAGGCGGTTGTGCCCCGGCTGGAGCAGAGCCCCGACCTCGACCACGTCGAGCTTCGTCCCCCGCTCCCACGAGCCGGCGGCGACCCGTTGACCATTCAGGAAGAGCACATACTCCTCATCCGCCGTGACCAGCACCCGCGCCCGCGCCGGCACCGTCTCCACCGCAAAATCGCGCACCGCGAGAAACGCCGTCGGAGAGACGTCCCGCCGGTCCCGGCCCTCCCAGATCCACCGCGCCGACTTCGTTGCCAAGAACCGCGCCTCAATCAAAGGCACCGCCCGGGCCGCCACCCCCAGGCCGAAGACGACCAGGGCCACCAGCGTCAAGGCGGTCTCCCAGCGTCGGCGGATGGAGGAGGGGGATGGGGAGGACGGCAGCACGGAGGGAAGGATATCCCGGGAGGGGGATGGGCGCGAGCACCCTCCCTGTAACACTCCCCCCTCCCGCCGCGCCCAACATCTCAGCACTCACTTGATGTTGAGGTGCAAGACAGCTGAAATCATCATGCGTAGCCTTCAACTCCTCAAGCACTGCCTCCTGGACAGGAGGACGAGAGGTTGTTTCATGGCGCGATCGGGACCGGCTCTTGACAGAAGCAGGTGGTGGCGGGCAGCGGCCTTGGTGGCCGCTCTGCCGGTGGCGGGGGGTGCCCTTCCTCTCCGGGCGGGTGACGTCCCTCCGACGTACTCCGTTCCGGGGGGCTTCTTCGATCACCCCGTCTCCTACAAGCGCCCCGAGGACCATTTCAAGTATGGCTCGCTCGGCGGCGAACGGGGCTACCGGGGACAGGTGGGCTTCGGCCTTCCTTATTGGATCTGGATCGCCCTGCCGGAGATCTTCTCCGAACATCTGCCCGACAA
Organism: Holophagales bacterium UBA5704; assembly: GCA_002420005.1. Classification (GTDB taxonomy): domain Bacteria; phylum Acidobacteriota; class Thermoanaerobaculia; order Multivoradales; family UBA5704; genus UBA5704. The sequence goes on along the minus strand of DIHE01000049.1, from coordinate 64,302 downwards.
GACCCCCGGCCGCGGCTATACCTCCTTCGGCTATCTCTATGAGCCGGGCGGAGACCCCCGCTTTCAGCTGCCCATCGGCACCTCGCAGCGGCGCACCCTGGGCATCGACCGCGTATGGGTCAACTGCGGCGTCTGCCACACCGGCTCGGTGCGGGCGACGCCGGAGAGCCCGCCGGAGATCGTCCTCGGCATGCCGGCCAACCGCTACAACCAAGGCGCCTGGATCCGCTTCCTCTTCGCCGCCGCGGTGGACGAAAAGTTCACCGGTGACCGCTTCGTGCTGAAGATCCGCCAGCTCGAGAAAGACCGGCGGCGGGCCATCGCCCAGGGACGGCTCGCCGGCCCGCATCTGCCGCCCGAGCTGAACCGGCTCGACGAAGAGATCTACAAGCTTCTCGTGGTCCCCCTGATGCGGGAACGCCTGCTGATGCTGCGCGACCGCCTCGGGTTCATCCCGGTCGACACCTGGGGACCGGGCCGGGTGGACACCTTCAATCCACCCAAGGCGCTGCTCAACTTCCCGATGGACAAGGCACCCGCCGCGGAGAGACAGGGCAACGCGGACCTCCCCTCGGTCTGGTACCAGAAGGCCCGCGACGGCATGCAGCTCCACTGGGACGGCAACAACACCTCGCTGCACGAGCGCAATCTCTCCGCCGCCTTCGCCGCCACCATCCCGCCGACGCTCGACAAATGCAACCTGCGCCGGGTGGCCCGCTTTTTGGAGACCCTCGCGCCGCCCGCCTATCCGCGCGAGCGGATCGACGCCGCCAAGGCGGCGCGCGGGGAGCCGCTGTACAACGCCCACTGCGCCCGCTGCCATGGCGCCTCGACGCCCCCCTTCCGGCGCGAGGGCGGGATCGGCGCGGTGGTCGGCACCGTCGAGCCGCTCGCCCGGATCGGCACCGACCGGCGGCGCCTCGACGCCTACACCCCCGAGCTGGCGCGGGCGCAGAACCTCCTTTATGCCGGGTATCCGCTCGCCCGCTCCCGCGCCTGCCCGGACGATCCCGAGGCGCGGAGCTACCCCTTCCGCTTTAACCACTTCCGCAAGACCGACGGCTATGCCAACAGCCCGCTCGACGGCTTGTGGCTGCGCGCGCCCTATCTCCACAACGGCTCGGTGCCCAACCTGCGGGCCCTGCTCGAGCCCGCCGAGCGCCGGCCCAAGGTGTTCTGGATCGGCTACGACGTGTACGACTGGAACGACGTGGGCTTCGTCACCCGGGGACCGGCGGCCGAAGCCCAAGGGTGGCGCTATGACACCGCCGCCCTCGGCAACGGCAACCAGGGCCACGAATACGGAACCGCCACGCTGACCCCGGACGAGAAGGATGCGCTGATCGAATACCTGAAGACCTTCTGAGCCCGGCGACCGGGCTCCAAGGAGCACCATGGACCACACGCAGGATCACGCCAGGAGACGCACGCTCGCGACCCTTCTGCTCCTTCTCGCCGGGCTGTCCGGGTGGCTCGGAGGCCCCCGGCCGGCCGCCGCCGGTGATTTCGTCGACGGTGTGCCGCAGCCCCGGGAGATCACCGACGATCCGCGCGAAAACTTCCTCTATGGCTCGATCGGCGCCGAGGGCGAGGCGGGTCTGCCGTATTGGATCGTGCCGATCCTCCCCCGGCTCTTCCCGGAATACCTGCCGGGTCCCGGCGGCTATGCCTCGCTGGGGCTGCCGTGGGAGGAGGGCAAGGAGTTTCCCGCCGGGTTCTCGAAGAAGACCGTGATCATTCCGCGGGTGGGCTTCAATTGCTCGCTCTGTCATTCCACCCAGTACCGCACCGCGCCCGACGCGAAACCGGTGGTGGTGGCCGCGGGGGGCAGCAACACCGCCGACATCCAGGGACTCCTCGACTTCTTCTCCAAGGCCGCCAACGATCCGCGCTTCAACGCCAAGACCATCCTCACCGAGATCGACGGCTCCTATCCGCTGAAATGGACCGACCGCCTGCTCTACCGCTTCGTGCTCATCCCGCTGACCCGCAAACGCCTCCGGCAGCAGGGCGATGAGTTCGCCTGGACAGCGAGCCGGCCGCGCTGGGGACCAGGCCGCGACGCGCCGATGAACCTGACGAAGTTCAATTTCCTCCAGATGCCCGACGACGGCACGGTGGATCACACCGATTTCCCGGCGATCTGGCACCTCGCCGACCGCGAGCAGCCGGGCCGCACATACGAGCACAGCCAACCGATCGCCTCTCACACGATGCTGATGAACCTGGACGGTGCGACCACCTCGTTCCGCTCGGTGATCATCGACTCGGCGCTCGGCCTCGGGGCGCGCAACACGCCGTTCTTCCGCCGGCGCGTCCCGGAGCTCCTCGACTGGCTGCGCGAGGTCCGGCCCCCCGCCTACCCCTTCCCCATCGACACGGAGAAGGCCGAGCGCGGCGCCGGCGTGTTCGAGGCGCACTGCGCCACCTGCCACGCTCCCGGCCGCGACAACCGGCTGGGCACCGTCATCCCGATCGAGGAGATCGGCACCGACCGCGAGCGCCTCGACGCCTGGCAGCACCGGGGCGCGGCGCAGAAGGCCAACGAGAAGGTCGCCTCCATGGGCATCACCCGCACGCCGATGATCGAGACCGGCGGCTACATCGCCGTCCAGCTCGACGGGATCTGGCTCCGTGCGCCGTATCTGCACAACGGCTCGGTGCCCACCCTGCGCGACCTGCTGGAGCCCGCGGAGCGACGGCCGCGCGTGTTCTGCCGTGGCTACGACGTTCTCGACCCGGTGGGCGTCGGCTTCATCGCCGATGCGCGGATCGATCCCCGCTGTGCCGAGCCCGGCCCCCCCGCGACGCCGTCCCCCTGGGACCGCCGGCTCCCCGACGGCCGCCGGGACGAATGGCCGCAGCCCCGCGTGTGGAAGTACTACGTCGCCGAGCGGGGCAACGGCAACGGCGGCCATGAGATCGGCACCCGGCTCCCGGCGGAGGAGAAGGACGCCCTGATCGAGTATCTGAAGACGCTGTGAAACGAAGCGGAAGAAATCGCCACAACGATCCAGGAGGGTTCAGATCATGAGGAAAGTCTTGACGATCGCCGGCATGGCCCTGCTCCTGGTCCTCGCCGGCTCTGTCCGCCCGGGCGTCGGCGAGCCGGGGTATGACACCCAGGACCAGGGGTTCCGCGTCGCGGAAGCCGGGCTCACCGAGGAACAGCTGGCGGGAGCGGAGCTCTGGTACAAAGCCACGGCGGGGACCTCCCGCTTCACCACCTACGTCTTCCAGCAGCGCATGGGCGTGCTGATCGACTGGTTCCGCGTCCTGCGTGCCGACGGGCGCCGCGACCGCTTCGCGACCTGGGGTCTGATCAACGATCCGGCCTGCTGCACACCGGGCTCCCCCGGCTGTCCCGCCAAGAGCCTGGAGGAGACCTACGGGTTCGAGTATTGCCCCGGCGACGCCGAGCTGCTGCGCCACGTCGGCAAGACCGGCTATCGCGATCCCGCCTGCGACTTCAAGGACCCGGGAGGCCTGGGGGACAAACAGAACCCGTGCGACCTGGAGTTCGGCACCTCGACCGGCGCGCTCGGCTTCCGCAAGTTCCCCAATCCGCGCTTCAACGCCGAGGCCTGGCGCAAGGTGAACGGCGGCCGCCTGGGCACCTGGAACGGCTACCGCGAGCGCAAGCCGGCCTCTCCCGGATCGACGATGATGGTGAGCCATCTTTCCGATCCTTCGATCGAGCCGCCCTTCCTGATCGGCATGTCCTGCGGCGCCTGCCATATCGCGTTCAATCCGCTCAAGCCGCCGAAGGACCCGGCCCATCCGCAGTGGGAGAATCTCAAGCTGCTGATCGGCAACCAATACCTGCGCAGCTCGGAGATCATGGCCTCCGGCATGCCCACCGACAGCCCGGAATGGCAACTGTTCTCACATGAGCGCCCGGGCACCGTGGACACCTCGGCGATCCCCAACGACATCGTCCACAATCCCGGCACGATGAACGCCCTGATCAGCTTCGCCTCGCGCCCGCACGGCTTCAGCGAAAAAGTGCGCAAATGGCGCCCGGTGGCGGCCTGCCCGGCGGGAGCCGATCCCGACGCCTGCTGGTGCGAGCCGGGCAAGCCCGGCAAATGCAAGGAATTTTCCGAGAAGACCGAGGACGTCTATCACATCCTCAAAGGAGGCGAGGACTCGATCGGCGCCCTCGAGGCGATCCAGCGGGTCTATTTCAACATCGGCTCCTGCTCCGAGGAATGCTGGCTCAACCATCTGACCGACCTGCGCCAGCTCGATCCGACGCAGCGCAATTTCGGCCAGACGCCGTTCGACATCGGCCAATGCCGCCGCGACTGCGCAGGCTTCCGCGCCATCGAGGACCGCCTGGGGCTCATCGCCGGCTTCTTCATGACCAGCCGGCCGGCCGACCTCTGGGAAGCGCGCGGGCTGGACGATCCGGGAGATCTGGTCGAGCAGCTCGACGCGGAGTTCGGTCCCGGCGCCGTCGCCCGTGGCAAGCGCGTGTTCGTCCAGAACTGCGCCAACTGTCATTCGAGCCAGCCTGATCCCACGGAAAACACCGACTTCCGGGCGGTCAACGCGGCCGGGCATCGCATCGACTGGCTGGGCAACGACGAGATCACCCCGGTTTCAGAGGTGAAGACCTACCGCTGCCGCTCGCTGCACTCCAACCACATGAAGGGCCACGTCTGGGAACAATACGCCTCGACGACCTATCACGAGCGGCCGGCCGATCCGAACCTCCCGGACCCCTCCGGCGGCGGACGCGGCTACTACCGCAACATCTCGTTGATCAATGCCTGGGCGCATGCCCCGTTCCTGCACCACAACGCCGTCGGACCCGAGATCTGCGGCAAGCCGAGCGCCGCGACCGACGACCTCGGCCTCGACGCCGACCTCTACCGGTCGCCGTACGTGAAGATCTCCCGCCAGGGGTCCCATCCGGTCTACCAGGCCGGGGGCCAGGCCGGCGGCAAGGACGACTGCGTGCCCTATGACCCCAGCGTCCAGGGACGGTACGAGCTCTACAAACAATCGATGGCCGAGCTGCTCAACCCGCAACAGCGGAGACCGAAGGTCAGCCTGCTCGACCACGACATCCGCATCGACTTCGGGCCGCGCACCTTCCGCGGCCGGACGATCCGCAGCTTCAAGCTGAGCGTGCCCGCCGGCCTGCCCGCGGGATTGCTGGTCAGCTTCGACTTCAAGCCGCTGGTCGCCGACCTGGTGCTCGCCAAGAACGATCGCCGCAAGCTGGAGAGCCGGCTCACCGAGCGCCTCGGCTCCGCCGCCGAGGCGAAAGAGAAAGCGCGCTGGCTGGACCGGCTGGGCAGCCGCATCCTGCGCAAGGCGGTGTTCACCCAGAACCTGCGGCTCAACCCCGACGACGCCTACACCCTTTTCGCGCTGTACGACACCTGCACGGCGGAGATCGAAAACGAAGGGCATCCGTTCGGCGAAAGCCTGTCCGACGACGACAAGAAGGCGCTGACCGCCTTCCTGGCCACTCTCTGAGGGAGGAACACGACCATGAGACCGGTACGACTGCTCGCCTGCACCCTCCTCCCTCTGTTCGTGGCCTGCGCGACGGCCCGCCCCACGCCGACGCCGTCCCCCACAACGGCACCATCGTCGGGATACGCCGCCAAGCCCGATTTCGCCCGTGTCGAGCGCGATCATCCACTGACGCCGGCCGAGCGGGCGGCCTTGACCCCCGAAAGCCTTTCCAAGCTGAGCCAGGACGAGATCGACCAGATCTATGCCCGCCTCACCGCCGGCCCGATCCCGGACGGCCCGCACCAGGGGACGGTGATCTTCGCCCGCGGCGGCAGCCTGCCGCGGCTGGAGGAGATCCTCGGCGGCGTCAAAGGCTTCCTCGCCAAAAAAGCGGTGCAGGACCTGGAACAGGCCGCCGAGTTTCTCTGGAAGGGCAAGGTCTTCTACCGTGACAAGAGGGAGCTGCGCAACCAGATCACCAACCGCAAGAAGCTCGCCCGCCTGTTCAAAGCGGACGTGTCGCGGATGCGCACGGCGACGATCGACGGCCGCGAGGTGGGCCTGCTCTTCCCCGCCAAGCTGTATTGCGGCCAGAGCCTGCTCGACAGCCGGCGCGAGTCGGTGATCATCGACTATTTCTTCGGCGATGAGATCGACGGCTACCTGCCGGAGATCGACGGGATCGCCGGCCGCGGCGGGCTCCAGATCCGCGACGAGATCCGCATGGTGCGGCCCGGCTTCTACCTCGGCCGCGCCTACGTGGCGAAGCTCTTCCTCCTCAACTTCACCCTCTACAACGAGGAGGTGGCGGCGCGCGGCGGCGAGGTCCGGGAGGATTGCCGTCCGGGCGCACAGCAGGTCGCCTCGGCCGGCGGCCGTTGAGGGAGGCTCCGCGACCGTGCGAAGAGGCCGGATCGCCCTCTGCGCCCTGCTGCTGGCCGCGGCGGTCGCTCCGGCCGCCCGGGTCGGCGGCGGGGCTCTCACCGGGAGCCCCGGGGCTCCCGGCGGCCCGGTCTGGGTGGTGGACCCGCAGGACCCCGGACCTCACCTGCCGCCGGCCGGCCGCTCCCTCTTCGACCTTCTCACCTTCCGCGAAGAGAACGGCACCTGGGTGCAACGGGTGCCGTTCCCCTTCGCCGCCCTGCTCGCGGACGTCGAGCACCGTCTCGGACACCGTCCGGGGGACCCGTCGCCGGTGCAGCGGGTGCTCATCCCTCTCGGCCGGTCGCTGCAGCGCAGCGCCGCCGAGCCCGCGTTCTTCCGCTTTCCGCGCGCCGTCGCCGCGGTGGACGGCGAAGCCGCGCCCGGTGCGCCGGCCGCCGGCTGGCTGCTGCGCGACCGTCTCTACTTCGGCTATCAGGAGAAGGCCGAGGTGCTCGAAGTCCTCAGCTACAACGAGACGGCCGGCCGCTTCGAGTTCCAGCTCGTCCGCGACTACCGGCCCGGCGGCGCGGCGCGGGTGACCTACGCCAACCGGGCCGTCTGCACCGCCTGCCATCAGGGAGGAGGACCTCTCTTCTCGCGCCAGGTCTGGGACGAGACGAACGCCAATCCGCAGATCGCCCGCCGCCTCGCCGCCGAGAAGCGGGATTTCTACGGCTTCCCCGTGGCCGTGGGCGTCGAGGCACCGCGGGCGATCGACGACGCCACCGACCGCGGCAACCGCATCGCGCTCGACCAGCTCCTCTGGCAGGAAGGCTGCGGCGGCGCCGGCTCCTGGGCGATCCGCTGCCGGGCGGCGGCCTTCACTGCGGCGCTCCAGCGCGCGCTCTCCGGAGGATTCGACGCCGGCGCTTCGGACATCCGCGACCCCTTCCTCGCCGTGGCCCGGCGCGCCGCCGAGACCCGCTGGCCGCAAGGCCTCGCGGTGCCGGACCCGGACATCCCGAACCGTGACCCTCTGGCCTCCCACCGGCCGGCGGTGCGCACCGCCAGCCTGCCCGCCACCCTCGGCCCGGATGAGACCGCGCGGCTGAGCGGCCTGCTGCAAAGCTCCCACGTCCCGGCGGAGCTCGAACCGCTGAACCCTCGGCCGCCGCTGGAGATCTGGACCGCGGCAGGCGCCGGCGACCGGGGTCCCGCCCGTCTCGTCACCGGCCTCGCCGCCTTCCTCTCCCGCGAGGACGTCCGCCAGCTCGACGCCGCCCTGTTCGCCAGAGGCCGGAAGGCGGCGGCCCGGGAACGCCAAACGCTCCCCTGCACGGTCGCCTCCCGGCCCCGTGGCGGCGAGAGCGGCGAGCGCGTGAAGCTCCGCTGTACCACCCCGGCCGGCCTCTCGCTCGAAGGCCGCATCTATCTGGAAGGAGCCCGCGTCACCGGAGGAACCATCGAAAAGCTGGACACCGGAGGTGGACCGCTGCGCGATCTCGACCTGACGGGAGGAGCGGTCACCGTCGCGGAGGGCCGGCGGGAGATCGAGATCGTCCCGCTCCAGAAGCTCACCGGCCTGCACGCACGGCGGACGGACGGCAACGCCGTCGAGAGTCTGCGGATCACCTGGCAGGGAGAGGAGACGGCGCTGGCGACGGTCACCGTCCTCGCCGACTTCACCCTCGTGGCCGACGCCATCCGCGCTCTCGCTGCGCAGACGGAGGAGGGCATGAGCGACGCCTTCTCTTCTCGCCCCTTCCGGCGCACCGCCGTCCTCGGCCCCCTCTTCACCGCCTTGGGGCTGCCGCGCGAGGCCTGCTGTCCGGACGTCCCCCCGGACCACCTGCTGCCTCCGCCGCATCTCGAAGCCGGGGACACGGCGAGGCCGGAGGACTTCCCGGAGCCGGCCGTGCGCGCGTTCTTCCAGTATTGCGGGCGCTGCCATGCCACCGCCGAGCCGTCGCCGCCGAACTTCCTGCATGGCGACGCGCCGCAGGTGCGCGCCCAGCTCACCCACTGTGCCGAACGGATCTTCTACCGCCTCGACGCCTGGCGCCTGGCCCCCGGCGACCGCACGAAGACCCCGATGCCGCCGGTCCACGCCCTCCCCGCCCTGGGCTTGTCTGCCGCCACCTGGCCTGAGGATCCCGCCCTCGCCCTCCTGAAGCAGCACACCGCCGGCCTCCTGCGCGCAGAAACCGGCGCGCCGCCCCGCTTGGAGGATCTGGAGGTTCGTGGCTATGAGAGCTTGCGGAGTTGTCTGGAAACGGGGTTGTTGCCATAGAAGCGCCTCGGGCTGACCAGGCCACGACCGACTCGCCCAGCGCCTGGGTTCCTACTCCGCTGGGTCGAGATGGCCCGGCTCCATCCAGCGGGTGCAGCCACTCCTACCGCGGGTGCAGGCGTTCCTACCGGCGGTGCAGGCGTTGCACCCGCGGGTGCAGTCACTCCTACCATGGGTGCAGGGCCTGCACCCATGGGTGCAGCCGCTCCTACGGCGGGTGCAGTGACTGCACCCCGAGGTGCAGGCATTCCTACCGGCGGTGCAGTGACTGCACCCGCGGGTGCAGTCACTCCTACCGTGGGTGCAGCCACTGCACCCGTGGGTGCAGCCGTTCCTACCGAGGGTGCAGTCGTTGCACCCGCGGGTGCAGCCGCTCCTACCTTGGAGGAAGCGCCTCGGCCAGCCTCCCGCTCAAAGCAGAAACGCGTAGCCGATCTTCAAGAACACCGTCCGCCCGGTCTGGGTGAGATCGACCGGCTCGACGCCCAGGCGGCTGTCGGAGTAGCCGAGCAGGAAGACCGTCTGCGCGTTGAGCCGGTAGGAAAAGAGGAACTGGGTCAGCAGGTCCTCGGTTTCCGCCTCGACCGGATCGCGGTACAGCCGAGGGTCGCGCTCCAGCCATTCATATTGAAAGATGGCGCGCAGGAAGGTCCGGGAGTTGAAGTGGTAGAGCATGCGTGACTGGGCGAGGTCCACGGTGAACAGGCGGCCACCGTGGACGTCGAAGGTCTGGTGGATCCAGCTCAGGTTTCCCTGGAGGTGACGGCCCAGCCGGAGATCGACGCTCGGGGTGAGCATGACGTAGTCCCCCGCGCGGCTGTTGGCGACGTCGATGTCCTCTCCCCACCGCACCTGCAGCGACACCGTCGAGCCTCCGAAAGGCTGGAACGAGCCGAAGACGCTCTGGCGGGTGTTGTGGTACGTCACCCCCTGGAAATGCTCCTGATTCGGCGCGAAGGCGACGCGCACCTCACTCTGGCGGGGGCCTCTGTAGGTTGCCACGAGGTCCGTCCCCCATTCGTTGAAGGCACCGTCGACCTCCTCGGTGCCATCGGCTCCCAGATAGAACGAGAGGTTCGAGTACCAGGCCCCCGGCCCGCCCCGGAGCTGCCGCTCCAGATAGCCGCCGACGGTGCGCACGCCGACCCGGTCGGCGAAGCCGCTGTCGGCCCGGAAGTCCGGCCCGATCTCCTGGGCATCGACGTGCCAGGTCCAGTCGCGGTCCTCGTGGTGGTACGACACGCCGCCGGTGAAGCCGTCGAAGCTCCCCACGGGCTGCCGGCGGGCACGGGCGAAGGCGTCCGGGTAGCGGGTGGTCGAGCCCACTGCCTGGTAGCGCACGGAGTCGCTGTCCGTGATGCGATAGACCCCGTCGATCCCCGCCACATGGTTGAAATAACCGTCGGCCTCCCGGCCCGCCCAGAGGACGCCCAGGTTCGAGGTCGCTCCCAGGTCCCGGCGGTAGCGCAGCGTGCCGCTGGTCACGTCCTGGTCGATCGAGGCGAGGCGCGCGGACTGGCTGCCGGGGAGGATCAGGTTGTTGATCCGGTCTTCGGCGAAGAACGCGCCGAAGGCATGGACTCCCTGCTTGCCCGTCACCTTGAGCCCGGCCACCGGATCGGCCACCGTGCGGGTGAACACCAGGTTGATCGGCGTCTCGAAGAAGTCCGCTCCTTCGAGGAAGAACGGTCGCTTCTCCGGAAAGAACAGGGCGAAGCGCTCGTTGACGTCGAGCTGCGCCGAGTCGGCCTCCACCTGCGAGAAGTCGGGGTTCACCGCGAGGTTCAGCGCAATGTTCGGCGTCACCCCCCAGCGGGCGGAGAGGCCGGGCTCCAGGTCGTCGCCGGTGGACTCGAACCGGCCGTCGGGATAGCCCTGGCGCTCTTCCGAACGATGCCCGGTCAGGGTCGGCGTGATCTCCAGATTGCGCCCGGTCTGCATCTTCTCGAGCCCGGTGAGCTCGGAGAACTGGCAGATCAGGCAGTTGCGGTTCAGATCCATGACGAACGAGCGCATGCGGTGGCGCAGCGACCGCGGCCAGTCGCGCGTCGCCATGAAGCCCCAGGTCTGTACCGCGTCGCCGGCCGGAAAGCGGAGCTGGCGGAAGGGCAGGGCCACCTCGACGACGTAGCCTTCCGCGGTGATCCGCCCGGCGGACTCCCAGATGGCGTCCCAGGAGAAGTCTTCGCTCCCTTCGACGTCCGAGTTGACCGCGTCCATCTGCACGCCCAGGGGATTGATGCGGAACTGGAAGCCCCGGCGGCCGTCGTGGAAGGGATCGATCATGAACCCGACGGTGTCGTCATCGGTCGGCTCGTCGCGGTCGGCATAGCGGGCGCGGATCAAGGACGGGTCCGGGTCGGCGGCGCGGAAGGCGATGTACAGCCGCTCGTCGTCATAGGTGACGAGAGCCGTGGTCTGGACCGGCGCAGCCTCGGTGTCGTTCGGGAACCACTGGTGGTCGACCGGAATCACCGTGGCCTGCTGCCAGGCCGGCTCGTCCAGCAGGGCGTCGACCTGGACCGGCGAGGCGGCACGGGTGATCTCGAAACGTTGCGGCTGCGAGGCGGCCACAGCGGGCAGCGCGAGGGCCAGGAGAACCCCGAGGGTCCTCGGCAGGTTGGTCTTCATCATGGAGTCAGTCCTTGGATGTTCGAAAGCGCCGCCACACGATGGCGTACACCACCAGGTTCAGCAGAAGTACGAACGTTCCCAGGGCAAGTTGCACCTCACCCGTCAGCCCCTCGGGATAGAGGGCCGGCAGGACGTAGTGCTCGACGAAGCCGCCGCGGTAGCCGGCTTCGCCACCGAGCCGCCGCCAGTGGTTCTCCAGAGGGGTGAGAGGGCAGATGCCGGCCGCGAATTCGATGCCGGAACCCCAGACAACGGCGGGGAGATGGAACCAGGCGGCCCGCCGCCACCGCAAGGCGAGCAGACCCCCGAGCACCACGAACAGCACGAAGGCGAAATGAACGAGGACGACGGCGTCGGCGAGGAGGCGGTAGAGCATGGCGCTCTACACCCCCATCTCCTCCCGCCGCACCGTGAGGTCCTCCACCCGGTTCAGATCCACCTCGACGCCCATGCCCGGGCGGTCCACCGGCACCTGCATCCTCCCTTCCCGGTCCATCGTCCACTCCGGGAGCACGATGTCCTTCTCCCAGTAGCGCTCGGAGGGCGAGGTGTCCCCCGGCAGGGTGAAGTTCGGCAGCGAGGCCAGGGCCACGTTGTGCGCCCGGCCGACGCCGCTCTCCAGCATGCCGCCGCACCAGACGGGGACGCCGTGGCGTTGGCAGATGTCGTGGATCTTGAGCGACTGCCGGAGACCGCCGACGCGGCCGGCCTTGATGTTGACGATGCGGCCGGCGCCGAGCGCGATCATGTCCTCGGCGCGATCGGGGCTGGTGATCGACTCGTCGAGGCAGATGGGGGTCTTCATCTCCTTCTGCAACTGCACGTGGCGCAGCAGATCCTCCCAGTCGAGCGGCTGCTCGATCATGATCAGCCCGAAGGCGTCGAGCTGCCGCAGGACGTCGAGATCGTCCAGTGTGTAGGCGTTGTTGGCGTCGGCCATCAGCGGCGCTTCGGGTCCGAGGGCCTCGCGGACGGCGGCGAGATACGGCACGTCGGCTCCCGGCTTGATCTTGATCTTCACCTTGCGGTATCCGCGCTCCACCGCCGCACGCACCTTCTCGACCAGCGTCGCGGGGTCCTTCTGGATGCCCAGGGAGATCCCGACCGCGATCGCGTCGCGGGTGCCGCCGAGCTTGCGGGAGAGGGAGATCCCCTCTTTCCGCGCGGCGAGCTCCCAGCAGGCCATCTCGACCGCCGCCTTGGCCATGTTGTGGCCGCGGAAGTCCTCGTCGAGCACCGGGAAGATCTCCTCGGGACCCGCGAACACCCGACCCAGCACCCGCGGCGCCACCCATTGGCGGATCGCCAGCCAGGCGGTGTCGATCGTCTCCGGGCTGTAGTTGGGAAACTCCCCCGTGGTGCACTCCCCCCAGCCCACCGCGCCATCCACGTCGGTCACCTGGACGAGCGGGATGCGGCGATGGCTCTGCGTCCCCGAAGAGATCTGAAACGGCTCCTTCAAGGTGAGCGCGACCTCGCGCAGGACGATGCTCCGGATCTGCAACATCAGAATCTCTCCAGTCCATAGAAGCGGAGGTCGCCCTCGCGCAGGTAGGCGGTCACCCGGTAGCCGCGCGCAAAATAGTGCTGGACGGCCCGGCGGGTGGATTGCCGCCAGAGCGGCGCCTCGTCGGGCCGCTCGGCCTTGACCGCCTGGATGCTCGCCGGGATCTCCACCCGCACCCGCGGCGCGTCGGGCAGCGGGGTCTTCTCGTCCGCCGCGGCCAGGCCGAGGATCGGCGCGCCGGCGAAGGCGGCGGGATTGCAGGGCTGCGCGGTGCCGGCGAGGATCGCGGCCACGCGGTCGCTCGCGATCCGCCAGCGGGCGATGAAGCGGTCGGTGCCGATGCCCTCGGCGAGGTCGCTCCCCATCTCCCCGGCGTACATGTCCTCCACGTACTCCACGACCTCGGCACCGAGATGGTTCAGGTTCAGGTGCGCATTGCGCGCCTCCAGCGGATCGTAGGTCCATTCCACCTCCTCGATCCCCAGGGGGAGGAGCAGATCGCGCTGCAAGAGCTTCAAGCGGGTGCCGAGGCGCAGGTCGCGCGCCTCCGGGTGGACGCCCAGCATGTGCGACCAATGGAACGGGCGGCCGTGGCGCACGCCGGTCAGACCCCAGACGAAGGCGAGCAGCCGGCCGTCCGGCGCGAAGGCTCCGGCGGAAACACCGCCGACCTTCTGGCTGATCTTGAGGATGCTGGACGGCACGACGTCCGAAAAGTCGCGCCCCCAGATGTCTCTCTGCAGCTCGGCGCAGGCGTGGTAGTCGTCCGAGCGGTCGAACGAGCGCAGCGTCACGTCCTCGGGAGTCCAGGTCATCGCGGGTTCTCTCCTCGTTGCGGCTGAAGCCGGTGCAGGTCCGCCTCGGCGGCGATCGCCCCGAAGGCGCTCCAGGGACCGGTCTCGACGACGTGCCGGAACATCCGCAGCGCCTCCTCGCTGTCCCCCTGAACGAGCGACCAGGCGCCGATCCCGTACCCCAGCGTCGCCGGATCGAGATCGCCGGCCCCCTGCGCCGCCAGCAGCGAGGCGGCGGGGATCTCGCCGCGCTCCATCAGGAGGAGCTTGTGGTAGGCGTGGTTTTCCAGGATGTTCAAGTCGAAACGAACCGGCGCCAGCACCTCGGCGGCCTCGGCGTCGCGGGCGAGGCGGCGCAGCGTCAGGTACAGCCACTGGCGGGTGGCCACGTCCATGTCCGGATTCTTCGCCACCTCCAGGCAGGCGCGCCAGGCGTCCAGCGCGCGCTCGAAGTCCCCCTGCACGTAGCGGACGAGCCCGAGGTGATACCAGATGTTGGACTGCAGCGTGCTGGTGGGGATGCCCGCGGCGTTCGGCAGGCCGTCGGGCTCGACCTCGTCGGGGCGGCCGTCGATCCGCCGGGCCGCCTCCGCCAGATCGGCCTCGGCGAGGTCGAAGCGGCGGATGGTGAGGTAGCGGTGGCCCCGGTGGCGCAGGAAGCGGACGTCGTCCGGGAAACGGGCGATGCCGCGCGAGAAGATCTCGATCGCCTCGCGGTAGCGCCCCAGGTACGCGGTGCGCCGGCCGAGCCAGATCAGTGCCTCCGGATCGTCCGGCCGCGCCGCCACCTCCGCCAATGCCGCGGCCCGTTTCGCCTCGCGATCGACCCGCACCGCATCGGCGAGGGGAGGAGCGACCAGCGGCTCGCCGAACAGCGAGATCGCCTCGACGTCCTCCAGCGGAGGCGGGGCCACGGGCGGAGGTGCCGCCGGCCGCAAGCAGGCGGTCAGGGCGAGGGCGGCGAGGAGGAGGCTCAGTCGCATAGGGCGGGGAAAGTGTAGCGCGTCCTCGTCGCCTGCCGTGTGCGGTATCGTTGCCGCGAACCGAGATTTCCAACTGAGGCCAGCCCATGCGCAAACTCCTCCTCGCCCTTCTCGCCGTCGTAACGATCCCCTGCGGCGTCCAGGCCGCCGGCTCTCCCTCCGCCTCCGCGGCGGCCCAGGCCGCCGCCGCGCTGCCTTTCCGCAGCATCGGCCCCAGCCTGATGAGCGGTCGCATCGCCGACATCGCGGTCCATCCCACCGCACCGGGCACCTGGTACGTGGCCGTGGGCTCCGGCGGAGTCTGGAAGACCACCAACGCCGGCACCACCTGGACGCCCCTCTTCGATGACCAGACCTCGTACTCGATCGGCGAGATCACGCTCGACCCCACCAACCCCGACGTGGTCTGGGTCGGCACCGGCGAGAACGTCAGCGGGCGCCATGTCGGCTGGGGAGACGGCGTCTACCGCAGCCGCGACGCCGGCCGGACCTGGCAGCGGATGGGCCTGCCCCGCTCGGAGCACATCGGCCGCATCCTGATCGACCCGCGCGACGGCAACCGGATTCTCGTCGCCGCCGAGGGACCGCTCTGGGCCGCGGGCGGGGAGCGCGGCGTCTACCGCTCCACCGACGGCGGCACCACCTGGACCCCGGTGCTCCAGATCGACGAGAACACCGGCGTCACCGACCTCGAATTCGATCCTTCCAATCCGGACATCGTCTATGCCGCCGCCTACCAGCGCCGCCGCCACGTCTGGGGATTTCTCGCCGGAGGCCCCGGCTCGGGGCTCTGGAAGTCCGTCGACAACGGCAAGACCTGGCGCCGACTGAAGACCGGCCTGCCGGGCGGAGACATGGGGAAGATCGGCCTCGCCGTCACCCCCGCCGACCCCGCCCGGGTCTATGCCACCATCGAAGCCGGCGAAGAGGAGCGCGGCTTCTACCGCTCACGCGACCGGGGCGAGAGCTGGGAGAGGCAGAACGACTACATCTCCGGCGGCACCGGCCCCCACTATTACCAGGAGCTCGAGGCCTCGCCCCTCGACGCCGACCGGGTCTACCAGATGGACGTCTTCCTCCATGTCACCAGAAACGGCGGCGCGACGATGGAGACCCTCGAGACCGGCCACGACAAGCACAGCGACAACCATGCCCTGTGGATCGACCCGGCCAACGGTGACCACCTCCTGGTGGGCACCGACGCCGGGCTGTACGAGACCTTCGACGAGGGGCGGACCTTCCGGCACTTCCCGAACCTGCCGGTGCCGCAGATCTACAAGGTGGCGCTCAGCAACCGCGAGCCGTTCTTCGACGTCCTGATCGGGCTGCAGGACCAGGGCACCCTGCACGGTCCATCGCGCACCCTCAACATGGACGGCATCCGCAACCAGGACTGGTATGTGCCGCTCGGCGCCGACGGCTACGGCGTCGCCTTCGACCCGCGCGACCCGGACCTCCTCTATCTGATGTGGCAGGAGGGGATGCTCTACCGCAGAGACCGGCGGAACGAGGAGGCGCTGATGATCCGCCCCCAGCCCGCCGAGGGGGACGCGCCGGAGCGCTGGAACTGGGACGCGCCGCTGCTGGTGAGCCCTCACCGCCCCGACCGGATCTACTACGGCTCCCAGCGGGTCTGGCAGAGCGACGACCGGGGCGACTCCTGGACCCCGATCAGCGGCGACCTGACGGACGGGCGCAACCGCTACGAGCAGAAGTTCTTCGGCCGGGTCTGGAGCGTCGACGCGCTGCACGACAACGGTGCGATGTCGAAGTACGCCACCACCACGGCGATCTCGGAGTCGCCCCTCCGGGAAGGAACGCTGACGGTCGGCACCGACGACGGCCTGGTGCAAGTCACGACCGACGGCGGCCGGAGCTGGCGCCGCACGACGGCGCTCCCCCTGCCGGCGCTCTCCTTCGTCAACGACGTCGAGATGTCGCTCCACGACGCCGACACCCTTTACGTGGCCGCCGACAACCACAAGACCGGCGACTTCACCCCGTACCTCTTCGAGAGCACCGACCTCGGCCGCACCTGGCGCTCGATGGCGGGGGACCTGCCACCCGGGGCGATCGTCTGGGCGCTGCAGCAGGATCACCTCCAGCCCGATCTGTTCTTCGCCGGTACGGAGCGCGGCCTCTTCGTCAGTCCTGACCGCGGAGCCCACTGGCTCAAGCTGGGAGGGCTGCCGACGATCCCGTTCCGCGACGTCAAGCTGCACCGGCGCGACAACGACCTGGTGGGCGCCACCTTCGGCCGCGGTGTCTACGTGCTCGACGACTACACGCCGCT
>DIHE01000049.1:10899-47215 GCA_002420005.1 Holophagales bacterium UBA5704 | reverse complement strand
TCCGCGACGCCTGGTGGTTCGTGCCCTGGCAGCCGGGCCAGGCCCCGGGACGCCCGGAGCTGGGCAGCGACGACTTCACCGCTGCGAATCCACCCCATGGCGCCCTCTTCACCTACCACCTGCGCGAGACGCCGGCCACCGCGCGCGAGACGCGCAAAAGGGACGAGAAGGCGCTGCGGGGCAAAGGGGCCGACATCTCGTTCCCCGGCTTCGACCGGCTGCGCGCCGAAGCGCTGGAGACGGACCCGAAGGTGCTCCTGATCGTCTCGGATGCCGCCGGACGCAAGGTGCGCTGGATCGAAGGCCCGGCCCGCGAGGGGCTGCACCGGGTGAGCTGGGACCTGCGGGGTCCGGTCCCGGACCCGGTGGAGCTCGATCCGCCGGCCTTCCGGGCACCTTGGGAAGCTCCGCCGACGGGTCCCCTGGTGGCGCCCGGACGCTACACAGCCGAGCTGGTGCTGGTGACGGCCGGGGGAGCCCGTTCCCTGGGAGCCGCCCAATCGTTCGAGGTGAAACCGGTACCGAACCTGCCGCCCGGCACCGACCCGGCGGCGGTGGCCGCCTTCCAGGGGGAGACGGCGGAGGCGGCGCGGCGGCTTGAGGCGGCCAAAGGAGAGCTCGGCCGTCTCAAGGACCGGCTGCGGAGCCTGCGGGCGACTCTGGGAGAGACTCCCAAGGCAGACCCGGCGCTCCATGCCGCGCTGGATACAGTGAGCCGGACGCTCGCCGATCTCGACCGCCGCGTGAACGGCGACCCGATACGGCAGGCGCTCGAAGAGCCGGAGGCGCCGTCGATCGGCGAACGCATCGGGGCGATCCGCAACGGGCACTGGCAGACCCGGCAGATGCCGACGGCAACCCAGCGGCGCGACCTGGCGATCGCCACCGCCGGGCTGGATGCGCTGGAGCACGACCTGAAAGCGCTGATCGCGGGCGACCTGGCGAAGCTGGAGGAGGCCTTCGCGGCGGCGGGGGCGCCCTGGATTCCCTGATTCCTCTCAGGACACCGGCACCGGTGGGCAGGAGCACTCGCGAGCTGCGGGCGAGCCTGCTCATCGGGCTCTGCTGCTTCCTGGTGTACAACGCCAACCGGCGGGCGATCAGCGCCGGCGACTGCTATCCGGCGCGCTACCTGCCGTTCGCGATCTGGCAGCACCAGACCGTTCTTCTCGATCCGATCGTGCCGCTCACCGCCCAGGGGCGGGGCGAGGCGGCGTTCTGGATGGTTCCGGTGTCCGGCGGCCACACCATTTCACTGTATCCCGTGGTCCTGCCCGTGCTCCTCGCGCCCCTCTATCTCCCCGCGGCCGGGTTTCTGCGGATGCAGGGTTGGCCGGAGGCGCGGCAGGACCATGTGGCCCGCATCATGGAGAAGCTCTCGGCCTCGCTCGTGGCGGCGCTGTCCGCGGCGCTCCTCTATCGGCTCTTGCGACGCCGGGCGGAAGAGCCGGTCGCCCTGTTGCTCACCTTCGCCTATGCCTTCGGCACCACCACCTGGGTGATCGGCAGCCAGGCTCTCTGGCAGCACGGAATGGCCGAGCTTCTGATCATCGGCGCGCTGCTGCTCCTCACCGGGCCGTGCAGCACGCCGCGGGTGCTCGCGGCGGGGTTGCTCTGCGGGCTCATCGCCGGCAACCGCCCTCCGGATGCCATCCTCGCGGCGGCGCTGGGGGCCTACGGGCTGTTCTGGGCCGGCCGCCGCGCCGCGTGGCTCGCCGTGGCGGCGGCTCTTCCGGTGGGGATGGTGCTGCTCTACAACCTCGGTGCCGCCGGGCACATCGCCGGCGGGTACGGGCTGATGGCCAGGGCCCACCACCTCCAGCACGATCTGCCGGCCGGGCTCGCCGGTCTGCTGTTCAGCCCGACGCGGGGATTGTTCGTCTTCTCCCCCTTCCTGCTCTTCCTCCCTTTGGTAGGGCGGCACCTGCCGCGCGACCGGGGCGAGCGTGGCCTCACCTTGGCGTTGGGCATCGGCGTCGTCCTCCAGATCCTGCTCTATGCCAAGACCGACTGGCGGGGCGGCATGTCCTGGGGGCCGCGCTACATGACCGACCTCCTGCCGCTGCTCCTGTGGATGCTCTCCCCGGTGGTGGCCTCGCTGCGCAGGTTCGGCCGGCTGTGCTTCCTCCTCGCGGTCGGCGTGGCGGTCGCCATCGAGGCCATCGGCGCCTTCTGGTACACCGGCAGGGCCGACAAGGCCTTCCTCGCGGAGGATCGCGGGCACGGGACAATGACGGCTGCATGGGACTGGCGGAATGCACCCTTCGTCGCATCCTTGCAGCAGGGCCTCGCGCCGGCGGATCTGCTGATCGAGATGCGCGGCACTCTGGACGCCCTCGAGGCCGGTGGCCGCGCAGTCTCACGGGTCACCGCCGGCCAGGAGGTCGTCGCGGCCGGCTGGGCGCTGGCCGGCGACGCAACACCCTGGCAGGTGGCCGTCGTCCTCGACGGCCGGCAGACCTTCGCCACCCCCACCTTCCTGGACCGCCCCGACGTCCGTGAGACGCTGGGCACGGCGAGCCCCGCCGGCTGGCGCATCCCGCTCGACACGACCGGCCTCGCCCCCGGCGAGCACCGGCTGACCGTCCTCGCCTGGGCCTCCGAGAAAGGGCAGGGGCGTTTCCTGGCCGAGCGCACGCTGACCGTGCGGGCACCGTCCGCCGACGACGACCTCGACGAAGGCTTCCGAACCGCCGCGGCGCGGCTGCGCGAGCACCAGCAGGGGCCGGGATACTGGCTGACCTCCTTCACGTCCGCACCGCGATTCGCGGAGCCGCACCAGGAGATGAACACCTTCCTCACCGCGTTCCTGCTCGACCTGCTCGAGCCGGTGGCGGTCTCCGGAGGGCTCGGCGAGAGCGTGCAGCGCGCCCGCCGCCATCTCACCGATCAGATCGAGGCGGACGGGCTGGTGCGCTACCACGGCCGGCCCGACGGTCCCACCATCGGCACCCTGGGATGTGTGATCACCCCCGACACCGACGACACGGCGCTCGTCTGGAGGCTCGCCCCCGACCCGGACCGCAGCCGGCTGCCGGCCGCTCTGGCGACCCTCGACCGGTACCGCACCGGCGAGGGCCTCTACCGCACCTGGCTCGCGCCGCGGGAGGCCTATCGGTGTCTCGACCCGGGCGGCGATCCGAACCCGACCGACCTCACCATCCAGATGCACCTGCTGCTGCTGCTGGCCGAGACCAAGCCGGAAGCCGGGCGAGCGCTCTGCAAGGCTCTGCGCCCGGTCGCCGGCCAGGACCGGCTCTGGGTCTACTATGAGAAGGCACCCCTGGTCCCGCTGCTGCGTCTGCCCGACCTCCGGAGCGCCGGTTGTGCGCTGGAGCTGCCCGCGTCCCGCAAGCGGACGGCGGTGCCGGGCCAGGAGATCTGGGTGTCCGTCGTCCGCCTGCTGGGGGAGGATGCAGCCGCCTCGGCCGAAGCCCGGGCGGTGCTGCGCCAGCTCGCCGTGAACGACTTCGCCCTGGTCCGGGCGGCTCCTCCTCTCCTCTATCACAATGACCTCACGGCGACCGTCCCCCGCTACTACTGGTCGGAAGACGCCGGCTATGCGCTCTGGCTGAGGCTCTACGAAAAATATGCGGACCCTGGTCTCTCGCGCCACGGCGGCTGAACAGGCAGCGAGGCGCTACCTGGCCTGCCTGCGCCTGCCGGAGATCCTGGTCCTTCAAGGCTCGCCACTGCTCGGCGCCGCGTTCGCGCTCCACGGCCCGGCGGAGAAGGCTGTGGGTCCTCTGGCGCTTCTCACCCTCGCCAATGTCTGCCTGATGGCGCACATCTTCCTGCTCAACGACTGGTCCGGCCTGGCGGCCGACCTCGCCGATCCCCACAAGGCCGCGGGCGTCTTCACGGCCCGGGGCGTGGACCGCCGGGATATCGGCGGTCTTGCGGTCCTCTTCCTGGCCCTGAGCCTCCTCTTCTTCGCCCGCCTCGGCCTGGTCACCCTCGGCCTGGCCGGAGCGATCGCGGTGCTGAGCACCCTCTACTCCCTGCCTTGGTTCGATTGGAAAGGGAGGCCTCTCCTCAGCTCCGCGGCCCATCTGATCGGCGGCGTCCTCCACTTTCTCCTCGGCTATTCCCTCGGGGGCCGTCTGGATGGCCGCGGCCTTGTCATCGCCGTCTTCTTCGCCCTGATCTTCGCCGCCGGCCACCTGAACCAGGAGGTCCGCGACCACCAGGGCGACGCCCGGAGCGCCATCCGCACCAACGCGGTGTCCTTCGGCCGGCGCCGCACCTTCGTCGCCAGCCTGATCCTCTTCACCTTGTCGTATGCCGTCCTCTTTCTTCTGGCCCTCCAGGGCACCCTGCCCCGACCCTTGGCGGCCCTCGTCGTTCTCTACCCCTTCCACCTGCGCTGGTCGCTCACCGCCCTGGCCGAGGGGCTCACCCCGACGAGCCTCCGCCGCCTGCAAGCTCGTTACCGCGTGCTCTTTGCCCTCATCGGCCTGGCCATGGTGGTGGCCCTGTACGGCCAACGGGTTCACCCAATCGGCCGGCAGGCCGTCGAGGTCCTCTTCCTTGCGCGGGTCTGCTAATCTCCAGCTATGCTGGGTCCGACCCCCGCCGAGCGTCTCGTCGATCAGGAGGGGCATCCCTACTTTCTCTGGGACTGCCACATGACCTTGGAGGAGTTCCGCGAAGGGCTCCGGACAACCGATCCGGAGGCCCGGGCGTATCTCGTCGGCAAGCTGATGCGGCAAGCCAAGCCGGATGACGTGTTCAGCTTCGTTTCGCCGCGAGAGATTCGAGGGTTCTGGCCGCTCCTGGAGCGTTACCTGGGCAAGACCCGGGACTTCTGGGCCTGGCTGTTCGAGTCCTGGGAAGCTCTGGGGCATGTCTAGCGATCAGCTCAGCTCGCTGCAATGGCGCATTCTCGAGGTTCTTGCCGGCCTGGAGCCGCCCTGGACCTTGACCGGAGGCGCAGCCTTGGTCGGCATCCATCTGAAGCACCGCACGACCAAGGATCTCGATCTCTTCTTTCGTCAGGTAGGTCGGCTCGATGCTCTTACCCGTCGGAGGAGCCCTGATCGCCGTTGACACTCCTCATGAAATCCTGGTCAACAAGCTCTGCGCCCTCCTAGGCCGATCAGAGCTGCGCGATCTGGAGGATGTGCGAGTGCTCCTGGAGAGCGGAGGAGATCTCGCAAGGGCGCTCGCCGATGCACCTCTCAAGGACGGCGGCTTTTCCCCCTTGACCCTTGCTTGGGTCCTCAAGGGATTCCAGCCCCGCGCCCTAGGCTCGGCCAGTGGAATGGGTGAGAAGTCCGTGGAGAGGCTGGAACGCTTCAAGGAGAATCTCATTCATCAGCTGCTGGATATCTCCTCGCCGGGCTGAGGGGCCGCCGGGGCGGGGCCTGCCCAAGGCCGGGCCTTCGGCCCGTTGTCTTGGAAGCCGGCTTGGCGGCCAGCTTCACCGCGAAGTCCGGCCGGGCGACCTCGCGAAGCTGGGAAGGATCACGCGAACGGGTTGACCAAATCGATCGGCATCATGACCAGACGCGATCCGGAGGAAGTTGGCGAAGGCGCGTAAAGTCTTCATCCTCACCGATGTCGGGCATGATCAAAAGCGACTTGAGGTCGGGAAACTCCTCGTCGGGACCGAAGAGCGCGCGGCGCAAGATCCGGCGATGCTCTTCTTCGGCCGAAATGCCCTGCTCCGCCGCCCGCTGTTTCAGACGGTGAATGAGATCGCTTTCAAGGTTGCGGACGACGAGCTGTCTCACGCAATCATTGACAGCACCGTCAGGTCATGCCGGCAAGACCGCTTTGCCTCGGTGATCCTCAACCCTCTGAGCCGGGGCGGCCGGGAGTAGAATCATTCAGCCATTTCCGGCGATGCTTCCCTGACGGCCGACCGGCCGAGGAAAACGCGATGACCGAGCCCATGACACCTCCGCCGCCGCCCAAGCCCTCCTGGTGGAGCCGCAACTGGAAGTGGATGATCCCCGTCGGCTGCCTGGGCCTGCTCGTCGCCATCACCGGCTTCATCGCGGCCCTCGCCGCCTTCGTCTTCGGAACCATGAAGTCGACGGACGTCTACCAGCAGGCCGTCACCATCGCCCGGTCCCACCCGGCCGTCGTCGAGGCGCTCGGCGAGCCGATCGAGACCGGGTGGATGTTGACCGGGAACATCAACACCACCGGTTCCTCCGGCAACGCAGACATCGCCATCCCCCTCCACGGGCCGCAAGGCGAAGCCACCCTCTACGCCGTCGCCACCAAGAGCGCCGGCCGCTGGGAGTACGAGAGGCTGGAGGTCGAAGTGGAAGGACAGGCGGAACGGATCGATCTCTTGCAGGCCGAACGAGGCGATTCATGACCGAGCTCTCCCGCCGGAGCCCCACCTCCTTGACCGTCTGGTGGAGCCAGAACCGGAGCTGGGCCGCCCCGGCCGGCTGCCTGGCCCTGCTCCTCCCCGCCCTCTCGATCGCGGGCTGCGCGGGAACCCTCCTCACCTTCCTCTTCGGAGCCATCAAGCTGGGGACGTCGCTGCGCAATCGGGAGTGAGGGGCGGCTGTTTCGCCGGCAGCGCGACGAGCCCAGGCGAGCAGAGCTCCCTCCGCCGCGTAGCCGGGACGGAGGGCCAGCCGCTCCTGCGGTATTCGTTGCAGCCCGGAATAAGTGCCTGGCACCCGCCGCCCGCCCGCCGCCGCCGGCGACTCAGCGGCGACCCGGCGCGGCAGAAGCTCGAAGAGTCGGAGACGCCGTCGATCGGCGACCGCATCGGGGCGATCCGCAGCGGTCACTGGCAGACCCGGCAGATGCCGACCGCGACCCAGAGGCGCAACCTGGAGATCGCCACCGCCGGGCTGGAGGCGCTGATCGCGGGCGATCTGGCGAAGCTGGAGGACGCCTTCGCGGCGGCGGGGGCACCGTGGAGCCACTAGTGTAGTGGGTCAGGCAGCTCGACCGCCCGGTTCACCATGAACCAGCTCGCGTTCATGGCGATCTCGGCTCCGTTCATGGAGAATCGGCCGGAAAAGGTGCTGGCACCTGCACCGGGCACCTGCACGCTGCAGGAAGGATCACGCGAACGGGTTCACCAGATCGATCGGCAGGCCGGCGAAGTCCTCTTCATTGCGCGTGACGAGCGTCAGCTGGTGGGTTCTCGCGGTGGCCGCGAGGAACGCGTCGAGGATCGGCAGGGTTCGCAGGGCCATGAGGCCACCCCAGACAGATGCCTCCGCAGGTGCCACGGGTAGCAGATGGCCAACCCGGCCGAATTCGGTTTGCAGGGTTTCACACCAGCGTTCAAGGACAGCCGCCTGCAACGGGTCGCGGCGTTGGATGAGCGCGATGCCACGGCGGATCTCCGCCAGCGTGATCACGCTCAAGAACAGCTCTCTCTTGGCGCGCTGGCGATACCACTCGGCAAGCTTCCGGTTCCCGCGGTCGCCTTTGCGCAGCTCGGAGACGACATTGGTGTCGAGGAGGTACCCCTTCATGACCAGTCGCGATCCGGAGGAAATTGGCGAAGGCGCGCAAAGTCTTCATCCTCCCCGATGTCGGGCATGATCAGAAGCGACTTGAGGTCGGGAAACTCCTCCTCGGGGCCGAAGAGCGCGCGGCGCAAGATCCGGCGATGCTCTTCTTCGGCCGAAATGCCCTGTTCCGCCGCCCTCTGCTTCAGGCGGTGGATGAGATCGCTTTCGAGGTTGCGGACGACGAGTTGCCTCATGCAATCATTGATAGCATCGTCACCTGGTGACGTCAAGACCGCTTCACGTCGGCCGCCGGGTTTCGTTCTCCCGCGGCTCCGTGTCTAATCGAGCGGAAGGAGGCTCCGGATGCGCGATCCACGGCTCTACCAGATCGCCGTGCTCTCGGCCCTGCTGCTCTACGGCGTCCTGGCTCTCGACTTCGAGGTCCCCCCGCTCCAGGCGGCGGTCCTGCTCGGGACGGCGCTCTTGACGCAGGCCCTGTGCGCCCGGCTCTGGCACCTCCCGGCCTTCGATCCGCGCAGCGCGCTGATCTCCGGCCTCTCCCTCTGCCTGCTCCTGCGGACGAGCTCGCTCGGCTGGGCCGCGCTGGCGGCGCTCCTCACCATCGTGAGCAAATTCGTCCTGCGTTGGCGCGGCAAGCACGTGTTCAACCCCACCAACTTCGGCATCGTCGCCCTGTTGCTCACCACCCACCGGGTCTGGGTCTCGCCCGGACAGTGGGGGAGCGTCGCGTTCTTCGCCTTCCTGATGGCCTGCCTGGGCGGGCTCGTCGTCCACCGCGCGGCGCGCAGCGACGTGACCTGGGCCTTTCTCGCCTTCTATCTGATGGTCCTGTTCGGCCGCGCCCTCTGGCTCGGGCAGCCGATGGCCATCCCCCTCCACCAGCTCGAGAGCGGCGCCTTCCTCCTGTTCAGCTTCTTCATGATCTCGGACCCCAAGACCACGCCCGACTCCCGCGCCGGCCGCATCCTCTTCGCCCTTCTCGTCGCCCTGGGCGCCGGTTTCGTCCACTTCGTGCTCTACCGCCCCAACGGGCTCCTGCTGGCGCTCGCCTTCCTGTCGCCCCTGGTGCCGCTCCTCGACCGGCTGCTGCCCGGGAAGCGGTACGACTGGAAGCCGGATCCGGTTCCGGCCACCGCCCCTCCGCTTCTGGCGGAAAGGAGACTCGCGTGAAACGGCTCACCCTCCCCCTCGTCGTCCTCGTCGCCCTCGCGATGCTCGCCACCGCCACCGGCACCGCCCTGGCCTTCTGTGGCTTCTATGTCGCCAAGGCGGACACCCGGCTGTTCAACCAGGCCTCGCAGGTCGTGCTGGTGCGCGACGGCGACCGCACCGTCCTGACCATGGCCAACGACTTCAAAGGAGATCCGAAGGAATTCGCCATCGTCATCCCGGTGCCGACGTTCCTGCAGAAGGAGCAGATCCACGTTGCAGAGCGCGCGCTCCTGGAGCACCTGGATGCGTACTCCTCCCCCCGCCTGGTCGAATATTTCGACGAAAACCCCTGCGAGATGCACCGGTTCGAAAGGATGGCCGCGCCCGCACCGGCGGCCGGCGGCCTCGTCGGGGGCAACGTGGCCGAGCGTGCCAAAAGCCTCGGCGTGACCATCGAGGCGAGCTACACCGTGGGGGAGTACGACATCCTGATCCTCTCGGCCACCCAGAGCCAGGGGCTGGAGACGTGGCTCCGCGAGAGCGGCTACCGCATCCCGCCGGGCGCTTCGCGTGTGCTCGGCGGCTATCTCAAGCAAGGGATGCGCTTCTTCGTGGCCAAGGTCAATCTCTCCGAACAGTCGAAGCTCGGCTTCACCTATCTGCGGCCGATCCAGGTGGCCTACGAATCCCCCAAGTTCATGCTGCCGATCCGCCTGGGCATGGTCAATGCCGACGGACCCCAGGAGCTGTTCGTCTATGCGCTCACCAGAAACGGCCGCGTGGAGACCACCAACTACCGTACGGTTCGCATCCCATCGGACCTGGAGATCCCCGTCTTCGTGAAGAACGACTTCGGGCGCTTCTACAAAGACATGTTCGCCCGCCAGGTCCAGAAGGAGGACATGCGGGCCGTGTTTCTGGAGTACGCCTGGGACATGGCCTGGTGCGACCCCTGCGCCGCGGATCCACTGTCGGGCGACGAGCTGCGCGAGCTGGGAGTGTTCTGGGCGGATCGCAAAGCCGACCGCGGCGGCGCGCAGAACGCGTTCCTCACCCGCCTCCATCTGCGCTACGACGGAGCCCACTTCCCCGAGGACCTCGTCTTCCAGGAGACCGGCGACCGCAACAACTTCCAGGGACGCTACATCCTGCGCCACCCGTGGACCGGCAAGGACCGCTGCGAGGCCGCCGACACCTACCGCCGCGAGCTCCCGCGACGCCTCGCGCAGGAGGCGGCCACCCTGGCGTCGCTCACCGGCTGGGACGTGAACACGATCCGCGGCCGGATGAATCTCCAGGCGGGCGCTCCGCCCGCCGAGGAGGAGCCCTGGTGGAAGGCGATCTGGAAGAACTGAGAGGCGGACGGAGCCGGGACGGAGAGAGCGCCGCTCCTGCGGTATCGTTGCCGCATGGCCTCCTCCCCGCCCGCCGGCCGCATCGACTTCCAGCGCTACCGCAAGCTGCGCCGGTTCGTGCAGCAGGTGTTCCTCCACGTCCTGTGGTGGGACGTCGTGCTCAACGCGCCCTGGCTGCGCCGGTTCCGGCGGCCGGCGGTGGAGCGCTGGGCCGAGATCGCCCGGCGCTACCGGGCGCTGGCGTCGGAGATGGGCGGCGTGCTGATCAAGATCGGCCAGTTCTTCTCGGTGCGCGTCGATCTGCTGCCGCCCGAGGTCACCCGCGAGCTGTCCGGCCTGCAGGACGAGGTGCCCCCGGTCGATTTCGCCGACGTCGTCCGCCAGATCGCGGAAGACTTCGGCCGCCCGGCGACGGAGGTCTTCTCGGAGATCTCTCCGGTCCCGGTCGGTTCCGCCTCGCTCGCCCAGGTCCACCGGGCGCGGCTCCCCGACGGCGCTCCCGTGGTCGTCAAGGTGCTGCGCCCGCGCATCGACGTCCTCGTCGAGACGGACCTCGCCGCCGTATCGCTCGCCCTGCGCCTGCTCCAGGTGTCGAGCCGCATCCGGCGGCGGGTCGACCTCGGGCGCCTCGCCGACGAGATCCGCGCCACCACCCGCAGCGAGCTCGATCTCGCCGCCGAGGGCCGCAACGCCGAGCACTTCGCGCGCGACTTCGCCGGGGACGACCGCGTGCGCATCCCGCGCGTCCACTGGGAGTGGACCGCCCGCCGCACGCTGACCCTGGAGGACGTGGGCTATCTGAAGATCGGCGACCTCGCCGCCCTGGAGCGGGCCGGCATCTCCCGCTCCGAGGTGGCGCGCACCCTCTACCGGATCTACATGCAGCAGATCTTCGCCCACCACTTCGTCCACGCCGACCCCCACCCGGGCAACCTGTTCGTCCAGCCGCTGCCGGTGGGCGGCGAGGCCCCCTTCCGGCCCGGTGACCCGGTGCCGCCAACGCCGGCCGGCGAGAGCCGGCCCTTCCGGATCATCTTCGTCGACTTCGGCATGGTGGCCGCCATCCCGGAACGGTTGCGGGGTGCGCTGCGCGAATACGCGATCGGCCTCGGCACGCGCGACGCGGCGCGCATCGTCCACTCCTATGTCGCCGCGGGGGTGCTCCTGCCCGGCGCCGATCTGCGCCGGCTGGAAGAGGTCCACGAGGCGCTGTTCGCCCGCTTCTGGGGGGTGAGCATCGGCAGCCTGCGCGAGGTCGCGTTCTCGGAGGCCAGCTACTTCTTCCGCGAGTACCGCGACCTCCTCTACCAGATCCCCTTCCAGGTCCAGGTCGACCTCCTGTTCGCCAGCCGCGCGGTCGGTCTGCTCGCCGGGATGGCGACGTTTCTCGATGCCGACTTCGATCCGTGGGCCGAGACCGTCCCGTTCGCCGAGCGCCTGGCCGCCGAGGAGCTGCGCGGCGACTGGCGCGGCCTGGCGGGGCGCCTGACCGTCCAGGGCCATGCCCTGCTCGGCCTGCCGCGCCAGCTCGAGACCTTCCTCACCCGCGTGGAGCGCGGCCAGGCCACGGTGCAGACCTCGTTCTCCCCGGAAGCGCGCAAGACGCTGCAACGGCTGGAAAAGTCCATCCTCCGGCTGGCCTGGATGATCGTCTCCGCCGCCCTGCTGATCGGCGGCGTGATGCTGCGGGCGAACGATCCACAGGCCTCCTACGGCTCCTGGCTGATGGGGCTCGCCCTGCTGGCCTTCCTCTACGGGGTCTTGACCAAGCGCTGATGAGCCGCCTGCGCGCATCGCTGGTCCTGGGCTGGCTCGCTCTCGCCGGCTGCGGCGCTGATTCCGAGGCCCCTTCGCGGTGGCATCCCGGGGCGGGTGAGCGCGGCGCACGGTTGCAGGTGGAAGGGAGCTGGCGTTTCGCAGGAAGGATCACCGCACGATGCGTACCCCACGACCGGGACGGGCTGCAGATCAACCTGCGCACCGGCGACCCGGACCTCCCGACCGTGGCCGTCCGGATCGACCCCTTCCACGGGACGGGGACCTATCGAGGGAAAGTCTTCATCACCGGACGCCAACCCACGGGCGCTCTGGCCGGCTCGACCGGCGAGGTCCGCGTCGAGATCCGGCGCGCCAACCCCATCGCGGGATCGGATGACCTGGTGCTCGGCGGAGAGATGGACGGGAGCTATGACGGGCCGGCGGGCACCGGCACGGTGGAGGGCCGCTTCAACGGCTGCCCGTTCAAGCGGAGCCGGCCGGGGTCGTCGTCTCCAGCCGAGCCAGCTCCCTGTCCAGAGTGCGAGACACCAGATCCTCAATCTCCTCCCGGCTGAGGCGTGGCGCGGCGGGAGTGCAGCCCGGAGCGAGCGGCGCGGAGGCGGAAAGGATCTGCTCGGCGATCCGGTGGGACCTTTTGCCGGGAGACGACGTCGAGGTGGCGTGCATAAGATCTCCATCCTACCGCAAGGCAAGGGGCTCCGGAATCCTCCTTGACACTCCGGGAGGGGGGTCACTACACTGCAAACCGCATCGACGATACGCACCCGAGCCTTCCGATCCCCCCTTGCAGATGAGCCGATCCACCCCAGTCGACCTCGGTTTTCAACGCCATACCCTCGACAACGGCCTGCGGGTGGTCCTCCACCGCGATCCGCGGCTGCCGCTGGTCACGGTGAACGTCTGGTATCACGTCGGCTCGAAGAACGAGCAGCCGGGCCGTACCGGATTCGCCCATCTGTTCGAGCACATGCTGTTCCAGGGCAGCGAGCACGTGGGGACCAACGACCACTTCCGCCTCGTCCAGCAGGTCGGCGGGGTGGCCAACGGCTCCACCTGGTACGACCGCACGAACTACTACGAGACCTTGCCGTCCCACCACCTCGAGCTCGGCCTCTGGCTGGAAGCGGATCGCATGGGCTACCTGCTGCCCGCGCTGACCCAGCAGAACCTGGACACCCAGCGCGATGTGGTGATGAACGAACGCCGCCAGCGGATCGAGAACATGCCGTACGGCATGGCCGGCGAGCGGCTGCACGAGCTGCTCTATCCACCCGGCCATCCCTACCGCTGGCCGGTGATCGGTTACATGGACGACATCGCGGCGGCCACGCTGGAGGAGGTGCGCACCTTCTTCCGCACCTACTACACGCCGAACAACGCGGTGCTCTCGGTGGTGGGCGACATCGATCCGGACGACGCGATCGTCCAGGTGGAGCGCTGGTTCGGCGAGATCCCCGCGGGGCCGCCCAAGCCGCCGGTCGTGATCCCCACGGCCCCTCTGGGCGGCGAGCAGCGCGAAGTGCGGCCGGACGACGTGCGCCTCCCCCGCATCTACCTCGGCTTCCGCGGCCCGGCGTACGGGCGGCGCGCCTGGTACGCGGCGGACCTGCTGACCGCGACGCTCTCCGGCGGCAAGTCGAGCCGCCTGTTCCAAGACCTGGTCTACAACCGCCAGATCGCCCAGGACGTGGGCGCCTATATCAGCCCCTACGAGGCCGGCGCCACGTTCATGGTGGTCGCCACCGCCCGGCCCGGCGTGGCGGCGGAGGTGCTCGAACAAGCTCTGATCGAGCACCTCGACCGCGCGGCCGGCGAGCTGCCGGCGCCCGCGGACCTGGAGCGCGCCAGGAACCGCATGCTCACCGAGCACTTCACGGCCCTCCAGAAGCTGGAGACCCGGGCCGATGTCTTCTCCCAGCTCACCACCTACTTCGACGATCCCGGCGGGATCAACCGGGAGATCGAGCAGTACATGGACCTCGACGGACGCGAGCTGCGCGACTTCGCGGCGGAGTTTCTGGTGGCGGGCAACCGCGCCTCCCTCCTCTTCGTGCCCCGGGAATCCCATCCATGACCGCCATGCGGCCGGATCGCACCGTCCCCCCGGCTCCCGGCCGGGCGCGGGCCTTCCACTTTCCGCCGTTCCTGCGCCACACCCTGGCCAACGGCCTGGAAGTGCTGGCGGCCCGGCTGGACGACGTCCCCCTGGTCAGCCTGGAGCTGGTGACACCGGGCGGCGGCCTCTACGATCCGCGCGGCAAAGAAGGGCTCGCCGCGCTCACCGCCGGCGTCATCGACGAGGGAACCCGGCGGCGCAATGCCCTGGAGATCGCCACCTTCGTCGAACGCCTGGGCGGCTCCTTCGGCGCCGGGATCGACTGGGACGAGGGCTACCTCGCCACCGGCCTTCTCGCCGAGCACCTGCCCGCCGGCCTGGAGCTGATCGCCGAGGTCGCCACCGAGCCCACCTTTCCCGAGGAGGAGATCGAGCGGCTGCGCAAACAGCGCCTCACCGAGATCGTGCGGCGCCGGCAAGACCCGGGCCTGCTCGCCGAGGACCGCCTCGCCGCCGTGCTCTACGAAGGAACGGTGTACGACCACCCTCTCCACGGCCACCCCGAGACCGTGGCGGCGCTCACCCGCGACGACCTGGTGGCGTTCTACCGGGCTTGCTATACCCTGCATGGCTCCCGGCTCATCGCGGTGGGCGATCTCGATCCGGAGGCGATCCTGCGCGAGGCCGAAGCGCGCTTCTCCAGCCTCCCTCCAGGTCCGCCGCCGCGGCCCGAGATCAACCCGGAACCCCTTCCCGGCCTCCAGGTCTACGTCGTGGACCGCCCGGGCGGTGCACAGACCGAGCTGCGCCTCGGTCACGTCGGCGTGCCGCGCACCGATCCCGACTACATCCCGATGATCGTGCTCAACACCCTGGTGGGCGGCAAGTTCACCAGCCGGATCAACCTGAACCTGCGGGAACGCCACGCCTACACCTACGGCGCCTCGACCCGCCTCTCGCCACGCCTCGGACCCGGCCCCTTCGTGGTCGACGTCGCGGTGGCCACCGCGTCCACCGGTGCCGCGGCGGTGGAGACCCTGGGGGAGCTGCGCCGCATCCGCGAGGAGCTCGTCGAGCCGCACGAGCTGGAGGAGACCGTGAGCTACGTGCGCGGCGTCTTCCCCTACACCTTCCAGGGCGCTTCCGACCTCGCCCGCCGGCTGGAGACGCTCGCCGTCTACGGCCTGCCGAACGACTACTACGAGCGCTATCTGGAACGCCTCCCGGCGATCACCCGCGAAGAGCTGCTCACCGTCGCGCAGCGCCGCATCCACCCCGACCACATGGCCGTCGTCGCGGTCGGCCCCGCCGAAGCGCTGGTGCCCCAGCTCGAAACACTGGGGCCGGTGACGGTGCTGCCGGTGCCGGGGTAAGGCTTCGAAAGAGAGCTTCAGTTCAAGCTGACACCCGCCTGGCCGGAGGCGGAGAGGCGGATGCTCAAAGTGCGGGTCGAGCCGCCTGGGAAATTGCCGGAGACCGGGAAGCGCTCCGCCGGCCGGCCGGGAGGCGTCACCCAGACCTCGACGCTGGCATTGCCGGCTGGAACTTCGCTCCCGGCGTCCACCCGTCCCCCTTTGCCCTTGCGCATCAGGTTGCCCTTTTCACCGACCGATCCCTGAAAGACGTTGCGCCCGTTCACGTGCACACGCACTGAAGCCAGGCCCGGCATGTCGGACTGAATGCTGATGCGCAGCGTGGCGGTCTGCGGAGCCGCCTCTTCCGGCTCCACCGTCTCTATCGGCGCGGGCGCCGGAGCGACCGGGGGCGGCGTCTCCTCCGCCACCTGCGTGGGGCGTTGCTGGCGCCGCCTCGTCGCCTTCTCTTGCAGGCTCGCCAGGGCGATCTGGGCGAAGGACCGGATGGCTTTCGCCCTCGGGTGGGCCGCATCCAGGGCGAGCGCAGCCTCGGCGGCGGTCAAGGCCTCTTGATACTGCCGATTCTTGAGAGCCTCCTCGGCCACCAGCAGACGCTCTGCCACCTGCCGCTGGCGGCCGTCGAGCTGGCTGAGCGCCTGGGCCTGCGCCTCCGCCTTCATCCGGGCGGCACGGAGGCGCTCTTTCTGCGGCTCGGGAGCGACCGCCTCCGCCTGCCCGAACGCGACGGCGGCGCCCTCCGGCCGCCCCTCTTGCAGAGCCTGCCGGCCGGCCTGGACCTGCTGGACCACCTGCCTCTGCATCGCGTCCTCTGCGGCGTCCCGGCCGGCCTTGGGCGTCGACCACCAGAGCCAGCCGAACGCGGCGGCGGCCACGGCGAGAACGGCGAGCGACGCGACGCTCGCTCCCAACACGAGACGGCCGGGAACCACCAGAGGCCGGCGCACCGTCGGGCGGGTGGAGTGGGTGGTGGTGGAAACGGCCGGCGCGGCGGCGGAGGGTGGCACGGCCACCGAGCCGGAGGTCGCATCGAGCGGCGGGGGCGGCGGCAAGGGCGGCGGCGACAGGATGACCGACGGCGGCGTCACCATCGTGCCGTGGTCCTGCGCCTGCGCCCGGGAGGAACCGGCGCCGGCCTGTGGCGGCACCGGCAGGATCGGCGCCATCGTCACCATGCTCTGCGTCTCGTTCAGATCGTCCCCGGCGAGCGCCCCGGACACGCGGCGCAGGTCCGCCACCATCTCCTTCGCCTTCTGGTACCGCCGGGCCGGATCTTTGTCGAGAGCGCGGGCGAGCACCCCCTCCAGGCCGGGCGGCAGGTTCTGCACGTAGTCCTTGGGCGGGGTGAAGTGGTCATAGACGATGCGGTGGCTGACCACCGTCAGGTTCTCGCCCTGGAACGGCTTGTGCCGGGTGAGCATCTCGTAAAGGACCACCCCGAGGGCGAACAGGTCGGCCCGGTGGTCGACCTCCTTGCCCTGGATCTGCTCCGGCGCCATGTAGTTCGGCGTGCCGAGGAGCTGCCCTTCCTGGGTGAGGTTCGACGTGTTCAGGCGGGCGATGCCGAAATCGGTGATCTTGACCCGGTTGTCCGCCGTGATCAGGATGTTCGCCGGCTTCACGTCGCGGTGGATGACCTTGTAGGAGTGGGCGTAGTCGAGCGCATCGGCCACCTGGGCGATGACCTCGACGACGAACGGCAGGGTCAGCGGCTGCTCCGCCTGGAGGAGGAGCTTCAGGTTCGTCCCCCGCACGTACTCCATGGCGATGAAGGCGACGCCGTCCTCGCTCTGCTCCACCACGTCATGGATGGTGACGATGTTGGGGTGGCTGAGGATGCCGGCGCTCTGCGCCTCGCGCAGGAAGCGCGCCCGGAACTGCTCCATCTCCTGGTCCTTGACCGAGTACCCGATGCGGAACGTCTTCAAGGCGACGAGCCGGCCGATGAGCGGATCGCGCGCCAGGTACACGACCCCCATGGCACCCTTGCCGATTTCGTCAAGCACTTCGTAACGGCCGAGCCGGGTCGGAGTGAGGGGCAGCATGAGCTGGGAGGATTCTAGGGCTCCGGCGCCGCCGAGTCAAACCCGTCCAGGAGATAAACGCCAGAGTTTCCTGCGGTTTGGCCGTGACGGCCGCGCGGCGGAGCGGAGGCGGCCCTGTGGTATATTTCCCGCCCTTGACCGTGTCCTTTTGAAGGAGGCCGACCGATGCAAGTGGATAAGCCGGAGCGCATCCGCAACGTCGCAGTCGCCGGGCACAATGACACCGGTAAGACCACGCTCGTGAGTGCGCTGCTTTACACCAGCGGCGTCACGACGCGCTTCAACCGGGTCGAGGACGGAAACACCCTCACCGACTTCGACCCGGAAGAAATCGAGCGCAAGATCTCGATCGGCCTCGCCGTCTGTTACGCCCCCTGGCAGCAGCACAAGATCAACCTCATCGACTGTCCCGGGTACGGGATCTTCTTCTCCGAGACCCTCTCGGGGATGCGAGCCGCCGACGCGGTGCTTCTCTGCGTCAACGGCGTCTCGGGCGTCGAGGTCAACACCGAGAAGGTGTGGGCCACCGCCGAGGAGCTCGGACAGCCGGTGATGATCCACCTCACCAAGATGGACCGCGAGCGCGCCGACTTCGACCGCACCCTGGGCGGCCTCCACAAGCGCTTCGGCCGCTCGATCCGCCCGGTCCAGCTTCCCATCGGCCAGGAGAACGGCTTCTCCGGCGTCATCGACCTCGTCCGCGAGAAAGCCTGGCGCTTCACCCGCGACGGCAACGGCAAGGCCGAGCCGGTGGAGATCCCGGCGGATCTCGCCGAGACGGCGGCGACCCTGCGCGCCGAGCTCGTCGAAGCCGTCGCCGAGACCGACGACAAGCTGATGGAAGGCTTCTTCGAGACGGGCAACCTGGCCCAGGAGGACCTGGAGGCCGGCCTGCGCCGCGCGGTGGCCCGGCGCCAGATCTTCCCGCTGACCCTCTCCGCCGGTGCCCACGGCATCGGCACCGGGTCCCTCCTCGACAGCTTCCTCACCGTCCTGCCTTCGCCGGCCGAGGTGGTCCCCTACCCGGCCACCACCATCGGGGGCGACGCCCTGACGCTGACGGCCGACCCCGCCGGCCCGATCGCCGCGCTGGTCTTCAAAACCCTCTCCGACCCGTTCACCGGCAAGATCTCGTTCCTGCGCGCCGTCTCCGGCACCCTCCCCACCGATACGGCCGAGTACAACAGCCGTGCCGAGGAGATGGAGCGGCTCGGGCATCTGATGGTCTTCCAGGGCAAGCAGGGCACCCAGGTGCCGCGCCTGGTGGCCGGCGACATCGGCGGCGTGGCCAAGCTGAAGCTCACCGCGACCGGCGACACCCTGTGCGCCAAGGACCGGCCGGTCAAGCTCGGCTGGATCAATGTGCCGGAGCCGGCCATGGCCTTCGCCGTGGAGCCCAAGTCGAAGGGCGATGAAGAGAAGATCGGCGAAGCGCTCGCCCGGCTCATGGACGAGGACCTGGCGCTCCACGCCGGCCGCGATCCCGAGACCCACGAGCACCTGCTCTCCGGCACCGGCCAGATCCACGTCGAGGTCGCCGTCGCCAAGATGCGGCGCCGCTACCACGTCGACGTCATCCTCCACCAGCCGAAAGTGCCCTACCGCGAGACCATCCTGCGCCCGGCGGACGGGCACGGCCGGCACAAGAAGCAGACCGGCGGACGCGGCCAGTTCGCGGACTGCAAGATCAAGGTCGAGCCCCTGCCGCGCGGCGAGGACTTCTCCTTCGCCGACGAGATCTTCGGCGGCGCCATCCCGATCAACTACCGGCCGGCGGTCGAGAAGGGGATCCAGGAGGCGCGCCGCCGCGGCTATCTCGCGGGCTACCCCATGGTCGACTTCAAGGTCCGCCTGCTCGACGGCCAGTACCACGACGTCGACTCCTCCGAGATGGCGTTCAAGATCGCCGGCTCCCTGGCCTTCAAGGACGCCATGGAGAAGGCCAAGCCGACCATCCTGGAGCCGATCATGAAGGTGGACATCACCACCACCGAAGAGTTCACCGGCGACATCATGGGCGACCTCTCCCACCGGCGCGGGCGCCCCCAGGGGATGGACGCCGTCAACGGCAACCAGATCATCCAGGCTCTGGTCCCCATGTCCGAGATGCTCGAGTATGCCCGTATCCTGCGCGCGCTGACCCAGGGACGCTCCAGCTTCCACATGGAGTTCTCCCACTACGAGGAGGTCCCGCGGCTGGTGCAGGACAAGCTCATCGCCGAGTACCAGAAGCACCGGCAGGAGGAGCACGAATAGCGCTCCCCGGCCCCCAACCACCGAAACGGAGATCGAAACTTTGATCCAGGCAAGCCAGATGCGAACCGGCATGTGCGTCCTCTTCGAGGGCGACATCTGCCGCGTCATGACCGCTCACCACGTCACCCCCGGCAACCTGCGGGGCTTCGTCCAGGCCCGCATGCGCAACCTGCGCAACGGCAACAGCTTCGAGCACCGCTTCAGCTCCACCGAGAAGGTGGAGCGGGCGATCCTCGACACCAGCCCGATGGAATACCTGTACTCCGACCCCTCCGGGCACCACTTCATGAACCAGGAGACCTACGAGCAGATCACCATGGACGACGAGATCCTGGGCGACAGCCTGCTCTACCTCCTGCCCAACACGGTCCTCTCCGTCGACTTCTATGAGGAACGGCCGGTGGGTGTCGAGCTGCCGAACACGGTGACCCTGGAGGTGGTGGAGACCGAGCCCGGTCTCAAGGGTGCGACCGCCAGCTCGTCCTACAAACCGGCCAAGATGGAGACCGGCCTGGTCGTCAACGTGCCGCCGTTCATCGAAGTCGGGACGAAGATCCTGATCGACACCCGCGAGACCAAGTACCTGAGCCGGGCGTAACAGGGTGGACTCCGGCACGATCGTCCTCGGCCTGACCTGGTTCGTGGTCTTCCTCTTCTCGACCACCCTCCACGAAGCAGGTCACGCCTTCGCCGCCTGGCGGCTGGGAGACCCCACCGCCTACGAAGGCGGCCAGGTCAGCCTGAACCCGCTCCCGCACATCCGGCGGGAGCCGTTCGGCATGGTCCTGGTGCCCATCATCAGCTTCGCCCTGAACCAGTGGATGATGGGCTGGGCGAGCGCCCCCTACGATCCGAGCTGGGCGCATGCCCACCCCAGGCGGGCCGGCGTGATGTCTCTCGCCGGCCCGGCGGCCAACCTGGCGCTCGTCGTGTTCGCCGGGGTCGTGATCCGGATCGGCCTGCTGGCCGGCTGGTTCTACGTACCGGCCTCGCTCTCGTTCACCCGGATCGTCGGGGGCAACGGCTGGGCCGAGGGGGCGGTGGTGCCGCTGTCCATCCTCTTCATGCTCAACCTGCTGCTCTTCGTCTTCAATCTGCTCCCGGTGCCACCGCTCGACGGCAGCGCGATCCTGCCGATGTTCCTGAGCGAGTCCGCCAACCGCTGGTACTCGGATCTCCTCCACCAGCCGATGCTGTCGCTGATCGGGCTGCTCATCGCCTGGAAGATCTTCCCCTACCTCTTCCAGCCCGTCTCCCTCATCGCGCTCCGGCTGCTCTATCCGGGCCTGCTTTGAGGGGGAGGTCGGCGGAGCCGGCCGCGCCCCCTACATCCCCGGCTGCACGATCCCCTTCCCCTCCTTCTCCTTCGCCGCCTTCACCATTTCGCGCACGTCGCCGAGGAGCTTCTTGGCGTCGTAGACGATGCCGTCCTTGATCGTGTACTTGACGCCACCGGCGCGGAGGACCTTGTTGTCGGGGGTGACCCGGATCGCGCCGGTGCCATAGAGGACCTTGAGGTCTGCGACCGGGCTCTCTTCGACGACCACCAGATCGGCGAGCTTGCCGGGCTCGACCGAGCCGATGTCCTTGGCCATCCCCAGCGCCTCGGCACCGGAGAGGGTGGCGGAGCGCAGCACCTCCAGCGGATGGAAACCGGCCTCGCGCAGCAGCTCCAGCTCGCGGATGTAATCGAACCCGTAGAGCTTGTAGATGTAGCCGCTGTCCGAGCCGGTGGTCACCCGGCCGCCGCGGTTCTTGTAGTCGTTCAGGAAGGCCATCCAGATCCGGTAGTTCTCCTGCCAGGCCACCTCGTCCTCGGTCGTCCAGTTGTACCAGTAGGAGCCGTGCGCCACCCGGTTCGGGCTGAAGAACGCCCAGAGCGAAGGCAGCGTGTACTCCTCGTGCCACTCGGCCCGGCGCGCCCGCATCAGGTCGCGGCTCGCCTCATAGATGGTCATCGTCGGATCGAGCGTGAAGTCGAGGCCGATCAGCTCGTCGATCACCTGATTCCACTTCGCGGAGCCGGGAGGGGCCGCCTGCTTCCAGAGCCGGCCGGCCTGGCCGAAGCGGTGCGACTCGTCCATGTAGTTGTAGTCGCGCGGATAGTCCTGGACGGTGCGGTCGGTGAACAGCGCCTCCGGCAGACCGTACCAGTGCTCCATCGTGGTCAGCCCCCAGCGCGCCGAGGTGAGGACGTTGACCCGGGTGACGTAGGTCTGGGCATGGTGGCAGGCGGTGCGCAGGCCGCGCTTCTTTGCCTCGTCGAGGGCCGCCTTGAAGATCTCGGGCGGGCTGCCGAAGAACTTCACGCCGTCCGCCCCCTGGGTGGCCATGTCCTTCACCCATTGCCGTGCCTCTTCGGGAGTGACGATCGACTTGTCCCGGCCAAGCCCGAAGAAGACGTAGGCCTCGATGCGCGGCGCGGTGATCTCGTTCTTTGCGCTCTTCGCCTTGGCCTCCAGCACCCAGTCGAGACCATTGCCGCTGCCGGGATCGCGCACGGTGGTGATCCCGTGCCCCATCCACAGCTTGAAAACGTACTCGGCCGGCGTGCCCTGCTCTTTGCCGCCGATGTGTCCGTGCATGTCGACGAACCCGGGCAGGACGTACATCCCCTGCAGGTCCATCTCCTTGTCGTCCGGCTGCGCCTTGGGGCGGCCTTCCGGATCGATCGGTGCGCCGGGGCTGCCCACCGCGGTGATCTCGGCGATACGGTTCTGCTCGATGACGATGTCCACCGGCCCCTGGGGCGGCGCGCCGGTGCCGTCGATCAGGGTCACGCCGCGCAGGATGAGACGGGCGAAAGGACCTTCTCCTTCGGCGCGCGGTGGCGCCTTGGGGATCGAAGTGTCGGAGGGCGGCTCCGCCGCCGGGACCCTGGTGACGGCTCCCAGGGTCAGGAGGAACCAGGCGGCGGCCGGCAGCGCA
Organism: Holophagales bacterium UBA5704; assembly: GCA_002420005.1. Lineage (GTDB taxonomy): Bacteria > Acidobacteriota > Thermoanaerobaculia > Multivoradales > UBA5704 > UBA5704. Next base: position 24,814 of record DIHE01000049.1, on the reverse strand, counting down.
AACGCCCGGCGAAGTCGTGCTTGTCGTCTCTCCATGAGGTCTCCTTGAAGGGGGCGCCGGTCGGCGCGGTGCCTCATCCTCGCAAAAGCCGCCCGCCGCGGCAAGCACGCAGGCTGCTTCGGGTACAATGCCCTGGGCTCCCATGTCTGGAACTTCGGCCTCCGCCGCTCCGTTTACGGTCACCTGTCCGTCGTGCCACGAGAAACTGCGGTTTCTCGTCTCGCCGGAGATGCCGGCGCGCGTGCGCATCCAGTGCTTCTCCTGCAAGACCTCGTTCGGCGTCCGCCGTCCCGGCGCCCCGGCGGGTGAGCCCACGCTCGCCGGAGCACCTGCCCCGACCCTGGTGGGCATGCCGGTCTCGGCTTCGGCGCAGACGGTGGTGCCGATCTCCTCTTCTGTGGCGGACCATCCGACGACCCCGATGGGACGCAGCATCCTCTCCGATCTCCCCTCGGCGGGCAGCCGCCCGGCGATCCGGCGCGAGACGGCCCCCACCTTCGCCCCGGGCGAGATGCTCGCCCAACGTTACCGGGTGCTGCGCTTCATCGCCCGCGGAGGCATGGGCGAGGTCTATGAGGTGGAGGATCTGGAGCTGCGCGAACGGGTCGCGCTCAAGACGGTGCGCCCGGAGGTGGCCCAGGACGAGATCGCCATCGAGCGGTTCCGGCGCGAGATCCAGCTCGCCCGGCGGGTGACCCATCCCAACGTCTGCCGGCTGTTCGACGTCTCGCACCATCGCCCGGACGGCGGCGGGCCGGGCGTCATCTTCCTGACCATGGAGCTGCTGTCCGGCGAAACGCTCGCCGAGCGGCTCCGCCGCACCGGCAGGATGCTCCCGGACGAAACGCTCCCCCTCATCCGCCAGATCGCGGACGCGCTGCATGCCGCCCATCAGGTGGGCGTGGTGCACCGCGACCTGAAACCCGGCAACGTCGTCCTCGCCGAGAGCCGCGGCACCGTGCGCGCCGTCGTCACCGATTTCGGGCTGGCGCGGCGGGAGCGGGGCGAGGAGGCCGAGGGCCCGACCCTGACCGGCGCGACCGGTGTGGTCGGCACGCCGGCCTATCTGGCTCCGGAGCAGGTCGAGGGCAAGGAGAGCACGCCCGCGGTCGACATCTATGCCCTCGGCATCGTTCTCTTCGAAATGCTGACCGGCAAGGTGCCGTTCCTCGGCGACAACGCCCTGTCCACCGCGGTCAAGCGCCTCCAGGAGGCTCCGCCGTCCCCCCGCGTCCATGTGCCCGGGTTGGCGGTCCAGTGGGAAACCGCCATCCTCCGCTGCCTGGAGCGCGACCCGGCGCGCCGCTTCGCCACCGCCCCCGAGCTCGCCGAAGCTCTGCTCCCCTCGAAACCGGCGACGGCATCGGCGAGGCCGGTCGAGGCCCCGGCGGCGTCCCCGCGGCTCGCTCCGCCCGCCTCCGCCGCCCCGCCACCTCGCCGCCAACGCCTCAAGGTGGCGCTTCTCGCAGCCCTCGTGCTCACCTCCATCGGCGTCGGCTCGTTCCGGTTCCTGCAGTGGCGGGAACGCCGGGTGGCTCCGCAGCAGCGGCTGGCCCAGCTCACCGAGCGCGTCACGCCCCGGCGCTCGGTGGCGGTGCTCGGCTTCAAGAACCTGTCCGGCTCCCCGGGCACCGAATGGCTCTCCACCGGCCTCGCCGAGATGCTCGCCACCGAGCTCGGCTCCGGAGGCAAGCTGCGCATCGTGCCCGGCGAGAACGTGGCCCGCGCCAAGATCGAGCTGGGACTCGGGGAGAACGACAGCCTGGAACCCGAAACGCTGGCACGGCTGCGCACCCTGCTCGGTACCGACGCCGTCATCCTCGGGTCGTACGCAACGGTGGAAGGACCCGCCGGCCGTACCGTCCGCCTCGACCTGCGATTGCAGGATGCCACGCGGGGCGACACCACCGCCCGCGTCGCCGAATCGACCCATGAAGCCCAGCTCTTTGATCTGGTGAGCCGGGTCGGTGCCAAGCTGCGGCACGAGCTCGGCGTGGATGAAGCCTCCGGGACTGCACCGCGGGCCGCGTTGGCCGCCAACCCGGAAGCCGCCCGCCTGTATGCCGAGGGGATCCAGAAGCTCCGCCTGTTCGACCCGGACGGCGCGCGCGACCTGCTGCTCCAAGCGGTGGCCGCCGACCCCGACAATGCCCTCGTCCACTCCGGGCTCTCCACCACCTGGGCGGCATTGGGATTCGACGGCAAGGCCCGCGACGAGGCCAAGGCCGCTCTCGACCTGGCCCAGGCGCTCCCCGAGGAGGAAAAGCTCCTGATCCAGGGGCGCTACTTCGAGACGATCCAGGACTGGGAGCAGGCGGTGGAGATCTACTTCAACCTGTTCTCCCTGTTCCCCGACAACCTCGACCACGGCCTGCGCCTGGCCGCCGCCCAGACCGCCGGCGGGAGGGCCGAGGAGGCGCTCAGCACAGCCGATGCTCTGCGTGCCCTCCCGTCGCCGGCAGATCAGGATCCCCGGATCGACCTCGCCGAAGCGGCGGCGGCCGGTGCCCGGGCCGACTTCAAACGCCAGGAGGCCGCCGCCGCCCGCGCCGCCGAGCGCGGGACCACGCAGGGCGCGCCCCTCCTGGTGGCCCAGGCGCGCCTCCTCGAATGCCGTGCCCTGCGCAACCTGGGGCAAGCGGACAAGGCGCTCGCCGCTTGCGACGCCGGCCGCGATCTCTACGAGAAGGCCGGCAACCGTTCCGGAGTGGCCGAAGCGCTGACCCATGCCGCCAACGTCTTGTTCGACCGCGGCGACCTTCCCGCGGCCGACAGCCGCTACCGTCTGGCCCTCGCGACCTACCAGGAGCTGGGCAACCGCGGCGGCGAGGCCGGCGCCCTCAACAACATCGCCGTGGTCCTCAAGAGCCGGGGGGATCTGGACCAGGCTCAGCAGCTCTATGAGCAGGTCCTCGCCATCTGCCGGGAGATCGGCAGCCGGAGTGGCGAAGCCTTCGCGCTCAACAACGTGGCGGGCGTCCTGCTGCGCCGCGGGGATCTCGCCAAAGCCGAGGAGCTGTTCACTCAGACCCTGACCATCCGCCGCGAGCAAGGAGACCGCAGCGGCGAGGCCTACGCACTGGACAACCTCGGCGTCGCGCTGCGCAAGCGGGGTGACCTGGCCGCAGCGCGAGCCCGCCATGAGGAATCGCTGCGCATCCGCCGCGAGATCGGCCAGAAGATCGGCGAGGTGGCCTCGCTGAACAACCTCGGCACCGTGCTCCTGGAGCAGGGCGAGCTGGCCGTGGCGCAGAAGAACTTCCAGGAATCCCTGGAGCTGTGCAACCAGACCGGTGCGCGCAGCGCCTCCGCCTATGCCCTGTTCGGCCTCGGAGAAGTGCTCGCCCGCCGGGGCGATCTGGCCGGAGCGAAGAAGCAGCACGAGGCGGCACTCCAGCGGCGCGAGGCGCTCGGAGAGAAAGGCACCGCAGCCGAGAGCCGGCTGGCCCTCGCCGCCTTGCAGCTCGACGCCGGACACGCCCAGGACGCCGAGCGCCTCGCCCTCGCCGCCGCCGACGAGCTGGCCCGGCAGGGTTCGACCGACACCCAGGCCCTCGCCCTCGCCACCGCCGCCCGCGCCGCGGCGGCCCGCGGCGACCTCGCGGCGGCACGGCGCACCATCGACCGTGCGACCACCCTGCTCGGTGCCCACCAGGACCTGCGAGCCCGCCTTCTGGTGGAGATCCGCGCCGCCCGCCTCGGCCGCATCCCGCGGCCGGACCCCGCCCTGCAGCAGGTCATCGAGCAAGCCGGCAGGGCCGGCCTGCTCGCTCCGCAGCTCGAAGCCCGCCTCGCCCTGGGAGAGCTCGACCTCGAACAGGGCCGCACCGCCGCCGGCCGGGAACGGCTGCAAGCCCTGGAACAGGAAGCCAATGCCCTCGGCTACAGGCTCATCGCGCAGAAGGCGGAGGCGCGGGCCGGGGGTGGAGGGCAGTAGCCAGGAGCGCCACGTCCACGCCGTTCTCCCGGGCCTTCCTGAAAGCTCTCTCGAAGTCCTCCAGGTGCCCGGTTTCCCGGGCGGCGATCGCCAGCAGGGCCTGGTCCTGCGCCGTCAGCTCGTCCTGCCGGTCGACCTGGCGCAGCAACTGCCAGGCCTTTTCGAAGCGGCCTTGCCGCACGGCCAGGCGCGCCTGCATCCCGGCGAGACGGACGGCGTTCCGGGCGTCGTTCCAGAAGACCTGGTGCACCCGGCCGAGCACCTCTTCGGCCTCGGCGTCCCGGTCCCCGTCCATCAGGAGAAGGGCGCGAGCGCTCTCGATGTCGGCGTTGAGATGCCTTCGCGCCTTCTGGATGTCCTTCCACCGGATCGTCCTGCCCGGCGGGGGCTCCGGAGGGGGCTCGTCGTCCATGGCCAAGGCCTGGACGAACAGCTCGTCCGCCTCCTCCAGCCGCCCGGCATCCGCCGCCGCGCGGGCCTGGAGGTAGGCGGCCTGCTTCGGCTGGCGGCTCGCGTCGAAGAAGAGCCCGAAGACCTTGCCCTCCCGGTCCAGCCAGAGGGCTTTCGGCTCGTCCGCGACAGAGAGCGAAAAGCTGCCGGAGGCCCCGCGGAGCCGGACGTCGGCGCGGACGACCCGGTTCGCGCCCTCGCGTCCCGTGCCCGGCTTCTGCGCCGGGTCGAAGACCTCGACCTCCAGCGGAACCACCACGGCCGAACGCCCCACGTCGGCCTGCGCGACCGCCTCTCCCCGCACATCGAACGTGCCGCTGGCGGTGCGGACCACCTTGAACCGGCGATAGTGCGGAGGAAGCTGGCGGAGCGTCCCCTTGATCACCCAGCCCTCCCCCTGCCTCTCCCAGTGGTAGGAGTACAGAACCCGGGGCAGGCCGGTGCCGTAGATGAACCGCTCCGCAAAGCCGTCGAGCTCGGCCGCGGTGACCTGTTCGAGGAGGTCGAGGAGGTCCCGGGTCGAGATTCTCCGCCCCGCCGACCTCTCGGCCACCTGCCGGAGGGCTTGCGGGAGCTTCTCCTCCCCCACCAGGCCGGCCAGCATGTCGACGATCACCGCGCCCTTCTTGTACGCGATGAGGCGGAATCCGTCGCCCGACAAGCTGGAGTCGAGGCGCCGGCCCAGCACGACCGGGCCCAGGGACTCGATCGACCGGCCGGTCTTCAGAAGGCCGGCCAGCTCCGGCTGCCAGCCCGCCGTGGGCTCCACCCCCGAGAGCTCGCCGCGCAGGCGCTTCCTGCCGTAGAGGGACGCCGAGTACTCCGCCAGGGACTCGCCGATCCACCGGTCCCGGTCGCTCGCCCACCCCACGACGCCGCCCCACCATTGGTGGGAGACCTCATGGGCGATCACCAGCCGGCGGTCCCTCACTCCGGAGTACTGGTTCCAGATTCCGCGGTCCCTGGACAGATAGAGGTCGGAAATCGTGAGGAACCCGAGCAGCCCCTGGGAGATCCCGCGGGGCACGGTGGCGACCGTCAGCTCGTCCAGGGGGTAGGGGCCGAAGGTCTCCTCGAAGAAACCGAGCGCGTCGGTGACGGCGTTCATCACCTCCTGCCGGGCGCCGCGGCTGGTCAAGTTGGCCCCGGGGCCGAAGGCGAACGTCACCTGGATGTGTCCCACCCGGGCGGTCTCGAAGTCGAAGTGCCCGACCTCGAACGAGAACCCCCGGCTGGGGATCTCCAGAACGCGGCGCTCCCAGCGCGTGCCGTCCGCTTCCTGCCCGCCGTCCACCCGGCGGCCACTCGCCACGAGGTCGAAGTCCCCGGGCCAGTGGAAGGTGGCGTCGTAGGTCGCCCGTTCCAGCGGGGCGCTGCGCGGATACCAGCGTTCGGTTTCGAGCAGGGCCATGAGGTTCCAGCTCTTCGCCAAGGGATGGCCCGCGTATTCGACCGTGACGGCGACCGCCTCGCCGTCCGCCGGAGCCTGCGGCAGAACCACCGTCAGGTCCTCCTGCTCGCGCCGGAAGAACAGGGTCCGGCCTTGCCCGTCCGTGACCCGCTCGACCTGGAAATCGGCAGGGAGGGAAAGCCCCACGACCCGGGAGCCCCGCACCACCGGCTCGAGATCGATCCGGGCCTTGCCGGAGAGGCGCAATCCGGCCGGTGCCAGACGGACGTCGAGGGTGTACGACGTCGGCCGGAAGGCGGGAGATCCGGGCACGGGCTCGCCGGAGGAGCTCCGCAACGCCGCCGAGGCCCAGAGATTGAAATTCCCGAGATCCTCCACCTCCACCTCCAGCGCTCTCCCTTCGCGCTGCTCGCTGCGGATCGCCCTCTCCTTGCGCCGTCTCTCCTGCTCCGTCAGATCGAGGACGATGAACTGGCCGAGCCGCACCTGCTCGGGCTCGTCCGGCTCGACGGCGTAGGCGAAGTCGCCCAGATGAGGGCTCCGGAACCACGCAGCGAAGGCTCCGTGGCCCAGAGGATCCCCCAGGGCCTGCAACAGAAGGCCCCGGTCGACGTGGAGGATCTCCCTCTCCCGGCTCTTCCGCCACTCTCCCCAAAGCTCCTCCGCGCGCCGGAGCACGCCCGCATCGAGCTGGCGAGCCTGCTGCGCCAGAAGGGCGCCGGCCTCCGCGTTCGAGCCGACGACGAGGACGGCCTCCCGGAAGCTCGTCGCGAGCCGAGGTGCTCCCGTGAACAGCTCGAGCTGGCCGGCTTCGATCTTGTCCGGAGCCTCCATTTCGATGTGCCCGCCGCCCAGGAAGAGCAGCTCGACCGGGCCCAACCCCGCGGCCGCCGCAGGCACCAGGACCCCCTCGTCGAGTGAGATCGTGGCGAGCCCGGCGTGCAGCTTCGCGCCCCGCACCGGCACCGCCCGGCCTGCATCGAGACGGGACTCCGTGATCGCACGCAGGACCGCCGCGGGATCGGTGACGCTCGCAGGCTCTTGAGCCCGCCCGGGGACCGCCGTCGCGAGAGCGGCGCAAAGGAGGATGGCTCTCTTCATGCAGGCTCCTCAGCCAGAGCGGTTCGCGGGATCGAGCAGCTTGATGCCGAGTGCCTCGAAGTCCCGCGTGTTCCGGGTCACCAGGGTCATGGCATGCGCTTCGGCCGTCGCGGCGAAAAACGCATCCATCGCGCCGACGGGCCGCCCTGCGCGGCGCCCCCGGGCCATGATCTCCCCCCACAGAACGGCCACCCGGGGATTGATGTCGAGGATTCGCCCTTCGAACCGGGCCGGAAGAGTTTCGGCCAGCCACGTCTCCAGCAAGCGACGCCGGTGCCCCGGCGCCAGCAACTCGATCCCGTGCCGGATCTCCGCCAGGGAAGCGACGCTGAGAAAGACACGATCTTCGTCAATCCGGGAGAGCCAGGAGACAATCGCTGGTTCCGGAAGGGGACGGATCCACTCCGAGATGACGTTGGTGTCGAGCAGGAAGCTCACAGGGCGATATCGCGCGGCTCGTCCTTCACGCGCTCCAACTCAAGGCCGGAGCCCCGCAACGGAGAGGACGCAAAGAATTCGGCAAGGGTGCCCTTGCGGCGCGTCTTCCGGTCCCACTCTTCAGCGGATACGACGACGACCGCCGGCCGGCCGTTTCGCGTGATGCGCTGGGGGCCGTCGGCGAGCGCCTGGTCGATCACCCGGCTCCAATGGGCCTTGGCATCCACGACCGTCCAACTTGCCTCTGCTTTGCTCATGTCAGCCTCCTCTCCAGAATGACCACCCTGGTCATTCTGGTCCTCCTGGCTGGAGGAGTCAAGAGTTGCCCAGGGGCTTGAAGCCGCCCCGCCCCGGCGCCACGATCGCGATCCCCACCGCCGCGGTGAGCGCCATCACCGCACCGAAGGTGAAGGCGACCGGGGCTCCGGCCTGGTCCCAGATCATCCCGAAGAGGAGCGACGCCGGGAGCGCTCCGATGCCCAGGGCGAGGTTGTACCAGCCGAAGGCCGAGCCGCGGCGGTTTGCGGGGACCAGGTCGGCGACGAGCGCCTTCTCCACCCCTTCGGTCAGGCCGAAGTAGATCCCGTAGACCGCGAAGAGCGCCCAGGCATGCCAGGGCGCGTCGGCCCGCCCGAGGGCGAAGTAGACGGCGGCGTAGAGCACCCAGCCGGCGACCAGCAGAGGCTTGCGGCCGATGCGATCCGAGAGGGCTCCCCCCGGTGTGCTGGAGAGGGACTTGACCACGTGGAGGACCGCCCAGAGGATCGGCACCAGCGCGGCGTCGACGCCCAGGTCGCGGGCGCGCAGGAGCAAAAAGGCGTCCGTCGAGTTGCCCAGGGTGAACAGCACGAGAACGCCGAGAAACGCCCAGAACCGCCGGCCGAGCGGTGCCCGCAGGTCGAGCTTGCGCGCCGCGCCGTCCTCCTCGCGTGGCACCTCTCGCACGCCGAAGAGAACCGCCAGGACCGCCAGCGCGCCGGGGATCGCAGTGAGCAGGAAGACCTGGTGCAGCTCCAGCCCTCCCCAGCGGAGCAGAGCGAACGAGAGCAGCGGGCCGACCATGGCCCCGGCGTGGTCCGCCGCGCGGTGGAAGCCGAAGGCGCGGCCCCGGATCGCCGGATCGACCGAGTCGGCGATCAGCGCATCCCGCGGCGCGCCCCGAATCCCCTTGCCGACGCGGTCGGTGACGCGGATCGCCAGTACCTGGGTGGCCGACTGCGCGAGCCCGATCAACGGGCGGATCAGCGAGGCGATGCCATAGCCGAGGACGACCAGGGGCTTCCTGCGCCGCACCCGATCCGACAACCAGCCGCTGCCGAGCTTCAGGAGGGCCGCGACCGACTCCGCCGCCCCTTCGATCGCCCCGACCGCCGTGGCGCTCGCCCCCAGGGTGGTGGCGAGAAACAGCGGCAACAGCGGATAGGTCATGTCGCTCGCCACGTCGGTCAAGAAGCTCACCGCGGCGAGAGCGAAGACATTGCGGCCGAGCCGGGCACGGGGGGGGGAAGGAGCGGGAGAGGCCACCGGGGGATTCTACGGAAAACACGAACGGCCGGCGCAAAAGCACCGGCCGTTCGGAGAGACGAGATGTGGGAAAAGCCTCAGACCGCCTTGCGGGGAGTGCGCGTCTTCTGACTGCCCTCCTTGGTCTTGTGCTCTTTCGGAGAGCCGCCCTTCCCCTTGGCCTTCGGGGCCGCGGTCTTCTTCGGCTCCTTGGCTTCCTTCTTGGGCTTCTCCTTCTTGGGGGCCTTCTCCTTCGCCGGCTCCGGCTTGGCGGCGGCGACCGACTCGCGCTCCACCAGCTCGAGAACCGCCATCTCCGCGCCGTCGCCCTGCCGGGGTCCCAGCTTGACGATCCGCAGGTAACCACCCGGACGATCCGCGAAGCGCGGCGCGATGTCGTCGAACACCTTCTTGACGAGATCGCGGCTCAGCACCCAGCGCAGGACCCAACGGCGGTCGTGCACGGTGCCGTGCTTGCCGCGGGTGATCACCCGCTCGGCGATCGGCCGTAGCTCCTTCGCCTTCGGGAGCGTGGTGACGATCCGCTCGGCGAGGACGAGCGACTGCAGCTGGTTGCGGAACAGGGCTTCCCGGTGGGCGGAGGTCCGGCCCAGCTTTCTAAATCTCATACCGTGACGCATGATCTCCTCTCCTCAGGCCGAAGCCCCGATACCGGGCCGCTCCGGCACTTCCATGCCGAGGGAAAGACCCAGCTTGTCCAGGACCTCTTGCACCTCTTCGAGGGACTTCTTGCCGAAGTTCTTGGTCTCCAGCATGTCCTTCTCGGTGCGGCGCACCAGGTCGCGGAGCGTGTGGATGTTGGCATTCTTGAGCGAATTGGCCGAGCGCACCGACAGGTCGAGCTCGTCGATGTTCTTGGCGAGCAGCGCATCCAGGCCGGCCAGCTCTTCGAGGCCGAGCTCGCCGCCGTCGTGGCGCAGGCTCTCCTCGCTCTGAATGAAGATGCCGAGGTGATCCTTGAGGAGCATCGCCGCGAGGGAGACCGCCTCTTCCGGGCTCACCGTCCCGTTCGTCCAGACTTCGAGGATCAGGCGCTCATAGTCGGTGGTCTGGCCGAGACGGGCCGCCTCGACCCGGTAGTTCACCCGCCGCACCGGGCTGTGGGCGGAGTCGACCGGAATCCAGCCGATGCCCATGGCCTCGTCGAAGTTGCGGTCGGCGGCCACGTAGCCCCGGCCCCGCTTGACCTGGGCCTGCAGCTTGAGCTTGCCTTCCTCGTTGACCGTCGCGATGTGGATCGAGGGATCGATGATGTCGATCTGCCCGTCCTCGCTCATCTGCGCGGCGGTCACCTTGCCGGCGCCGTCGAAATCGATCGACATCACCTTGGCGTCTTCGCTGTGCAGGCGCAGCGGCACCTGCTTCAGGTTGAGGATGATGTCGGTGACGTCCTCCTGCACGCCCGGAATCGAGGAGAACTCGTGGAGCACCCCTTCGATGTGGATGGCGGTGATCGCCGCCCCCTCGATCGAGGAGAGCAGGCAGCGCCGCAGGGCGTTGCCGATCGTCGTGGCGAAGCCACGCTCGAACGGCTGCGCGATGAACCGCCCATAGGTCGAGGAGAGCGACTCATGGTCGATCTCGAGACGCTTGGGGCGTTGAAAACCTTTCCAAAGCATACAGACTCCTTCCCCGTCCGTGCCGATCAGCGGCTGTAGAGCTCGACGATCAGCTGCTCCTGAATCGGAAGCTTGATGTCCTCGCGCGTGGGCAGGCGGAGCACTTTGCCACTGACGTTCTCGGCATCGAGCTCGAGCCAGTCGGGCACTCCGCGTCCGCGGGCCGTCTCGACGCTCGACCGGATGAACGGATTCTTCCGGCTCGCTTCCTTGACCGTGAGGGCCTGGCCGGCCTTCACCTGGTACGACGGGATCGAGATCTTGCGCCCGTCGATCAGCACGTGGCCGTGGCGGACGAACTGCCGGGCCTGGGCGCGCGACGAGGCGAAGCCGAGGCTGTAGACCACGTTGTCCAGGCGCCGCTCGAGCATGACGAGCAGGTTCTCGCCGGTGATGCCCTTGCGCCGATCCGCTTCCGAGAAGTAGGTGCGGAACTGCGACTCGAGCACGCCGTAGATGCGCTTCACCTTCTGTTTCTCACGCAGCTGCAGGCCGTAGCCGAGCGTCCGCCGGCCGCGGCGGGTGCCGTGCTGGCCGGGCGGGAAGTTGCGGCGCTCGACCGCGCACTTCTCCTTGAAACAGCGATCTCCCTTGAGGAACAGCTTCATCCGCTCGCGGCGGCACAGCCGGCAAACGGGTCCTGTGTATCTGGCCACTGGATCAGTCTCCTTGAACGACGTCCTCTCCCCGAGGCTACGGGGACTTCAACTTGGGAAGACGCAAGAGCCGCCCCGGCACACCCGGAGCGGCTTTCGGCGGTTCCTCGCCCCAGAACGCGGCTTACACGCGGCGGCGCTTGCGCGGCCGGCAGCCGTTGTGGGGAATGGGGGTCACGTCCTTGATGGACTTGACGTCGAGACCCGCGGCCTGGAGGGCGCGGATCGCCGACTCGCGGCCGGCGCCCGGTCCCTTGACCATGACGTCGACGGAACGCATGCTGACCTCGCGAACGCCGTTGCCGGCATTCTGCGCCGCCACCTGCGCCGCGAACGGCGTTCCCTTGCGCGAGCCCTTGAAGCCGATCCGCCCTGCAGACGACCAGGACAGCAGGTTCCCCTCCGGATCGGCGATCGACACGATGGTGTTGTTGAAGGTGGCCTGGATGTGCGCCACGCCATGGGGGACGTTGCGCCGCTCCTTCTTCTTGCCGCCCTTCCGGTCCTTCTTCGTTTCCTTGGCCATCTTGGATTCCCCGGCTTACTTCTTGGTCGCCTTCTTCTTGCCCGCGACGGCGCCGCGACGCGGCCCCTTGCGCGTGCGCGCATTGGTTTGCGTCCGCTGCCCACGCACGGGAAGACCCCGGCGGTGACGGACGCCGCGATACGCACCGATCTCCATCAACCGCTTGATGTTCTGGCTGACTTCCTTGCGGAGGTCACCCTCGACCCGGCCTTCGTCCGTAATGACCTTGCGGATCCGCCGCGCCTCGTCCTCGGTGAGATCCCTGACCTTCGTCAGCTCACTCACCTCGGCCTTGGACAGGATGTCGCGCGAACGCGACCGGCCGATGCCGTAGATGTACGTGAGACCGATCCAGACCTGCTTGTTCTGGGGAAGGTCCACCCCTGCGATACGTGCCATGTCTCACCTATCCTTGACGCTGTTTGTGTTTCGGGTTTTCGCAAATGACCCGCACGACGCCCTTGCGGCGGACGACCTTGCACTTCGGGCAGATCCGCTTGACCGACGAACGTACTTTCATGACCGTGCTTCCCCTTCCAGCCTACTTCAAACGGTAGACGATGCGGCCCCGGTTGAGGTCGTAGGGCGACAGCTCGACCAGAACCCGGTCCCCCGGCAGAATTCGAATGAAGTGCTTGCGCATCTTTCCCGAAATGTGTGCCAGGACCTGATGCTTGTTGTTGTCGAGCTCCACCCGGAACATGGCGTTCGGGAGGGGCTCGATGACCGTCGCTTCAACCTCGATCGCCTCTTCTTTTTTGGACAAAACGTCCCGTCTCCATCTAAAAGATCAGATCCGATCCGTCCCCAGGACGCGAGCGCCCGACGGGGTGACCGCCACCGAGTATTCGAAGTGCGCGGACAGCGACCCGTCCTCGGTGCGCGCCGTCCAGCCGTCGGCGTCCATGCGGACCCCCGCCCCCCCCGCGTTGATCATCGGCTCGATCGCCAGCACCATCCCGGGTTTGAGCTTGGGCCCTTTGCCCGGGGTGCCATAGTTCGGGATCTGCGGATCCTCGTGGAGCGACGCGCCGATCCCGTGGCCCGAAAACTCGCGAACGATCGAGAACCCTTGACTCTCGGCGTAGCGCTGCACCGCATGGCCGATGTCCGAAAGCCGTCCACCCGGCCGCACCTGCGCCACCGCACGGCGCAACGCCTCTTCGGTCACCTCGAGCAGCCGCTGCGCCTCGGCGTCGATGCGGCCGACCGCAAACGTGCGCGCCGCATCGCCGTAGTACCCCTTGTACAGGACGCCGCAGTCGATCCCCACGATGTCCCCCTCCTTGAGCGGGACGTCTTTGGGGATCCCGTGCACGATGACGTCGTTGACCGAGATGCACAGCGTCGCCGGAAAGCCCCGGTAGTTCAAGAACGCAGGGGCTCCGCCGGCATCGCGGATCACTTTCTCGGCGAGGCGGTCGAGCTGCCGCGACGTCACCCCCGGGGCGATCGCCTCACCGACCGCATCCAGCACCCGGTGGACGATCCGGTTGGCTTCGTCCATGAGCTGGACCTCGCCCGGTGTCTTCAGGAACATCACCCCTGCGCCCCGCCCTCGATCCCGAAGACCGCGAACATCTGGGAGGTCACCACTTCCACAGGGCGGTTGCCGTCGATCTCCCGCAGCAGCCCGCGCTCCCTATAATAACCGATCAGGGGCTCGGTTTTCTCCCGGTAGACCCGCAAGCGCTCGCGGATCACGTCTTCCTTGTCATCCCCGCGCCCCCGCAAGAGCGCTCGGCGGACCAGCTCGTCCTCCGGCACGTCGACCAGCAGGACGGCATCCAGCGGCTGGCCGGCGTCGGCCAGGATCCCCGCCAGGGTCTCCGCCTGCGGCAGGGTGCGCGGGTAGCCGTCGAGCAGGTAGCCGCCGGCCGCATCCGGTTGCAGCAGCCGCTCGCGCACCACCTCGGCCATCAAGGCATCGTCGACCAGGCCGCCCGAGGCCATCACGCCCTCGACGCGGCGGCCGAGATCGCTCCCCGCCGCCACCGCCGCCCGCAGCATGTCGCCGGTCGAGATCGCCGGCACTCCCAGCCGGATCGCCAGAAGCTGCGCCTGGGTTCCCTTCCCGGCTCCCGGAGGACCAAGCAGGACGACCCGCGCGCGCGGCCGGTTCTCAGCCACGCCGCCCACGGATCCGCCCCTTCTTCATGAACCCTTCGTAGTTGCGCATCACGAGCTGGCTCTCGATCTGCTGGATGGTGTCCATCGCCACGCCGACCACGATCAGCAGCGAGGTGCCGCCGA
>DIHE01000049.1:0-10670 GCA_002420005.1 Holophagales bacterium UBA5704 | reverse complement strand
GCGAGGTGCCGCCGAAGTAGAAGTTGATCCCCATGCCCTGGGTGAACCAGTCCGGGAAGTAGCCGGCGATCTTCGGTCCCAGCCACGGCAACCCCTGGACGTGGATACCGGTGAGCAGGAACTCGGGAAGCACCGTCACCGCCGCCAGGTACAGCGAGCCCACGAGGGTCAGTCTCGTCAGGATGCGGTCGATGTACTCGGCGGTGCGCTTGCCGGGGCGGATGCCGGGGATGAAACCGCCGTACTTCCGCATGTTCTCGGCCAGGTCGGTCGGGTTGAAGATGATCGAGATGTAGAAGTAGGAGAAGAAGATGATCGTGACGACCTGGAGGAAGTAGTAGATCGGCTGCCCGTAGCCGACGTACGCCGCGAGGTCCTGGATCCACTCGTTCCCCTGGAACATGCCGGCGATCACCGTCGGCACGGTCACCACCGAGCTCGCGAAGATCACCGGGATGACACCACCGGAGTTGACCCGCAGCGGCAGGTAGGTGCTCTGCCCGCCGTAGACCCGCCGGCCGACCACCCGCTTGGCATACTGCACCGGTATGCGTCGCTGCGCCCGCTCCATGTAGACGATGAAGGCGACGACGAACACCATGAAGACCAGCAGCAGGAGCACCGCCAGGAAGTTGAGATCTCCACTCTGGATGCTCGCGATCGTCGTTCCGATCGCCGGGATCAGGCCCACGACGATGCCGGCGAAGATGATCAGCGAGATGCCGTTGCCGATGCCGCGCTCGCTGATCTGCTCACCGAGCCACATGACGAAGGCGGTCCCGGTGGTCAGCGTGATCACCGTCATGATGCGGAAACCCCAGCCCGGCTCGCCGACCAGGGGAGCGCCGCCGGGAGTGCGCTGCGCTTCCAGGAACAAGGCAATGCCGGTGCCCTGGATGATCGAGATCGCGACCGTGCCGTAGCGCGTGTACTGCGTGATCTTGCGGCGCCCGAGCTCGCCTTCCTTGGAGAGCTTCTCGAGATACGGCCACACCACCGTCAAGAGCTGCAGGATGATGGACGCGGTGATGTAGGGCATGATGCCCAGGGCGAACACCGCGACCTTCTCCAGGCTCCCGCCGGTGAAGGTGTTCATGAAACCCAGGAAGCCGCTCTGGGCGATCCGCATGAACTCGATCAGCGCCTGCGGGTCGATGCCGGGGACGGGGATGTGACACCCGATCCGGTACACCGCGAGCAGGCCGAACGTGAAGAGGACCCGCTTGCGCAGGTCGGGGATCGCAAAGATGTTCCGGAAGCTCTCGAGGATCACGGCCTACAGCTCCTCGCAGGTGCCGCCCGCCGCTTCGATCTTGGCGCGGGCCGATTTGCTGAATTTGCTCGCCCTCACCTGGAGCGCCGTGGCGATCTCGCCGCCGCCCAGGACCTTGACCGGCTGCCCGGCACGGACGAGGCCGTGGAGAGACAGGCTCTCCGGGGTGACCACGCCTTCCAGCTCCGCCAGGTCCCCGACGTTGACCACCGCGTACTCGGTGCGGAAGATATTGGTGAATCCACGCTTGGGAACGCGGCGGACGAGCGGCATCTGGCCGCCCTCGAAGCCGGGGCGCCCGGAATAGCCGGTCCTGGACTTCTGGCCTTTTTCACCACGGCCGGAGGTCTTGCCGATTCCGGAGCCGGGGCCACGGCCCACCCGCTTCCTCGAATGCTTGCTCCCCGCTGCGGGAGACAGCTCATGTAGCTTCATGGTTAACCCTCGACAATCTCCAGAAGGTAGCCGACCTTGGCCACCATGCCGCGGACTGCGGGAGTGTCCTCCCGCTCGACTTCGTGGCGGATGCGGCGCAGGCCCAGGCTCTTCAGCACCTCGCGGTGCTCGCGGCGGGTGCCGATCGAGCTCTTGACCTGGCGGATCCGGATCTTCTTGGTCGTGTTGTCAGCCATCGTCGTACGTCCTCTGGCGATCAGGCGCCGGCGTTCTCGGCCGGAGCGATGGTGGCGGTGGTGACGGCGGCGGGGCGCGCTGCAGCCGCCTTGGGAGCCGCCGCGGCCGCGGCCACGGCATCCGCGCGGTCGTTCAGGCCGCGCAGGCGCAGGACCTCCTGCTCATCGCGGAGACCGAGCAGGGCATCGAAGGCCGCCTTGACCACGTTGTGGGGATTGGTCGATCCCAGCGACTTGGTCAGGATGTCCTGGATCCCGGCGGTCTCGACGACGGCACGCACCGGCCCTCCGGCGATCACGCCGGTACCGGTCGAGGCCGGCTTCATCAACACACGGCCGGCGCCGAACACGCCCAGCGTCTCGTGCGGGATGGTCCCGTTCTTGAGCGGCACCTGGATCATGTTCCGCTTGGCGATCTCGATGCCCTTGCGGATCGCCACGGGCACCTCCTTCGCCTTGCCGGCCCCATAGCCGACGCGGCCATTGCCATCCCCGATCACCACCAGGGCGGAGAACGAAAAGTTCTTGCCACCCTTGACCACCTTGGTGACCCGGTTGATGTGAACGACCTGTTCGAAAAACTCGCTCTCGCGTTCGAATTCCCTGGCCAAGCTCGTCTCCTTCCAGCTCCTAGAATTGCAGACCCTTCTCGCGGGCGCTGTCTGCCAATGCCTTCACGTTGCCGTGATAGACGTACCCGCCGCGATCGAAGACCACCTTCTCGATGCCCTTCTCCTTCGCGCGGGCGGCGATCGCCTCGCCCACCAGCTTCGCCGCCTTCTGGTTGCTCGCCGCCTTCCCCTCCAGCGCCTGCCGGATGTCGGGATCGGCCGAGCTGGCCGCCGCAAGCGTATGCCCCTGGTCGTCGTCGATCACCTGCGCGTAGATGAACTTCAGGCTCTTGTAGACCGACAGGCGCGGACGCTCCGCGGTGCCGCGGACCCGCTGGCGGAGCCGCAGATGGGCGCGCTCGCGGCGCTCCCGCTTCTTCTTGATCGTTTTCGTCACATGCTCGGTCATACCGCAGCCCTCTTACTTGCCGCCGGCTTTGCCGGCCTTCCGGCGCAGGATCTCGTTGGTGTACTTGATCCCCTTCCCCTTGTAGGGGTCGGGACGGCGCAGGTTGCGGATCTCGGCCGCCACCTGCCCCACCTGCTGGCGGTCGGCGCCGGACACCGTGATCCGGTTGTTCTTGTCGATCTCGATCTTGATCCCTGCCGGGATCGGGTACAGCACCGGATGGGAGTAGCCCAGCGCGAACTGCACGAGCTCACCCTTCACCTCGGCGCGATAGCCGACGCCGACGAGGTCGAGCTGCTTGACGAAGCCCGCGGAGGCACCCTGCACCGCATTGGCGAGGAGGGCCCGCAACAGGCCGTGCTTGGAGCGCTCCGGCCCGGCGTCGCCCGGCCGCTCGATGGTGACGACGTTGCCGTCGACCTTCACCGGGTAGCCGTCGAACAGCGGCTGGGCGACCTTGCCCCGGGGTCCCTGGGCGGTGAACACGCCCGCCTCGATTTCCACCTTGGTCCCGGCGGGGACCTGGATCGGCATTCTTCCTATGCGCGACATCTGTGTCTCTCCTACCAGAGCTCGCAAAGGAGCTCGCCGCCGACCTTGCGCTGGCGCGCCTGGGCATCGGACAAAAGACCTTGGGACGTGGAGACGATCCCCAGACCGAGGCCGTTGCGCACCGGCTTGATCTCCGTCGACATCTTGTAGACGCGGCGTCCCGGCTTGCTGACGCGTTCCACGTAGCTGATCGCCGGCTCACCCTCCGGGCTGTAGCGCAGGAAGATGCGCAGGGACCCGACGGGGCTCGCCTCGATCAGCCGGAAGTTCTTGATGAACCCTTCTTCCTTGAGGATTTTGCAGATCTCCACCTTGAGCTTGGAGATCGGCACATCCAGCCGGTCGTGCTTGGCCAGATGGGCGTTGCGAATCCGGCTCAGCAGATCCGCGATGGGGTCGGTCATGCTCATCGTCTCTCTCCTCGAATCCTGGAAGCCCGGAGCGGCAACGGCCGAAGCCTCACCAACTCGCCTTGGTGACGCCGGGCAGATAGCCCTGGAGCGCCAGGTCGCGCAGGTGGATGCGGCAGAGACCGAACTTGCGGTATACGCCGCGAGGACGGCCGCACACGCGACAGCGGTTGCGGTACCGGACCTCGAACTTGAGCTTCTTCTTTTCCTTGGCGATCTTCGCAGTGGTAGCCACAGACGCCTCCTAGCGCTGGAACGGCATGCCGAGCTCGCGCAGCAAGAACTGGGCGCGCTCGTCGTTGCCCGCGGTCGTCACGATCGTGATGTTCATGCCCTTGGGGCGCTCGATCTTGTTGTAGTCGATCTCCGGGAAGATCAGGTGATCCCGGATGCCCAGGGTGTAGTTGCCGCGGCCGTCGAAGCTCTTCGTCGGCGTGCCCTTGAAGTCGCGCACGCGCGGCAGGGCGATGGTGAGCAGCCGATCCAGGAACTCCCACATGCGGGCGCCGCGCAGCGTGACCCGGCAACCGATCGGCATGCCCTGGCGCAGCTTGAAGGCGGCGATCGACTTCTGCGCCCGGGTGATCACCGGCCGCTGGCCGGCGAGCGCGCTCATCTCTTCGGCGGCATCGTCCAGCACCTTGATGTTCTGGATGGCGTCGCCCACCCCCATGTTGAGGGAGATCTTTTCGATCCGCGGCACCGCCATGATGTTGTCGATGCCGAACTCCTTGCGGAGCCGGGGGACGACCTCCTCCAGGTAGCGCTGCTTGAGCCGCGGGACGTATCCCTCGGGCGTCGGCCGCGCCGGCACGGTGCTGGCGGCGGTCTTCGCCGCCGCTTTCTGGCCTTTGCCCTGGCCGCCCTGGCCTTTGGTTTCCTTGTTCTTCGCCATGTCAGCTCACTCCGCTCAACTGAAGGTTCCGCCGCAGCTCTTGCACACGCGGACGCCACGGCCGTCTTCCAGGCGCTTGCGCCCCAGGCGGGCCGGCTTGCCGCACTCCGGGCAGATCACCTTGAGGTTCGACACCTGGATCGGCGCCTCCCGCTCCAGGATGCCGCCCTGGATCCCCTTGGCCTGATTCGGCCGGGTGTGCCGTTTCATCATGTTCACGCGCTCGACGATCGCCTTGCCCTCGGCGGCGAGCACCCGCAGCACGCGACCGCGCGCTCCGCGGTCCTTGCCGCCGGTGACCACCACCTGATCGTTCTTCTTCACTTTCAGCTTGTTCATCTCAGATCACCTCCGGAGCCAGCGAGACGATCTTCATGAACCGCTTCTCGCGCAGCTCGCGGGCCACCGGTCCGAACACGCGCGTGCCGATCGGCTCGCCCGCGTCGTTGACCAGCACCGCCGAGTTCGTATCGAAGCGGATGTAGCTGCCGTCCTTGCGCCGCTGCTCCTTGACCGTGCGCACGATGACCGCCTTGACCACCTGGCCCTTCTTGACCGTCCCGTCCGGCGCCGCCTCCTTGACCGAGGCGGTGATCACGTCGCCGAGATGCCCGTACGGGCCGGCCGAGCCGCCGCGCATGTGGATGCAGGAGATCTTCTTCGCACCCGAATTGTCCGCCACGTCGAGAATCGTTCCCATCTGGATCATCGGTCCACCTCTCGCTTACTCGGCGCGCTGCAGGATCTCGCGAACCCGCCAACGCTTCGTTTTGGAGAGCGGCCGGCTGGAGACGATCTCCACCACGTCGCCGACGTTGCAGCGATTCTCTTCGTCATGGGCCGCAAACCGGGTGGTCTTCTTCATGGCCCGATGGTACAGGCGGTGGGTGACCGTCTTTTCGACCGCCACGATCACCGTCTTTTCCATCTTGTTGCTCACCACGCGGCCCACCTTGACCTGCTGCCGGCCCCGCGCCGCCGCATCCTGGGTCGCCTCTACGTTCTCCGCGGTCTCTGCCATATCGGCCATCTTCATCCGCTCCTACGATCTCGACGATCTCAATGTCCGCCGCGCTTTTCGCGCAGGACGGTCAGCAGTCGCGCCAGATCCCGGCGCACCTCGGGCACACGGTGGGGCTTCTCGAGCTGCCCGGTGACCTTCTGCAGGCGCAGGGCGAAGAGCTGTTCCGACAGCTCGCGCTCCCGCTCGTGCAGCTCTTCGACGCTCAGATCACGAAATTGCGACGCTTTCATCGGCTCACCTCAACTCGTCCGTGCGCATGATGAAGCGGGTCTTGATCGGCAACTTGTGCGAGGCGAGACGCATCGCCTGCTCCGCGACATCGGCCGGAACCCCTTCGATCTCGTACAGGATGCGCGCAGGGCGCACCACGGCGACCCACTCCTCCGGGGGACCTTTGCCCTTACCCATACGAGTTTCCAAGGGCTTCTTCGTGATCGGCTTGTCCGGGAAGATCCGGATCCACAGCTTGCCGCCCCGCTTCACGTGGCGGGAGATCGCGATACGTGCGGCCTCGATCTGGCGCGCCGTCACCCAGCCGGGCTCCAGCGCCTGGAGCGCGAAGTCGCCGAAGGCGATGTAGGTGCCTCCCTTGGAGACTCCCGTGCGCCGGCCGCGGTGCGCCTTTCTGAACTTGACCTTCTTCGGCATCAACATGGTCGTGATTCCTCGTCTCGTCGCAGTCTACGCGGACGCGCGACGGCTCTTTTCCTTCAGCAGATCGCCCTTGTAGACCCAGACCTTGCAGCCGATCACCCCGTAGGTGGTGCGGGCCTCGGCGACTCCGTAGTCGATGTCCGCCTTGAGCGTGTGGAGCGGCAGACGGCCCTCCTGGTACCACTCGGAGCGCGCGATCTCGGCGCCGCCCAGGCGGCCGGCGACCATGATCTTGACGCCTTTGGCGCCGAAGCGGAACGCCGATTCCATCGCCTTCTTCATGGCGCGGCGGAATGACACGCGGCGCTCGAGCTGGCCGGCGATCGATTGCGCCACGAGCTGGGCGTCGAGCTCCGGCCGCTGGATCTCCTGGATGTTGATGTGGACCTCGCGGCCCATCTCTTTCTGGAGATCGTCGCGCAGCTTGTCGACCTCGGCACCGCGGCGGCCGATGATGATGCCCGGACGCGACGTATAGATCGTCACCCGCAGCTTGTCCGCGGCCCGCTCGATGTCCACCTCGGAGACCCCGGCATGCGCCAGACGGTTCTTGAGGTGTTTCCGGAGCTTCAAGTCCTCATGCAGGGTGTCGGCATACTTGGCCTCGCCATACCAGCGCGAATGCCAGGTCTTGTTGTAGACGAGCCGGAACCCGTACGGGTGTGTTTTCTGACCCACGTTCGTACCTCTCTTCTACCTGCCGTCACCCGAACGGGTGTCGAGCTTGATCGTGATGTGGCTCTGCCGCTTCAGGATCCGGAACGCCCGCCCCATCGGGGCCGGCTGGATCCGCTTGAGCATCGGGCCGCCGTCGACGAAGACCTCTTTGACGAAGAGCCGGTCCACGTCGACGTGATCGTCGCGGTTCTCGGCGTTGGCGATGGCCGACTTCAGGCACTTCTGCACGTGCCGGGCCGCCGTCTTGTTCGTCACTTGGAGGATGTTCACCGCCTCCTGAGCGCCCTTGCCCCGGATCAGATCGGCCACCAGCCGCATTTTCTGCGGTGAGCCCTGTACATAACGGAGCCGCGATGTCACTTCCATGTCCGTAGTCCTCTCTGTCTCAGGCGCCTGCCGGGCTCACCGGGGACGGCCACCCTTCTCGGTCTTCTTGCCGGCGTGCCCGCGGAACGTCCGGGTCATCGAGAACTCGCCGAGCTTGTGGCCCACCATGTTCTCGGAGACGTACACCGGAATGAACTTGTTGCCGTTGTGCACGGCGATCGTGTGACCGACCATCTCGGGGATGATCGTGGAACGGCGCGACCAGGTGCGGATCACCCGCTTGTCGCCCTTTTCGTTCATCGCCTCGATCTTCCCGGCGAGGTGATCGTCGATGAAGTAGCCCTTCTTCAGAGAACGAGCCATCTGTCGGTCCTCACTTCTTGTTGCGACGGCGGACGATCATGCCGTCCGTGCGCTTGTTGTTCCGCGTCTTGTAACCCTTGGTGGGCACGCCCCACGGCGTCGTGGGGTGGCGACCGCCGGAGGTCCGGCCCTCGCCGCCGCCCATCGGGTGGTCGACCGGGTTCATCGTCACGCCGCGGTTGTGCGAACGCCAGCCCAGCCAGCGGTTGCGCCCGGCCTTGCCGATCGAGACGTTCTCGTGCTCGAGGTTCCCGACCTGGCCGACGGTGGCATAGCACTCGACATGGACCTTGCGCACCTCGCCCGAAGGCAGCTTGACCTGGGCCCAGCCGCCGTCGCGCGCCATGAGCTGCGCTCCGGCGCCTGCGGCGCGCACCATCTGGCCACCGCGCCCGATCTTGAGCTCGATGTTGTGGACCACCGTGCCGAGCGGGATCTTCTTGAGCGGCAGCGCGTTGCCCACGTTGACCTCGGCGGCCTCGCCGGACATCACCGTCGCGCCGACCTTCAGGCCGTCCGGCCAGAGGATGTACCGCTTCTCGCCGTCGGCATAGTGCAGGAGCGCGATGTGGGCCGACCGGTTGGGGTCGTACTCCACGCTCGCCACCTTGGCCGGGACGCCGTGCTTGTTGCGCTTGAAGTCGATCAGCCGGTACTTCTGCTTGTGACCGCCACCGCGCCACCACGACGTGAGGTGACCCCGGTTGTTGCGGCCGCCGCTCGACTTCTTGCCTTCGGTCAGCGCCTTGTGCGGCCGGTCCGTCGTCAGCTCCTCGAACGTGAGATACGTCTGGAACCGGCTCGACGCGTTGATCGGCTTCCTTTCCTTGATCGGCATCTCTTACATCCCCTCGAAGAACTCGATCTGCTTCTCGCCTTCGACCAGCCGGACCCAGGCCTTCTTCCAGTCCGGCCGGCGGCCGGCGTAGCGGCCCTGGCGGCGCACTTTGCCGTGCACGCGGGCGACGCGGACCTCGGCGACCTTCACCTTGAACTGCGCTTCGACGGCCTTCTTCACCTCGATCTTGTTGGCGTCGCGGTGGACCTCGAAGGCGATGATGTTCGTTTCCTCGCGCTGCACCGTCGACTTCTCGGTGATCAGCGGACGGCGGATGACTTCCTGGGTCCTCATTTCGCGAGCACCTCCACCAGCCGGTTCAACGCGCCCTCGCTGACCACGAAATACCCGCGGTCGACCACGTCATAGACGTTGACCGCCAGGGCGTCCACGGTCTTGAGCCTGCGCTCGTTGCGCGAGGCCAGCGCCAGATTCGTGTTGTCGAAGCTGTCGACCAGGAGGGCCTTGCCCTCGATCCCCAGCCCGCCGAGCCGCTTGAGCAGCTCCTGCGTGCGGTGGTTGTCGAGCTCGAACGTATCGAGAACCAGGATGCGCGACTCGGCCACCTTCTGGGACAGGGCGGACTTGAGCGCGTTCTTCTTCTCGCGGATCGACAGGTCCTTGGCGTAGCTGCGCGGGACCGGTCCATGCACCGTGCCGCCCTTGCGCCACTTCGGGTTGCGGATGTCGGCCGTACGGGCGCGTCCGGTTCCCTTCTGGCGCCAGAGCTTCTTGCCGGAGCCGGAGACCTCGGAGCGATCCTTGGTCTTGTGGGTGCCGGCGCGCAAACCGGCCTGATAGGCCCGCACCGCTTCGTGGATCAGATGCTCCTTGTACGGATACGCGAACACCGCGTCCGGGAGCTCGATCTCGCGGATCTGCTGATTGCTCAGATTTTTGACCGCAATCTTCATGAGTTGTCCCTCAACCGCGCTTCGCGCTTAGCCTCTCTTCGCCCGGCAGATCGTCAAGTATCCGCTCTTCGGGCCGGGCACGGCGCCCCGCACGTAGATCAGATGGTTCTCGGCGTCCACTTTGACCACCTGCAGGTTCTTGACCGTCACCCGCTCGCCGCCCATCCGGCCCGTGCCCCGCATGCCGGCGAACACCCGCGACGGGTACGCCGAGGAGCCGATCGAGCCGGGAGCCCGGTGAAACATCGAGCCGTGGGAGCCCCGGCCGCCGGCGAAGTTGTGACGCTTCATGACGCCCTGAAAGCCCTTGCCCTTGCTCATGCCGATCACGTCCACGTAGTCCGCTTCCGCGAAGATCGAGGCCTTCACCTCGTCTCCGGGGTTGGCGTCCTCGCCCGCCGACAGCTCGATCTCCACCAGGCGGCGCACCGGCGCCACGCCGGCCTTCTTGAAGTGCCCGCCGGCCGGTTGGTTCACCTTGGCCGGGCGGTCTTCCACCAGACCGATCTGGACCGCCTCATAGCCGTCCGTGGCGACCGTCTTGCGCTGCACGACCAGGCAGGGTCCGGCCTTGATCACCGTGACGGGGATCACCGCCCCCGCCGCGGAATAGATCTGGGTCATGCCCAGCTTTTGTCCCAGGATTCCTTCCATCGCCGCCACCTCGTCACTTTCCGAAAGCCTTGATCTCGACGTCCACGCCCGCCGGCAGCTCCAGCTTCATCAGCGCGTCCACCGTCTGGCTGGTGGGCTCGAAGATGTCCAGGAGGCGCTTGTGGGTGCGGATCTCGAACTGCTCGCGCGACTTCTTGTCGACGTGGGGCGAGCGGTTCACCGTATACCGCGAAATGTGCGTGGGCAGCGGGATCGGGCCGACCACCCGCGCGCCGGTGCGGCGCGCGGTGTCCACGATCTCGTGCGTCGACGTATCCAGGATGCGGTAGTCGAACGCCTTCAGGCGAATGCGGATCTTCTCGTTGACCATGATCGTGTGTCCCTACGACGCTCCTACTTCAGAATCTCGGTGACGGTGCCGGCGCCAACGGTACGGCCGCCCTCGCGGATGGCGAAGCGAACGCCCCTCTCCATC
>DIHE01000155.1:3622-16890 GCA_002420005.1 Holophagales bacterium UBA5704 | reverse complement strand
CCGCCCCCTCGCCCCCCGCCGAGCCCCTCGCGCTCTCCCCCGGCACCACCGTCACCCGCACGATCCACCCCGGCAAACCGCACCGCTTCGCCTTTTCTCTTCCCGCCGGCCGGTTTCTGCACCTGGAGGTCGATCAGCAGGCCGTGGACGTGGCCGTCGCGGTGCTCGATCCGGCCGGCCGGGTCCTGCTGGAGGTGGACAACCCGGAAGGCCGGAAGATGCCGGAGACCGTACAGGTGGTGGCTCCCGCGGCCGGCGGGTACACGCTGCGGATCTCGGCGCCCGCCGCGACGCAGGCCGGCGAGGTCCGGGTCACCGTGCGCGCGGTACGGCCGGCCGGGCCGGACGACCGTCGGCGTGCGGCGTGCACCGCCCTTCTCGCCCGGGCCGAGCACCTGCGGCAAGCCGGAGACATGAAAGCGGCGGCCTCCGCCTGGCAGGAGGCCCTGCCGGCGCTCGAAGCCCTCGGCACCGGACGCGAGGTCGCCCGGGTGCGCTGGCGCCTCGGCGTGGCCCTCACCTCCACCGGTGCCCTGCGCGAGGCGCTGGGCCACCTGGAGACCGCCGCCGCCACCTTCCGCCGGCTGGGCGACGGCGTCGGCGAGGCGCGGGTGTCGAACAGCCTGGGCGCCGTGTGGCGCTATCTCGGCGAGCCCGGCCGTGCCCGGGCGGCCTATGAGCGGGCGCTCACCCTCTACCGGACGGCCGACGTGCTCAACGGCGAAGCCTCGGCGCTCAACAATCTCGGCCTGGTGGACGAGAGCACCGGCGCGCTCCAACAGGCCCTCACCCGCTACGAGGAGGCGCTCGCCCTCTGGCGGCGCTTCGGCGACCGGGGAGCGGAAGCGGCGACCCTGCAGAACCTGGGCAGTCTCTACGTACAGATCGGCCACGATGCCGAGGGACTGGCTCTCCTGCGCCGCGCCCTCGTGCTCGCCGCGAAGGAGCCGGCCGCGTCCAACGAGCCGGCGCGCACCTCGATCCTGATCTCCCTGGGCTGGGCGGAGGCCTTGACCGGCCATCCCGACCAGGCCCTGGAGCGCTACCGGGAGGCCCTGACCTTGGCGCGCTCCACCGGCGACCAGCTCGCCGAAGCGGCGATCCTGGACCGGCAGGGGAGCGCCCTCAAAGCGCTCGGCCGCTTCGCCGAGGCGGAGGCGTCCTACCTGCGTTCCCTGGAGATCAGCCACGGGGGGACCGGGGGAGAGGGGAGCCCGCGCAACGAGGGACCGACCCTGGCGAACCTCGGCCAGCTCCACCTGGAAACCGGCGGCACCGCCGGGCTCGACCGCGCGCAGGGCGAGCTGGAGCGCGCGCTGGCGCTCCTCCAGGCGGCGGGAGACCCGAGCAGCGAGGCCGTCGTCCGGGTGGCCTTGAGCCGGATCGAGCGACGCCGCGGCGCCTTCGAGCCGGCCCGGCGGCAGATCGACCGGGCGCTCCACCGCCTCGAAGAGCTCCGCGCCGGCCTGCGGGGACCGGCCAGTCGCGGCATCTTCCAGGCCACCCGCTACGACGCCTGGGAGGAGCTGGTCACCCTCCTCCTCGCACAAGGCCACGCGAGCGAAGCCCTGGAAGTGGCCGAACGGGCACGCGCCCGCAACCTGCTCGACCAGATCCGGGACACCACTTCCCCCTCTCCCGGCGGCCCGGCCACCCTGACCGCCCGGCAGATCCAGGCGCTGGCTGATCCCGAAACGCTGCTCGTCGTTTTCTTTCTCGCCGAGCCGGCGAGCGTGGCCTGGACGATCGACCGCGACAGCCTCGTCGTCCACACCCTGCCCGGCCGGGCCACCCTCGAAACCCTCGCCCGCCGCGTCGCCGCGGCGGTCCCGAAGAGCCACGAGATCGCCGTCCACGCCGCCGCCACCCGAGCCCTCCGCGACCTCGGCACCGCCCTCCTCGCGCCCCTCGCCACGCGCCTCGAAAGCCACCGGCGCCTCGTCGTCCTCCCCGATGGCGCCCTCCACCTGGTGCCCTTCTGCGCGCTGCCTATCGGCTCCAGCCCCTCCCCGCTCCTGCTCACCCACGAAATCGTCCTCCTCCCCTCCGCCACCGTCCTCGCCGAGCAACGCCGCCGCCTCGCCGGCCGTGCCCCGGCCCCGGGCACCGTGGCGGTCCTGGCCGATCCGCTCTTCACCGCCCCCGGTGCCGCGGAGGAACGCGGCGATCCCGCTCTCGGCTTCGGCCCCTTGCCGCGCCTCCCCTTCACGGCGGACGAAGCCCGGGCCATCGAGCGGCTGGTGCCGGCGGATCGCCGTCTGGTGGCCCTGGGCGCCGCGGCGAGCCGCGACCTGGTGATGAGTGGAGCGCTGCGCCGCTACCGCATCCTCCACTTCGCGACCCACGGCCTGCTGCACCCCGTCTTACCGGAGAGGTCCGGGCTCGTCCTCACGCTGTTCGACGCTCAGGGTCATCCGAGCAACGGCTTTCTCGCCGCGCCTGACGTGGCCGGGCTCGACCTGCCGGCGGACCTCGCGGTGCTGAGCGCCTGCCAGACCGGCCTGGGCCGCGAGCTGCGGGGAGAGGGCCTGGTGGGGCTGACCCATGCCTTCTTCCGGGCGGGCACGAAGGCGGTGATCGTCAGCGGCTGGAACGTGCGCGACCGTACCACCGCGGCCCTCATGGAGCGCTTCTACACCAACCTCCTCGTCCGCCACCAACCCCCCGCCACCGCGCTCCGCCACGCCCAGCTCGCCCTCCTGCGCGACCCCAGGACCGCCGCCCCCTCCGCCTGGGCCGGCTTCGCCCTGCACGGCGATTGGCGGTAGGGCACCTTTCCGAAGATCCCGTCCAACAAATCGCCACGAACCTGTGTCGGAGAGAGAAGAGGGCACCTCCGCCGGCCCACTTCCGGGCCGGTGCGAGGTCCCGAGGAGGTTTGTGATGCGCAAGGAACGGGAAGCGATGGGACCGTGGATGGCGGACGAGGACAACGACAACCAGACGACCGGGCCGACCACGAAGACCGACGGCACTCGCACCGAGCCGGTGGTGCCGCCGCCCTCGAAGGGCTGACGCCGGGCACCACGGAGGTGCCCGTAGAGACGCCTCAGGTCGGATGGCAAGCCCCTGCCGTGTCCAGGACGGCCGAGGCGTCTCTCCACCCTGCCGTAAACACGACCGCACCGAAGATGCGACGCCGCGGCCGGAAGCGTCCAACAAAACGCCCCGAACCGGTGTCGGAGAGAGAAGAGGGCGATGGCGGCCGGCGAGCCGGAGCCCGCGAAGGGAACCACCAGGTGCCCGGACAAAGGAGATTGAGACGTGACAGTGCCTTCTGAAGAGTCCGACCACGAATCCCTGACCAGCGGCTTTGCGCGCGCCCTGGGGGTGCCGGCGGGGGAGGAGATTCGCCGCTACGTCACCACCGGGCAGGGCGGGTTGCCGGCAGGGGCCACCCTTCTTGCCTGGGATGCCAACAGCGTCCACGGCTACGTCTTCGACACCACCAACGCCACCTGCATCCGGGGAGCCAGCACGCGCCTGCGGGAAGTCGACGCCACCCTGCGCCGGGGCAGGTACCTTGAGCTGGCCCCGGAGCAGATCCTCTATGCCGGGGGCGGCAGCGGCATGGCGGTCCTCTCCGCGGCGAACGCGGAGGCCACGGAGGCGCGCCTGCACGAGATCTTTGCCGAGAAGACCCGGATCGCCACCTGCACCACGGCGGCGATTCCCCTCCTTCAAGAGAAGGAAGGCTTCCAGGGCCGGGTGCAGGAGGTGTTTCGAGCCCTCGCCCGCAACCGGTTCCTCACCGGCTCGGATGCCGAGGCCTCAGTTCCCTTCTTCGCCTTGCGGTGTGCCGTGTGCGGGCATCGCGCCGCGGCGGAGTCGGTGTCCAGGGTGGCCGTTCCCGAGGGACGCCCGGAGTGTGAGGTTTGCCGCGAGCGGATCGAGACGGGTCGCGCCAGCCGCAGGGACGGGAACGAGCCCTCGGATTTCCAGGACCTCTCCGACCACTCCGAGGGCGGCTTCTACGCGGTGGTCTACTCGGACGGCAACGGCGTCGGCCGGCTCCTGGGACAACTGAAAAGCCCGCTCGAGTACATGCGGGTCTCGCGCGAAATCGACCGGCTGCTCGGCACGACGGTGAGGGATCTGGCCAAGCGCTACGACCTGACCGGGGATGACGAGGAGGCGGGCGAGGATCATCCGCGGCCGAACCGGGGCCGCCCTCCGGGCCGTTACCAGCTTCCCATCTGCGGCGGGGACGACGTGGTGGCGATCCTGCCGGGTGAGGTGGCCCTGCCCTTCGCCCGCGATCTCGTCCGCGCCCTTCAGGCCGGCGCCGATGCCTCTCCGGTGCTCGGCGGCGCAACGCTCGGTGCGTGCGCCGGAGTCGCCGTTTCGAACGTCAAGTTCCCCATTCGCCACCTGCTGACCGAAGCGGAGGGTCTCCTCAAGCTGGCCAAGCGGCGCGTCTACCGCGACAACGTGCGTTCGTCGCTGAGCTTTTCCGTGATCACCGACGGCTCGCCCCGCGCCGAATCGGTGACTCCGGAACGCTGGACGCGCGCCGAAACGGAGACCCTTCTCTCCGGCCGACCCTACTGTCTCGAGGAGCTCGAAACCTTTTCGCGGCGCATCCGCGTTCTACGTAATGCGCTCTCCGATCTCGGAAAGAACCAGCTCTACATTCTCCTCCGCCACGCGCACGCCGGGCCGGCGCAGCTCCGCAGCCACGTCCTGTACCAGATCGGTCGGCGGGAGGAGTGGCGGCGGTTGGTCCAGGACTTGAGCGGCCGGGACGCCGGCATCCTGACCGACCCGTCCGCCTGCGTGGAGGCGGTGATCCCCGAGTACGGCGGGCGAAAGGTCTTCGACGTCGCCGACATGTTGGACGTGTTCGATCACTGGCGGGAGCCCGAGGAGGAACGCGAGCCGTGATCCATTACGAGATCTTCGTCACTCCCCACAGCTCGCTGTTCATCGGCGGCTACGCGGAGGCCAGCGGCCAATCGGATGGTGACACCGCGGCCGACGCGGCGGGCCTGCTGTTGCCCGGCAGCGCGGTGAAAGGAGCCCTGCGCGAGTCCGCCGTGCGTCTGGTCCGCGGTGCCGGAAAGGGAGAGGACCTCCTGCGCCGCCTGTTCGGCGAAGAGGAGAAGGTCGAGGGGCGCATCCGGCTTACGCCGCTGCGGGTCGAGCTGGCGCAGGAAGAAAACGGCGCCTCTGCTCGCGATCTCCTCACGCCCACGGATCGGATGCATGTCGGCCTGGATCGCCGCCTCAAGCAGGCGGCGCCGCAGCGGCTGTTCCACAACCGCGTGACCACGGCAGGCCAAGGCCTCCGCTTCCGTGGGCTTCTGACGGCTCTCGAGCCCCTGAGCGGCGACGAGCTCGCTTTTCTGCACGCGGTGATCTCCCTCACCGATCAAGTCGGAGCGGGCCGCGGGCGCGGTCTGGGCCTGGTCGCCATCGAGCTGGGCGATCCGGTGGAGGAGTGTACGGCCCTGGAGGTGCCCCACGCCGACGCGCTGGTGCTGGTCCTGGAGGCGTTGGAGCCCCTCCAGCTCGCCGGCGTCAAGGACTCTTCGAACTACACCGCCTGCAAGGACTACCTGGACGGCAGCATGCTCCGCGGCGCGGTCGCCGCGCGCCTCCGGGACGGTGACCTGGAAAACGTGATGGGTGGCGGCGCACCGGTCTGCTTCGGCGACGGCCGGCCGGGAGGCCTCTCCAGTTTCCCGGCTCCTCTCACCCTGAACGAGCCGAAAGGGGGCGGCGCTCTCTACGACGAGGCCGCGGTGCTCGCCGCCGAGGTGCTGACCGGCCGGCGCATTCCCCGCCCCGAGAATCTGCGCCGTGTGGAGGGCACCATCTTCCTCTACGAAAAGGTCTGGACGCGCGTGCAGCTCAAGCGCCGGACCATCACCCGTGCCGCCCGCGACCATGCCACGGGCAAGGCGGCCCACCGCCGGTTGTTCTCGCTGGAAGTCGTCGATCCATATCTGACCGGCGCGAAGGGTGAGGAAGACACTCCTCTGCGGTTGTTCGCCGCCGTGGCGGGGCGCCCGGAGCAACTGAGCCGGGTCGTCGAGGCCGCTCAGGGCGGCTTGTACGTCGGTGGCGACCGCAACCGCGGGCTCGGGCACTTGCGCCTGGCGGCTGTACTGGCGGATGCCACCTTACCGGCGCTCGCCGAGCGGCATCAACGTTGGGTGCGGCTCCTCGGCGGTTTGAATGTGCCGCAGCCGGAGGCGACCGGCGTGCTCGTCGCCCTGGGTCCCCTGGCGGTGGAGCCCCGAAGGCTGCAACAAGCGCTCGCCGCCCGGGGTCTGGAGCTGGTCCACGGCGTCAGCCGGCGCCAGATCCATGGCGGCTGGAACAGCCGCGCCGCGCTCCCCCGAAGCCTCGGCAGTCATTACGTGCCGGGCTCCACCTTCATCGTTCGGCGGCAGGATGGAACCTCCGCCCTGCCCGCCCTGGACCAGCTCGAAACCGAGGGGCTCGGTCCCGGCCGCCCGGACGGCTGGGGCCGCCTGGTGGCCTGCCATCCCCTTCACGTGGACCATGCAAAGGAGGTAAAGGCGTGACTTCTCTGACGCTCGCTCACCGGCGTGACATCGACCGGTCCAAAGAATCTCTCGTCAAAGCGGCCGAGACGCTGCTGACCGAGGCGCAGGTCACGGAAATCCCTGCCAAGGAATTCGGTCACAGCCAGCTGCGCAACCTGATTGCCGTGGCTCTGGAAACCGAGTCGCCGGCCGTGGTGCTCAACTTCATCCGTTACCAGATGGGCCGCGCCGGCCGTAACAAAGGATGGGCCAACGTGGCCGTGGGCAGCGACAAGAAATTGGGAGACCGGTTCATCGAGGAGATCGAGAAAGGCGAGGTGGCCCGTTCCCTCGCTGCGCTGCCGAGCCTCTCCGGTGACGCGATGCTCCGCCAACTGGCCCAGATCGAGCTGATCCGCCACTTCCTGGGTTTCGCCAGCCGCTACATGAAATATCTCGACCTCAAGAGACCGCCCCGGGACCGCGGCACCGAAGAAGGAGATCGGTCATGAGCGCTCTTCTCTTCGATACCTTCACCGGGCGCCTGCGCCTGGAGGGCCTGCTCACCACGCGCACGGCGCTTCACATCGGAGCGGGCGGTGGCGGTGACCCTCTCGCGACCGACCTCCCTGTGGTGCGGGACGGCGCAGGCCGGCCCTACATCCCGGGCTCCAGCCTCAAAGGGGTTTTGCGCAGTGCCGCCGAAGCACTCTTCCACGGCGCGCCGTTTGCGGATCGCTCGCCCCGCCCGTCCCTCTCGGCCTGCCGCATCATGGCCGGCCTGCCGTGCGTGACGCATCAGCGGGTCGAGGAGGTGCGAAAGGAAAAGGACCTGGAGAACCGCACGCGCAAGGAAGCCGGTGTGCCGCTCCTGGACGTCGGCCGCGAGGTGGCCGAGACGGTCTGGGCCGAAAGCTGCTCGGTCTGCCGGCTCTTCGGCTCTCTCGAGCTCGCCAGCCGCGTCCGCTTCCCCGATCTTCCCCTGGCGGGAGATCTCCCGCCGCTGGAGCTGCGCAACGGGGTCGGCATCGACCGCGACAAGGGGCTCGCCGCCAACGGCGTGCTCTACGACTTCGAAGCCGTCCCCCCGGGAATCCCGTTCCGCCTGACCGTCGTCCTGGACAACCCCGACGACGCGGATGCGGGTCTGCTCCTCTATCTGTTCCACGAGCTGGACCAGGGCAACCTCGCCCTGGGAGGCAAGTCCAGCCGCGGCCTGGGCCTCGTCCAGGTCCAATGGGAGAGCATCGTGGAGACCCGCATCCGCGAGGAGAACCCCTTCGCCGAGCTTCTCTCGCGCCGGGATCTCCTGAAGCCCGCGGAAAAGACCGAGACCCCGGTGGCCGAAGCGGCCGGCCCGAAGCTGCCGGCGACCGGCGATCCGGCCGCCTGGCAAACTCTCGCGGACCTCATTCTCGAGCTGAAAGAGGCGGACAAGAGCTTCCTCGGCCAGAAGGCGTCGGAACGGGGGCTGACCAAGGCGAACCTCAACGAAAGGCTGGGCCTGGGGCTCGGCGAAAGGAAGGCCGGCAAGCCGTGGGACTTCATCGTGGAGCGCTTGGCCGGCTGCGGGTTCCTGGTCGAGAGGCATGGCAAGTGGATCCCGGCGGTGCTCGCCGCGACCGAAGAACGGAAGACGGAGGCTCCCTCGGGCCGGCCGGCTCTCGTTCTCCAAGAGGTCATCGATCGTTTCGTCGGCGCTCTCGGCCGGCGCTGGGAGGAGGCCTGCTGATGTTTTCGCGCGATCTCATCCGGATGCGTATCGATCTCTCCCTCACTCCGAAGGGGCCGGTGCTGATCCGCAGCGGCCGTCAGGGTGCGGACCCCACGCGGCCCGATCTCGAATGGGTCCGGACCTGGCTGGGCGACCGGCGGACGGTCTATGTCCCCGGTTCTTCCCTCAAGGGGGTGATGCGCGCCCATGCCGAGCGCCTTCTGACCACCGAAGGCATCGCCATCACGCCCACCTTCACCAAGCCGAACGATAAAGTTCTCAACCAGAGGAGCCCGGGAGACGAGGCGTACCGGAAGACCTGTCCTCTCGGCCGGACCTTCGGTTCTCTCAACCTCAAGAGCCGGGTCGCCGTCTCCGATCTCCTCCCCGGCGGCCACTCGCCGATCGGAAGCCCGGATCGGGACGAGCAGATGCGGCTGGCCAACCGCACCGAGCAACGCAACGGCGTCGGCATCGACCGGCTCCTCGGCTCGGTGTCCGGCGGCGCCCTGTTCGATCAGGAGGTCGTGGTGGGGGGCCGTTTCGACGGCCAGGTGACTTTCCACAACGTCCAGCTCTACCAGCTCGCCCTTCTGCTGCTGGTCCTCCGCGATCTCAATGAGGGGTATGTCCAGGTCGGCTCCGGCACCAGTCGCGGCAACGGCTGGGTGACCGCCGACATCCGGCGCCTGGTGATCGAAGCGCGCGCCGACGCCGGCGCCACCGGCAAGCTGTACGGTCTCGGAAAGCTCGCCAAGGATCTCGACACGTACGAGCTGTTCGCGGGGGACGAAGCTGAGCTCCCCGCCGGGCTCGATGTCCGCGGGCGTCTCGGCTGGCAGCGTCTCGAAGTGGAAGGCCCCGCCGTGGACCCGCTCGCCGAAACGCTGGTGAACGGGCCCTGGTCCCGGTTCCTGGACGACGCCCGCAGGAGGAAATCCGGATGGCCCGCTTGAACGAGAGCGTCGACGTCCAGGACTTTCCGCCCGAAGCGCTGGCTGCGCAGGTGGATCTTCTGGACAACCCCTGGATCGGCGACGAAGGCCCGCTCGACGCCGGCTTCCGCCACGGCCGGGGAGGGCATCCGCTCCGGCAGCGCGGGCTCGCGTTCGATCGCCGTACCACCGTGGTCTGGGACGAGGCCGGCGTCCAG
Source organism: Holophagales bacterium UBA5704 (assembly GCA_002420005.1). GTDB lineage: Bacteria > Acidobacteriota > Thermoanaerobaculia > Multivoradales > UBA5704 > UBA5704. The sequence continues at coordinate 7,529 of DIHE01000155.1, read as the reverse complement.
GTGCTGGCCGCCGCTCCGCCCTCCCGGGACGTGACGGCGTGGCAAAGCCCGGTGCTGTTGCGCGACAAGGTCGGCGGCCCGCCGCGGCTCTCCCGGGTGGACTATCTGCAGCGAGGCAGCCTGTTGGGAAGCCGGTATGTTCCGGAAGGAGACCAAGGCCATGCGTGATCTCGAGGCGTATGCTCAACACGGCCGCAACAATCCGCACCACCCGGACCAACTCCGGGAGCACCCATACGACTTCGTGTCTCTTCCCGCGGCGCCGAAGACCGTCAAGGCGCCCGGCCACGATTCCTATCCTTCGCAGCTCTACAGCGGCATCCTGACGTTGGTCTATCGAACCCTGACGCCGCTCCACGTGGGCAGCGGCTCGTTCGAAAGCTCCCAGGCCTGCGGGCTCGGCGGGAAGGATCAGCCGGTGCGGGGCCTGGTGCGGCGGGCGGGCCGGCCCATCCTGCCCGGTTCCAGTTGGAAGGGAGCTGTCCGCGCGCGTTACGAAGCGATCACACGGTCGCGCCTGGCGTTGGCGAAGGATTATCACAAGCTGTTTCCCGAAAAAGTGCCCGAACCTCTCCGGGTAGACGCAAAGAGAACGCATGAAGTGAAAGTCCAGGACCCGCGGCTCCGTAGGTTGCGGGCGAGGCAGAAAGAGCGGTCCGAAGAAGCCCGAGAGTTTCTCCAGAGCCTCTCTCCGGCGGAGTCCCTCTTCGGTGCCATGGGCTACCGCGGCCGGGTTCATCCCGGTGATGGATTCATCAAGGCTCCTCCAACCGGCGCGCCTCTCGAGGTCGCTCCCATGGAGAGCCCTGCCGCTCATCGCCTCGCCAAGCCAGGCCAGGCGGGCAAAGGCCGGGGGGTTTCCATCGAGATCCGCGAGGTGGAAGGCCGGAAGTTCTACTACGACGGCGACGTCGTCACGGCCCGCACTGCGACCTCCCGGGGTGAAGCTCATCCCTTCACCCACGAGCTGGTGGACTTCGTGCCCGCGGGATCGTTGGTCGCCGTGGAGGTCCACCTCGAAGCCGTCGATCTGGCGGAGCTGGGGGCCTTGCTGATCAGCGCCGGCTACGGCCCCGGGGCGGGCATCCTCCGTTTCGGCGGCTTCAAGCCGGCGGGGCTCGGCAAGGTCGAGCTTTGCGAAACCCGGACTCAGCTCCGGCAAGGCGCCGCCACCCGCTCCTGGAAACGTCCGGCACCGGTCGAGCTGGATCTGGAGCCGGCTCTCAAAGCCGCGCATCAGACTCTGATCGATGCCGACGCGCTGCTGGAGCTCCACACCGTGACCACCCTGCGGCGGCCTTGACGGCGGAGGAGATGTCGATGCTCGCAATGGACGAAATCCTCAGTCGTGCCAACACGCTCGCCCAGCGTTGCGGCGGAGACCGTGTCCCCGAGAACCTCCTCGCCATGGTGCTGGCGCACCTCCGGCGGCACCATGACCTCCAGGCGACCCGCAGCCTCCTCGCTGCGTTGCAGCGGAGCCCCTTCCGGCTGCGGACGCAGTCCACCGCCCGCCAGCTCGCGAAGCTCGAAACCCACGTGACCGCGACCCTCGGCGGCGTCTCCGGCTGGGAAGACGCCGCCTGGATCGTCGGTTGGGCGCGGCGCCTCGCCCGGTCCTATGGAGGTGATCGGTGACCGACCCCACCGGCCGCTCCTTCCTGAGCTATCGCCGCGCCTGTGCGGACGATGCGAAGCTGCTCATCGAGGCCCAGCACGACGTGGGAATTCCCACCTGGCAAGACACCACGAACCTCGGTGAAGAGCCCACCCAGGATGCGATCCGTAAGGTCCTGGCGGACCCGCAAATCGCCAACGCCCTCCTCTGGCTCACCCCCGATGTCGACGATTCCCCGATCATCCAGAGGGTGGAGATTCCGCCGGCCCTCGCACGTTTCCGGGCTGGCGACGGATTCTTCGTCACTCCGGTCCTCGCGCGGGGCCTGGACTACAAGGAGGTTGACACCGTGCTCGACCACCGCTTCGCCCCGAGCCTTACGGATTGGAACCTGCGGAAGATCCCCTCCGCGCTTCCCCTCACTGCGCAGGAAGCCGCGCAGGTCGCCGCCTGGGTCCTCGAACGGCGCCTCGAGAGGATCGACCGGAGCCTCCCGCCGGATGCGCCCCTCCGCCTCGCGTTGTTTACCCGCGAGCCCGCGCCCTTCCGGCCGGGCGAGATCGCACTGAGCCTCGATTGGAGCCATCGCTTCGTGGGCCGGGAAGCCCTGCCGGGGGTCTGGGAGGAGCATCTCCTCCCGGCTCTCCAGACCGTGGCGGCGCAGATCGCCGTCCGGGCGCCGAGAAGAAGGGTAGAGGCTGAAGGTCTTCCGTCCCTGGCCGCCTGCGTCGCGCTGGGCTGCGCCTTCCAGGCCACGCGGCGCCAGCCGCTCGCTTGGCGCCAGGTCTTCCGAAACACCGAGGAGCTTTGGGGCCTCCACGCCGCCCCCGAAGAGTCGGGATTCGTGGCCCAGACCCGCTCGCTCGACGTCAAGGCCCAGGATCTGGCCGTGCTCGTCTCCGTCACCGAAGACGCCGAACCGGCCTTCGCCGCCTCGGCGTCCGGCTTGCCGAGCTTCCGGGCCATGGTCCACGTCACCCGCCCCGGCGCCTATCCCCACCGCCTCGCCAGCGCCGGAGAGGCTGTGGACCTGGTCGAGAAAGTGATCGCCGCCCTCAAGGCCGCGCGGAGAACCTGGCGCGAGGTCCGGTGTGCGCACCTGTTTCTGGCGGTGCCCGCCGGTGTCGCCCTGCTGTTCGGTCAGCTCGCGAACACCCTCGGGCCGCTCCAGACTTACGAACACCTTCCGGTTGACGCTGTCGGTCGCTACCGACCCTCGGTACAGCTGACCGCCTGACCAGCCGGGCTCTTTGAAAACTGAATTGAGACGCAGGCGGCCCCAAAGGCCGCCCGCGGCCCCCCTCCGCCCAACAGGCGGGGCCGCGGGCGGGCTTCCCTGATCAGCACGGAGGGATTGCGACTTCTCGGGGTCGAAGGTTTCGCTCTTGGCCGCCATCGCTGTCGGAACTTCCCTGGTCAGTACGGAGGGATTGCGACTGGCACTGGTCCCGGATCGACCGCGCCCACGCGAGGTCGGCGGAACTTCCCTGATCAGCACGGTGGGATTGCGACCGCATGTCCCGGAGGGTGTCCTCGCGAGCAAGCTGGAACTGGCGGAACTTCCCTGATCAGTACGTAGGGATTGCGACCTTCCAGCCAATTACCGCCGCGGTCGACCATTGCGGCCAAAGGCGGAACTTCCCTGATCAGCACGGTGGGATTGCGACAGGACAGTCAGGTCTCCAGCGTTTGCGCCAATGACGACGGCGGAACTTCCCTGATCAGCACGGTGGGATTGCGACTGAGGCTCAGTGGAACATGAACTACCCTGTCCAGAAGAGGCGGAACTTCCCTGATCAGCACGGTGGGATTGCGACTGAGGCTCAGTGGAACATGAACCACCCTGTCCAGAAGAGGCGGAACTTCCCTGATCAGCACGGTGGGATTGCGACAGTCAAGAGGGCCAAGCCCTCAAAGGTTCAAGGTTCAGTCGTCGGCGGAACTTTCCTGATCAGATCAGCACGCGCTCCGAAACGACCCCCGGAGGGGGGGCGCGGAATAGAGCCCGGGGTCAGGGCGCCGCCAGGCGCGTCGACCCCGGGAAGGAAAGCGAAAGAATTCCAAGCCCCGGAGGGGCGGCAGCACGGAGACCACGTCTGCCGCTGCGTGAGATGTGAAATATGCGGACCACGCGCGGGCTGTCCGGGATGGTCGTGGAAGAGCGCTGCCGCCCCTGCGGGGCTTGGGGCATGGTGTCGTCGGCTGCCCGGGGCCGCCGCTGCGCTCTGGCCCCGGGCTACATTCCGACGCCCCCTCCGGGGGCTCATCCCTGATCAGTACGGAGGGATT
>DIHE01000155.1:3135-3322 GCA_002420005.1 Holophagales bacterium UBA5704 | reverse complement strand
GATCAGTACGGAGGGATTGCGACCTGTGGCAGTCCTGAGCCTCTCAACTTCCGCCACCAGGACGGAACTTCCCTGATCAGTGAACTTCCCTGATCAGTGCGGAGGGATTGCGACTTTCTCGGCAATCGGGACTCGGTGTAGCATTGGAGAATCTCGGCGGAACTTCCCTGATCAGTACGGAGGGATT
>DIHE01000155.1:0-2918 GCA_002420005.1 Holophagales bacterium UBA5704 | reverse complement strand
CAGTACGGAGGGATTGCGACTTTCTTCCCGTCGGAAACCAGGAGTCCCTCACAGGTCACGAGGCGGAACTTCCCTGATCAGTACGGAGGCATTGCGACGCCGATACGTCTCCCCAGGATCAGGTGCCTGCCGATTCAAGAAGGCCGCTGATGGCCGATGTCGCGGCAAGCTCCTCGACCGGCCGGCCAAGCCGGCCGAGCGGGACCTCGGGCGGCTGATTTTCCCGTTTTCGTGTTGGAACTCCCAGGAACCGGCGCCAAACAGGCGAGGGCCTCCCATCGCCCTCGCCGTGAGGAGGTCAAAGGGAGGAGGCTCTCTGATCGCTGCCGCGATTTGACGGGTGCCGTTTGGATTTTGAGCGGCTCGGCCCGGCCGGTCAGGCCGAGACGAAGGGGAGATGAGGCGGGAAACTGCCGCTGGGGAAGTTGGCCATGCGATCCCCCGCCCGCAGTTTCTCGGCGGCTTCGCGAAAGGCTGCCACGAACCAGCCATAGGCGTCCCAGAGAGCCTTCCGCATCGACTTGGAGAAGGCGTGGAAGAGCGGCGCGGGGGACTTCTTCGGCCGGGTTGGCCGGTCCTGCGGTTTCTGCGCGAGGATCGCCTTGACGCCCAGAGGTTGAAGGCCCGAGGCCTGGGCTTCCGGCGTGAGGTGTTTCCAGGATCAGGTGCCTGCCGATTCAAGAAGGCTGTCGGAACGGCTGGCACCTTCGTCTGGGATTGCGACCGGGGATGCCCCTCCTCCTTCCTCCCGCCGCCGCGGGTGGCGGCGGAACGTCAAGCCCGATCAACCCCCGCGCCAGGCGCGGCTCGTCGGAACTTCCCTGGTCAGTCCGATGGGATTGCGACTTCTGGCTGCAGGTGGCTTCCTCGCCGCCCTTGCCGAGAGTGGCGGAACTTCCCTGATCAGTAACGGAGGGATTGCGACGTGTAGCCGAGGGTGGCGTCGTGCAGCTCCTGCGGGGTGTACGGCGGAACTTCCTTCCCTGATCGAGCACGGTGGGATTGCGACTTTCTGAGGTTGTCCCAGAGAGGCTGCATCCAGGGAGCGCCGGAACTTCCCTGATCAGTACGGAGGGATTGCGACATCAATCTAACCGCCCTAGGCACAGATTTAGATAAATAGTAGGAACTTCCCTGATCAGTACGGAGGGATTGCGACTTTTTCGCCGTTTCGTCAGAGATGCCTAGCGCATAACACGGCGGAACTTCCCTGATCAGCACGGAGGGATTGCGACCTCTCGGTGACGATGCACCGCCCGCCGAGATCCGAGCAGCGGCGGAACTTCCCTGATCAGTACGGAGGGATTGCGACGGTGGTGCTCATTTCGGTGTCTCCCTTGAAGATGTCCCTAGGCGGAACTTCCCTGATCAGCACGGTGGGATTGCGACGAGGATTCAGGTGGGATAGAAGAGGGGACTGGGTAGGAAGGGGCGGGATTTCCCTGGTCAGTACGGAGGGATTGCGACTCGACCTTGGTGGCGAGAATTGCGACGCGGCGCATCCGCTGTCGGAACTTTCCTGATCAGCACGGAGGGATTGCGACGCGTAGCCGGTGGCCAGTGCCATGGGTGCCCAGTTGTCGGAGCCCTGTCGGAACTTCCCTGATCAGCACGGTGGGATTGCGACGCGTGCGCGAACGGCCCTGCCTCACCCCAGTCGCTTTCTCTAAGGCGGAACTTCCCTGATCAGCACGGTGGGATTGCGACCATTCAGACCGTCCGGCGAAGCCGATGAGGAAGGCGGGGGCGGCGGAACTTCCCTGATCAGCACGGTGGGATTGCGACTCTGATTCTCCTTCTGTCCCACTTGGGACGACTAAGGTTGATGTGGGCGGAACTTCCCTGATCAGCACGGTGGGATTGCGACGGAAGAAGCGAGAGTAGAACCCGCCGATCGTCCATTCGGGCGGAACTTCCCTGATCAGCACGGTGGGATTGCGACTTCTCGTCCTTTTTCATGGCCAAGTTCCTTTCGGTTTTGGCGGAGCTTCCCTGATCAGCACGGTGGGATTGCGACTTCTCGTCCGCCGCGTGGAGAGCCGTCACCTGAGCCCGGCGGAACTTCCCTGATCAGCACGGTGGGATTGCGACGAGGAGGGCTCCTATCGCCAATCGTCAATGGTAGAGCGTCGGAACTTCCCTGATCAGCAAGGTGGGATTGCGACCGATGGTTCGGCGTCTGCACCAGTTACCACCCGGAGAGCGCGGGCGGAACTTCCCTGATCAGCACGGTGGGATTGCGACATCGGCACTCCGTCGAGAGCGCCGCTTCGCCAATTCCGTCATTCCACCACCGCGGCTGGCTGAGCTCTTCAGTTCTCTTCAAGGGCTCCCCTGGCCCGGTGGCCCGGTGGCGCCAGCCACGAGCAGGATGATCGCCGGAGGGAGTAAGATAGGAGGCACGGGCCGCGCTCCGAGCGAGCGGTTGGCCAGGAGGTGTGTACCATGTCCACTCGGCAGTTGGTGATTGACGTCCCGGAAGCTGTTCTGCTGGCGGAGAAGGCCGACGTGGCGACCTTCGGCCGCGAGCTGGTGGTGCTTGCCGCGGTGAAGCTTTTCGAGCTGGGTCGGCTGACCTCGGGCCGAGCCGCCGAGCTCGCCGGGATGTCGCGGGTGGAGTTCCTCTCCAATCTCGGCCGCTACAAGGTGTTTCCGCTGGAAGCCGAGCTGCGCGACCTGGAAGCCGGCCGTGCCTGAGCTGATCAGCAACACCTCCCCCGTCCTGTACCTTCAGGCGGAACTTCCCTGATCAGCACGGTGGGATTGCGACTCCTTCAGGTGGCTCAGGTACCCCTCCATACCCTTCTTCCTCGGCGGAACTTCCCTGATCAGCACGGTGGAACCGGAAACGACGAAACGACCCCCGGAGGGGGTCGCGGAATAGAGCCCGGGGTCAGAGCGCCGCCAGGCGCGGCGAC
>DIHE01000125.1:857-11478 GCA_002420005.1 Holophagales bacterium UBA5704 | reverse complement strand
ATCCCGGTGGCGGATGTCCCCGCACCGGAGCTGCCCGCACCGGTCGCGCTCGCAGTGGCGCCCTACCTTATAGAAGAGAGGCGCGCAGGGGCCGGCACCCTGTCCGCCGCGCAAGCGAGCCGCGAGGCCGCGGACGCGGTGCACGAGCTGCGCCTCCTGCCCTTCGTGAGGAGATACCCGCTGATCGAGGCCGCCAACCTGGACCGGACGCGCCGGGACGCGCTCGCCGCCGAGATCCGCCGGGTGGCCGAAGAGGCGGAGCGGGCAGGCGAGGCCGAGACCGTGCAATGGTGGGCGCTGGCCGGCTTGGTGACGAGCCGGTGAGCGTCCGGGTTGAAGACGACCGCGGACAGGTTGAACCCGGGCGTGGATGTTTTAGAGAGTACAGCGTCCGGGTCGAAGGCGGACGCGGACAGGTTGAACCCGACCGTGGACAGGCTCAACCCGGACGCGGATGTTTTAGAGAGTCCAGCGTCCGGGTTGAGGACGGACGCGGACAGGTTGCACCCGACCGTGGACAGGTCCGACCCGGACGCGGATGTTTCAAGGAGTCCAGCGTCCGGGTTGACGACGGACGCGGACAGGTTGCACCCGACCACGGACAGGTTCGACCCGGACGCGGATGTTTCAAGGAGTCCAGCGTCCGGGTTGAGGACGGACGCGGACAGGTTGCACCCGACCGCGGACAGGTTCGACCCGGACGCGGATGTTTTAAGAAGTCCAGCGTCCGGGTTGACGACGGACGTGGACAGGTTGAACCCGGACGCGGTCGGGTTGACGACGGAGGGTGTTTTGTGGGCGGTTTCGGCGGACGGCGGGCCAAAGAAAAGGGGCGTCGCCGGCCGGACGACGCCCCCTTCAGGGAGGATGAGGATGGAGAGAGGAGGGACTACTGGTCGGTCGTCGGGGACTGCGGCTCGGCCTCGGCGGCGCCCTTCTTCCCCTTCTTCTTTTTCTTGATGGTCTCGCCGTCCGGGCCGACGAGGCGCACCCGCGGCTCGCTGCGGAAGGGCTGAAGGCCGAACTCCACCAGCTTCTCCGCCCGGGTGCCGTAGTGGACCTTGACGCCGATGTCGAGGAGGTTCAGGAGCGACTGCCCCTCACGGATCAGGGCTTCGATCTGCCTGGAAACCTCCTGTTTGGCGGCGGCGAGGCTCGCCTGCTGCGCCGTGAGGCCCCGCAGGTCCCCGAGCAGGGCATCGAGCCGAGCCCGAGAGATCTCGAGCTCGGGCAGCTCCGCGCTGTTCGCCGCGAGCGCCTTGCTGCGCCGCTCCATTCTGTCCTTCGCTTCCGCATACGTCTTGCTGGCCATGGTCGTTCTCCTTGTGGGGGCTTTCCGGGCCCCCGGTGAGTGCGGGCGCCTTCATGACGCCCGACAGTTCACTCATACGGAGCACCAATCCATGACGTCTATGCAGAGTTACGGCTATATTTTCACGGAAACTGTCAGCAGAGCAAGTCCACAATTTCTCCTAAAAGACGGCCCCGCGGGTCGCCGGCTCGTTGCCGGGCCTGACGGAACTCTGACCCGCGCTGGGTGCGGATGACCGAAGGCGCCGTCTTCACGGTGGGCGTCCGCGACACCGCCGGCCACCTCACCAAAGTGGTGCGCGCCCGGCCGGCGCCGGGCCGTGTAGAGTCGGCCGTCAATGCTGGAAGACGTCTTCCAGCCGCTCCGCGGTGAGCACGCGCTCACCCCAGGAAAGCAGCCTCTCCGTATCCGCGCCGGCCACCTTCTGGCGGGTCCGGGCGTCGAGCCGGCCGAACTTCCGTTCCAGTTGCCGCAGCAGAAGGAGAGCCTCGCCTTCCTGGAGTCCCTTCTGGAGTCCCTTCTGGAGCCCCTTCTGGAGTCCCTTCTGGAGTCCCTTCTGGAGCCCCTTCTGGAGCCCTTCCTGGCGCCCTTCCCGGACGCCCACCCGCCGGCCCTCTTTGAGTCCGAGCAGGCGGCCTTCCTCGCGCAGCTCACGGTTCCACTCTTCGACTCTCTTCTCCAACATGGCTCTGAAATCCTCCAGCCCCACAGCCTTGGGGATCGACGTCTTCCGACCGCGGCGCGGTAACAGGACATGGTCGAACCACACCAGCACAGCCCGGCGCAGCGGGCCATCCTCCTCGCCGCTCAGCAGCGGAACCAGGCGATCCGCCCCTCGGTCGAGCGCCTTGCGCGTCTTGCTCTGCTCCAGCCAGAAGATCTGGGCCGGGACGTTTCTGCGCGCTTCCAGATCCTTCAAAGAGTAGCGCGCTGCGTCCACCACTTCGAATCGCAATCGCGGCACGCTGGCTGCGAACCCTTCGCCGGGATGCTCGATCAGCTCCGCGAGCTCTTGCGGCGCCCACCACTCAGCCTCTCCATTGTAGAGCACCAAGGGGATCACCAGGGGCAACTTCCCGTCGGGTGGAATCTCGCCTTCCTTGAGGAGCGCCTGGTAGAGAAGCGCGACATAGGCCATCATCCGGACGGCCATGAAGCGGTCCACCCTGGACTGGTGCTCGATGAAGAGGAAGACGTAGACCGAAGAGCCGCCGTGCAGCCGTAGCTTCCAGAGCAGATCTCCTTCCCGCGCCTTGAGACTCGGGGAGACGAAGGACGCGTTGACCCTCTTCAAAGTCCTGAAGTCGAGTTTGTGGACCCAGGGCTCCTGGACGAAGCCGCGAACGAGCTCTTCCACCATGCGAGGGTGGGCAAAGAGAAGTCGGTAGCTGAGATCCTGCCTCCCCACAAAGTCCCTCCCCCAAGACGAGCGCCGGGTTCTGGAGCGTGTCGGCACAAATTATAGCAAGTAGAGCAGCTCCGGGCACGCCAGAACAGGTGGAAGGGTGGAGCCTTTAGAAGGTCCTCCGGAAGGTTGGCCGGCGCCGGGCCGTGTAGAGTCGGCCGGCTAGCCGGCCAGCAGGTCCCGCTGGTGGATCACACCGGCGGCGAAGAGGCCGTATCCGAGGAGGAATGCGATGTCGATCAGGGCTTCGAGCTGCGTCTTGCCAAGGCCGGAGAAATAGCTGAAGAGGATGTCTCCGGCGGCGTTGCAGAGAATGCCGCCGGCCAACAGGGCCCATACCGTCCAGACCCGTCCTCCCCAGAGGCTGGCGGTCAGCCGCAGCAGCAGGAGCGCGGGGACCAGCATCAGGAGATCGAGCGCCGGGTAGGCCAGGAGAAGGAACTTTTCGAGGGCCGGAGCCGACGTTTCGAGCACCGGCCAGAGGACCGGCAGGACGAGGAGCGTGGACAGGACGGCGGCGCCCAGGCCGATGACCCAGCGGTGCGTGGCGTTCAGGGGGGTGAATCCACTGCGGATGGTGACCCGGACGAACGCGAAGAGGGAGGCGGCGAGGGCGAGGGAACCGGCGACGAAGAACGGGTCTGCGACGGAAGGGAAGACCGCGATCTCCCCCCGGGTGGCGAAGTAGACCGCAAGAATCGCCTGGCCCACCCAGGTTCCCAGGCAGCCGGCGGTCCACAGCCACCAGGCGAGCCGCGACGGATTGTCCGGCTCGAACCGCGACGTGACGAAGATCCCGACGAGCACCGCCAGGGCGCCGAAGGCCAGCTTGGGGACGGCGCCCATCCAATAGAGGAGGACCGGCTGCGTATACAGGGACGCTTCAGGGGCGAGGGCCTGGCCGGTGAAGAAGGCCACCGGGAGGGCGAGCGCCAGCCAGAAGAGCAGAGCCCTGGGCCGGCTCAATGCGTCTCTCCCAACCGGGAGATGGCGCTTTGCATTTCCTGAACGACCGCGTCGGTCTTCTCTTTGCCCAGGAAGATGACGAGCCCGAGACGGATCTTCTGCAGCAAGATGTCGATCTGTTGCCGGTCGAGCGCAGACCCATAAAAGCCCAGCTCCCGGCAATGCGCCTCGGCGGCGGTGCGGGCCATGAGCTTTCCGACGTAGGGCGACAGTCCGGCGTGGATGGTCTGGAGAACGTCGCCCGTGTTTTTGCGAAACGGTTCCATCATGGAGAGTCCCGTGGCTGTTGACGGGGCTCAAGCGTAGCCGGGTTGGGTTACAGGGAGTATTACGGGGGCAACGAGACTGCTACCCCGTGGCAAGACCAAGGGCAACCACAAGGGTTGCCCCTCCACCCATCGGCCTGTAGGGCAGGTCTCGTGCCTGGCCTTTTCCCGAGCCCCTACTCCTCCTCGTCCTTCACCATTCCCTCGAAGCGGGCTTTGATCGTCGCTTTCATGAAGGCTTCGCGGGCGGTGATGCGTTTGGCTTCGACGAGCTCCATGAGGGCGTCGTCCATGATCTGCATGCCGGCGGCACGCCCGCCCTGGATGATGGTGGTGATCATCGGCGTGTTGCCTTCGCGGATGACGTTGGGGAGGCCGGGGGTCTTGAGGAGGATCTCGTTGACTGCGCAGCGGCCTTGCCCGTCGGCGGTGCGCAGCAGGAGCTGCGAGACGATGGCGGCGACGGATTCGGAGAGGGTGGTGCGGATCTGGGCCTGCTGGTCGGCGGGGAAGGCGTCGATCAGGCGGTCGATCGTGTTCGCCGCGCCGTTCGTGTGCAGGGTGCCGAAGACGAGCGCGCCCATTTCGGCGGCGGTGACGGCGAGGGCGATGGTCTCCAGGTCGCGCATCTCGCCGACCAGGATGACGTCGGCGTCCTGGCGGATGGCGGAGCGCAGGGCGGCGCCGAAGCTCTCGGTGTCGGCGCCCACCTCGCGCTGGGAGAAGATCGACTTCTTGCTCTTGTGCACGAACTCGACCGGGTCCTCGATGGTGACGATGTGCTTGGAGTACGAGGTGTTGATCCGGTCGATGATCGCGGCGAGGGTGGTGGACTTGCCCGAGCCGGTGGGGCCGGTGACCAGCACGAGGCCCTGCTGGAGGTGGGCGAGGGACTCGATCGCCTTGGGGAGGTTCAGCTTCTCGAGCGGCACGATGTCCTCCGGAATGATCCGGAAGACCGCGCCGGCGCCGTTCTCCTGGCGCAGGTAGTTGGCGCGGAAGCGGGCGACGCCTTCGAAACCATAGGCGAAGTCGAGGTCGCCGGCCCGCTCGTACTCCTCCCAGTCTTCGTCGCTCGCGATCTCGCGCAAGATGTCGCAGAGGTCCTCGTGGGAGAGCACGGGCCAGCCCGCGACCGGCTCCAGCGCGCCGTGCTTGCGGATGCGCGGCTCCAGGCCGGCCGCGAGGTGGAGGTCGGAGCCTTTGTTGTCCCGCAGGTAATGGAACAGCTCATGCAGCCGGGCCATGCGGACCTCCCGGAGGGGCTTGCGGTCTGGGCGCGAGGAACTTGGCGGGATCTTCGGCGTGGCGCGCCGCTTCTTCGGCGGTGATGACGCCTTTCTTGACCAGGTCGGCCAGGGAGGCGTCGAGCAGGCACATGCCGTGGGTGGCGCCGGTCTGCAGCACCGAGCGGATCTGGAATGTCTTGTTGTCGCGGATCAGGTTGCCCACCGCCTTGTTGCAGACCAGGACCTCGAGGGCGGGGACGCGGCCCTGTCCGTCGGCACGGGTGACCAGGCGCTGGGAGACGACGGCGCGCAGCGATTCCGAGACCATCGTCTTGATCTGGTCCTGCTGCTCCGGTGGAAAGACGCCGAGGATGCGGTTGATGGTGCGGACGGCGTTGCTGGTGTGCAGCGTCGCGATCACCAGGTGGCCGGTCTCGGCGGCGGTCAGGGCGAGCGAGATGGTCTCCAGGTCGCGCAGCTCGCCGAGCGCGATGACGTCGGGGTCTTCGCGCAACGCGGCGCGCAGGGCGCGGGCGAAGGAGCCGGTGTGCCGGCCCACCTGGCGCTGGTTGACCACGCAGAGCTTGGAGCGGTGGATGTACTCGATCGGGTCCTCGACGGTGATGATGTGGTCGTGGCGGTCCTCGTTGATGATGCGCAGGAGGGCCGCGAGGGTCGAGGATTTGCCGCAGCCGGCCGGGCCGGTGACCAGCACCATGCCCTGGTGATAGTTGCAGAAGCGCGCCAGGTTGTCCGGCAGGCCGAGGTCGGCGAGCGTCGGCGGCTCGGGCGGGATGGCGCGAAACACGGCGTCGAGCCCGCGCTGTTGCCGATAGGCGTTGCTGCGGAAGCGGCCGATGCCGGGGAGGGTGTAGGCGAAATCGACCTGGCCGTGGGCGTCGAGGGCGCCGAGCTGCTCCGGGGTGAGCACCTCGCGGATCATCTCCTTGGCGGTCTCGGCGTCGAGCAGGCCGGGCTCCATCTCCTGCAGTTGGCCGTTGATCCGCATCTGGAGCGGCGCCGCGGTGTGGATGTGGACGTCGCTCGCCCGCCGTGCGACGGCGGCGGTGAGCACGGCGTCGAGCCGCCGCTCGGCCTGCCGCCAGTTGCCGCGGGCCGGCTCGGGAGCCGGGGCCGGAGGCGCTGCCGCAGGAGCCGCAGGAGGTGCCGGCGCAGGAGGTGCCGGGGCGGGCGCCGCCGGGGCGGGAGCGGGAGCCGGTGGTTGCGCCGCGGCGGCCTGCTGCTGTTTGGCCACGTAGTCGCGCTGGACGGCGAGGAGCTTGTCGAGCTGTCCGGGGGTGAGGACGCCGAGGGAGACCAGGATCTCGCCGAGCCCGCCTGCGCCTTGCTCGTGGCGGGTGGCGGCCTGGTTGAGCTGCTCCTGGGTGACGAGCTTGTAGTGCAGGGCGATGCGCCCGAGCAGGAGGTCGTCTGGACCGAAGGCCATGGATCGAGGGTAGTGGAGCGAAGGCTCAGGCGTCAACCGGGGGACCGCTGCTAGAATCCATCCGCTTGCCAATCCGTAGGAAGTCTTTTGGAGGATCGAGGCCATGGCAGACCGGATGGAGAAGAGAAGCCCGGACCTGGGCGGCCGGGGTGGCTGGGGGCTGGTGGTGGCGCTGGCGCTGTTGCTGGCGGTGCTGGGGGTGGTTCTGCTGCGCAAGGAACCGCCTGCGGTGCAGCCGGCGTCGGCGCCGCCCACCGAGTTCTCGGGGGAGCGGGCGCTCGCCGTGTTGCGCACCTTGGTGGGCGACGGCAGCCCGCATCCGGTCGGCTCGCCGGCCAATGCCGCGGTGCGCGACCGGGTGATCGCCGAGTTGCAGAAGATCGGGTATGCCCCGCAGGTGCAGCGGGCGTTCGTCTGCTCGCCGCTCGGTGGCGGCACCTGCGGGTGGGTGGAGAACGTGGTGGCCCGCCTGGAAGGGACGGCGCGGGACGGCTCGATCCTGCTCATGGCGCACTATGACTCGGTCGGTGCGGGACCGGGTGTCTCGGACGACCTCGCGGGCACCGCGGCGGTGCTGGAGACCGCGCGGGCGCTCAAGGCCGGCCCGGCGCCGAAGAATCCGGTGATCTTCCTGATCGACGACGGCGAGGAGGCCGGACTTCTGGGGGCGCAGGCGTTCTCCGACTCGCCGCTCGACGACGACGTGAAGGTGGTGGTCAACCTGGAGGCGCGCGGCACCCGCGGACGCAGCCTCATGTTCGAGACGATCGGCAATGACGGATGGCTGGTGCCTCTGTATGCAGGCGGCACCTCGCGGCCGGTCACCAGCTCGGTGTTCGTCACCATCTACGAGCTGCTGCCGAACAACACCGACCTGACCGTCTACAAGGCGCGCAAGGACGTGGACGGTCTCAACTTCGCCTACCTGGAGAACCCGACCCACTACCACACGCCGCTCGACAACCTGGAGAGCCTCGATCCGGCGAGCCTGCAGCACCACGGGGACAACGCTCTGGGCGCCGTGCGCCGGCTGGCCCATGCCGACCTGGCACACCGCCCGCAGGGAGACGCCGTGTTCTTCGACGTCCTGGGCTGGACGGTGGTGCACTGGCCGAAGAGCTGGACGTTGCCGATCGCGCTCCTGGTTCTGGCTTTGACCCTGGTGGTCTTCTGGAAGGGGCGAGCCGGCGGGAGGGTCACCGTGGGCGGGCTGTTCGTGGGCCTGGGGGCCTTCCTGGCGCTTCTGGTGGTGAGCGGAGCGTTCGCCTTCGGGCTGACGATGGTGCTGAACGGCCTGCTGCCGGCGCAGTGGATCGACCGCTGGGCGCCTCTGGTGGCGGCGTTCTGGGCGCTGCCGGTGCTGGTGGCGGCACTGCTCATTCCCGCCCTGGGGCGGCGCGCCGGGCTGGCCGGGCTGTTCTCCGGCGTCTGGCTCGGCTGGGCGCTGTTCGGCGTGGCCCTGGCGGTGATGGTTCCGGGGACCAGCTACCTTTTCCTCGTCCCCGGCCTGATCGCCGGGATCGCCGGTCTCGCCTTGGTGCGGGGCGGCTCTCCGGTGACCGGGGCGGTGGCGGTGATGCTGCCGGTGCTGGTGGGCGGCGTTCTCTGGTTCCCGATCCTCCTCGCCCTCTATGCAGGCCTCGGGTCGGGCTCTCTGGTGCCGGTGGCGGTGCTGCGGGCGATTCTCCTCGCCGGTCTGGCCCCCTTGTTCCTGGCGGCACGGCCGGCGGCGCGGTGGCTGGTGGCGGGAGCGTCTCTCCTGGTCGTGGTGGGTGGTCTGGGCCTGGCGGCTTCGGCGCCGGTCTACTCGGAGGCCTCGCCACAGCCGGCGGTGGTGCACTACCACTTCGACGCCGATGCCGGGAAAGGCCGCTGGATCGTGCTCTCCGCACCTCCCTTCCCGGCGGGGTTCCGGCAGGCGGCTCCGTTCGGCGAGAAACCGGAGCCCACGTATCCCTGGGCGCCCAAGCAGGTCGCCTTCCAGGCCCCGGCGCCCGCGCTGGCGGTACCGGCGCCCGAGGTGACCGTGGTGGAACAGGCCGCCCTGCCGGGCGGCAAGCGGCGGGTGCTCTTGCGGATCACCTCGCCGCGGGGTGCGGGCCTGGTGACGCTGTACATCCCGCAGGAGGCGGGTCTCGAATCGATCACCCGTGCCGGCCGGGAGGTCAAGGTCAGCTTCTTCGGCGCGAGCGGTTTCTCCTCTCTGCGGGTGGGGCCGCTCACGCCGGAAGGCGAGGACTTCGAAGCCGTGGTCGGGGCGGCGCCGCAGGACTGGTGGGTGATGGACCAGAGCTCCGGATTGCCGGCGGGCGGGGAGGCCCTCCAGAAAGCGCGGCCGGCGACGGCGGTCCCGTTCCAGGACGGCGACGTCACGCGGGTGAGCCGGAAGGCGAGGATCTGATCCGGCGCTGCATCTTTTCCGCGGGTTTTTCGTAGAGAGGAGCCTGCGGGGAGGATTCCATGGCCGAGACGAGCGAAGAGAGGCACGGCGCGGGGCGGAGCGGGTGGGGTTTGCTGGTGGCGGGGGCGTTGCTGGCGGTGGTGCTGTCGGCGGTGGTGGAGCGGCGGCAAGCCCCTGCGGTCCAGCCGGCGTCCGCGCCGGCCGGGGCGTTTTCCGGCGAGCGGGCTCTCGCCGTGCTTCGGGATCTGGTCGGAGACGGCCGCCCGCATCCGATGGGGTCGCCGGCCAACGCCGCCGTGCGCGACCGGGTGCTGGCGCAGCTCCGGCAAGCCGGGTATGCCCCCGAGGTGCAGCGGCGCATCGGTTGCACGCCGACGTACAGCGGCTGTGGCCATGCCGAGAACGTGATGGCGCGCCTGGAGGGGACGGCGCGGGACGGGGCCATCGTCCTCATGGCGCACTACGATTCGGTGGCCGCGGGACCGGGGGTGTCGGACGACCTGGCCGGCACCGCGGCGGTTCTGGAGGTGGCGCGGGCGCTCCGGGAGGGGCCGGCACCGAAGAACCCGGTGATCTTTCTGCTCACCGACGGCGAGGAGGCGAGCCTGTCGGGCGCGCAGGCGTTCGCCGACTCGCCGCTCGCCCGTGAGGTGAAGGTCGTCGTCAACCTGGAGGCGCGCGGTACCCGTGGGCCGAGCCTGATGTTCGAGTCGATCGGCAACGACGGCTGGCTCATCCCGCTGCTCGCCGCCGGAGCGTCACGGCCGGTCACCAGCTCGGTGTTCGTCACCATCTACCAGCTGCTGCCGAACAACACCGACCTGACCGTGTTCAAGAAGCGGCCGGACGTCGACGGGTTGAACTTCGCCTACGTCGAGAATCCCACCCATTACCACACGGCGGTGGACGATCTGGCGAGCCTCGATCCGGCCAGCCTGCAGCATCACGGAGACAATGCCCTGGGTGTGCTGCGCCAGCTGGCGCAGGCGGATCTCGAGGATGTCCTCGGCCTGGCGGTCGCTGAGCCTGAAGCGGGCGATGAGCGCCGGCTTGGGCTCGTCGGCGTTGCGGATGATGCGGATGACCTCGTCGAGGTTGAGATAGGCGATGATATAGCCTTCGAGCAGCTCGAGACGGGCATCGATTTTCTCTAACCGGTGCTGCGAGCGACGCACGAGCACTTCAATCTGGTGCGTCAGCCATTCGCGCAACACCTCACCCAGGCCCATGACCTTCGGCACGCGATTGGCATCAAGCACATTCATGTTGAGGCCAAAGCGGGTTTCAAGGTCGGTCAACCGGAACAGCGCATTTTTGAGGTCTTCGGGATCGACGTTGCGGCTCTTGGGCTCGAGCACCAGGCGCACGNNGCCAGCTGGCGCAGGCGGATCTGGCTCGGCGGCCGGCGGGGGATGCGGTGTTCTTCGACGTCCTCGGCTGGGCGGTGGTCCGGTGGCCGAAGGGTTGGACGTTGCCGATCGCGCTGCTGGTCCTGGCGCTGACCCTGGCGGCCGTCTGGCGAGGGCGGGCCGGAGGGTGGCTCACCTGGGGTGGCGTGCTCCTGGGGCTTGCGGTCTTTCTCGGCTCGATCCTGG
>DIHE01000125.1:446-651 GCA_002420005.1 Holophagales bacterium UBA5704 | reverse complement strand
GGTCTTTCTCGGCTCGATCCTGGGGAGCGGTGCCTTCGCGTATGCGCTGAGCCTGGCGTTGCGCGGCTTTCTGCCGGTGCCGTGGATCGACCGCTGGCAGCCGCTGGTGGCGGCGTTCTGGGCTCTGCCGGTGTTGGTGGCGACTCTGCTGATCCCCGCGTTGGGCCGGCGGGCGGGAGGCTCGGGTTTGTTCGGCGGGGTCTGG
>DIHE01000125.1:0-229 GCA_002420005.1 Holophagales bacterium UBA5704 | reverse complement strand
CGGGTTTGTTCGGCGGGGTCTGGCTCGGCTGGGCGCTCCTCGGAGGGGCCCTGGCCGTGGTGGCGCCGGGGATCAGCTACCTGTTTCTGGTGCCCGGTCTGATCGCCGGAGCCGCCGGCCTGTGGAGGAAGGGATCTGCCGCGGCGCCCGCAGACGTGCTGCCCGTGTTGGCCGGCGGTCTTCTCTGGTTCCCGGTCCTGCTGCCGCTCTATGACGGTCTGGGCACCGG
>DIHE01000123.1 GCA_002420005.1 Holophagales bacterium UBA5704 | reverse complement strand
AGCGCAGCGGCGGCCCCGGGTCAGGGAGGTAGAAATGGCCAAGCCCCGCAGGGGCGGCAGCGAGCTCGGCAGGGCAAGGAGTTGCTGCCGCCCCTGCGGGGCTTGGGAAACAAAGGGGGCCTCCCTGCCCGGGGTCGCCGCTCCTTCGTCGCTCTGACCCCGGGCTACACGCCTGCGCCTCTCCGAGGCGCTTCGATTGCAGCAACCGGGAATAAGGGTCAGGCGGTGGAGACCGGGGCATGAGCAAGAGTCGCGCAAAGGCCCAATCCTTGGCGGCCGACGCCCCTTCAGGTGGCGGCCCGGAGATAGTGCGGTCAGCGACCGCACTATTGGAGCCGGCCCCCGAAAGCGGAGTGGCGATCCACGACCTCAAGCCCTACCCCGCCTACAAGGACTCCGGTGTGCCGTGGCTGGGGGCGGTGCCGGTGGGCTGGGAAGTGCGCCGCGGGAAGACTCTTTTTTCAGAGTCTTGCCTACCGGTCCAGGAGGCTGCCGAAATCGTGACCTGCTTCCGTGATGGTCAGGTCACCCTGCGCCGAAACCGGAGAGCAAGTGGTTTTATGATTGCCCTCAAGGAAGCAGGGTATCAGGGTGTGAGGAAGGGGCAGCTCGTTATCCATGCGATGGATGCATTTGCGGGTGCCGTCGGCGTCTCAGATAGTGAAGGGAAGTGCACCCCGGAGTACATCGTCTGCAATCCAAGGCGACCAGACGTAACGCCGGGATACTTTGCTTACGCTCTACGTGTCGCGGCCCAAGTCAAATTCATCGAAGTTGAGTGCCAGGCGGTTCGAGAACGGGCGCCTCGGCTAAGGTGGCCAGACTTCGGAGAGCTGAAGCTCTCGGCGCCTCCCTTGGTTGAGCAAGCCGCCATCGTCCGCTACCTCGATCACGCCGACCGCCACATCCGGCGCTACATCAGCGCCAAGAAGAAGCTGATCGCGCTGCTGAACGAGCAGAAGCAGGCCATCATTCACCGCGCTGTGACTCGCGGGCTCGACCCCGATGTGCGGCTCAAGCCGTCGGGCGTGGAGTGGTTGGGGGAGGTGCCGGCGCATTGGGAGGTGAAGCGCTGCCGGTACCTATTCCGTGAGGTTGACTGTCGATCGCCTGATGGCTCGGAGCAGCACCTTTCTATGAGCCAACGCCTCGGGCTTGTCCCTAGCCACCTTGTGGAGAACAGGACGCTGGTTTCGGAGAGTTACGCTGGAGGAAAGCTGTGCGAGGTCGGCGACCTGGTTCTCAATAGATTAAAGGCTCACCTGGGAGTCTTTGCTACAGCGGAACACGATGGCGTCATCAGCCCTGACTATACCGTGTTCCGGCCGATCGAGCCAGTCGGCTCGGTGTTCTTCGAGCGTATATTGCGTTCCCCTGCTTGTCGCCGTGAACTTCGAATAAGGGCAAAGGGCATCGTCGAGGGATTCTGGCGGCTGTACACCGATGACTTCTACGACATACGTCTGCCAGTCCCCCCCCTTGAGGAACGCTTGGCGATAGGCAAGCACATTGATCTTGCTTTGCGGGAGATCGATGGAGCCGGCGGGAGGACCGAACGCGAGATCATCCTCCTCCACGAATACCGCACCCGCCTGATCGCCGACGTGGTGACCGGCAAGCTCGACGTGCGCGAAGCCGCGGCGCGCCTGCCGGAGGAGGCCGAGGAGCCGGAGCCGCTCAATGAGGTGGAGGCTGGGGACGGCGAGGACGAAGACGGCGAGGGGGCGGGGGGCGACGAGGCCGGCGAGGAGGAGGTAGCATGACAACCATGCCAAGCTCCGTGCCGAAGATGACGGCAGGCCGCGCCGCCCTGTTGGGGCTGATGGACCGCTATCTTGCCGCGTTCATGGACCCCTTCATCTCACTCCTGGAAGTGCACAAGTTGATGTACTTCCTTCAGGGGACCGGCCAGCCGCTGCGGCTGCGCTATGTGAAGGCACCGTTTGGCCCCTATGCGGAGAACCTGCGTCACGTGCTGCGCGAGATGGAGGGTCATCTGATCTCGGGGTATGCCGACGGCGGCGATGCTCCCGAGAAGCAGCTCACCTTGGTCCCGGGTGCGGTGGAGGATGCCAAGGCCTTTCTGGCGGAGGATCCGGAGACCCGAGAGCGTTTTGACCGGGTGGTCCGGCTGGTCGAAGGGTTCGAGACGGCCTATGGGCTGGAGCTGCTGGCGACCGTTCATTGGGTCGTCAGCCAGGAGCGGGCGGAGAGCGACGAGGAGATCCTGCGAGCGACCCACGACTGGGCAGCCCGAAAGCGCCGCTTCACGCCGGCACAGGTCCGGATCGCCGCGGAGCGGCTGCGGGCCGAAGGATGGCTGAAAGCGGCAGCTCTTGCGTGACGGGTACTTACTTGATGGGAACCGGCGCCCCGGGCTGGTCACGGCTCCTAAACAACGGTACCATCGGCACTTAGTCTACTTGACGGGTACTTGATGGAGACCGCCCCATGACCTTCGACCGTCCTGCCGAGTATCTGGTCAGCCTGGTGCGGGAGCTGTGCAGGTTGCCCCAGGAGACCGAGTGGGCCGAGCTCAAGGTGAATGCCGCCGAGCCCCAGGAGATCGGCGAGTACGTGTCCGCGTTGGCCAACTCGGCGGCGTTGGCGGGGAAGGCCTTCGCCTACCTGGTGTGGGGCGTTGCGGATGGCGACCACGCGATCGTCGGCACCCGCTTCGAGCCGCGCGCGGTCAAGGTGGGAAACGAGGAGCTGGAGAACTGGCTGCTGCGCCTGCTGACGCCGAAGATCCATTTCCGCTTCTTCGCCGTGACGGTGGACGGCCAACCGGTGGTGCTCCTGGAGATCGAGAGGGCCTTCCGCCACCCGGTGCGGTTCCAGGGAAACGAATTCATCCGGATCGGGTCCTACAAGAAGAAGCTGAAGGATTTTCCGGAGAAGGAGAGGGCTCTCTGGCGCATCTTCGACCGCCTCCCCTTTGAGGAAGGCATCGCCGCCGAACGGGCAACCGGCGACGAGGTGCTGCGGCTGCTGGACTACCCGGGTTACTTCGATCTGCTGAAACGGCCCCTGCCGCAGAACCGGGACGGCCTCCTGGAGGCGCTGGCCGAGGACGGCTTGATCCGTGCGTGTGACGCGGGCGGTTGGAACGTCACGAATCTCGGGGCCATCCTGTTCGCGCGGCGTTTGGACGATTTTCATTCCCTGCGGCGCAAGGCGATGCGGGTCATTCAGTACCAAGGAACCAGCCGCCTGGAGACGATCAAGGAGCAGATCGCCACCCAGGGTTACGCCAACGGCTTCGAGGAGTTGATCCGCTTCATCAACGGGCTTTTGCCGTCCAGCGAGGTGATCGGGCAGGCCCTGCGCAAGACGGTCCCGATGTTCCCGGAGCTGGCCGTGCGCGAGCTGGTGGCCAATGCGCTCATCCACCAGGATTTTCTCCTCACCGGTACCGGCCCCCTGGTGGAGATCTTTGAGGATCGGGTCGAGATCACCAATCCGGGCGAGCCGCTGGTGGATACGCAGCGCTTCGTGGATTCGCCACCCAGATCGCGCAACGAGGCCCTGGCTTCGCTGATGCGCCGCATCGGCATCTGTGAGGAACGGGGCAGCGGCTGGGACAAGGTGGTGTTCCAGATCGAGCTTCATCAACTGCCCGCGCCCTTGCCCGAGGCCACCGCCGACCATACGCGGGTGGTCCTCTTCGCCCCCCAGCCGCTCTCGAAGATGGGGAAGGCCGACCGGTTGCGGGCCGTCTACCTCCATGCCTGCCTGCGCTACGTGAGCCGGGAGCACTTGACCAACACCTCGGTGCGGCAGAGGTTCGGGATCGAGCCCCGGAACAGTGCGACGGCCTCGCGGCTGATCCGGGAGGCTGTCGAGGCCGGGTACATCGTGCCGCACGATCCCAAGGCGGCTCCCAAGCTCATGCGCTACGTACCGCACTGGGCCGCGCCGCCGCGGGACCGTTTTACTTGACGGGTACTTGATGGGAACCGGCATCCGGGGCTGGCCACCGCTCCTAAAGGTCTGTACAATCGGCACTTAGTCTACTTGACGGGTACTTGATGGGAGGCGCGCCGGATGGCCACCGACACGACCGAGAGGGGCCTTGAGGATCTGATTGTCGCGGCCTTGACGGAGGGCAGCGAGCCGGCCGAGCCGGTGGAGGGCGAGGTGCGCGAGCGGCCTGCGATCTATGGGGCCGGCTGGAGCCTCGGCGATCCGCGGGACTACGACCGGGAGTATGCGGTGGATCTCGTCCAGCTCGATGCCTTCCTGCGGGCCACCCAGCCGAAGGTGGCGGAGGCTCTCGGCCTCGACCGGGAGAGCCCGGCGCGGCACAAGTTTCTCGCCCGCCTCCAGGGGGAGGTGAGCAAGCGCGGTGTCCTCGACGTGCTGCGGCGGGGCGTCAAGCACGGGCCGTTCGAGCTGGATCTCTTCTACGGCACACCCACGCCGGGCAACCGCACCGCCGCCGAGCGCTATGCGCGTAACCGGTTCACGATCACCCGGCAACTGCGACGAGACCCGGCTCGCGCTCGATCTCGCCCTGTTCCTCAACGGCCTGCCGGTCGCCACCTTCGAGCTCAAGAACGGCCTCACCAAGCAGACGGTCCAGCACGCGGTGGAGCAATACCAGAGGGACCGCGACCCGCGCGAGAGGCTGTTCGAGCCGGGACGCTGCGCGGTGCATTTCGCGGTGGACGAGCACGAGGTGCGGTTCTGTACCCATCTCAAGGGGAAGGAGTCGTGGTTTCTCCCCTTCAACCAGGGATGGAACGACGGCGCCGGCAATCCGCCGAATCCGTATGGGTTGAAGACCGACTATCTCTGGCGGCGCCTCCTCACCCGGGACGGTCTCACCGACATCCTGGAGAACTATGCGCAGCGGGTCGAGACGAAGGACGAGCAGAGCGGCACGAAGAGAACCGAGCAGGTCTGGCCGCGGTACCACCAGCTCGACGTGGTGCGCCGGTTGTTGGCCGACGCCGGCTGGAACGGGGTGGGCCAGCGGTATCTGATCCAGCACTCGGCGGGGAGCGGCAAGTCCAACTCCATCGCCTGGCTCGCCCACCAGCTCATCGGCCTGCGGCGGGACGAAGCTCCGGTGTTCGATTCGATCCTCGTGGTCACCGACCGGCGTATCCTCGACCGGCAGATCCACAACACCATCAAAGGCATGACCCAGGTCAAGGCCACGGTCGGCCATGCGGACCACTCGGGGGACCTGCGCAAGCTGATCCAGAACGGCAAGAAGATCATCGTCTCGACCGTGCAGAAGTTCCCGTTCATTCTCGACGCGATCGGCGCCGAGCACCGCAGCCGGAGCTTCGCCATCCTGATCGACGAGGCCCATTCGAGCCAAGGGGGCCGGGCTTCGGCGTCGCTCAGCATGGCCTTGTCCGAGGTGGGCGCCGAAGAGGACGACGAGACGGTCGAGGACGCGATCAACCGCATCATGGAGTCGCGCAAGCTGCTGCCCAATGCGAGCTATTTCGCGTTCACCGCGACCCCCAAGGGAAAGACGCTCGAAACCTTCGGCGAGCCGTACGAAGCGGACGGCAAGATCAAGCACCGGCCGTTCCACAGCTACACGATGAAGCAGGCGATCCAGGAGGGTTTCATCCTGGACGTGCTGCAGAGCTATACGCCGGTCGAGAGCTACTACAAGCTGATCAAGACGGTCGAGGACGATCCCGAGCTCGACGCCAAGCGGGCGAAGAAGAAGCTGCGGCGGTACGTGGAGGGACACGAGCATGCGATCCGGCTCAAAGCGGAGATCATGGTCGATCATTTCCACGAGCAGGTGCTGGCGCGGCAGAAGATCGGCGGGCAGGCACGGGCCATGGTGGTGACCGGCGGCATCGAGCGGGCCATCCAGTACTACCTGGAGATTCGCGACTATCTGATCCGGCGCAAGAGCCCGTACCGGGCGATCGTCGCCTTCTCCGGCGAGCATGACTACGGGGGGACCAAGGTCACGGAGGCCTTCTACAACGGCTTCCCGAGCAACGCGATCGTGGACCGCATCCGCGAGGACCCGTACCGTTTTCTCATCTGCGCCGACAAGTTCCAGACCGGCTATGACGAGCCGTTGTTGCACACGATGTACGTGGACAAGGCGCTGGCCGGCATCAAGGCCGTGCAGACCTTGTCACGGTTGAACCGGGCGCGGCCGAAGAAGCACGACACGTTCGTGCTCGACTTCATGAACGACGTCGAGACGATCCGCCAGGCGTTCGCCGACTACTACCGGACGACGGTGCTGAGCGAGGAGACGGACGCGAACAAGCTGCACGACCTCCAGGCGGCGCTCGACGCCGCGGAGGTCTATACGCAGGAGGACGTCGAGACGTTCGTCGAGCTGTATCTGGGAGAAGCCGGCCGCGAGAGGCTCGCCCCGATCCTCGACGCCTGTGGCGCCGTCTATCGCGAGCAGCTCGACGAGGACGGGCAGGTCCGGTTCAAGGGCGATGCCAAGGCGTTCTTGCGGACGTACGGCTTTCTCGCCTCGATCCTGCCGTACACCCAGGCCGGATGGGAGAAGCTGTCGATCTTTCTGAGCTTCCTCGTGCCCTCGCTGCCGGCGCCCCGGGAGGACGACCTGTCGAAGGGCATCCTCGAAGCGATCGACATGGACAGCTACCGGGTGGAGAAAAAGGCGGCGCTGCGGCTGCAGCTTCCCGACGAGGACGCGGAGATCGCCCCCGCCGCGGTGGTGGGGGGAGGCCGCAGGCCGGAGCCGGAGATCGACCGGCTGTCCCACATCCTCAAGATCTTCAACGACCAGTTCGGCAACATCGACTGGGCCGACCGGGACCGGGTGCAGAGGCTGATCACCGAGGACATCCCGAACCGGGTCGATGCGGACGTGGCGTATCGCAACGCGCGGCAAAGCTCCGACGAGCAGAACGCCCGCATCGAGATGGACAAGGCGATGGCCCGGGTGATGACCGCCGTCCTCCAGGACGACACCCAACTGTACAAACAGTACAGCGACAACGACGCCTTCCGGCGGCAGCTGACCGACCTGGTCTGGGCCCTCACCTTCACCCGGCGGGCGGCGCAGCCGTGAGCCTTCAGGCCGTCCCCTCCACCGCGTCGAGGAACTCGTCGAGCAGGTGGTTGAAGATCTCGGGACGGTCCATCATCAGCCAGTGGCCGGTGCCGTGCATCAGGCGGGTGGCAAGGCCCGGGACCTGCCGGTGGAGGCTGTAGGGAAGGCTGTTCATGTCGCTCAGGATGGCGAGGGTCGGGCCCTTGTAGCGCGCCAGGGCGGGCAGCGGGCTGTGCTCCATCGCCCCGGTGAGAGCGGCGGTGAGGGCGGCCTCGTGGGTGAGCTGGAGATCTTCCAGCACCCAGCGGCCGGCGTCGCGGTCGCCTCCCGCCACGAGCTGGCGGAAGTACGAGCCTACCTCGCCCAGGGGGTCTTCGCGCACCGCAGCCAGGAACGGATCGATCTGCTCGCGGGGAATGAGCGTCGGGTCGCCGTTGGGATCGGCGAGCAGCAGGGCGGAGACGCGGCCGGGGTGCTTGCCGGCGTATTCGATGGCCACCGCCGCACCCAGGCTGTGGCCGGCAAGGACGAAGTGCCGCAGGCCGAGCTGGTCCACGGCCGCCTCGACGTCGCCCACCAGATCGGGAATCGCATAGGCGCCGTTCTCCGCCGGGTCGGAATCGCCGTGGCCACGGAAGTCGAGAGCGACCGCGCGGCGCCGCCGCCGCAGGTGGTCGAGCTGCAGCGCCCACTGGCCGCCATTGCCTCCCAGGCTGTGCAGGAAGAGGATGGGCAGGGTGCCGGTGGCGCCGCCGTCGCGCAGGTACAGATTGCCGGCGGGGCCGGCGATCCAGACCGGAACGCTCTCCGGGGGCGCCGCCTCGGGGTAGACCGGCTCGGGCTCCGGAGCCGGGTGGGGCTCCGGCTCGGCGTCGCGGTCACCGCCGGGCTCCCGGCGATCCCAGAGCAGGGCCAGCAGTCCGGCGCCGAACAGGCCGAAAACGATCCAGAGGAGGCTGTGCGACCTCTTGCGGGGACGGTGGATTCTGCGCGGTCTCATCGGGCTCACCTCGTCGTGCCTCCCCGTTCAAGCTAGCACGACCTGCGGCCCACGAAAAGAAAGTTGGGGGAGAAGTGCAAGAATCGGGGGTCGATTTCCGACTTTCTATGGGGTGGCCGGCTCCCAAAGGTGGGAGCGGCCGGTCGAAAGGAGCCCGCATGCCGGATCGACGCCCCCTGCTCAGGGACCTCATCCAGACCTTTCTCGCCGACTATCTGCGTCTGGTGGAGCCCGACTCCGCCCGCCAGATGTGGCTCGAGGGAATCCACTTTCCCCGTTCGGGGAAGCTCGCGGAGCCGGAGGAGCGCGAGCTCTTCCAGCACGGCGTGGTCGCCGAAGTTCCCTCGCGCCGCGGCCAGATCATCACCGTGGTGGTCGCCGTCGAGATCGAGCCCCCTGCCCCCGAGGAGATCCCGCAACGCCTCGGGGGTTATCTGATGGACCTCGGCCTGCGCTATGGCGAGCCCGTCCTCCTCTCGGTGGTGCACCTGCGCGGCGGATGCCCCGGCATCCGGCTGGAGTCCGGCGTCCTCGCCGAGCTCTGCGGCATCGAGTTGGTGCGGGTCTACTACACCTGCTTCGGAGTGGAAGAGGCGCGGGCCGAGATGTTTCTGGAACGCCAGGAGCCGCTCGCCTGGCTGTTCGCGAGCCTGATGCGGCCGAGGACCCGCAGCCCCGCGGAGCACCGCCGGGCCTGCCTGGAGAAGATCGCCGGTGCTCCCCTCGAAGAGGAGCACCGGGAGATATTGCGCCGCGGGGCCGAGGCCTTCCTGGCGGAGGTGGGGTGAGGCCCCCCTCCCCGTCCCTCCCCCGCAAAGCGGGAGAGGGCGCC
>DIHE01000128.1:25467-63232 GCA_002420005.1 Holophagales bacterium UBA5704 | reverse complement strand
CTGGCCGGCCCGGGCGGCGTCGCGGGCTGCGCGCAGCTTCTCCGCCAGCTCCGCGGGCGTCGCGGCGCCGGCCAGGAAGATGCCGCGCGGCGGGATGCGCGGCGTGGCCGTGGCGCGCACCGCCTGGGGACCGTTCTCCTTGCGCGGAGTGCCGACGGCGATCGTCTTGCGGCCAGGACCGCCATTGCCGGACAGTGAGCCCGGGACGTGCTCCTCGAGCACGGCATGGAAGTTCGTGCCGCCGAACCCGAAGGCGCTCACGCCGGCCCGGCGCACCACCCCGGCCGGCACGTCCCAGGCGGCGAGCTCGCGGTGGACCCGGAACGGCAGGTGGGCGAAGTCGATGTTCGGGTTCGGCCGTTCGCAGCTCAGGCTGGGCGGCAGCACCTTGTCGCGCAGCGCGAGCGCCACCTTGAGGATGCCGGCGGCACCCGCCGCCCCTTTCAGGTGACCGATGTTCGATTTCACCGAGCCCAGGGGGATGGCGCCGGTCGGCAGGCCGCACCGGCCGAACACCGCGTTCAGGCTCTCCACCTCGGCCACGTCGCCCACCCGGGTCGACGTGCCGTGCCCTTCCAACAGATTGACCGAGCCGGGCGGCAGGCCGGCGTTCTCCCAGGCGCGGGCCACGGCGAGCTTCTGTCCGGCGGGATTGGGCGCCGTGATCCCCTTGCCGCGGCCGTCGCTCGATCCGCCGATGCCGCGGATCACCGCATAGACCTTGTCCCCGTCGCGCTCCGCATCGGCCAGTCGCTTGAGCACGAAGACCGCCGACCCTTCACCCATCACGAAACCGTCCGCACCGTCCGCATAGGGGCGGGTGCCGGTGGCGGAGAGAGCGCCGATCTTGCAAAACTTGATGAACGTATGGGCGCTCATGTTGGCGTCCACGCCGCCGGTCAGGACCACGTCGTAGTCCTCTTCCTCCAGCCCCTCGATCGCGGCGCCGATCGCCGCCATGGCAGAGGCGCAGGCGGCGTCCACCACGTAGTTCGGGCCGTGGAAGTTGAACACGTTGGCGATGCGGCCGGCGATGATGTTGGAGAGCTCGCCGGGCATGGTGTCTTCATTCACTTCCGGCAGCCGGTGGGTGATCCCGGCGTGGAGCTCGCGCGCGATCTCGTCGCGCAGCTCCGGCGGCAGGGCCGCGAAGCTGGGGGAGGCTTCCAGCTCCCGGGCATATTCCGGGAAGGAGAGGCGCAGCGCCGTCAGATAGTGCCGCTCCCCGGCCATCGCGTTGCCCAGAATGACCGCGGTGCGCTCGGCGTCGAAGGGGCGCTCCGGCCAGCCGGCGTCGGCGAGGGCCTCGCGGGCGGCGAGGATCGCCCACTTCTGGGTGCGGTCCATCTGCTCGCTGACCCGCGGGGGGATCGGGAGCTTCCAGCCGATCGGGTCCCACGTCCAGTCGCGGACCCAGCCGCCGATCTTCGAGTAGGTCTTGTCCGGCACCTTGGGGTCCGGATCCCAATAGGCGTCGCGGTTCCAGCGGTCGGCCGGGGTCTCGGTGATGCTGTATCTCCCGTTGCGGAGATTGCTCCAGAAGGTCGAAACATCGGGTGCGTCGGGCATCACGGCTCCGACGCCGACGATGGCGATGGCTTTGTGCGCTGTCTCTCTCATGGGAATCTCTCGTCAAGCGGCGGCCACCGCGGTGGCGCGGCCGTACAAAGCGTCGGCCGCCCGGTCCATGTCGGTGACCAGGCCGGCCTGCGCGCGGTGAATGGCGGTCAGGTTCATGGCGGCGGCGAGGGACACCGGGTCCCCCTCCACGCCTTCGGCGGCACCCACGACCTGGCGCATCCCGTCCGCCGCGACCTCCAGGGCCGCTTCGCGGGCGTTGATGCGCGACAGGGTGGCAAGCGTCGCGGGATCGAAGCGGCGGTCGGCTTTCTCGCCGAGCCGGCCGTCGAGGGCGCGCGCGGCGCGCCGGGCGAAGCTGGCGGCGCCTTCGGCGAGGGCGAGGAGCCGGCCGAGGCGCAACAGCACGTGCTGATTGCGGGTGAGGCGCCCGGCCCGCGCCCGCTCCAGCACCTCGGCGAGGGCGTGGAGCGCGAGGGCGGCCGTGCCTGCGCCGCACTCCGGACGGCGGGCGGCGAGCGCCTCCATCTCGCGGGCGAGCGCGTGGTAATGGTCGCCGCGGGTCTTCAGATGGAGCTGCCAGCGGTCGCGCGCGATGGTCATCTCCATGATCTCCGAGGTCCCCTCGTAGATCGTGGTGATCCGCACGTCCCGCTTGATCTTCTCGACCATGTATTCGCGGGTGAAGCCGTAGCCGCCGAGGGCCTGGATCGCCGCGTCCGCGGCGCCGTTGCCGGCCTCGGTGGCGAGATACTTCGCCACCGCCCCTTCGGTGTTCAGGGTCCCTTCCTCGGCGTCGAGGCGCTCCGCCGTTTCTTCGATCAACGAGCGGCCGGCCTCCAGCCGGGCGGCCCAGGGGACGATCAGCTTGTGGGTGTAGCCCTGCTTCTCCGAGAGCGGGCCACCGCCCTGGATGCGTTCCGCGGAATAGGGGATCGCCCGGTCCAGCGCGGCCCAGCCGGCGCCGAGGCCGAACGCGGCCACCATCAACCGGGTGTAGCCGAACACCATCTGGGCCTGCAGCAGACCCTGCCCTTCGACGCCGCCCACCAGGGCGTCCGCATCGACCCGCACGTCGGCGAGCGACACCTCGGAGGTATTGCTCAGGCGGATGCCGTGCTTGTCCTCGGGCTTGCCCCAGGAGAGCCCCGGCGCGCCGCGCTCCACCACGAACCAGCTCGGTCCGCCGGGCGCGAGGGCGAGGACGGAGTAGAGGTCGGCGAAGCCGCCGTTGCTGATCCACTGCTTGTTGCCGCTGATCCGGTAGCCGACGACCCGGCCGTCCTCCTCGATCCGTGTCGCCGTGGTGCGCAAGGCGCCGAGATCGCTCCCGGCCTCGGGCTCGGTGGCGCCATAGGCCATCAGCAGCCCTTCCTCGGCGAGGCGGGTCAGCCAGCGCTTCTTCTGCTCCGGCGTGCCGCCGAAGACGATGGGGTCCGAGCCGAGGAAGGTGGCGAACACGCCGGTCGCGACGCCGAGATCGCAGCGGGCCAGCGTCTCGCAGACGCGGTAGACGTCGAGCGAGCCGCCGCCCATGCCGCCGTACTCCTCACCGAAGAACAGGAGCTGCACACCGAGCTCCGCGCCGCACATGGCGCGCACCAGCTCGACGGGAAATTCGTCGCGGGCGTCGAGATCGAGAATCGTGGCTTCCGGGAGCTTGTCCTTCGCGAAGTCGCGGATGGCTTCCAGCGTCAAGTCGAGCGTTTCACGGTCGAGGGCCATTGCTGCTCTCCTGTGTCGGGGCGCCGCAGGAGGAGCGGATCGGGTGATCTGTGTGCTGCCGGGGTGCCCGTGTGCGGCGCCCGCCGGTTTGTCAAGAGGAGGCTAACGGTCTCGTCGCGGAGAAGCGCCATATCCGAGGGTGGTTCCCCCGCGCCCCGGACCAGCGCAAAAACCACCCGCCGGGATGGGGCGCAAGGTGCCGCATTGCGGCAAGATGAGCTTCGTGGAAAGGGCGCGGCGGTGGACGGCTCCCAGGTGACACGGGGCGTTACCGCAGAGCTGAACGCGATCGCACCCCATCTCCATACTTCCCCCCGTCCGTGCCGCCACCCCCCTGGAGGCACGGACGGTTTTTTGCCTACGGCTCGGAGATCTTGGTCACCCAGATCTCCTCGCGGGCGCCGTTGCGGCGATCGGTCCACGAGGGGATGAACTTGCCGGCCCAGCCGGAGAGGCTGTTGTAGTCGCCGTACTGGTTGCCGAGGTCGGCTCCGGCGATGGTCTCGTTGGTCTGCGCGGTGGTGACCTTCACCGGAGCGCTCCAGGTGGACCCGCCGTTGGTCGACGTCTGGTAGTAGAGGTTGGTCTTCCGGCGCGTCGCATCGCCCACCGTGTCGTAGTAGATGATCGCGAGGCGGCCGGTGGTCTCGTCAACCGCAAGAGCCTGGTTGAACTGGTCGTTCAGGCCGGCCTGGTTGTTGATGCGCACCGCCGCGGACCAGGTGGTGCCCCCGTTCGTGGAGCGGGAAAACCAGATGCGGGTCTTGCAGCTCGAGGCGGCGTTGTTGCCCGGCTCATTCCCCGCGGAGGTGCAGCCGGCGTTGCCGGACAGGTCGGTCCAGGCCAGGTAGACGTTGTTCGTCGCGCCGTTCTGATAGGCGCCGCCGCTGGTGTAGATCAAGGCGCGCCGGTTCGCCATCGCCGGGATGCCGATGTCGAAGCTGTCGAACAAGGTGCGCACGACGACCGCGCCGCCGAAGCTGGCGCCACCGGTGGTCGACTTGCGGACGATGAGCCGGCGGTTGCCGGTGGTCGGCCAGAAGACGAAAACGTGCCCGGATTTGTTGGTCTTGACGTCACAGCCGATCGAGGTGCCGGTCGACTCTGCACCGCTCACCTGCAGCGGGGCGCCCCAGCCCCCGGCGGCGGGGCGGCGGTTGAAGAAGCCCGGCTGCCCGTTGTGCCAGCAGGCATAGATGGAGTTCTTGAAGGCCGACGTGTTGCTGTGGTCGATCCACACCATCTGCTTGTCGGCACTGGTCTGATTGCCGGAGAAGGTACCGTCGAGCGTCCAGGACGCACCGCCGTTGGCCGAGCGGTAGGAGCGGAGCTTGAGGGTGCTGCCGGCGGCGTTGATGCCGATCGTGGTGGCCCAGGCCGTGCCGTCGGAGCGCCAATCGACCGTGGGGTCGGAATGGAACGCATCGCCCGGGGCGAGCGGCAGGGTCGTCTGCCCCCAGGTGGTGCCGCCGTTCGCGGAGAAGTACTGGCCCTGCCGGCCGCTGCCGCCGATGTTGTTGGAGGCGGCGATGATCTGGTTCTGGTTGAAGAAATTGATCCGGACGTCGGACTCGCTGCGGGGTGCGTTCTGCAGACCGGAGACGCGCACGTTGGCGCCGACGGTGGTCCGCTCCTCCGGTGGCGCGAGGTCGAGCTCGACCAGGCCGGGCAGCAGGTCCTGGTGCGCCCGCATCCACTCGTGGATCTCGTGCAGGACGCGCGGATAGCCACCCGTGGGGTCGGCGGGCGAGTAGGTCAGCTCGGGATGGGACTTGCGCCACATCACCCGCAGCCAGGCGGGGACCGGGATCTTGTCATTGCGTTCGGCGGGGTGGAGCAGCTCGAAGTCTTGATTCTGGTAGATCAGACTCTCGAGGGCGCTCCCGGGAACCACGCGGTCCTTGGCAAGCTGG
Source organism: Holophagales bacterium UBA5704 (assembly GCA_002420005.1). GTDB lineage: Bacteria > Acidobacteriota > Thermoanaerobaculia > Multivoradales > UBA5704 > UBA5704. Next base: position 58,016 of record DIHE01000128.1, on the reverse strand, counting down.
CGCTCGATCGCCGGCCACTCGCCGTTCTCCCCGGCAGCCGCCAGAACGGGGCGGGCGAAGCCGAGACCGAAGAGGGTCAGGATCAACAGAAACAAGGTCGGCGAGGGCAGAGGCTTGCGCATGGGGACTCTCCTTCTGGTTCGCTCAGGTCGCGATGAGACAGGCGGGGAGGGCGGCGGTTTCGTTACAAATCACGGTAGCTGCCCGCCCGCGAGGCGCGAAGGAGGAGTGTAGCAGAACGAAAAAGGGCACCCCCGCGGGGGTGCCCTCGAGACGGCAAGCGCGAAAGGCGCTCTTACGGCTCGGTGATCGGAGCCGTCCAGATCTCTTCGTTGCCGGCGCTGCGGCGGTCGGTCCAGGAGGGGAGGAACTTGCTCGCCCAGCCGGAGAGGCCGTTGTAGTCGCCGTACTGGTTGCCGGAGTTGGCACCGGCGACCGTCTCGTCGGTCTGCGCGGTGGTGACCTTGGTGGCGGCGCTCCAGGTGGCGCCGTTGTCGGCCGAGGTCTGGTAGTAGACGTTGGTCTTCTTGCGGGTCGAGTCGCCGACCGTGTCGTAGTAGATGATGGCGATGCGGCCGGTGCTCTCGTCGACCGCCAGGGCCTGGTTGAACTGGTCGTTCAGGCCGGCCTGGTTGTTGATCATCGTCGCGGCCGACCAGGTGGTGCCGCCGTTGGTGGAGCGGGAGAACCAGATGCGGGTCTTGCAGGTCGAGGCGGCGTTCGTGCCCGGCTCGTTGGCGGCCGAGGTGCAGCCGGTGGCGCCGGTCAGGTCGGTCCAGGCGACGTAGACGTTGTTGATCGACGCGGTCTTGTAGGCGCCGGCGCTGGTGTAGATCAGGGCGCGGCGGTTGGCGAAGGACGGGATGCCGATGTCATAGCCGTCGAACATGGTGCGCACGGTGACCGCGGAGCCCCAGGTGGAGCCGCCGTTGGTCGACTTGCGCATGATGATGCGGCGGTTGGTGGTGGTCGGCCAGAAGACGAAGACCTCGCCGGCGCTGTTGGTCTTGATGTCGCAGCCGATCGCGGTGCCGGTCGACTCCGCGCCGCTCACCTGGACCGGCGTCGCGCCCCAGGAGCCGGTGGCGGTGCGGCGGTTGACGTAGGCCGGAGCACCGTTGTGCCAGCAGGCATAGATGGAGTCCTTGAAGGCCGAGGTGGCGCTGTGGTCGATCCACACCATCTGCTTGTCGGCGCTCGTCTGGGTGCCGGAGAAGGTGCTGTTGAACGTCCAGGAGGAGCCGTTCGTGCTCGACGTATAGGAGCGCATCTTGAGCGAGGTGCCCGCCGAGTTGATGCCGATGGTGGTGGCCCAGGCCACGCCGGTGGAGCGCCAGTCGACCGTCGGGTCGGAGTGGAAGGAGTCACCGGTGGTGAGCGGAAGGGTCGTCTGGCCCCAGGTGGAGCCGCCGTTGGAGGAGTAGTACTGCCCCTGCTGTCCGCTGCCGCCGATGTTGTTGGAGCCGGCGATCACCAGGCTCGGATTGAGGAAGTTGATCCGGATGTCGGACTCGCTACGATCCGAGGTCTGAGCGCCGGAGACACGCACGTTGGTGCCGACCGTGGTGCGCTCTTCCGGCGGCGCGAGGTCGAGCTCGGTCAGGCCGGGCATCAGGTCCTGGTGGTGCAGCATCCACTCATGGACCTCGTGCAGGACGCGGGGATAGCCGCCCGTGGGATCGCTGGCCGAGTAGGTCAGCTCGGGATGCGCCTTGCGCCACATCACCCGAATCCAGGCCGGAAGACCGATCTTGTCGTTCTTCTCACCGGGCCGGAGCATCTCGAAGTCCTGGTTCTGATAGATGAGACTCTCGAGGTTGCTGCCGGGGACGATACGGTCCTTGGCGAGCTGACGCTCGATCGTGGGCCATTCGCGCTCGGCCGCGGCGGCCGGAGTGGCCAGAGTGAGAGGGGTGAGCGACAAGGCCAACGCCAATGACAGGTACTGCTTACGCATGTAAATCCTCCTCAAGAGGGAAATAGACTCAGACGGGCCCTGCGATGGCAGAAGCATGGTTCTGAGAGGGGCTTGGGCCTACAAGAGAGATAGGTGCTCGCCAGGGCCAAAAGCGAGCCGCTTGCGGCGAAGAAGTTGGAACGAGTTTGTATCTCTCTGAAAAATCAAGGCTTGGCCAGCTCGGCGAGGCGGGCCTCGAGCTCTTGAAGGACCGGGTAGGTGGGGATGAGCAACGAGAGCCGGTCATGGAGCCCGGCCAGCCGGGCGGCGGCCGCCGCCCGGCTGGCCGGGTCGCTTCCAGGAGGGGAGAGAGCCAGCTCGTCGAGAGCGATCTCACAGTCGAGGGCGACGACCTGGAAGTTGTCGGGCCGGTACAGCTGCAGGAGGAGGCGGCGGGCCTCCCGGTGGAGCGTCTGCGCCTCGGCGGCCCGGCCTTCGATCCTCTTTTCCTTGCCGAGCAGGGTCAGCAGGACACCGCGCTGCTCCCTCCCGTTGGACCCGATGGCCGCCAGGGCGGCGAGGGCGTCGTGCAAGGCCGCATAGGCCTCTTCGCGGCGGCCCAGGGCGAACAAGGTCCGGGTCCGCTCGCCCCGTGCTGCCAGGACGAGAACGTGCCGGGAGCCGACGAGGGCTTCGAGGTCGGCGATGCCGCGGTCGTGCTCCGCGAGGGACTCTGCGAGGCGCGACTGCCGGTAGAGAACCTGGGCGAGCATGAGGCGCACACTGGCCTCGTTGAAGCGGTCGCGGTCTCCGAGAATCGTCAAGGTTCGGCGGAAGGCCTCCTCGGCGGGGCCGAGCTTCCCGCGCTGGATCAACACCTCGCCGAGAATGGCCAGGGACATGGCCGTCTCCGGGTGTTGTTCCCCGAGGGAGCGCCGGCGCAGCTCGAAGGCGGCCCGCAGGTTCGCCTCCGATTCCTCCAGCCGTCCCAGGTCGACGAGCAGGTCTCCGAGGTTGTGGAGGGGATACCCGAGCCGGGGGTCGTCGGGCGGCAGGCGGGCGCCGAGCGCGGCCAGGCTCTTGCGGTAGGCCTCCTCCGCCTCGTCCAGCCGGCCCAACGCCTGAAGCACGACGCCCCGGTCGTTCCAGGACATCGCGGTCTTCTCGTGACCCTCACCGAGGATGCGCCGGTAGGCGGCGAGTTGGCGCTCTGCCTCGGGCAGAGCCTCCTGCGCCGACCAGCCGATGAACACGGCCTCGACGAGCGGCTCGCGGGCCTCGGCGGCGGCGAGGCTGTCTTTGCCTTCGATCTTCTCGAGGCGGCTGATGGCGCGTTCGAGCAGGTCGCGCGCCGGCCGTGCGTCTCCTTGGTCGAGCCGGATCCAGCCGAGGGTGACGAGGCTCTGGGCCACCTCGGCCGAGTCGGCGCCGAACCGCTTTTCCCGCAGCGCGAGGGAACGTTCGGCGAGGGCCCGGCCTTCGGGGAGCAGGCCGAGCTTGCGGTGGAGGTTGGCCATCAGGTCGAGCATCTCCGCTTGCAGCTCCGGCTCGTCGGCGAGCTCCCGGTCGACGCGGCGGACGCCGGCGTCGAGCAGCTTGCTCGGCGTCACGGCCTGGCTGCGCGCCTGCTCCGGATCCAGCGTCTCGAAGACGGAGACCAGAATGCCGCGCGCCCTCTCGGCCCGCCGTGCCTCGCCGTGCGCCACGCGGGTCTGCCACAACGCGAGGGTCAGGCCACCCAGCAGAGAGACCAGGGTGAGCGCTGCGGCTGCGGCGGCCAGCCGGTGGCGGGACACGAGCCGATGAGTGCGGTACGCGAGGCCGCCGTGTCGCGCCTTGACCGGTCGCCGGTAGAGGAACCGCCGGAGGTCGTCGGCGAGCGCCGCGGCGCCCGGATAGCGCCGCTCCGGCTCGCGCGAGAGGGCCTTGGTGACGATGGCGTCCAAGTCGCCCTGGAGGCGCGCGGGCCGGCTGGGGACGGCTCCCTGTGCCGCCGGTCCCAGGCGCTGCAGCCGGGCCGAAGGGGGCTCGAAGACCTCGGAGGCCAGCTCCTCCATGAGCGACGGCAGGGTGCGGGCCGTGCGCGGGAAGGGCTTGTCGCCGGTCAACATCTCATAGAGAAGGATGCCGAGCGCATAGACGTCGGTCGCCGTGGTCACCGGCTCGCCGGTGATCTGCTCCGGCGCGGCATAGCCCGGCGTGAAGGCGCGGGCGCCGAGGCGGGTGATGGCGCTCTCCGCCGGGGCGGCGCCCGGCTCCAGGGTCAGCAGCTTGGCGATGCCGAAGTCGAGCAGCTTGGCACGGCCGGAGGCGTCCACCAGGACGTTCGACGGTTTCAGGTCGCGGTGGACCACGAGGCTCCGGTGGGCGTGATCCACCGCCTCGCAGACCTCGATCATCAAGCGGACCCGATCCTCCAGAGAGAGGTTGCGGCTCTCGCACCAGTCGGTGATCGGGGTGCCGTCGACGTGCTCGAGGATGAAGTAGGGCTCGCCGTTCTGGCTGCGTCCACCGTCGAGGAGACGGGCGATCCCGGGATGGACGAGGCGCGCGAGGATCCGCCGTTCGCGCAGGAAGCCGGAGAGGATCGCCTCCGAGCCCAGCTCGGGGCGCACGAGCTTGATCGCCACGCGGCTGTCGAACTCCCCGTCCGCCCGTTCGGCGAGCCAGACCTCCGCCATGCCGCCGCGGCCGAGGATCGAAACCAGGCGGTAGTTGCCGATCCGTTCGCCGACCCGTCCCGGAGGCGTATCCGCCGCAGGGCGGCTCTCCGAGAGCGCGACCGCCACGAACCCTGGAGCCTGCGCCACCAGCGGCTGGGCGTCCAGCTCCCCGAAATCCCCGGAGTCGGCGGCCAGGAGATCGCGCAACCGCCGCGCGAGAGCCGGGTCCGCGCGCTCCACCTCCGCCAGCCGCCGCGCCCGCTCCGCCCCGTCCAGCTCGGCCAGCTCGTCGAACAGCTCCTCCCACTCGGCGCTCAAAGGTCCCGGCTCCCAAGCCGATGGTCGATCCGACGGTCGGCAGTGACGGCGTGCATGGCATCAGTATAGGGGAGGGTGGCGGAGCCCCGGGGCGATGAAGCGACCGGTGAGCCCACGGGGTGCCGGTGACGCCCCCTGGGACCGCCGGCGTCTCGCCGGCCTTCAAGAAAACGGGCAGAAGGCCCGGCCTTTGGCCCGCCCGGTCCCTACCGCCCGGCCACCACCAGCAGCCCGCTCTTGGCGATCTGGATGAACGGCTCCGGATAGAGACCGAGGACGAGGGTGGCGACGGCGCAGAGGGTGATCACGGTGACCAGCGCGGGCGCGCGCAGCGGCACCGGGGTCGCTTCCGCGGAGTCGGTCTGGTACATGTAGACCACGATGCGGAAGTAGTAGTAGAGCGAGATCGCGCTGGTCACCACGCCCACGGCCGCGAGCCAGGTCCAGCCCGCCTGCACCGCGGCGGCGAACAGGTAGACCTTGCCGAAGAAGCCGCCGGTGGGGGGGATGCCGGTCAGGGCGACGAGGAAGATGACCATCATCGCGGCGAGGAACGGCGAGCGCTGCGCGAGGCCCGCGTAGTCGGCGCAGGTCTCGCCCGCGTACTCCCGGCGCTCCAGCAGGAGCACCATGGCGAAGGCGCCCATGGTGATGAAGGTGTAGGCGAGCAGGTAGTAGAGCACCGACCAGAGGCCGATCTCCGAGGCCGCGAGGACGCCCATCAGCACGTAGCCGGCGTGCGCGATGGAGCTGTAGGCGAGCATCCGCTTGACGTTGTCCTGGATCAGCGCCGCCACGTTGCCCCAGATCATCGACGCCGCGGCCACGCCGGCGAGGATCCACTTCCAGTCCCCGTAGAGGGTTCCCAGACCCTCATAGAAGATGCGGATCAGGATGGCGAACGAGGCGGCCTTCGAGGCGGCGGCGAGGTAGGCGGTGATCGGCGTCGGGGCACCGACGTAGACGTCCGGCGTCCAGATGTGGAAGGGCACCGCGGCCACCTTGAAGAACAGCCCCGCGGACAAGAGGATCCAGCCGAGAGGGACGAGCAGGCTGCCCTGTGCCCGCGCCAGCTCCAGACCGCGCGCCAGCTCGCCGAGCTGCACCGTGCCCGCCGCGCCGTAGAGCAGCGAGATGCCGTAGAGCAGGATACCGCTCGACAAGGCGCCGAGGATGAAATATTTGAGCGCCGCTTCGTTGGAGCGCAGGTGGCGCTTGAAATAGCCTGCCAGGATGTAGCTCGCGAGCGCCATCGTCTCGAGCGCGATCCAGATGGTGAGCAGTGAGTAGCCGCTCGCCATCAGCAGCATCCCCGAGCTCGCCAGGAGGAGCAGGGCGTAGTACTCGCCGGCGCGATACCCCGCCTCCTCCATGTAGCGGATCGACAGCAGGATGGTGAGCGCCGTGGCGATCAGGATCAACGACTTCCAGAACAGGGCGAAGCCGTCGATCACGAAGGTGCCGTGGAACAGGAGCCGGCTCCCGGGGACGCTGCGCCCGACGGCGTAGAGATCGATCGCGGTGAGAAAGAGGCTCGCCAGGGCCACCACCGCCGAGTGGCGGTTGCCCAGGCCGCGGCCGATGGTTCCGACCAGCAGCAGGAGCAGCCCCGCCGACGCGAGGAGGATCTCCGGAGCGAGGAGCAGAAACTCTTGCGGATCAGGCACGTCTCACCCCCCGACTTTCGACACGACGTACTGGACCGGCTCGGCCAGGATCTGGAAGAACGGGCGCGGATAGAGACCGATCCAGAAGCAGAGCAGGACGATGGGCGCAAGGTAGGCGATCTCTCGCCAGTTGAGATCCTTCAGCTCCTGGTTTTCCTGGTGCGTCAGCGGGCCGAAGAACACGCGCTGGTACATCCACAGCATGTAGGCCGCACCCAGCACGATGCCGAGGGCCGCGAGCACCGCCCACCACCACACGCGGTTGAAGGCGCCGACCAGGATGGTGAACTCACCGATGAAACCGTTGAGCGTCGGCAGGCCGATCGACGACATGGTGATGATCAGGAAGAGCGTGGCGTAGACGGGCATCACCCCGGACAGGCCGCCGTAGTCGGCGATCATGCGGGTGTGCCGGCGCTCATAGATGACGCCGACGAGCAGGAAGAGCGCGCCGGTCGACAGGCCGTGATTGATCATCTGGAGCACGGCGCCGTTCAACCCCGGCCCGTTCAGGGCGAAAAGGCCGAGCATGACGAACCCGAGGTGGCTCACCGAGGAGTAGGCCACCAGTTTCTTCATATCCTTCTGGGCCATCGCGACCATCGCCCCATAGAGGATGCCGATGATCGACAATCCCGCCATCCAGGGGAGCAGCTGCTTCGTCGCCTCGGGCAGGATGGGAAGCGAGAAGCGGACGAAGCCGTAGGTCCCCATCTTGAGGAGGACGCCGGCCAGGATCACCGATCCCGCCGTGGGCGCCTCGACGTGGGCGTCGGGCAGCCAGGTGTGGAACGGGAACATCGGGACCTTGATGGCGAAGCCGACGAAGAGGGCGAGGAAGATCCAGACCTGGAGGTCCGGCGGAATCCGGCTGCCGATCTCGTGGAACTGCAAGATCGAGAAGCTCAGCGCGTTGCCGAGCCCCGGCCAGCCGAGGAGGCCGCCTGCGTTGTAGAAGTAGAGGGCCAGGATGCCGAGCAGCATGAGCACCGAGCCGACCAGGGTGTACAGGAAGAACTTGATCGCGGCATAGAGCTTGCGCGGCCCGCCCCAGATGCCGATGAGGAAATACATCGGCACCAGCATGACCTCCCAGAACACGTAGAACAGGAAGAAGTCCATCGCCATGAACACGCCGAGCATGCCGGTTTGCAGGAGGAGGAGGAAGACGTAGTACTCCTTCTCCCGCGTCGCGATCGCGGTCCACGAGGACAGGAAGGCGAGGACGCCGAGGAGCGTGGTGAGCAGGACCAGCAGCAGAGCGATGCCGTCGATGCCGAATTCATAGCGGGCACCGATCGACTCGATCCACGCGAAGCTCTCGCGGAACTGGAAATTGGCCGTCCCCGCCGCGCCTCGATCGAAGGCGAACCAGAGGGGGATCGACAGAAGGAAGTCGAGCAGCGCCACACCGGTCGCAAACGTCCGGATGAAGGCGGGCCGGTCCTTCGGAACGAAGAGGAGGATCAACGCGCCCAGCAGGGGCACGTAGCAGACGATGCTCAGAATCGGTAGGTTGGTCATGGACTCCCCCAGGTACGCTCGATGCCGGCTCTCAACCCTGCCGCAGGGCCATGTAAAGGCAGACGAGGGCGAACATGCCCATGGCCAGGACCAGCGCGTAATTTCCCACCGAGCCGCTCTGCACCCGGCGCAACGTCCGGGAGCCGGCGTCGAGGGTGGTACCCACCAGGTTGACCAGGCCGTCCACCACGTATTTGTCGAACACGCCCGAGAGCAACGAAAACGCCACGGTGACGTGGCGCGCGCCGTTGACCAGCAGGCCGTCGATGAACGATGCGTCGAAGCGGAAGAGCCCGCGCGCCGTGGCCCAGAAGCCGCGCACCACGGTCGCGTCGTACAGCTCATCCACCCAATACTTGTTGCTGAGCAGCCGGTGCACGCGCGGGAAGCGCTCCGCCCAGGCGCGGCCGCCTTCGAGGCCGCGATCGCCGCCGAACACCCGCGACGCGGCGAAGATGGCGAGGGCCGCCACGGTGAGCGCCACGATCGCCGGGATCAGCGCGCCGATCGCGTGCCCCGCCACCGCCCCCTCCGCCTCCGCCGGGCCCGCCGGCCGCAGGATCACCGGCTCCAGGAAGTGCTCGAACACGTTCCATCCCGGGAACCCGACCCACCCCGCGACCACCGCCCCCACGGCCAGGATCCACAGGGGCACGGTCATCGTCGGCGGCGACTCGTGCAGGTGGTGCTCCTGCTCGTGGCTGCCGCGGAACGAGCCGTGGAACGTCATGTACACCGCACGGAACATGTAGAACGCGGTCAGCGCCGCGGTGAGCAGCCCGACCCCGTAGAGCGCCCACTGCCCGCGCCCGAGGGCCGCGTGCAGAATCTCGTCCTTGCTGAAGAACCCGGCGAACGGGAAAATGCCGGCGATGGCCAGCGCGCCGATGAGGAACGTGCGGTAGGTCTGCGGCAGCGCCGCCTTCAAGCCGCCCATCTTGCGCATGTCCTGCTCGCCGCCCATCGCGTGGATCACCGAGCCGGAGCCGAGGAAGAGGAGGGCCTTGAAGAAGGCGTGGGTCATCAGATGGAAGACCGCCGCCGAATAGGCCGCCAGACCGGCCGCGAGGAACATGTAGCCGAGCTGGGAGACCGTCGAATAGGCGAGGACCTTCTTGATGTCGGTCTGCGCCAGGCCGATGGTGGCCGCGAAGAGGGCGGTCGCCGCGCCGATCACGGCGACGAGCTGCGAGATCTCCGGTGCGAGCTGATAGAGCACGTTCGAGCGCGCCACCATGTACACACCCGCGGTGACCATGGTCGCCGCATGGATCAGCGCCGAGACCGGCGTCGGGCCGGCCATGGCGTCGGGGAGCCAGACGAACAGCGGGATCTGCGCGCTCTTTCCGGTCGCCCCGATGAACAGGCAGAGGGTGACGAACGAGGCGAGGCTGAGGCCCAGGACGTACGATCCCTGCACCAGGGCGGGGTTTGCCGCGATGCGCGGGAACAGCTCGGTGAACTTGAGCGTGCCGAACGACGAGACCAGCGCGAACAGGCCGACGACGAAGGCGAAGTCGCCGATGCGGTTGACCAGGAACGCCTTGCGGCCGGCGTAGGGCGGGAAGTCCTGCTTGAAATAGAACCCGATGAGCAGGTAGGAGCAGAGCCCCACGCCTTCCCAGCCGACGAAGAGCACCGCGTAGTTGTTGCCGAGCACCAGCAGCAGCATGGCGCCCATGAACAGGTTCAGGTAGGTGAAGTAGCGCTGGAACCCGTCCTCGTGGGCCATGTAGCCGACCGAGTACAGATGGATCAGGAAGCCGACGAAGGTCACCACGAAGAGCATCACGCACGACAGCGGATCGACCAGGAACCCGACGCTGACCGTGAGGTCCTTGACCCCGTCCGGCGTGGTGATCGCGCCGGCCGGCATCCAGGTGTAGTAGTCGCGCTCAAAGGGTTGATGCGCGGCGTGCTCGGGCGAGCCGAGGTAGCCGCCGATGACCAGGAGGGCGAGAAGCGCCGCGAGGCCGACCAGGCCGCAGGCCACCCAGGCCACGGCGTTCTTGCCGAGACGTCCTTTGAGGACGACGCCATTCAACAGGGCGCCGAGGAGCGGCAGGACCGGGATGAGCCAGACGAGCTCGTGCATGGAGCGATCCCTTCTCTACCCTTTGAGCTCGACCGCCGCGTCGAGGTGGGCGGTGTCGCGCAGGCGGAAGAACGCGATGAGAATGCCGAGTCCGACCGCCGCCTCACCGGCCGCCACGGCGATCGTGAAGATCGCGAAGACCTGGCCGGTCAGATCGGAAAGCTGATAGGAGAAGGCGATCAGGTTGATGTTGACCGAGTTGAGCACCAGCTCGATGGACATGAGGACGGTGATCATGTTGCGCCGCGTGAGGATCCCGATCAAGCCGATGACGAACAGGAGGAAGCTCAGCACCAGGAAGTGGTTGGTCGTGATTTCGAGCATCGGAGCTTCCCTCTATTGCCGGCGGCCGAGGACGACCGCGCCGATCATCGCCACGAGGAGGAACAGCGAGGCGACCTCGAACGGCAGCAGGTTCTTGGTATAGAGCGCCCAGGCCACGGCCTCCGTGTTGCCGGCCCCCTGGTGCAGGGTGTTCTGCTGATCGATGTAGCTGGTGAACAGCTCCGGCTGGTCGAACGCCGGGCCGAACGGCGCGTGCACGAAGACCCAGCCGAACAGCCCGAGGAGCAGCACGGCGAGCACGAGGACGGCCGGCAGCGGCCCGTTGAACAGCCGCGACTCGCGCAGCCGCTGCAGGTTGACCAGCATGATGACGAAGAGGAACAGCACCATGATGCCGCCGCCGTAGACGAAGATCTGGACGATGGCGACGAATTCCGCGTGGCGCAGCAGGAACAGCGCGGCGACCGACAGGAAGGTGGCGAGCAGGCTGAGCGCTCCATACATCGGATTGCGCAGCGTCACGACGCCGACGGCGCCCACCACTGCGATCGCGGCGAAGAGGTAGAACAGCAGGGCGGGGCCGGACTCGACGAGGGCGTTCATCTCAGGCGATCTCCTCGTCCGTGTACGCCGGCCGCACCTGCCACTGTTGCAGCTCGTCCATGTCGACGTACAGGTTCTTCCAGCGATCGTACGAGGCGAGCTCGTAGGTCTTGGTGGTCAGCCAGATCGACTTCGGCTCGGTGGGGCATCCTTCCTCGCACAGGCCGCAGAACATGCAGCGCTGCAAGTCGATGTCGAAGCGATCGAGGACCTTGTCCTTCTTGCCGGTCTCCGGGTTCACTTCCTGGTGCCAGTCGATGTAGATGATGTCGATCGGGCAGTCGCGGGCACAGATGGTGCACTTGATGCACCGGTCCTCGTCGAGGCGGAACATGCCGCGGAAGCGGTGCGAAGGCTCGAGGCGCTGCTCGGGGTATTGCACCGTGACCTTCTCGCGGAACATGTGCTTGAAGGTGAGCGCCAGCCCGGCGAAGAGGTCCGGGAGGAGGAGCTTGTCGGCTACCTTGCGCACGCTTTTCCAGAGATCCATCGCCGCCTCCCTCAAGCCACCAGAAGCTTCACCAGAGCCGTCAACGCGAGATTTCCCAGGGCCACCGGGATCATCCACTTCCATCCCAGATCCATCAGCTGATCGAACCGGTAGCGCGGGAAGGTGCCGCGGAACCAGATGTAGAGGAAGAGGAAGACGAAGACCTTGAGGGCGAACCAGATCACCCCGGGGACCGGATCGAGGAACGCCAGCGCCTCGACGTTGGGGAACGGCCGCAGCCAGCCACCCAGGAAGAGGGTGGTGGCGACCGCGGAGATGACGATCATGTTGGCGTACTCGCCCAGGAAGAACAGGGCGAAGCGCATGCCGCTGTACTCGGTGTGGAAGCCCGCCACCAGCTCCGATTCCGCCTCCGGCAGGTCGAACGGATTGCGGTTCGTCTCCGCCACGCCGGCCACCAGATAGAGGAAGAAGCCGACGATCTGGGGGAAGACGTACCAGAAGCGATCCGCCTTCTGCGCCTCGACGATTCCCACCATCGAAAGGGTTCCGGCGAGCAGCACCGGCCCGACCAGGGCGAGTCCCTGCGGCACCTCGTAGGAGATCATCTGCGCCGCCGAGCGCAGGCCGCCCATGAGCGAAAACTTGTTGTTGGACGACCAGCCGCCGAGGATCAATCCGTAGACGCCGATCGACGCCGTCGCCACCACGAACAGCAAGCCGGTGTTGATGTCGGTGACGAACCAGGACAACCCGCCGGCTTCGGCCCTGGGGCCGAGCGGAATGACGGCGAAGACGAGGATCGCCGGCCCGACCACCAGGCAGGGGGCGAGGACGAACGCCCATTTGACGGCGCGCAGCGGGATCGAATCCCCCTTGACCAGCAGCTTGGCCACGTCCGCGATGGGCTGCAGGAGCCCCCACGGGCCGACGCGGTTGGGGCCGAGGCGCGCCTGCATGAAGCCGAGGATGCGGCGCTCGGCGAGGGTCAGGTAGGCGATCAGTGGAAGGATCATCAGGAACAGCAGGACGAGGATCTTGACCAGCGGCGAGACCGCCCCGTAGAAGAGCGTGTCGCCGACCGTGGTGCGCACCGATTCGATCAGGGAGGTCATCAGCGGTCCACCTCGCCGAGGACGATGTCGGTCGTGCCGATCAACGCCACGAGGTCGGCGATCAGCGCTCCCTTGCACAGCTCAGGGAGCGACTGGAGATTGATGAACGATGGCGGCCGGACGTGGCAGCGGTAGGGATTGGGCGTGCCGTCGCCGACGATGTAGAAACCGATCTCGCCCTTGGGGCCCTCGATGCCGTGATAGATCTCGGCGTCTTTGCCGGCCTTCATGACGCGCGGCCGCTTGGCCATGATCGGCCCTTCGGGGAGCTTTTCCAGGCACTGGTTGATGATGCGCACCGACTGGCGCATCTCGATCATGCGCACGATGTACCGGTCGTAGGTGTCGCCATTCCGGCCGATCGGCACCTCGAACTCGACCTCGTCATAGCCGTCGTACGGGAGCGCCTTGCGCAGATCCCAGCGCACCCCGCTGCCGCGCAGCATCGGGCCGGTCACGCCGTAGTCGATCGCCACCTCGGGCGGCAGCACGCCGATGCCCACCGTGCGCTTCTTCCAGATGCGGTTGTTGGTGAGCAGCTCTTCGTACTCGTCGAGCTTGCCCGGCAGGTCCGCCATCAGAGCGGCGCAGCGGCCGGTCCACCCGACCGGCAGGTCGTACGGCAGACCGCCGGGGCGCATGCAGTTGAGCGTCAGCCGGGCGCCGCAATAGTCCTCGAACAGGTCGAGGAGGATCTCGCGCTCGCGGAAGGTGTAGAAGAACGGCGTCATGGCGCCGATGTCGATGGCGTGGGTGGCGAGCCACAGGAGGTGGCTGGAGATGCGCTGCAGCTCGGCGAGGATGATCCGGATGCAGCGGGCGCGCGGCGGCACCACGAGCCCCAGCAGCTTTTCCACCGCCCCCACATAGGCTTGATTGTTGGTCGCCGCGGCGACGTAGTCCATGCGGTCGGTGTGGGGGATGTTCTGGAAGAACGGGTGCAGCTCGAACAGCTTTTCGGTGCCGCGGTGGAGGTAGCCGATGACCGGATAGGACTCGACGATCCTCTCGCCGTTGATCTTGAGCTTCAGGCGCAGCACGCCATGGGTCGCCGGGTGTTGCGGCCCGAAGCTGAGCTCCATCTCCTCGCTGTCGGCGAACAGGCCGTCGTGGTCGTCTTCCGGCAGAGCGAGCGGTTGGGTCATGACGGCTCCTGCGGAGGCTTGGGAGGTTTCCAGCCGGTGCCGGAGCCGGCGACCGGGCCGGCGCCCTCCCTGTAAAACTCGGGATAGATGGCGCTGCCGGTGTCGATCCCCTCGACGGGGAAGTCCTTGCGCAGCGGGAAGCCGTTGAAGCCCTCCCAGAGGAGGATGCGGGTCATGTCCGGATGGCCTTCGAAGCGCACGCCGAACATGTCCCAGACCTCGCGCTCCGGCCAGTTGGCGGCCCGCCAGACGCCGCACACGGTGGGCACCGGCGTCGCCTCGTCCGTCATCACCCGCAGGCGGATGCGGCGCTGGTCGCTGAACCGGTGGAGCTGATAGACCACGTCGAACCGGGGCTCGCGCTTCGGATAGTCGGCGCCGCAGAGATCCACCAGATAGGTGAATCCGTGCTTTTCCTTGAGCACCGCGCAGGTCCGGGCGATGGCGTCGCGCCGCACCAGGAACGTCAGGTCGCCCGCAAAGCTGCGCGCCGCTTCGATCGCATCGCCGACTTCTTCCTTGAGGGCCGCGGTCAGCGGATCGTCGGCGCCGTCCAGCCAGGCGGGAGCGACGGGATCTTTTTCCCAGAGCGGCTTGTTGGGGTCTTCCGGCTCGTGCTTTTTCACCGGCTTTTCAGGGACCGGTTTTTCAGCGGCCGGTTTCTCCGGGGCGGGCTTTTCCGGGGCGGGCTCGTCGCTCATGACCTGGCCTCCGCCGGGCTCGCCGTCTTGGGCTTGGCGATCGTCATACGGTCGATTTTGCGTTGCAGGTGGAGGAGACCCCAGAGCAGTGCCTCGGGGCGCGGCGGGCAGCCGGGCACGTAGACGTCCACCGGGATGACCCGGTCGACGCCCTGGGTGACGGCATAGGTACGGTACGGGCCGCCGCAGGTGGCGCAGGCGCCCATCGCGATCGCCCATTTGGGATCGGGCATCTGATCCCAGAGCCGGCGGACGATCGGTGCCATTTTTTCGGTGACCGTGCCGGCCACGATCATCAGATCGCTCTGGCGCGGCGTGGCGCGGAACACCTCGGCGCCGAAACGCGACATGTCGTGGCGCGGATCGAGCACGGCCATCATCTCGATCGCACAGCAGGCGAGCCCGAACTGCATCGGCCAGATGGCCGACCGGCGCGCCCAGTTGAAAATCTTGTCGTACGTCGTGGTGAGGACGTTCGCCTCGCCCGCGTCCAGGTTCATACCCACCGCAAAGCCCCCCGGTTCCAGATGTAGACGTACCCGACGACGAGGATGGCCAGGAAGACCATCATTTCGATGAAACCGAACAGGGCGAGCTGATCGAACAGCACGGCCCAGGGGAACAGAAACACCGTTTCCACGTCGAAGATGACGAAGAGGACGGCGATCAGGTAGTAGCGGATCGAAAAGCGGTGATCGTGCGCGAAGGTCAAGGCTTCGTTGCCGCACTCGTACGGCTCGAGATTCATCGAAGCCGACCCCGCATGGCGCAGGAGCCGTGCCGCGAGAAGGGCGGCGGTCAGAAACAGCACCGCGACCAGCGTAAAGACCAGGATGGGCAGGTAGCTCGTCATGTGCGCCGTTTCCTCCGGTGGTGACCGTTCGGAGCCTCCTCCGCTGAACCTGGGCGCATTGTATCCCACCCCCCTCTGCGCACTGTCAAGGAGAAAGAGGGCCGCCTCTCCTCCCGCGTGCGGGGGCCTATCCGGAAAGGTAGGGGGAGGGGGAAGAGGCGACCTCGTCATGGGGCCTCAACAAAACCCTCCCGCGTCGTGTCCCATAAGCCCAGGGGGAGCCGCCGCCCCTGGTCAACCCGAGGTGGCACCGGAGGACATCCTTGATCTACGAAGATTTTAACCTTCGCCTTGCACCCGACGGCGACGACGGGTTCCAGGTGCATGCGAGCTTCCAGGAGCAGCGCGTCAGCGGCCCCCTGGCGCTCCCTCCTGAGCTCTGGCTCCTCGGCTCCCGGTTGGAGGAGGCATGCAACGGCCCATCAAGGCACCTCGGGTTGGCGCCGGATTCCAACGCTGGTGAGCGGGCCTCTCCAGAGGAGCTGGGAGGCCTGTTGTTCCAGGCGCTTCTGGGCGGCGAGGTCGGTGGGCTCTTCAGATCGGTCCAGGGTGCATTCGAGGGGGACCCAGGCCGTGCTCTCCGCCTCCGTCTCCACTTCCCGTCTCGGGAGAAGCGTGCCTGGCGCCTGCAGAGCCTTCCCTGGGAGCTTCTCTACCACGCCCAGGACCGCCGGTTCTTCGCCCTCAGCTGCCGAATGCCTCTGGTGCGCTCGCTGGACACCCCACGGCCACTGCGAGTGCTGCCGGCCGGGCCTCCGCTGCGTGTGCTGGTCGCCATGGCCAATCCTCCGGGAACCGACCTGTTGGATCTGCCGGCGGAACGAAGGAAGATCGAGGAGGACCTCTCCAAGGTCTCCGGGATCGAGTTCGTTGTTCTTGAACAGACGACGCTCCGGGACTTGCGGCTTCGGCTGCGCGGGAAGCCATCCTTCCACATCGTCCACTTCATGGGTCACGGGGTCGGGTTCGACGAGGAGTCGGGCGAGGGGGCCCTTCTCCTGGACTCCCCTGGAGGAGAGGTGGCCCGGCTGTCCGCGACCGGGCTTACCGAGATGTTCGAGGACCTGGCAGCGCCAGCACTTGTCGTGCTCAACGCCTGCGAGACCGCACTCACCTCCGGTGGGGTCGACCCGATCCGTAGCGTCGCTGCTTCTCTGGTCGTGGCGGGTCTTCCGGCCGTGCTCGCCCAGCGCACCGCGATCCAGGACGATGCAGCGCTGATCCTGGCCGAGGAGCTCTATCGGCGGCTGGCTCAGGATGAGCCGATCGAAGCGGCGGTCGCCGAGGCCCGCCGGGCCTTGCGTTTGGAGCGGTGGGGAACGACTGAATGGGCCATCCCGGCCCTCTTCGTCCGGCCGGCTCCCGGGGAGGTGCTCCCGCACCCGGTCGAGGCACTGGTGAAGGAAACGACCCCGCCGCCATCCTCACGCGAGCCGGCTGCGAGCGAGCCACCCCCGGCAGCGCCTCAGAGGAAGCTGAGCGTCCGGAATAAACGGGTTAAGGAGCAGTGGATTGTCCAGGGGGATGTGCACAACCACGAAGGATCGGAAGGAGAGTGACATGCCCGAGCTGGCGACTGAGAACGAAAGCCCGAGCTCACAGGCGTCTGCCGCAGGATCGGTCGAATTGGCTCCGGTACAGGATAAGAGCGCTGAGGCCCCGAAGCCACACGAGACACCTGATGCGGTGAAGGCCGAACCTGCCAGAACCGAGGGAGAAGGGGTCTCGGCTCCCCAGGGAGCCCGGCACATGAATGTCGAGACTCACGAAGCCCGCGAGCAGACGTACGTCCAAGGACCAGCCTTCATTTTCAAGAACTTCGTTGATTCTTTGGCTGGAAAGGAGGAGAAGAAGGACAAACCTGGGGAGACGGAGCCTACCCAGCAACCTTTCGAGGACCCCACCGAGCCCTTATTGGTCAAACCCACCGATGTCGAGATTGAAGAGCGCGGGCATCTGCTGCGCGAGTGGTCTTCTCGCAGAATCATTCTATTGAGTTCTTTTCAGCCGGAGCCTGCATTAACCGCGGCCTATTCACTCATACATGACCCTGGATTCATCAATCATGAAAAACGCACGCTCCTTCTTGGAAAGAGTACGCACAGGGACCGCTCGGACCTAACTATCGAGCTCTTCACGCGACCGGAGCTCTTGGAGCGGCGCCAGCGGATTTTCCTCATCGAGATCGAGCGGACAAGCTTGTTTCTCGACTCTATCCTCCACATCGGTCGCAATCATGCGGAAACCGTGCAGGGCCTGCTGCGACAGCGTGACTCGCTTCTGATCTGCACAGCGAGCGCGGAGGTTCTGAAGCTCGGAGCTGACCAGCGGTTGCCGAACAGCTTTCCCTTCAGCCACTATTCCGTTCCATTTCTTCCCTATCTCCTCCAGCGCAAGTTCCCGTCGCAGCAGGCTCGCGAGCTTCAGGAGCTTCTCCTCGCACAGCATCAGCGCGGTCTATGGGAGAGTATGGCTGATCTCTACGAGGAGGTTGAGACCGTTCTCACAGAAGAAGGTCCGGAACGCCTTGAGGAGGTTGCCCGGAACCCCGAGGGGATCTCTGCTCGCCGATACCAGATCGTTAAGCCTGCCGAAATTTTTCGCGAGGGCTCCGAAGTTCATGGAACGGCGCTTTACACAGCGACCTACTTCCCAGACATGACGCCGTCCGATTTCCAGCGCGTCGTCCTCCTCCTGCTCGGCGGTCGGACCATGTCCGAGGAGAAGGAAGAGCAGATCCATACTGAGCAGGGAAAAGTCCGGACGCTCAAGAAGATGGTCGAGAAGCGTTTGGCCGACCTCTGGCGTGAAAGTCCCGACCGGTTCCTCCGGGAGTGTCACCTGCGTGCCAAGTCCCTAGGGAGCAAGCAAGTAATGGATTTCTCGCTTCGCTATCTGCGTCGCGTAGTGAGATCCTACCTCGAATCCGCACATCCCATATTCCTGGTCCGGCTGTTCGAGCGTCTCCGGGAGTCGGGCCTTCTCTTCGATCCGAGAGCGTCTTCCGAACTCATCGACAACCTGATTCATCTGTTCGTCGAGAGGACACTGTCCGATCCTTCATTCTGCAGCAAGGGCTCGCTCTTCACTTGGATGATCGGCCTACAGAGCCAGATAAGTATTGAGATCGAAGGGGAGGTCGCCCTGGACGAACGGATCTTCCTTCTCATCGCCAGACTACTAGAAGAGGAAGGCGAAAGGCGGCGACACGTCCTCGGCCGTCTCGCGCAGCTTCTCCGGGAGATGCTCCAGCACGAACCGTTGCGAGATGTAGTGCGGGAATTCCTCTCTGAACTCCTCTCGGAACAGCGACAGCACCATACGGCGCTCAGTCTGCTGCTCGAAATGACCCGGCGTCTGCGCTTTGCTCCACATTTCGACTCTCTCCTGTGGCTGAGGCGTCTGATTGATCAAGGCACTCCGGAGATTCGCCAGCGGACCTTTCGGTGTCTGGTTGGCCTCGCCCTCGAAAGCGGGCCCCGAGTGTTCGAGCTATTGGAAGCGCTCCGTCCGTGGCTGCCGGCGACAGATCTTGAGATCGAACGTTTTCCGCTCTCCAGCCTCTCTGCCTTGCGTTGCCTCCTCGAGTATTCCGTCGTAATCTATATGCATTTCGATCCCAAACATTTCGGCCAGTGGCCATCCCGCTTTCCTCTGTTCGCCGCGTCTCCCGAAGACCCGAGCCTGCTGAGGTCGCGTCTGGATCTCCTCTGTGAGTGGCTCCTGCACCGCGGCATGCCCACAGTCCTCGAATCAGGTGAGAGTGAGGGCCTGGCCTCGGACATTGAGTGGAAGCTCTGGTTCAGCGGTCCCGAGGAGGCCCACGGCGCGCTGGTAGCCGATCTGGTGGAGCAGTGGATGCTCATTTTGGAGGGGACCGATTCGAAGCCTCCCTGTCCTGAGGCCTGCCGAGTCATGGACGAGTTACTGGCGGCTCTCGGCAAGCGGGCCGATCCGGTCCAGCGCAAACGACTCGTCCGGCGATGGCAAGCGCGGCAACAGCAATGTCACGTCGATATCAACCAATTGCCCGTCGGACAACGAGAGGAGAGGAATCGGCTGCTCGCGATCCGAAAGAAGCTCTATGGGCTCCGGCAGCGCTTCCTGTCCGCCTGTCCCGGCGGCGCTTCCAGTGAGGGATGATTCCGATGAGCCAGGTCTACCCCCTCGACAGTCTCATTCGCCGGCTCGATCCGGCGTCTTTGCCCGACCGGCCCGAACCCGATGAACGCCTCGTGGTGTTCGACGCGAAGAGAGAGCAGGCTCTCCCTAAGAGGCCGATCTTGGCGTTTGGTCGAGATCTTCGCTACTACCTCGTCTCGACCCGGGCGCGGAAAGTGGAGGGAACCGGCCCCGTCTGCAAGTTGAAGAGCCGGACGACGGGTCTCTCCCTGGAAATCGCGATGACGTACGAGGCCCGTTGCGCGCCGGGCAACGAGGGGCGCTTGGTCGAGGCGCTCTGGCGAAAGGCGCATCCGGGAGCAGCCCTCGACGACCTCCTCACCCGGTGGGTCGACGAATTCGTCCTGGCGCCGGACCATGCGACCCGGGACCTCTGTCTCGACTTTCCTGCTTTCAAGACCGAGCTCTGCTCGGTGCTGACGCGGCGAGCTGCTCAGGAGGCGGGTCTCGTGCTCGAGCCGACCCTGCGGCCCCTGATCGAGGACAAGCTGGAGACGATCCGGCTACAGACGGCGTTCTTCCCGATTCGGGTCCGCGACTCCGACGAAGCCGTCGAGGTCAAGATCACCACCGACCTCGACATTGATGCAGACAACCAGATCAAGGCTCTTCTCACCTACCGCCAGCTCCATCAGATCGAGAGCGCTGTCAAGGAGGCCGTACGCCGGAGCCTGGCTGACGAGGTCACTCTGCACCAACTCTGCTATGAGACGAAGACCCGTGTTCGCGACCTGCTGATCGCCGCAATCAACCTGCGCCTTCGCGACGAAGGGCGGCGGATCACCTTTCTACAGCTAGAGAGCCCGCTTCTGGCGAAGCGGCCGCCCGAGCTCTGGGAATTCGGGCACACCGTGACCTGCAACATCCTGGACCACCAAGGGATTCAAGTCGAGCACCGGGTCCAGATCCTGCTTCAGGACCTCGGTAGGTTCCAGGTTGCGCGGATTGGCGACCTGGAAGGCTGGACGCGCGCACGTCTGAAGCGATTCACCCAAGAGCTCCTCTTCGACAAGAACTACGTCGATCTCCTGCTCGATTTCGATCCCGACGCGGAGGAGATCAAACGCCGCATGCAAGGTGAACTCGCGGCGATCGGTTGCACCATTAAACAACTGATTGTCATCCCAAATCTCGATCCTTTGAGCTGGCGGCATGGTCTCCCGTTGGGCGACAATGAAAAAAGTTACATGACGCACGACGCACGCTTGGAGGTTCGCCTCAACGTGGTCGTCAAGGCAAAGGTCACCAACCTCCGGGACAAAAGGTTGACCCCCTACCTGCGCCCTCAAAGCCGGCTTCTGGAAGATATTCAGGAGGTGGTCTATCGGGAGACACAGCACATCATGCATGGGATCGATCCCGAACGTTTCTACATGCGCTTCCAGTACACTGACAAGCCGGGCGAGAAGAAACCGGTTCGCGAGGAGATCGAAGGACATGTGAAGGCGGTTCTCGCCGAGCGCTTTGCAGTCGATGAGGTGAGCGTCATTGCAAAGCCCCTCGAGACGGACTTGACCAAGCGTCTCTCCAGGTTGCTCGAGGGACCCCATACGCTCGAGGTTGAGTGCTTTCCCCTGAATGATCCCAGCCGGGGAGAGGAGGTGATCTATCGCATTGATTTCGATGTGGAAGGAGTTGAACAGAACGGCTGGCACACCTTCCGCTCCAAGAGCTTCCCCTCGTTCGAAGACGAGCTGGCGCACCTGCGCAAGGTCATGGCGGAGGACATCCGGTCGAAGGTTGAGCTGGCGCCCCGCGAATACCGGCAGTTTACCGACATCGGAGTCCAAAGGACGATTGAGCAGGTCATCCACGATTCGACGCGCCGCAAGGTCATCAATGTCTTCGGGCTCTGCGTCTCGGTGGTGACCGTGACGCGCTGTGCGACCATCGGTGAGCAGCACACCCATGAGGCGATGGCGCACGCGAGAGAGCAGGCCTTGACCACTGGCCGGCACCTCCTGGAGAGCAAGGTCCAGGAGCTCGTCACCCTGACCACCAAAAAACTGGACCTTATCAAGGCCGGAGTCGAGGCGGACGATCCGGAGCTCAAGTCGGTCCAGGACCGGATCCGCGATCTCGAGACCGATGTCGCGCCGGAACATCTCGACCGGGGCCGCCGGGAGATCGCGGCCCTCCTGCCGGGGACGAGCGGCAGCTCAGGCACCGACTGGGCGCAATTGGCTCTCATGGAGCCGCTTCACCGCAAACAGATCTCTGCAGCGGCGGATAAAAAGGATGTCCAATGAGCTACCTGCAGCTCGCAGCCACGGCGTCTCCTCAAGCTCTGCTGCGCGAGACCGGATTCTGGCGGTCCAACCGAGCCTATGTCGCGGTGATCGCCGGAGGCGTGCTCTCGATGGTCGCCCTCCGCCGCCTTACCTATCAGGAATCCGATTCCTGGATGTGGCTGACCCTGCTGATCCAGCTTCTGGTCTTTTGGGGTGCAGCGGTAGGAGCCAGGGCGCTCGCTGGAATCGAGGTCGATGATGCAATTGCGCGTCTCGTCGAGCTACGAGCCTCTACGGAGCTAGGGCAGATAAAGGGCGGCCTCAAGGACCGGGTTCTGCTGGACCGGATCGGGACAGATTTCCTACCCCACAACCCGAGCCATGACAAGGGGGTGTTGCGGCTTTTCCAACATATTTTGTGCGAGGCTCGCGACCGGAAATTTCACGCCACCGAGGTCGTCATGCAGCCTTACCGAGAAGGAGCCCTCGGAGATCTGTTGCGGATTCAGACGGTGCAAAAGATCGCCCTACAGCTCGGCATCCTCGGTACGTTCGCCGGGCTGATTCTCGCGATGCAGGAACTCTCTGGCGCCGGGCAGAACCTCATGGAGGCAAGTTCCCTCAACCTTCTGTTCGGCGCTCTCCATGTTTCGTTCGCGACGAGCGTCGCTGGCCTCGAGGTTGCGATCGTACTCGCGGTGGCTCTTCTTGTTGTCCGTCGACGCCAGGAGCGATATTTCCACAACATGGAGAGCGCCTGCGCCACGCTGACTTCTCTCGCGCGCAGCTCGATCATCCAGGACGAGTTTCTTGTCGAGCTGGAGCAGACACGATCGACGCTCGCACAGGTGGGTGATCGCATCCGCGAACAGACGCGCGAAGTCGAGGTCCAGACTGGTGCCATCCGCAGTGGTCTCAATGACCTCGCGGGCCTGCGCACCGACTTCGACTCTTTTCTGGAGAAGATTCGGCAGGAGCAGGGAGTTGTCGTCGCCGAGATGAAATCGGTCTACGAACTGATCTCCCCCAGGCGGGTGGCCGATGAGCTTCGCCAGAGCCTTGAGGCCGCCAATCGGCAGCTTGCGACCAGCTTCCGCGAGGACCTACGCAGTAGCCTTTCTGAGTTAGGCCAAGTGAATACGGCACTACAACTTGTCAAGGAGTTGGGAGAGCAGGAGAAGGCATCGCGGGAGGAGCAGAGACAGAGCCTCCAAGCGAGCCGAGCTACGTTCGAAAAGGGACTCGCGGAGCTGACTGGAGCCACGGAACGCCTTCAACAAGATTTGATGACCCGTCTCGACCGGAAGTTGCCTATGACCTCACCGGTCTCGATGCCGGCACCGCCTCCTGCGGCGGCGCTGCCGCAGGAAGCGGTGCGGAGCCTCGAGAGGATTGCTAGGGGCTTCGAGAATCTGGCGCGTGAGATCGAGAGAAATAACGGCCTGCTCGGCGAGGTGGTAAGTGCTCACTCCTTCTACAGGACTGTAATGCGTAGGCCTCGGGAATGGTGGGCGGGTTTGCGAAGGATGCTCACTCGGCGCGGCGGTGTTAACGAGAGCGAGGGCCTGCCATGAAGAGCTTGCAGGACCTTCTCGGAGAGGACGAGGGTTTCTTCGGTCCGGGGACTGATCTAGTGATCTCGCTGGCTGCCGTGCTTCTCCTGATGTTTGCGATCAAAAGCAGTCTTGATGAGAAGGAGCGCCAGTCTCGGTTCGAGCTTGAAGCCAGGCTCCGTGCCCAGACAGCTCTTGCTGAGCAAGAGAGAAGATCTAGGCTGGAGATGGGAGCCAAGCTTCGCCAAGGTCAACTTGAGATCAAGGAAGTTCTGGACAACCAGGCTAGTCTCGTCGAGGCCCTTGCCGATCGCTATGGTGCTTCCTGCCGGACGGTGGCTCCGAATACCTATGCGATTACGTTCGCGGAAACATCCGGAGAGGGCGCCCCAGATATCGAGATTCAAAATGATGCAACTCTTCAGCGAATCAGCTTCGGCAGCCACCTCCTCTTTGACGAAGACAGGATAAAATTACTATTGAAAGGAAGTTTCATGCTCAGAGAGTTGAGTAGCGTGTTACTTTCCGATGGTCGCCTCGGACACATCCAGGAGATCCAGATCCAGGGGCACGCCGACACGATACCGTCGAAGCTCTATTCGTCGAACCTCGAGCTGGCGGCGCTCCGCGCGATGACAGTTTTTCAAACGCTTCAGGCTTTTGGAATTGACCCCCGGCACTCGATGATGTCGGCAACGACCTTCGGTGAGTATGTTTCGGTGCCAAGACGATCCTGGGGTAGCCCTTACGCGCCGGAGCAACTCGCTATCGACAACAACTCTCCTGCGAAGAGGAGAATGAACCGCCGGATCGAGATCCTTCTCTTCTATCGGCGGCTCTCCTGATCTTGAGGTCAGGGAAGCAGGCAGCGGATCAAGATCCGGCTGGCGGCCCCAACGCGCCCACCGCGAGCAGCCCCTCCGGCCGGGTCACCGGCTCCTCGCTTTCCCCGGCCTGGCGCCGGGCGGCTTCGTTGTAGGAGGCGAGGAGTTTGCGCTGGTCGCAGGCGTGGGCGATCAGGCGGCTGCGGCCCCACGCCTCGGCGGTGACGAAATGGACATCTACGGCGGTAGGCTCGGGCGCCGGGCCGGCGGCGGCACGTGGAGAGGGGGGCAGGAGGCCGATGCCGAGGAGGAGAAGGACGAGGCGAGAGGAGATGTCAGGGCGCATGGGGACCTCCGGAGGAGGAGGGAAGGTACGGATGAGATGGGGGTGTGTTTCGGATAGACTCCGGCACCTGATGGCCGAAGAACCCGAGATCGTCATCCTCCGGCAGAGGATTGCGCCTTCCGAGCTGGCTCGCCTGACAGGAGCCTTCTTTGAAGACATGGTGAAGTACGTCGTCGACCTCGAGCTCCGGGTGGCCGCGGTGGGCGGCGAGCTCCATGCCGACGCCGAGCAGCTTCTTCTCGCCAACGGCAGCCGGCAGGCGGACCTGTGGGGCGCGAACTACTACCCGGGAAGAGGCCGCGAGGGCTGTATCGAGTACACCTCTCTCATCAACATCCGGCCCGCCCAGGGCAACCGGAGCATGCTGATCAGCGACCCGGGAATCCGGGATCGGGTGCGGGAGATCACCTTCGAGCTGATCGGCGAAGGCGAGCCCCTCCCATGACCCAGCACGCATCGCTCTCGCCTGAACGCTGGGCGGCTTTCTCCCTCGACCAGCAGATCCTGATGATCGGCAACGAGATGAACCGGGCGATGCGGCTGATGGGGCCTGAAGACCGCGAACGCCTGGGCCTCGCCTATGAGCGGGTCCTCCGCTTGACCGATCTCACCATCGAGGTCCATCTCCGCCAGACTCTGCGGCGCGAGCTGCTGCGGTGGAGGGATCTGATCGCGGACCTCTACGTCCGCCCCGCCGCCGATCCCGCGGACCATGCGGCGGCCTTCCGGGTCCTCCTCCTGTTCACTCCGGTGGCCGCACAGCAGATCCCGTTCGTTCTGGGAGCCGCAGGCCCTCACGTCCAGTAGGGCGCCTCTTCCTCCATCACGAAGCCGCCGGTGGTGTCGTAGAGGGTCGAGAGGCCCCGGGCGCGGGCGGCGCTTCGGAGGTTGCGGTCGAACGAGGAGAACACGATCTCCTCGTCGGGGAATCGAGAGGAGAGGTCCAGGGCGGCGGCGAGCTGGACGGCGTCGAAGCCGCGGAGGCCGTGCTCCAGGACGAGCGTTCCGGCGCGGCGCTCGTTGAGCGGGAGGTGAACGAAGCTCGGCCAGTCCGCGGTGAATGACTCCCGGGCGGATTGCACCTCCTCGTCGGTCAGGTCCCCACGGTTCCAGCGCCGCGTGAAGGCGCTCAGCGCCTCGGGGAAGGTGACGCGGGAGGTGGCGAGCG
Source organism: Holophagales bacterium UBA5704 (assembly GCA_002420005.1). Lineage (GTDB taxonomy): Bacteria > Acidobacteriota > Thermoanaerobaculia > Multivoradales > UBA5704 > UBA5704. The sequence goes on along the minus strand of DIHE01000128.1, from coordinate 32,395 downwards.
CTTCCGCCTCCTCGGCCCACTCGCGGACGGTCTCCGCGCCTTCCTCTTCGATGTAGAGCTTCGCCAGGCTGCTGGTGTCGAGATAGAGAATCAACGGCGGTCCCGGATGATCGTGTCGGAGATGGGCTCGCCGCGGATGACGATGCCTCGCAACCCCTTCGGCTTGCCGCCGCCCTCCCAGGACAGCTCGCCGGCATCGGCCAGCTCCAGGAGCCGGAGCTTGGTCGGGCTCAGCGGCACCAGCTCCGCCACCGGCTTGCCCCGATCCGTCACCACCACCATCTCGCCGGCCCGTGCCCGCTCCACGTATTCGCTGAGCCTGGCCTTGAGCTCTTTGATCCCGATTCTGGTCATTGCGCCTCCCGGAGTGGTCCCCTTCGCGAAGAATAGCGTGACCACCTCGAAATGGCAAGGGCTGCCATGCTCTCAAGCACCGAGCCGGCCGAGGTCCGGCAGCACCTCGCCGGGATCGACCCCGCGGGCCTGGACGAGGACGCGGATCTCCTCGCCCATCCCCTCACCGTCCAGGAGGGCGATGGCGGCGAGGCGGGTCTCGCGCGGGGCATTCTGGAGGTCCTCGAACAGGCCGCAGGCGGCGAGCCAGAGGGCTTGCCGGGTGAAGGCGCAGGTGGTGAGCCCGGCCGCCTCTCCGGCCTGGCGCAGCGCGGTGAAGTCGACGTGCGCCGTCAGGTCCTGCTCGCCCACCAGGGCGAACGGATTGCGGTGTACGCGGTGCCGGCTGTAGCAGGCGAGGGTGCCGTGGCGCCGGATGCGCGCATCGAGCAGGCGGTCGCGCTCGTAGCCATAGTCGCAGGTGACCAGCAGGCCCCGCCCGAGCTTGCGCGCCAGCTCGCCGTAGAGCGGCACCCAGCCGGGTGCGAGGTCGGCGATCTGCCCGGGCTCCAGGGCGACCTCTGGCAGTCCGGCGAGCGCCGGGTCGGACAGCTCCCCTTCCCGCCAGGCAAAGCCGCCGTCCTCGCCGGGATCGACCCAGAGCTCGCCGACCGACCCATCGGCGCGGCCGATCAGGCGATGGACCGGCAGGGCGTCGAACAGCTCATAGGAGAAGATCAGGCCCTCGATCGAGTCGTCCGCGACCTCCGCGAGAGAGTCGGCGCGCAGGGCTCCCGCCGGCAGCGGGCGGGCCACGCGGTCCCAGGCGCGCACGGGCCGCGCGGGGCCGCCGGTCTCGGCCAGGCAGGCGAGCAGATGCGAGAGGTGCGCGCCGGTGCCGTAGCCCGCTTCGAGCAGCTCGGCCGGCCGGCCGAGAGTTGCGTCGAGCCGGCGCAGGAGCCGGGCGGTGGCGCGGCCGAAGAGGGAGGACAGGGAGGACCCGGTGACGAAGTCCCCTTCCTCGCCGATGGCGAGCGCCTCGCGGCGGTAGTAGCCCCCCTCGCCGTAGAGGGCCTCCTCCATGAACCGGGCGAAGGGCAGGGGGAGGGTAGCGCGGAGGCGGTCGGGGAGACTCGGCATGGGGGAAGAGTGTATCCAGAGTCAGGCGCGGCGGTCTGGTAGGATTCCTTCCTCATGAAGATCATCGATCCCACGCAGACGCAAGCCAACCCCGGGAACCCGGACTACTTCACCGGCCCGGTCACCCTGCGGCGCATGGCCGCCACCGAGCCGCCCACCAACGTGAAGATGTTCCGGGTGGAATTCGCCGCCGGAGCGCGCACCCACTGGCACACCCACGGCGGGGTGCAGGTCCTGGTGGTGCTGGAAGGCCGGTGCCGCTTCCAGCACGTCGGAGGCCCGGTCGAGGAGGCGGGCGTGGGAACGGTGATCCACATCCCCGCCGGAGAGAAGCACTGGCACGGGGCGCCGCCGGACGCCCCGATGGTCCACCTGGCGGTCAACATCGACGCGGAGACGGACTGGCTGGAGGCGGTGACACAGGAGCAGTACCGGGGCTGACCGACCGGACAGATCGGTCGAGCTGTGGAAGCGATCCTGGCCCATGAAGAGCTGCTGACTCTCAAGTATGTTGGGCAACTTCTCACAACACTGTATCCCTCGGAAGCGCGGAGGCGTCAGGTGCATGACCTGTTGACCCAGATCGCTGCCAGCGCCGACCGCGAGGCGACAAAGGCCGCTCTTCGCGCCGCTGGTACGGCCCTCTATGCGACGGATCCCGCCTATCCAGGTCTGATCATTCAGGTGCTGAGTGACGGCACGCGGACACCGGGTCGCCTGGAAAACCGGCGCTTCATCCCTCTGAAGGATGAGCCCGTCGGCAGGAGCCAAGCGTGAGCCAGGCGATCAGGGCAGCGTTGGCGGCTTCCGGCGCCGGGCACGATGTACCAGACGACAAGCTGCCTGGTCTCTAGGCCGTAGTCCTGGAAGGCACCCGCCTCGTCGAGGTCGGCATACACGAAGAGTTCCTTGCGCAAGGCGGACAGTACGCGGCGGCGTACCGGTGAGGCCGCAGTCACGCGGTCATCAACCACCTCTGCCGCACTGCGGCGCGACTCTGCTAGGATGGACGGCGAAGGGCTCGGAACGCCTGGGGGCTGTCCGCCATGTCCGAGAAGATGCTGCAGTTCGTTTCGTTGCCGCAGGGGTGGCCCGAGAAGCGGGGGGCGGCGGAGCGGGCTCGGGACTTCGAGGAAGCTTATCGCGAATACGCGGCGCAGAAGGCCGTGGAGCAGGCGTCGCGGTGCTCGCAGTGCGGCGTTCCCTTCTGCCAGACCCACTGCCCGCTCCACAACAACATCCCGGACTGGTTGCGCCTGGTGGCCGAGGGGCGCCTCAAAGAGGCGTATGAGCTCAGCGCGGCGACCAATCCCTTCCCGGAGATCTGCGGCCGGATCTGCCCGCAGGACCGGCTGTGCGAGGGCGCCTGCGTGCTCGAGCAATCCGGGCACGGCACCGTCACCATCGGCGCCATCGAGCAGTACATCACGGAGACCGCCTGGGCCTCCGGCTGGGTCGTGGGGCCGCGGCCGGCGGTGGAGCGGGCCGAGTCCGTCGGCATCGTCGGGGCCGGGCCGGCCGGGCTCGCGGCGGCGGATCGCCTGCGCCGTCTGGGGTACCGGGTCGCGATCTACGACCGCCACGACCGGCCGGGCGGGCTACTGATCTACGGTATCCCCAACTTCAAGCTGGAGAAGCGCGTGGTCGCCCGGCGCACGCAGCTGCTCGCCGAGGCCGGTGTGCGGTTCCACCTGGGCTTCGAAGTGGGCCGCGACGCGACGCTCGCCGAGCTGCGGGCGCGGCATGAGGCGGTGCTTCTCGCCACCGGCGTCTACCAGGCGCAGGCGCTGCAGGTGCCGGGTGTGGATCTCGACCACGTCGTGCAGGCCCTTCCTTATCTGATCGCCGCGAACCGCAGGGGGCTGGGCGATCCCGGCTCGGCGACGGAGGGGCTCGATGCGGCGGGCCGGCGGGTGGTGGTGATCGGCGGCGGGGATACGGCCATGGACTGCGTGCGCACCGCCATCCGTCAGGGCGCCGCGGCGGTGACCTGCCTCTATCGGCGCGATCGCGCCAACATGCCGGGGTCGGCGCGCGAGGTGCGCCATGCCGAGGAGGAAGGGGTCCGGTTCTCCTGGCTGACGCAGCCCCTGGCGCTCCTCGGCGACGGCCACGTGCGTGCCGTGCGCGCCGGCCGCCTGCGGCTCGGACCCCGCGACGCCTCGGGCCGGCAGGCGCCGGTGCCGCTCCCGGGGACCGATTTCGAGCTGCCGGCCGAGCTGGTGATCCTGGCGCTCGGCTTCCATCCGGAAGACCTGCCCGAGCGGTTCCGGGCGCCGGATCTGGTGGTCAACCCCTCCGGCACGGTCGAGGTCGCCCGGCGCTCCCGGATGACCAGCCTCCCCGGCGTGTTCGCCGCCGGGGACGTCGTGCGCGGTGCGAGCCTCGTGGTCTGGGCGATCCGCGACGGCCGCGACGCGGCGGAGGCCATCCACCGGTACCTTCAGGCCCGGGCGGCGGAGGTGGCGGCATGAGCGCGCACCGTTGGCAGACCGAGGCCGAGCGGCTCGCCGCGGAGGGGATGTACCGCCCGGAGGACGAGCACGACGCCTGTGGTGTCGGCCTGATCGCCGCGCTCGACGCCCAGCCGCACCGCCGCGTGGTCGAAGCCGGCTTGCAGGCGCTCAAGGCCCTCTGGCACCGCGGGGCGGTGGACGCCGACGGCAAGACCGGCGACGGCGCCGGCATCCACGTGCAGATTCCGCAGGACTTCTTCCGCGATCACGTGCGGCGCACCGGCTTCGAGCCGGGAGAGGGCAAGCTCGGCCTCGGCACCGTGTTCCTGCCGAAGACCGACCTGGCGGCGCAGGAAACCTGCCGCACCCTCGTCGAGACGGCGATCCTCGACTTCGGCCACGGCATCTACGGCTGGCGCCAGGTGCCGGTGGATGCCTCGGTGATCGGCGAGAAGGCGAATGCCACCCGGCCGGAGATCGAGCAGGTGCTGATCGAAAACCGGCGCGATCCGGACGACACCGCGTTCGAACGCGAGCTGTTCCTGATCCGCCGCCGGATCGAAAAAGCGGTGCTCGACGCGCACATCACCGATTTCTACATCTGCTCGCTCTCCTGCCGGAGTCTGATCTACAAGGGGATGTTTCTCGCCGAGCAGCTCGACAATTTCTTCCCCGACCTGCGCGACGAGCGCTTCGTCTCGACGTTCGCGATCTATCACCAGCGCTATTCGACGAACACCTTCCCCACCTGGCGTCTCGCCCAGCCGTTCCGCATGCTCGCTCACAACGGCGAGATCAACACGTTGCGCGGCAACGTCAACTGGATGAAGAGCCACGAGATCAAGATGGCCTCCGACGCCTTCGGGGATCTCTCGGATGCGATCAAGCCGATCGTGCAGCCGGGCTCTTCCGATTCGGCGGCGCTCGATGCCGTGTTCGAGGTGCTGGTGCGCGCCGGCCGCACCGCGCCGATGGTGAAGACGCTCCTGGTGCCCGAGGTCTGGGGGAGCCCGGAGGTGATGCCGCAGGCGCACCGCGATCTCTATGCCTACACCAACTCGCTGATGGGACCGTGGGACGGCCCGGCCGCGCTCTGCGCCACCGACGGCCGCTGGGCGATCGCCGGCATGGACCGCAACGGCTTGCGCCCGCTGCGCTACACGGTCACCACGGACGGCCTGCTGATCGTCGGCTCCGAGACGGGCATGGTGCCGGTCCCCGAAAACCGGGTGTTGGAAAAGGGACGGGTCGGTCCCGGCCAGATGATCGCCGTCGACTTGAAGGAGGGGGGCCTCTTCAAGGATCGGGCGATCAAGGACCAGCTCGCCGCCGAGCACCCCTATGGCGCCTGGGTGCAGGGCATCCGGACGCTCGACACGATCGAGCAGGTGCCCTACGAAGGCAAGGATTTCGACCCGGCCGAGCTGCGCCGCTTCCAGCGCGCTTTCGGTCTCACCTTCGAGGATCTGGAGCTGCTCCTGCGCCCGATGGCGGAGGAAGGCAAGGAGGCGGTGGGCAGCATGGGCGACGACACGCCGATCGCCGTGCTCTCCGGGCACTACCGGGGCCTGCATCATTTTTTCCGCCAACAGTTCAGCCAGGTGACGAACCCGCCGATCGACAGCCTGCGCGAGCGGCGGGTGATGACACTGCGCACGCGCATGGACAACCTGACCAACGTGCTCGCCGAGGACGCCCGCCAGGTCAAGATCCTGCTCCTCGAAAGCCCCGTGCTGTCGAATGCGGACTATGCCAAGGTGCTCCAATATTCCGAGCGGTCGACCGTCCGGCTCGACTGCACCTTCCCCGCCACCGGCGAGGAGGGGCGGCTGCGCGACGCCCTGCAACGCCTCCGGCGGCAGGCGGAGACCGCGGTGCGCGAAGGCGCGGCGCATCTGGTGCTGACCGATGAGGGGCTCGACGCGGTGCATGCGCCGATCCCGGCGATCCTCGCGGCGGGGGCGGTGCACAGCCATCTGGTGCGGTGCGGATTGCGCACCTTCACCTCGCTCACCGTGCGTTCCGGGGAATGCCTCGACGTGCAGTATTTCGCCGTGCTGATCGGCGTCGGCGCCACCTCGGTGAACGCCTATCTGGCCGAGGCGAGCCTGCTCGACGCCGTGCGTGCCGGCCGGCTGGGGGCGCTGACGGCGGAGGAGGCGATGCGCCGCTACAAGCAGGCGGTCGACCAGGGGCTGCTCAAGGTGATGGCGAAGATGGGGATCTCGGTGATCTCCTCCTACCGCGGCGGCTACAACTTCGAGGCGCTCGGGCTCTCCCGCGCCTTGGTGGCCGATCTCTTCCCCGGCATGCCGTCACGAATCTCCGGCATCGGCCTTTCCGGCATCCAGACGAAGGTGCTGGAGTTGCACGCGGAGGCCTTCGGCGCCGAGGCGCCCGTGCTGCCGATCGGCGGCCTCTACAAGGCCCGCTACGGCGGCGAGGCGCACGCCTGGGACGGCGTGTTGATCCATCTGCTGCAGACCGCCGTCGCCACCGAGGACTACGCGCTGTTCAAACGCTATACGGCCGGGCTGCGCGAGCTGCCGCCGATCGCGGTGCGCGATCTCCTGGAGCTCAAGCCGGCGGGAGCGCCGATCCCGCTCGAACAGGTGGAGAGCGTCACCGAGATCCGCCGCCGTTTCCTCACCCCCGGCATGTCGCTCGGCGCGCTTTCGCCGGAGGCGCACGAGACGCTGACCATCGCGATGAACCGGATCGGCGCCCGTTCCGATTCCGGCGAAGGCGGCGAGGCGGCAGAGAACTTCACTCCGCGCCCGAACGGCGACAACGCGAGTTCCGCGATCAAACAGGTGGCCTCCGGCCGCTTCGGGGTGACCGCGGAATACCTGAATCATTGCCGCGAGCTGGAGATCAAGGTGGCGCAGGGGGCCAAGCCCGGCGAGGGCGGCCAGCTCCCCGGGTACAAAGTCACCGAGCTGATCGCCCGGCTGCGCCATGCGACGCCGGGGGTGACGCTGATCTCGCCGCCGCCGCAC
>DIHE01000128.1:19434-25233 GCA_002420005.1 Holophagales bacterium UBA5704 | reverse complement strand
CACCACGACATCTATTCGATCGAAGACCTGGCGCAGCTCATCTATGATCTGAAACAGATCAATCCGGACGCCCGGGTGGGCGTGAAGCTGGTCTCCGAGGCGGGCATCGGCACCATCGCGGCCGGCGTCGCCAAGGCGCGGGCCGACGTGATCCTGGTCTCCGGCCACGTGGGGGGCACCGGCGCCTCGCCGCAGAGCTCGGTCAAGTTCGCCGGCACGCCCTGGGAGATGGGCTTGTCGGAGGTGAACCAGGTGCTGACCCTCAACCGGTTGCGGCACCGGGTGCGCTTGCGCGTCGACGGAGGTCTCAAGTCCGGGCGCGACGTGGTGATCGCCGCGCTTCTCGGGGCCGAGGAATTCGGCGTCGGTACCGCGGCGCTGATCGCCATGGGCTGCCTGATGGTGCGGCAATGCCACGCAAACACCTGCCCGGTCGGCGTCTGCACCCAGGACGAGGCGCTGCGGAAGAAGTTCGCCGGCACGCCGGAAAAAGTGGTGCATCTGTTCAGCTTCCTGGCCGAGGAGGTGCGCGAGATCCTGGCCTCCCTCGGCGCGCGCTCGCTCGACGAGATCATCGGCCGCACGGACCTTCTGATGCAGGTGAGCCGCGGCGGCGCGCACCTCGACGATCTCGATCTCAATCCGATCCTGGCGCAGGCGGATGCCGGCGGCTCGGCGCGCCACGCGACGCTGGAAGGACGCAACGAGGTGCCGGACACGCTGGACGCCCAGATGCTCGAGGACGCGGCGCCGGTGTTCAGCCACGGCGAGAAGATGCAGCTCGCGTACAACATCCGCAACACCCACCGCGCGATCGGCACCCGGTTCTCGTCGCACCTGGTCCGCCGGTACGGCATGTTCGGCCTCCAGCCCGGCCATGTCACCGTGCGCCTCACCGGCTCGGCGGGGCAGAGCCTGGGCGCCTTCGCCGTGCAGGGGCTGCGATTGGAGGTCTTCGGCGACGCCAACGACTACGTGGGCAAGGGGCTCTCGGGAGGCACCCTCGTGGTGCGCCCGGCGCCCTCTTCACCGCTCGTCGGGCGGACCCAGGAGAACACGATCCTGGGCAACACGGTGCTCTACGGCGCCACCGCCGGCCAGCTTTTCGCGGCGGGCCAGGCGGGAGAGCGCTTCGCCGTGCGCAACTCGGGGGCCACGGCGGTCGTCGAAGGGTGCGGCGCGAACGGCTGCGAGTACATGACCGGCGGGCTGGTCGCCGTCCTCGGCCCGGTGGGAGACAATTTCGCCGCCGGCATGACCGGGGGCATGGCCTTCGTCTACGACCCCGACGACCGCCTGGCGAGCCTGCTCAACGACGAGACGGTGATCGCGAAGCCGCTCGCCTCGGCCCACTGGGAGGGCGTTCTGCGCGGCCTGGTGGAAGAACACGCGCGCGCCACCCGGTCGCACCATGCTGCCCATCTCCTGGCCGAATGGGAGACGGCCCGCCACAGCTTCCGGCAGGTCTGCCCACGCGAGATGCTCGACCGTCTCGAGGTGCCGCTCTGCGAGCCCGTTGCGGCGCAAATGGCGTAGCATTCCCGGAATGAGCACGCCACCCGCCCCGTCCCTCCGCCCCGAGCAAGAGATCGCCTTGCGGTACCTTCGAGAGAAGGGAACAGAAGCCCCACTCGCCTCGATCCGCGAGCGCGCCGCGAAGACCTTTGCGCAGCTCGAAGCGCAGCTCGCCGCGCTGCCGGAGGAGAGCGTCCGCCTCCGCCCCGCGCCGGGCCGCTGGTCTGTGCAGGAGATCGTCGATCATCTGGTCGAGAGCCACCGGCCGGCGGTGGATCAGCTGCGCGATCTCCTGCGCGGCGAGAGGCCCGCGGGGGGGCCGGTGCCCCCGAGCCTCCTCTCCGCCGATCCTCTCGGCCATGCCTGGCCGGGCCTGCTCCAGGAGCTCGCCGAGGTGCATCGCAGCATTCTCGCGCTGCTCGACGGCGCCACGGACGAGACGCCGCTGACGGCGAAGGTGCCGGTCGCCATGGTGGTCAAGGTGCGCGAGGAGGACGGGACGCTCACGCCCGTCGAGTGGACCGCGGACTTCGACTGGAAGGCCCTCGTCGTCCTTCTCCGCGCTCATTCGTTGGAGCACGTGGCGCAGATCGAGCGGACGGTGCACAGCGGTTGACCGAGCCGGTGGGGCCGGGCTCGCGGTTCTCCGCTTCGTAGCCGGTGGCCTCTCGCTTCCGTTGGCCGTTATAATGGCTCCCGTGATACGCTCCTTCTCCGACCCAGGGACCGAGGACGTATTCGAGGGCACCAGCACCAAAGAAGCGCGCGCGGTCTGTCCGATGGACCTGTGGGCCATCGCCCGCCGCAAGCTGGATCAGCTCAACCGGGTGCGGGACCTCGCCGACCTGGCGGTGCCACCGGGAAACCGGCTGGAGCGTTTGAAAGGCGATCGATCCGGTCAGCACAGCATCCGGATCAACCAACAGTATCGGGTGTGCTTCACCTGGAAGGACGGCCATGCCGACGAAGTCGAGATCGTTGACTACCACTGAAAGCGCATCGGGTCCGGCTTCGCCTGCGGAGCGCGGCAACCTGGTGGCGCGGCGGCTCCCGACCCATCGGCCGCCGACGCACCCGGGCGAGATGCTCCTGGAGGAGTTTCTGAAGCCGCTCGGCGTCAGTCAGTCGGCTTTCGCGATCCGGCTGGGGGTCTCTTTTCCGCGGCTCAATGAAATCGTGCGCGGCAAGAGGGCCGTGACGCCGGATACGGCTCTCCGGCTGGCCCGGGTTCTCGGTATGTCTGCCGATTTCTGGCTGGGTCTGCAGCAGGATTGGGACCTCTGGCACGCCCTGCGCAGCAAGGCCGCGGCGCAGATCGACCACCTCGAGCCCCTGCGGCTCCCCGCGTAGTTGCCGGGTGGTCCCGAGAGCGGAGGGACGGTCGATGCGCAGGTGCACCTTGTTCGTGTTCGGCGGGTGGCTTCTCGCGGCGGGGGCTGCGGGGGCGGATACGGTGCAGCCGTTGCCCTATGAGCTGCTCTATGTGCGGGCTCCCTATGCAGGGGCGGGACCGGCTCAGGCCAACAGTGTGTGGCCGGATACGGTGCGTCCGCTGACGCCGGATGCGGGGGCGCAGCTCGTGCTGCTGAAGCGCGACGGCTCGCGCGAAGTGGTCTTTCCCCTGGAGCGCTATCGCGGACAGATCGATACGCCGGCGGGCAAGCCCCTCGCGGCCGGAGCGGTGGCCGATCCGAACGTGTCGTTCGACGGCCGGCAGGTGCTGTTCACCTGGTACCACGACCTGACCGCGGTCAACCCGCAGCGCGGCGATCCGGAAGGGCCGTCGCTGTCCACGGCGGGGGCGGATCTCTACAAGCTGGATCTGACGACGCGGGCGCTGGTGCGGCTCACCACCCAGGCGCTGACGCCCAACACCGGCAACGGCGCGCGGTTCGAGCCGGGTGTGGCGGGGAGCAACCATCCGCGGATCGGCGTCTTCAACACCGGCGGCACCTGGGCGCCCGGAAGACGGATCGTCTTCACCTCCAGCCGCAACAACTTCGTGCCGCCGAAGGCGTTCAACACCGGCCAGCGGGTGATGCAGCTGTTCGCCATGGACGACGACGGCCGCAACGTCGAGCCGATCGGCCATCTGAATCTCGCGATGGCGCTGCATCCGCAGGTGCTGCTCGATGGACGGATCGCTTTTTCGAGCTGGGAGGAGCAGGGGCTGCGCGACGTCCGCCAGTTTCCTCTCTGGGTGATCGGACCCGACGGGCGCAACTGGCATGGGCTTTCCGGGTTTGCCGAGCCGTTTCTCGTGCACCATTTCATGACCCAGATGCCGGGCGGCGATCTGGTGGTGACCCGGTATTACAACCTGAACAACAACGGATTCGGCGACCTGATCCGCTACCCGCTCGATCCGGCGGGGCCCGATTTCGACAGCCCGCAGGCGGTGTTCTCGGACGGCCTCGACGGCAAGATCCCCTTCCAGCGGATCGAGCAGGTCCGGCTCACCCCGTTCACCACGCCGGACGATTTTCCGGCGCCGTGCCCGGGCTGGGAGGACAACGCCTATGGCTCGTCGGGGATCGAGGGGCCGGCCCCCTGTGCCGGCGCGGCCCGGCGGGGCAAGCTCACGCATCCGGCGGCGGCGCCCAGCGCGGCGGGCGATCCGGCGCGGGCGGACCTGTTGGCGGTCTATGCCGCCGGCCCGGCGAATCACAATGGCATCTATGTCGGCCTGGGCACCGCGCTCCCCTGGGTGCATGGCACCATCGTGCTGATCCCGGACGGCCGGCCGGTCGCCGTGCCCTCCGCCGGGACGCCCGGGAAGCCGCCGGGCCTCGTCACCGTGGTCGCCGAGGACGGCTACAACCTGCAATGGCCGCGGCCGGTGGTGAGCTGGCAACAGCTCTATGGCGTCGCCGGGCCGGCGGCGTGGCCCGAGCTGAGCGACGAGGCGATCGCGGAGGAGGGGCTCACCCCGGGCGAGCCGTTCGGTCTGATCGGCTCCTCCTCGCTCCTCTGGCGCGACACGGAAGCGTCCTTCGGCCGCTTTTGGGACGACCGCGATCCGTTCAACACCGGGGACGAGGCGCCGTTCCGCTGGCTGCGGCAAGGGGCGGACGCGGGCGTTTACGGCGACGGCGACGTCTGGGCCGTGCGGGTGCTCGCGTTTTCTCCGTCGACCGACCGGACCTATCCGGACAACGGCCGCAACTTCAACGCGGTGGGGGGCGAGCGGCTGCGCATCCTGGGCGAGATCCCGGTGCGCAAGCCGGGGGCGCCGCGGGTGACGCGGCCGGATGGGAGCCAGGAGGACGACACCAGCTTCCTGGCGCGCATTCCGGCGGACACGGCGGTGACCTTCCAGACCCTCGACCGCCGCGGTCTGGTGCTCAACATGGCGCAGACCTGGCATCAGGTGCGCCCGGGCGAGGCGCGCTACGACTGCGGCGGCTGCCATGCCCACAGCAAGGCGCCGATCGACTTCGAGGACACCGCGGCGGCGCAGCCGGGCTTCGCGGTGCCCGATCTCGCCCGGCGGACGCCGCTCCTCACCCTCGGCCCGGGGAACCAGCCGGGGGTGCGGACGGTGGCGTCGCACCAGGTCACCGTGGAGTGGCATCGCGACGTGGTGCCGATTCTCGAGGCCCGGTGCGTCTCGTGCCATGGGGGCGCCGCCCCGGCCGCGGGGCTCTCCCTGGCGCGCTCCGCGCCACCCGTCCAGCGCGACGGCGTCGCCTGGCCGGCCGCCTACTTCCGGCTCGTCCTCGACAACTTCGCCGAGCTTTCCGCGCCGCCGCCGGGGGAGCAGGAGCGGTGGTATGCACCGCAGCTCACCCGCTACCTGCGGGCCTACCAGAGCCGGCAGAGCCTCCTTCTCTGGAAGGTCTGGGGGGAGCGGCTGGACGGCCGGCGCAACCAGGACCGCGGCGACGATCTGGACTTTGCGGTGACGGCGGCCCATCCGGCCGGCGGCGTGCCGGGGCTGACCGCGGAGCAGAAGCTGACCCTGGCGCGCTGGGTGGATCTGGGGGCGCCGATCGATCTCGCCACCGCGGGCGATCCGGCCTGGGGCTTCCTGGAGGACGACCTGCGGCCGACCCTGGTGCTGCGCCCGTCGGTGGCGCGGGCGCGGCAGGCCGGGTTCTTCGACGCCCTGGAGATCGCGGCGTTCGACGTAGAGAGCGGTGTGGTGGCCGGCAGCCTGTCCGTCACCTGCAACCTTCGCCTGGGGAGCTTCGCCCCGGGGGCGAACCTGGCGGCGGGGAAGCGCCTCGATCCCGAGGGCTCCGTCCTGCGGCTCCTCCTGCCGCGCCGGGTACGGATGACCGA
>DIHE01000128.1:3692-19194 GCA_002420005.1 Holophagales bacterium UBA5704 | reverse complement strand
GTGGTGCGCGCGTTCGGCCGGCGGCGGATCTCTTGACGGCGCTGGAGTCTCGCCGGCTACACCGCTGATGCGGGGCCGGCCGCCGGCAGCTCCCGCCACCCCACTTTGCCGCGCAGCTCGGCGACCGTCCGCCGGAGGCGCTCCTCGCCGTCCGGAGCGGCCAGGGCGTCCAGCCCGAGGACGGCGAGGGCGAGAAGGGTGAGGGCTCTTTCGCGGGGGTGGTCGGGACGATCCGCATCGAACCGCTCGACGGTGTGCGCCACCCGGTGGACGAGGGCCTGGAGCTGCTCGAAGGCCGCGTCGGCAAGCGGGGGATCGCCGCGGTAGAGGTCGAGGCGTCCGCCGGGACGCCGGACGGGGAAATCTTCCAGACCCAGAAAGCGCAGGAACCAGGCCGCCCGGTATCGGCCGGCCGCGGCGGTGATGCCGGCGTAGTCGGCGATCAGCTCGTCGTGCAGGTTGTTGCGCATCGAGCCGAAGATCCGGCGGGTCAGATAGTGGGCGCATTCATGGTCGCGCCGCAGAACGAGCGATCGCTCCCGCCAGGCGTCGTCCGCGAGCCCCAGGGCGGCGGCGGGGACGGCGCTGTACGGGCCGTCGCTCAGCAGGATGAAACGATCCTGGTAAAGCTCCTTGCGCAGCTCCTCGCCGCGGCGGCGCAGGCCGCGGACGCGGGTCCAGTTGTTGTAGCCCGCGATCATGATGGCCCCCTGCGCATCCGGCACCGGCTTCGGCTCGTTGCGGTGGGTGAGCGCGCAGACCAGGGCGACGAATTCCGGACGGCGGCGGACGATGATCAGGGGAATGCGGCCGGCCGGGCTCGCATGGAGCGCCAGCTCCACCGCGTCGGGCCGGTCGAGCTCCAGGCCGGTCGCCGCGGCGATTTCGTCCGCGGGGACGCCCCGGCGGGTCGCGGCCTGATAGCCTTCGTCGTCGCTCCAGCCGGCGCGGATCGGGAAGCGGAGCTGTGGCATGTGCTCGCGGAGCACCGCAAAGGCGCCCCGCTCCCGCGCTTCGGCCACGCGGTCCTCCCAGAAGGGGACGAAGGGCTCGTCGGGCAAAGGGAGGGTGAGGCCGGCGGCCAGCGCCGCGGCGTCGAAGGCATTGCGGGTGTAGGCGCTCAGCTCGGCGTGCGGATCGATGGGGGAGGACACGGTGGTCAGCTTAACATCGGAGGTCTCGTGTGAAAGCCTCGTACGTGATCGTTTTCATCGTGGGTCTGACGTGTGGATTGGCGTGCCTCCCCTTGTTCACGGGCGCCGCGCCGCAGACCGCAGGCGGAGCAGACCCTCGGCAATCGGGTCTGCCCTGGGGATGGCTGGCCTTCGGCTTCGCCGGTCAGGCTTTGTTCACCGGCCGGATGCTCGTGCAGTGGATCGCCACCGAGAAAAGGCGCAAGAGCGTCGTTCCCACCCTGTTCTGGTGGCTCAGCCTGGTCGGCGGAATCGTCATGCTGGTTTATTTTCTCCGGCGGGGAGATCCGGTCGGTGTCATCGGGCAGCTGTTCGGAGCCGTGGTCTATGCCCGCAATCTGGTGTTGATCCGCCGGAGGCCTCCAACCGCTTCCGCGGAGAGCTGAGCCGTGGGTTGTGCGGTCGCGACCGGAGTGCTAGCCTGACGCAGTTTGCATGAAGACCGAAGGTCTGTTTCCGCGCGTCCTCCTCGCCGGCCTCCTGCTCGCACCGGTCGGGCCGGTTTCCGTGGTGGCGCAGGTGCCGTCGGGGCTCGATCTGGGATCGGCGCTGCGCCTCACCTTGGAAAATGATCCCAACATCGCGCTCGTCGAGGCCCGCCTGGCGGGGGCGCAGGGCGCTCTGCTCGGCGCCGCCGGTGCGTTCGATCCGGTGGTGACGTCCGAGGTGAAGGAGACGGCTTCGGACACGCCGCAGACCGAGAGCACGAGCGCGGAGCTGCGCAGCCTGGAGAGCTCTCTCGGCCTCGCCACCCGGCTCCGCTCGGGTCTGACGGTCACGCCTTCCTTCCGGGTCCACCGGACGGAGGTGCCGGGGTCGGGGGAGGACCCGGTCAACGTCGGCACCTTGTCGTTCGCCTTCCGGCAGCCGCTCCTGCAAGGGAGAGGGCGGTCGGTGACCGCCGCGGGCGAGCTGGCCGCGGAGCGGGAGGTGGTGGCGGGAACGCTCGATCTGGAACAGACCACGGCGGAGAGGGTGCTCGCGGTGGCCCTGCAATACTGGACGGCGCGCGCCCGGGCGCTCGATCTGGAGATCCTGGAGGAGAGCGAGGCGAGCGCGCGCGACCTTCTCGCCACCACCCGGCGGCTCGTCGAGGCGGATCAGACCCCGGCGGCCGAGCTGGTGCAGCTGGAGGCGAACCTGGCGGCCAAGGAATCGGCTCGCATCGGCGGCCAGCGGTCGCTGTTCGCAGCGCGGCAGAGCCTCGGGCGCGAGATCGGCCTGGAGCCGTCGCGCATCGCCGCGCTGCCGCCGCCGGCCGATCCGTTCCCGCGGATCCGTCCCGCCGAGGTCCCCGGGGCGGTGGAGGCCGACCGCTGGATCGAGACGGCCTTGCGCCGCCGTGCCGACCTGCGGGCGGCGCGCACCCGCCGGGAGGCGGTCGAGATCCGGCTGCACGCCGCCACCAACGCGCTCCAGCCGAAGCTCGACCTGCTCTTCGTGCCGACCTGGTCGGGACTGGTGGCGGGCAACGGCGCCGCCGACTATCTCTCCGCGCTCGGCCGCAACGTGCCGGGCGTCGGCGCTTCGCTGGGGGTGAGCCTGGCGTGGCCGACCCGCAACCGGACGGCGCTCGGGGCGCAGGCGGAGACCGAGGCGGCTCTGCGGCAGAGCGCGCTGCGCATCGACGTCCTGGCGCGCAACGTGGGAGCCGACGTTCCTTCGGCGCTCGATGCGGTCGCGAGCGGAGCCTTGCAGGCGGACAAGGCGGCGCAGGCGGTCGCCCTGTTCGAGCGCGCCGTGATCAACGAGGAGAAGAAGCTGCGCGCCGGCACCTCCACGCTGCTCGACCTGATCAGCCAGCGCGACCGGCTCACCTCCGCCCGGCAGACCGAGGTGGCCGCCCGGCTCGCCCTCGCCCAGGCGCTCGCCCGCCTGCGCTTCGAGACCGGCACCCTGTTGGCCGGGAGCGAGGGGGAGGGCGGCGCCGCCTTGCGCCCCGAGCTGCTGACCCGTGTACCGTCCGCCGAGGAGGCCCGGCCATGATCTTTCGCAAAGTCGCCCTCGAACGGTTGTCGTCTCCCGAGCAGCTCGACCAGCTCCTGCAGGTCACCGATCCCAAGGGATGGATGGCGTTGGGGGCGGTCGGGGCCATCCTGCTGGCGGCCCTCGGCTGGGGCGTCTGGGGGTCCATCCCCTCCGAGGCGAACGGCGAAGGGATCCTCCTGCGCCGCGGCGGCGTCTCCGACCTGGTGGCGCCGAGCGCCGGGCAGATCGAGGACGTGCAGGTGAGCATCGGCGACGTGATCGCGAAAGGGCAGCCGGTGGCCACCCTGCGCCAGGACGAGTTGGTGCGGCAGATCGCCGACCTGGAGGGCAAGCTGGCCGACCTGCGCGGCGAGCTGGCGGATCGGCAGCGCTACTCGCGGCAACAGAAAACCTTGCGGTCGCGGGATCTGGAGCAGCAGCGGGAGAACCTGGAGAACGGCATCCACACCCTGGAGGGCGAGATCGAGATCTTGCGCCAGCGCAAGGCGGTCCAGGAGGAGCTGCTGAAGGATGGCCTGGCCACCCGGCGGGACGTCTTGATGGCACAGCAGGAGATCAATGCCAAGACCGACCAGCTCCAGGCCAAGCGGCTGGAGCTGAACGGCCTGGAGAGCAAGGGGCTGGAGGCGGTCCAGCAGCTGAGCCAGGAGCTGGAGACCCGCGAGCGCAGCCTCAAGGATCTCGAGAGCCAGGTCCGCGAGCTGCGGGCCAAGCTGGCCCAGAACGAACAGATCCTCTCGCCGCATGCCGGCCGGGTGCTGGAGGTGCTGGTGGACCGCGGCGCGGTGATCGCGCCCGGCTCGGCCATCCTCAGCCTGGAGGAGACCTCCGAGGATCTGGTGGCCGTCCTCTTCGTCCCCGCGTCGGCCGGCAAGCGGGTGCGGCCCGGGATGGCGGTGCAGGTGGCGCCGAGCACGGTCAAGCGCGAGGAGTTCGGCGCGATCCTCGGCGAGGTGACCGCGGCCGCCGCCTTTCCGGCCACCCAGCGCGGCATGAACCGGCTGCTCGGCAACGAAGCGCTGGTCGCCAAGCTGATGGAGGCCGGCCCGCTCATCCAGGTCACCGTCGCCCTCGAGAAGGACCGGTCGACCCCCACCGGCTACCGCTGGTCGTCCTCGCGGGGACCGACGCAGGAGATCAGCAGCGGCACGCTCGCGGCGGGGGGCATCATCGTGCAGGAAGACCGGCCGATCAGCCTGGTGATTCCGACGCTGCGGGAAAAACTGGGGATCTAGCCGATTCGACCGGAGGGGTTCGCATCATGAGGAAGGTTCTGTTCCTGTTCGGCCAGCTCAATGACGACGACGTCGAGTGGATGATCAACACCGGCCGCCGGCGGCCGGTCGCACGGGGCGAGACGTTGATCCAGCAAGGCGTGCCGGTCGACGCCCTGTTCATCCTCCTGGAAGGGCGGCTGTCGGTCCTCCTCGGCCGCCAGGAGCGGGAGATCGCCCGCCTGAATGCCGGCGAGATCGTCGGCGAGATGTCCTTCGTCGACGCCCGGCCGCCATCCGCCACCGTGCGCGGGTTGGAGGATGCGGAGGTGTTCGCCATCTCCAAGCCGGTGTTGCAGGGCAAGCTGTCCCGCGACATGGGCTTCGCCGCCCGCTTCTACCGCGCGCTGGCGATCTATCTCTCCACCACCGTGCGCGAACGCCACCGGATGCTGGGCGCCTCCGGCGACGTGAGCCTCGACGAGGTCGAGGACGACGCCGACGAGCTCGATCCCAACGTGCTGGACGGCGTCTATCTGGCCGGCGAGCGCTTCGACCGGATGGTCAAGCGGGTGCTTGCGGCTTGAGCCTCCTGCCGCTCCTTCTGGTGGTTGCGGCAGCCGTCGGCTCCTCGGGGTTCGATCTCTTCCGCAAGATCCTGGTGCGCCATCTGCCGCCGGTGCCGATGGTCTTCCTGCTGGCGGTGGCGTCGGTCCCCCTGTTCGGCGCCGCCGTCCTGTTCGGCGAGCCGGCGCCGGTCGCCGCCGGGTACTGGCTGCCGGCGCTCGGTTCCGTGGCGCTCAACGTGGTGGCCAACCTGACGTTCCTGGAGGCGGTGCGCATCTCGCCGCTCTCGGTCACCGTGCCGCTCCTCTCCCTCACCCCGGTGTTCACGGCCCTGCTGGGCTTCGGGCTTCTGGGAGAGCGGCCGGCGCCCCTCGACCTGATGGGCATCGCCTGCGTCGTGGCCGGTGCCTTCTGGTTGAGCCTCGGCCAGACCGCAGAGAGCGGCGGCACGGTGCCGGCCGGCGGGGCGCCGCCGTCGCGGCTGCGCGCCTTCGCCTCGCAGCCGGGTGCCTGGCTGATGGCCGGGACGGCCCTGCTGCTGTCGCTCACCATCCCGCTCGACAAGCTGGCGGTGGCGCAGGCGAGCCCGCCGTTCCATGGCCTGGTGCTGACCGCCGGGATCGCCCTCGGTGCCCTGGCCGTCCTCGCGGTGCAGAACCGCTGGAGCGAGCTGGCCGGGCTGCGCCGCGGCCGGCTTCTTTTCGTGATGGCTTTGCTGTCGAGCACGCTCGCCCTGGGATTCCAGCTCGTGGCGCTCCAGTATGTCCTGGTCGGGCTGATCGAAACGCTCAAGCGGGGAATCGGCAACCTGCTGGCGGTGTTCTTGGGGAGAGCGGTTTTCGGAGAGAGGGTGACGCCGGGCAAGCTGACGGCTGCTCTGTTGATGGCGGCCGGGGTGGCGCTGATCCTCTTGTAGAAGCCTCCAACCGGGGACCGCGCTGCGCAGGTTCGACGCCATGAACTGTCCCCAGTGCCAGTCCGAGATCCCCGCCGGTTTCAAGTTCTGCGGTCAGTGCGGGGCGAAGCTCGCGCCGGTCTGTGCGCAGTGCCAGACCGAGAATCCCCCCGGCTTCAAATTCTGTGGTGCCTGCGGCCAGCCGCTGGGCGCTTCTCCCCCGGTCCCGGCTCCCCCGGCCGAGGCTCCGCCCCTTCCTCCTCCGGCCCCTGCGCCACGGCCGCCTGCCGGGCCGACCCTCCAGGGCTATACGCCGTCCCATCTCGAGCAGGTGCCGCGCGCCGCTCTGGAAGGAGAGCGCAAGCAGGTGACGGTGCTGTTCTGCGACCTCGTGGGCTCCACCGGGCTCGCCGAGAAGCTGGGACCGGAGGTCATGCACCTGCTGCTCAACCGCTTCTTCGAGCTGGCCCTGGCCGAGGTCCACCGTTACGAAGGAACGATCAACCAGTTTCTGGGCGACGGCTTCATGGCCTTGTTCGGCGCGCCCATCACCCACGAGGACCATGCGCGGCGCGCCGTGCTCGCCGCCCTCGGCTTGCAGAAGGCGCTGCGCGACCGGCGGGCGGAGCTCGGGGACCGCCATGGGGTCGAATTCAAGGTGCGGCTGGGTCTCAACACCGGCTGGGTGGTGGTGGGCGGGATCGGCGACCACCTGCGCACGGACTACACGGCGGTGGGCGACACCACCAATCTGGCGGCCCGCCTGCAGCAGATCGCCGAGCCGGGCGCGGTGCTGATCAGCGAGTCCACCTGGCGCCTGGTGCAGGGAGAGGTGCAGGCCGAAGCTCTGGAGCCGACCCAGGTCAAAGGCAAGACCGAGCTGATCCGCGCCTTTCGCATCCTCGGAGTGGGCACCGGCCGGCCGGACGATGCCGTCCTGGGCGGCGGTGGCCTGGCGCCGTTCGTCGGCCGGGAACGAGAGCTGGCGGTGCTCGACGAGCTGCGCGGGCTGGCCGCCGACGGGCATGGCCAGGTGGTGGGCGTCTCGGGAGAAGCAGGCGCCGGCAAGTCGCGTCTCCTCTACGAGCTGCGGCGCCGTGGCTGGGGCTCGCCCGCCGCCTGGCTGTCCGGCCGCTGCCTGTCCTATGGCACCGGCATCCCCTACCTGCCCTTGCGCAACATCCTGCGCCACGAATGGGGGATCGGCGAGGGGGATGCTCCGGCCACCGCCATCGCGAAGGTCCACCATGGCCTGGTACGCATCGGGCTGGAGCCACAGGAAGCGATGCCGTATCTCCTGCGCCTGCTCGATCTCCCCTCCGGCAGCGAGGCCTTGGCGGAGCTCAGCCCGCAGGCGTTGCAGGCGCGCACCTTCGCCATCCTGCGCCAGGCCTTTCGCGCCGGGCGCGGCGGCCTGGTGTTGCTGGAGATCGAGGACCTGCACTGGATCGACCAGACCTCCGAGGACTTCCTCGCCTCGCTGGTCGAGGGGATTCCCGCCGTGCCTCTCCTGCTGGTCCTGACCTACCGCTCCGGCTATCAACCCCGCTGGATGGACAAATCCTATGCCACCCAGATCTCGCTGCGCCGCCTGACCGACCGGGACAGCCGCCGGGTGGTGGAGTCGGTGTTGCGCCAGGGCCAGCTCCGCGCCGGCCTCGCCCAGGTGATCCTCGACAAGGCGGAGGGCAATCCGTTCTTTCTCGAAGAGCTCACGCGGTCGCTGCTGGAACGCCAGTCCCAGGGCGACGTCTCGGTGCCGGACACCATCCAGGGCGTCCTCATGGCGCGCATCGACCGTCTGCCGGAGGAGCACAAGCGGCTTCTGCAGACCGCCTCGGTTCTCGGCCGGGAGTTCGCCCTCGATCTGCTGGAGGCGATCTGGGACCAGGGTGCTCCTTTGCCACCTCTCCTCGCCGATCTCAAGCGGTGGGAGTTCCTCTACGAGGCCGCCGAGAGCACCCCCGCGCAGCGCCCGGCCTGCTTCTTCAAGCATGCCTTGACCCAGGAGGCCGTCTACCAGAGCCTCCTCTCGGGCCGCCGGCAGGCCTTGCACGGTGCGACCGTCCTGGCCCTGGAAGCTTTGTATGCGGATCACCTGGCCGACGCCTACGACAGCCTGGCCTACCATTCCCCGCGCGCCGACCAGCCGGAGAAAGCGGTCCTCTACCTGAGCCTGTTCGCCGTGCGGGCGGCGCAGAGCTATGCCCACGCCGAGGCGGCGAAGGCGCTCTCCGAGGCGCTGGCCCTGGCGCCGCGGCTGCCGGAGGAGGAGCGCGACCGGCGCACCCTGGAGCTGGTGTTGCAGCTCGCCGACTCGCTCCTGCCGCTCGCCCGCTTCCCCGAGAAGCTGGAGCTGCTCCTGCAACACGCCGAGCGGGTGGAACGCCTGGCCGATCCCTCCCTGGCCGGCCGGTATCGGTTCTGGCTCGCCCACACCCACAGCTACCTGGGCAATCAGGACGAAGCCGCCCGCTGCGCGCGTCTCGCCATCGCCGCGGCGCAACGCTGCGGCGACGAGGCGACCGAGGGCAAGGCGCTCTACGTGCTCTCCCGCGACGCCTTCTGGGCCGGCCGGTTCGCCCGCGGGATCCAGGACGGGCTGCGCGCCGTGGATCTGCTCGAACGCAGTGGAGAGCGCTGGTGGGCCGGCCAGGCGCATTGGGTGGCCGGCTTCCATCACTACGTGCTCGGGCAGTTCGAGGCCGCCCTGTCGTCGATGGACCGCGCGCACGAGATCTGGAAGGCGCTCGCCGATCCGCGCCTGGACCCCTCCTGGAGCACGGGCTATTTCTACGCCTCGCTGGGCGATTTCGACCGCGGGATCGCCGAATGCCAGGGCGGTCTGGAGCGGGCGCAGGACCCGCTCAACCGATCCGCCGGCCCCGGGTTTCTCGGCTATGCCTGCCTGGAAAAGGGGGACTTTGCGCGCGCCGCGGAGATTCTCGAGGACTCCGTCGAGCGCCTGCGCGGCACCGGGATGCAGCAGCTTCTGGGTTGGTTCTCGGCCTACCTCGGCGAAGCCCGCCTGGGCCTCGGCCAGTTGGCCACGGCGCGCGAGGCGGCGCTCGAAGCGGTGGCGGTCACCCAGGAGGTCAAGTTCTGGTACGGGATCGGCATCGCACAGCGGGCGGTGGGCCGGATCGCCGCCGCGGCGGGAGAGACCGGGGAGGCGACGGCGCGGCTGGAGGAGGCCCTGCAGGGGTTTCTGAGCCTCGAAGTGCCGTTCGAGGTGGCCCGCACCCGTCTCGACCTGGCGCCGCTCGCGGTCCTGCACGGCCGGCCGGAAGAGGCCTCCGCGCTCCTCCACCAGGCCCGCCAGGCGTTCCGGGACCTCAAGGTGCCGTACTGCATCGAGCGGGCCGAGGCGTTGGCGGCGCGCCTGGGCGTGGCCTTCGCCCCCCCGGGTGGAGTACAGTCCCCACCCCATGAGCATTGACGATCGCTTGGTCGAAAAGAACCGCGTCCATGGACACCTGGAAGCCATCGCCGGGGGAATGTTCTCCGGCAAGAGCGAAGAGCTGGTCCGTCGTCTGCGGCGGGCCACCATCGCCCGCCAGGTCGTCCAGGTCTTCAAGCCGGCCGCCGACACCCGGCATCACCCCGAGCGGCTGGTGACGCGCGACAACCGCGAGCTCCAGGCGATCACCGTCGCCTCGGCCGCGGAGCTGCGCGGGCGGCTCCTTCCCGGTGTGCAGGTGGTGGGGATCGACGAGGCGCAGTTTTTCGACGACGGCATCGTGGACCTGGCCGGCGAGCTCGCCGACGCCGGGGTGCGGGTGATCGTGGCGGGGCTGGACCTCGACTATAAGCGCCAGCCTTTCGGTCCCATGCCGCGCCTCCTCGCCCTCGCCGAATACGTGGACAAGATGCACGCGGTCTGCGTCCGCTGCGGTGCGCCCGCCCAATACAGCCAGCGCATCGCCGGCGGCACCGAGCAGCTTCAGGTGGGCGACGGAGATTCCTACGAAGCCCGCTGCCGGGCGTGCTACGAGGTGTTCGGGGCCTGAGCTTGCGCTCCGAGCCTACGGGGAGTTGGGAGCGGGCGCCGGAAAAACGTAGACCAGGGTCGTCGTCGCGCGCACCGGCACGCCATTCTGGATCGCCGGCTCGAAGCGGGCCCGCTGGGCGGCCTCGCGGGCGGCCTGCATGAAGAGCCGCGTGTAAGGATCTGCCTCGCGCACGAGCGCCGGCTCGCACTCCGCGCGAGGGCTCCCGACCTTCACGACCTCTCCGCTTTCGCCCACCGTCACCGGGACGCTCACCTTGCAGCTCCAGCCGCTCTCGACGGCTCCCGCGGGATAGGCGGCGGTTGGTGGCTCCAGCGGACGCACGGGCCGATCGGCCACCGGGGGAGCGGCAGGAGGAGCCACCTCGGCCACCGCCGCCGGCTGGGCGCCGCCGGTCTCCGTGGGGGGCGGACTCTCCTCGGGCACGTTGGTGGTGAGCGCCGATGGGTCCGGCGGCCTCTTGGCGGCCGAACCGGTCTCCTGGGAGGCCGCAGGCTTCGCGGTCTCCGGCGGGGCCTTCAAAGGAACGGGTGCAGGGCGCGGCGGGACCGGCTCCGGCTCCAGGGAGATCCTCTGAGGAGCAGGGCGGACGGGCGCGGGTGCCGGCCCGGTTTCAGCGGACTGAAGAACCGGAGGCGCGAGCGGCTCCGGCCGGAGCAGCCAGACCCCGGCTGCCGTGGTGGCCCCGGCCGCCAGGACCAAGCCGGCGGCGATGCCCACCGCGCGGCGCCGCCGGGGGCCGGCGGGTGCCGGGGGAGAGGCGGCCGGAGGAGCCTCGGGAACCACCGGGGCCATGGCTTCCACCGCTGCGACCTCTTGCCCAGGAAGAGGAGGAGGCTGCGGCAGGGTGTCGAGCGAAGGCGCCGTTGAGAGCGCGACCGGCGGCCTGTCCGGCCGCGTGGTGACCTCCGAGGCGGGCTTCTCCGGTTCGAACGCAGCCGCCGCCGGGGCGGGTGGAGGACCGAGCACGCTCTCCAGGTCCTCGGGATCGAACGGGAAGCGCCGGGCGACGTCTTCCAGAAACCGGCTGAACGACGCCGCGCTCTCGATCCGTTCCGCCGGATCCTTGACCAGGGCGCGCAGGACGACCTGCCGCAGGTCCTCGGGGATCTTCTCCTCCGGATCGGTCTCCGCAAACGGCCGGGGTGGATGGAAGAGATGGGCCGTCTTGAGCTCGCGGCGGTTCTTGCCGGTGAACGGCAGGTGGCCGGTGAGCAGCCGATAGAGCACCACCCCCATCGAATAGACGTCGCTGCGGGCGTTCACCTCGCCTTCTCCGAGAAACTGCTCGGGCGAGGCATAGAGCGGCTTCCCCAGAAACACGCCTGGATGCGTGAGCCCCGGATCGCCCCCGGGCGGCAGCTTGGCGATTCCCAGGTCGATCAGCTTGATCGCCGGCTCGGCATCCGGTCCCCGGGTGAGCATGAGGTTGTCCGGCGACACGTCGCGGTGAACCAGCCCTTGCCGGTGGAGATAGCCGAGCGCCGAGAGCGCCTGGCGCGCCAGCTCGACGGTCGCGCCGAGAGCCGGTGGGCCGTGCCGGTCCAGCAGCTCCTGGAGATTGAGGCCGTCGATGTACTCCATGACCAGCATCTCATGGCCGTCGCGATCGACTTTGAAGTCGAGCAGGAGGGCGATGTGCGGGTGGCGCAGCCGGCTGGCCGCCCGCGCCTCGCGCAGAAACCGCTCCGCGAGCTCCTCGTCTCCGGCCAGATGCGGGCGGATGACCTTGATGATGCGCGTCTGGTCGAGCAGCCGGTGGCGCACCTTGTAGACAGCCCCCATCCCCCCCTCCTTCAGCATGGAGAGGACCTCATAGTTGAGGTCGATGAAGGGGGGATGGAGCCCGTTCATTCGCGGCTGAGCACGTCCCCGAACGCATTGATCAAGGCGCGCCGCGGACGCTGCGGGGCGGCGAGGTTCACGGCCACCCGCCAGGATGCGTTCCCTTGCAAAGGAACCCGCGCGATGCGTTGGATCGTCCCGTCGGCCAGCTCCACATAAACGGGGACGACGCTGACGAACTCGGGCGAGACCGCTTCCTGGTGGATCGCCCCCGTGACCCGCCAGGAGCCCTCTCCCGCGGCCACCACCTGGAGGTCGCTTCGGAAGCGGGGCATCTCGGTCCCCCGGACCCACTGCTTGAAGAACCAGGAGAACGACTTCTCCTCACCGATCAAGGCCTCCGGCGGCAAGTAGTTCCCGAGGGAAGCCTCCAGCTCGGCGGTGGAGAGGGTGCCCCCCCGGTGCTTCTCTGCCAGCTCCTGCAGCCAGGTCTGGAACCGGCTGTCCGGCAGGTCGCCGGTTTCCTGCAAGAGCATGCGGAGCATGTGGAACACGTAGCCCCCCTTGCCGGCGGTGAGGAGGGGGAACGCCTCGGGGCCTAGGAGCGCGAGGCGCTCGCCTTCGGTGATCGCTCCGAGCTGGAAGGGCGGCACCGAACCGGCAGGATTCAACAAGCTCTGCCGGACGAAGCCCCAATGCTGGTAGGGGCTCGCGCTGCTCAAGGCCACCGCCATCTCCTGGAGCCCTTCCTCGATCCACCGGTCGCGGTAGGAGGCCGGCTGAACGCTGATCCCCCACCACTGGCGTGCGGACTCCCGGACGGTCGAATTGGACCACTCTGTCCGCGCGGTGAGGAGGCCGTTCCAGCTTTGAACCGGCTTCGAGGAAGACCAGGCGACGAGCGAGGCGTGTCCTGTGGGCAACGGCCCGAACCAGGCTTCCAGAAGGGGGATGTGGCCCCAGGAGCCCGACGTGTCGAGCTTCGCGGGGAAGGAGGCGGCGGTCTGGGCTTTGCTCTGAGCGGCGCCCGAACGAAGCGTGCGTCCCGCGAGGGGGACCGAAAATCCTGCGCGGATCTCCTTCAACCGGGCCAGGAGATCCGCCCCGGGCTCGGTTCTCCAGCCGGTACGATGGCCGAGAGACACCAAGTTTCTGCTGCCACCTCCAGCGCCACCGCCCACCCCACCTGCGCCACCGAGGCCACCCGCCCCACCGGCGGTGCCACCGCGGCCACCGCCCCCACCACCACCGTTCCCGCCGCCGAGGCCACCCACTCCACCGCCGCCGCCTTCCCGCGATGTAGATGGCCTGATGGTCGAGGTGCTGGTCGTAGTGCTGGTCGTAGTGCCAGTGGATGTAGCCCAAGGAAAGCTGGCCAGGGAGCTGCCCCAGATGATCCGGGGCGGGGTATTGAAGAACGCCAGCTGAGAGTCCCCGATGAACCTGCCGGACTCCTTGAGCTTGCCGGCGATGAATCCAGGGTTCCAGACCGGCCACTGGCTCCGCCAGTGGGCCGATGATTTCGCTGCGTCCATTTCCTGGCCGGTGGCGGCCACCTTGAAGCCGGAGGGCAGGTGGAAGTACATCTCTGTCGGCAACGGAGAGAGGGGCGCGTAGGCGGCGAACCAGGCGGCAGGGTTCCTGGGCTGGAAGAGCTTGTTCCCGGCATCCACCAAGCCCTTGGCATCCCGGGCCTGGAGCCGGAGGGACAAGCCTTCGCCTGTGCGCAGGGGGCGCGGGAAGACGATCAGCGCCTCCCCCCGGGCACCCGCTGTCGGCGTGGCGATGTCGAGGTTCTCCCATGTGGGAGAGCCGTCGAGCTGGAAAGCGGCCTGCAACTGCGACTCCGGGGGCGCCTCAATGGGCAGGAAGCGAACCTCCTTGGCTTCCCTGGCCACGATTCGAAGCCGTTGTACGGTGGCCGTCGCCAAGGCAGGGGGCTCGACCACGGCCTCCACGCGACGGTACATGCTCTCGACCTGAACCGGCGGATAGCCCCGTTTCTTGCTCTCCTTTCTCTCCGCGGAGAGATACCAGAGGCCGGTCTTCTGGGGATCGGCGACGTAGAGGAAGGAACCCTCGCTGTCGGCCCGGCGGATCAAGCCCAGCGCGTCCGCCCCGAGGGCATCGACTCCGAGGAGAGCCGGCGGGAGGGTGCGGCCGTCGACCAGGGCGAAGAAGCTGGGGCCGGGGCGCACCGGTTGAGGGCCGAGCAGGTCGCGCAGCAAGCGCAGGCGGAGATCGACGCGCAGCTCCTGCGCCTCACGTTCTTGCCAGCGCGTCAGCGCCTCGACGGCTGCAGCGGAAGGCTCTCCCTCGTGGAAGGGGGCTTTCCCGAGCAGCTCCTGCTCGGTCTGGTCCGTGAAGAAGAAGACCATCTCCGAGAAGGAGTCCGAGAGCTCCGTCGAGCCCTCCGGCAGCCCGGCGACCCGGCCGAGGAAGCTCTGCTCCCAGGGGTCCTGCGGCTTGAGGGTATAGCGCCCTTCGCCGAGAAACACCGCTCCGACCGGCTTTCCGGCGACGGGAGCGAGCAAGTGGAACGTGCCGGAGTCGAAATGGAACGTGAAGACATCCCGTTCGACGAAGTCCATTCCCGTCTCCGGGACGACCAGCGTCCGCCCGTCCGGGCGGATCTGGCGCAGCTCCTCCAGAAGAGGTACCGGCGCCGCCCCCACCGCCCGGGCGGCGAAAAGGCCCATCAGAAGGACGAATGCTCCAAGCTCCCAGAACCTCCGTGTGGCTCCGCCGATCCGCATGGCTCCTCCTTCACTCTTGCGTAGAGTTTCAGTGGCAGTAGTCTAGCGGATCTTGGCCCGGATGTGATCGTCGCCGGTCAACCCCCAAGGTCGGATGGTCCCGCCCCAAAGCCGGATGGAGAGCCCCCAGAGCCGGATGGTCACCCCCCAGAGCCGGATGGTCACGCCCCAGAGCCGGATGGTGAGCCCCCAGAGCCGGATGGTGAGCCCCCAAAGCCGGAGGGTCACGCCCCAGAGCCGGAGGGAGAGCCCCCAAAACCGGAGGGTCGCCCCCCAGAGCCGGAGGGTGAGCCCCCAAGGTTGGGGGGTGGCCCCCCAGAACCGGATGGTCACCCCCCAGAACCGGATGGTCACCCCCCAGAACCGGATGGTCACCCCCCAGAACCGGATGGTGGCCCCCCAGAACCGGATGGTCACCCCCCAGGTTCGGAGGGCGGCGCCCCAAGGTCGGACGCTGGTGCTCCAAGCTTGGGGGGTGACGCCCAGGTGGATTGTCGCCTGGCACCTGTGGCTGCCGGCGGTCGCTCGACCGCCTACCCGCTCTGGAAAGAGCGTTCAGGGCGGCGGTCTCTTGAGAAGGGATCGCCTCAGGCTGGGCTCTCCCGACCCGTTGGGCCGGCCACCACCCGGCAGAGCGCGAGACCGAAACTCGTGCTTGCATCCCTCCACCTGTCCGGCTATACTCCGCCTCCCGTCGCCGATCGCAGAGGGTCGTGACGCTGGTAGTTGACGGCGCTTCGTCCATCAGCTAGTATTGGCGGGTTTCGTCGCCGAGGGTCCTGCCCGGGACCGTGGCGTTTGTCTTCCGACGGAAGACCCGATAACCCTGAACAACGTTCGGGGCCGGAGTGTTGGCCGACCAGGCCCGTCCTCATTGATGGGTATGGCGCTCTGTCGCTCCGTGAATGGAATTTACGGTACAAGGATCGAGGAGATCTGGACGCATGCCTACGATTCATCAATTGGTGCGCAAGGGCCGCGAGCGTGTGATCGCGAAGACCAAGAGCCCGGCACTGCAGAGCTCGCCGCAGAAGCGCGGGGTCTGTGTGCGCGTCTACACCCAGACGCCCAAGAAGCCGAACTCGGCGCTGCG
>DIHE01000128.1:413-3446 GCA_002420005.1 Holophagales bacterium UBA5704 | reverse complement strand
ACTCGGCGCTGCGCAAGGTCGCCCGCGTGCGGTTGACCAACGGCATCGAGGTGACGACGTACATCCCGGGGGTCGGCCACAACCTGCAGGAGCACTCGATCGTGCTGATCCGCGGCGGCCGTGTGAAGGACCTCCCGGGCGTGCGGTACCACGTGATCCGCGGCACTCTCGACGCGGTCGGCGTCAATGGTCGCCGGCAAGGCCGGTCCAAGTACGGGGCCAAGCGCCCGAAGCGCTGATTGAGGAGATAAGAGCGTTATGCCCAGGCGCAGAGAGATTCCGAAGCGGGAAATCCTCCCGGACCCGCTCTACAACTCGCAGCTTGTCACCAAGTTCGTCAACGTGGTCATGAAGGACGGCAAGAAGACGGTCGCGGAGCGGATCCTGTACGACGCCCTCGACATGATCAAGGCGAAGACGAGCGACGATCCGATGAAGGTGTTCAAGAAGGCGATCGAGAACGTGAAACCGGCGGTCGAGGTCAAATCCCGCCGTGTCGGCGGCTCCACCTACCAGGTTCCGGTGGAAGTCCGCCCCAGCCGCAAGCTGGCGCTCTCGATGCGCTGGATCATCATGACGGCCAACGGCCGCGGCGAGAAGACGATGCGCCAGCGGTTGGCCGGTGAGCTCCTGGACGCGGCGGAGAACCGCGGCGGGGCGATCAAGAAGAAGGAAGACACGCACAGGATGGCCGAGGCCAACAAGGCGTTCGCGCACTACCGCTGGTAAGCAGCCCGCGCTGCCCCGCCGCCGGTAGCACCTCCGCGAGACACCCCCCGAGCCGTGGCCCGGTGACCGTCGCAAGACGGGATCCGGGCCCGCCGGCCTGAAGCTCCCTCGTGTCGTTGACGATTGCACAAACCAGAGAAGCACGGACGGTAGAGAGAAAGACGGTAGGACCATGGCAAGGCAGACATCTCTCCAGGACACCCGCAATATCGGGATCATGGCGCATATCGACGCCGGGAAGACGACCGCGACCGAGCGCATCCTCTTTTACACCGGTGTGAACTACAAGATCGGTGAGGTGCACGACGGGACGGCCACCATGGACTGGATGGTGCAGGAGCAGGAGCGCGGCATCACCATCACATCCGCCGCCACGACGTGTTTCTGGAAGAAGCACCGGATCAACATCATCGACACCCCGGGCCACGTGGATTTCACGGCCGAGGTGGAGCGCTCGCTGCGCGTCCTCGACGGCGCGGTGGCGGTGTTCGACTCGGTGGCCGGCGTCGAGCCGCAGTCCGAAACGGTCTGGCGCCAGGCCGACCGGTACCGGGTGCCGCGCATCGCCTTCGTCAACAAGATGGACCGCATCGGCGCCGACTTCGACCGCACGGTCTCGATGATGCGCTCCCGTCTCGCCGCCAACCCGGTGGTGATCCAGTTCCCCTGGGGGCGCGAGGATCACTTCAAGGGGATCATCGACCTCATCGAGATGCGCGGCATCTATTACAAGGACGAGACGATGGGCGCCGACTACGAGGTCGTCGACATCCCCGCCGAGCACGCCGACGAGGCGCACGCTCTGCGCGAGAAGATGGTCGAGGCGATCTCCGAGACCGACGACCAGCTGCTCGAGAAGTACCTCTCCGGCGAAGAGGTGAGCAACGCCGAGCTCAAGGCCGCCCTGCGGCGTGCCACCCTGGCCAACCAGGTGCAGCCGGTGACCTGCGGCAGCGCGTTCAAGAACAAGGGCGTGCAGCCGCTGCTCGACGCGGTGATCGACTATCTGCCGTCGCCGCTCGACATCCCGCCGATCGAGGGCTCGTCCCTCGCCGGCGACGCCAAGGTGGTGCGCCACTCGTCCGACGACGAGCCGTTCGCCGGCCTGGTGTTCAAGATCATGACCGATCCGTACGTCGGCCAGCTGGTGTTCTTCCGCGTCTACTCCGGGCACGTCGAGTCCGGCACCTCGGTGGTCAACGCGAAGAAGGGCACCAACGAGCGCATCGGCCGGCTGCTCAAGATGCACGCCAACAAGCGTGAGGAGATCAGCGAGGTGTGGGCGGGCGACATCGCCGCCGCGGTGGGTTTGAAGAACGTGACCACCGGCGACACCATCTGCGATCCGAAGAACCCGGTGATCCTGGAGGCGATGAACTTCCCCGAGCCGGTGATCGCGGTCTCCATCGAGCCGAAGACCAAGGCCGACCAGGAGAAGCTCGGCATGGCGCTCGGCAAGCTGATGCAGGAAGACCCGACATTCCGCGTCCACACGGACAAGGACACCGGCCAGACCCTCATCTCGGGCATGGGCGAGCTGCACCTGGAGATCATCACCGACCGTCTCGTCCGCGAGTTCAACGTCGGAGCGAACGTCGGCCGCCCGCAGGTCGCCTACAAGGAGACCTTGACCCAGGAGGCCGAGGGCGAAGGCAAGTTCGTCCGCCAGACCGGTGGCCGCGGCCAGTACGGCCACGCCAAGATCCGGGTCCGGCCGATCGCGGACAAGGATTACGTGTTCAACAACAAGACCATCGGCGGCTCGATCCCGAAGGAATTCATCAAGCCGATCGATCAGGGCATCAAGGAAGCGCTGGAGACCGGACCGCTCGCGGGCTATCCGATGACCGGCGTCGAGGTCGACCTCTACGACGGCAGCTTCCACGACGTCGACTCCTCCGAAATCGCCTTCAAGATCGCCGGCTCGATGGCCTTCCAGGATGCCTGCAAGCGCGCCAAGCCGGTGCTCATGGAGCCGATCATGGCGGTCGAGATCTCGACCCCCGAGGAGTACATGGGCGAGGTGATCGGCGACATCACCTCCCGCCGGGGCCGCATCCAGAGCATGGAGGCCCGCGGCAGCGCGCAGGTGATCGCCT
Source organism: Holophagales bacterium UBA5704 (assembly GCA_002420005.1). Taxonomy (GTDB): domain Bacteria; phylum Acidobacteriota; class Thermoanaerobaculia; order Multivoradales; family UBA5704; genus UBA5704. Next base: position 618 of record DIHE01000128.1, on the reverse strand, counting down.
GCAAGGCGCCGCTGTCGGAGATGTTCGGCTACGCGACCGATCTGCGGTCCCTCACCCAGGGGCGCGCCAGCTACAGCATGCAGTTCGCCGCCTACGAGCAGGCCCCCAAGAACGTCGAGACCGAGGTCGTGGCCAAGGCGGCCGGCTAACGTCGATCTTTTGAGGAGATTGAGGAGAGATCCATGGCCAAGTCGAAGTTCGAGCG
>DIHE01000128.1:0-125 GCA_002420005.1 Holophagales bacterium UBA5704 | reverse complement strand
ACGACGCTGACCGCGGCGATCACCCGGGTCCTGTCCGCCAAGGGGTGGGCCGATTTCGTCGCGTTTGACCAGATCGACAAAGCTCCCGAGGAGCGCGAGCGCGGCATCACGATCGCGACGGCGCA
>DIHE01000113.1:38073-55650 GCA_002420005.1 Holophagales bacterium UBA5704 | reverse complement strand
CCATCCGGCTCTGGGGGGTGACCGTCCGGCTCTGGGGCGTGACCATCCGGCTCTGGGGCGTGACCGTCCGCCTCTGGGGGGTGACCATCCGGCTCTACCGTCCGTCGCAGGCCCTTACCAGATGGTCTCGACGTGGGGGTAGTCGCGAATTTTGGTGTCCCTCGAGACCAGAGATGCTCCCGCGGTCAGAGCCGTCGCGATGATGATCCGATCGGCCGGATCTTCGTGGATCTCCCCCGGGAGGTGGTTGGAGCGGAGGGCGATGCGGTTGTCGAGGGGAACGAACTGCACGAACGGGAGCGCCTCGGAACGGGCGATCCAGGCCGCCACCGGCATCGTCAGCTCCAGTCTCCCCTTGCGAACGAGGAGGGCGATTTCCCAGCAGCTGATGGAGGAGATCAGGATCTCCTCTCTTTCCATGGCCCGGTCGATCTCCATCTGTGCCCTCGGCGAGAGCACTTCCGGACTGGCCACCCACCAGATCCAGGTGTGGGTGTCGAGGACGATCAACGAAGGGACTCCCAGTCCTCCAACCCCACCGGCTCCAGTGGGTCCGTATAACGGAGGACGGAGCCTCGGAGGGAACGGAGAGCCTCCGCCGCATCGTGGCTGTACGGGACGATCTTGAGGACCGGTTTGCCGTGATCCGTGATGACCAGCTCCTTGCCTGAGCTCTCGACCTCACGGAAGTATTCGAGGGCCTTGGCCTTGAAGCTCGACTTCGAGATGAGATGTTCCATGAGCGGCCTCCTGAAGTCCTGTGACCCTGGTCATCGTACCATGGTCATGACGCCGCCGGCTCTCGCCCAGGAGCAGGTTCCAGGGGGGTAGGTTCTCCGCCGATGAGTCAAAGGGTGGAACCTGCTTCGGGGGCGTGACCGTCCGGCTCTGGGGGGTGACCATCAAGTAGGGTCACAGAACGGGCTCGGGCCGGACGGGGCTCCGATCCCGCTCCAGGTCAAGCTCGGCCAGAGGCGAGCGCTGGAAGAACTCGAGGTCTCCTTCCCAATGGAGCTTCCCGCGAAACGCCCGGATCGCCTCCTGCTGCCAGAGGCCGATCAAGGTTCTCAGGCCCAGCTCGACCGCCTCGCGTTTGGTCTTGAGACCCGTGATCCGCAGAGCGTCCGCCATCAGCTTGTCGTCAATCACGATGTTCGTTCTCATGGGCGGCTCCCGTACCTGCTCTTTCACCCGGCATCCGTCTTGGGAACCTGTTTCTGCAGGCAGAAGGCGTGAGCTTCGGCCGTTCTCATTCGCGCCACGAGCTTCCAGGGATCATGGTCGCATTCGGCCGAGATCGCAGCCCGAATGGCTCGAATCTCAGCGATTTCGGGGGCCTCGCCGGCCGGCAGGGGCAGCTCGATAGCGGTGGTGTTCATGCTACTCTCCTAACAGTTCAAGCGGTGTGACAAGGTGCGGCGTCGAAAGCCCCAACATCGTGTTGACTCTCGTAATGTGGTCGAACTTGTTCGCGTTGGCCAAGTGCTTGCAGTTCCACGTGACGAGAAACCGGCATCCGTGGTACGAGGCGATCGCGAGGTGCAGGGCATCGCCTGTCGCGTCTCCAGGCATCACGAGGTGGCGGATGTACGCCGCAACGATCTCGGCCACAGCATCCGGCTCATCGAGCATCGGCAAAGGCTTCAAAAGCTCCGCCGCCTGACTCGCCAGTCCCATGGGCGCGCGGCCAAGCTCGAACGCCACGGCGGCACTGGTCACCAGGGCGACGGACATCGGTGCGACGCTCCACCAGCGGCGCGTCCATTCCCGGCGAACGACGGATTCGGCGCCCCGCCGTTCGGTGAAGTAGAAGCTCGGGATCGTCGTCTCGACGTATGCCATCGGAAGGGTCATCTTGTCCCGGCCTCGGCGGCTTCACGGCTGAGCGTACTCGCGTCCTCGCGTCGGCGACTCCTCAATCGCAGTATACAACCCAGACGCTCACCCAGGCGCCATTGCGCGACTTCTGACCCTTCAACCTGGCACCCGGCTTGGTTCGCCCGGTAGCCACTGGAGCAGCCGAGATCGAGCAATCGTCCGGCTAAAGCCTCTGGGGAAGTCCTCGGTGCAACCGAGGTGCAAATGCGCAGGCCGAAAAGCACGTGAACCCTGAGCAGGCCTCGATAGTTTCTCGCTGGAGCCGACCCTCCTCCCATAAGGGGAAGGCCGTCGGAGGGCGGGGGAGCAACCGACCGGAGAACCCGTCCTCGCCAGCCGGGGTAGTGGGGTCAGCATGCTGCAGAAGGTCTTTGAGGCAACGTGTGAGATCCACAGAGGTGGTGGGTCGCGGCCACCAACCGGGGTGATCTGAGATGGTCAGCCTCGGGCCGATGTGGAAGTCGGAGGGCCCATGGTACCGATGAAACCGGGTAACTCCGGTGGAGGGACGGAGCCCTGGTTCGGGGTTCGGGAGCGCTTCTGAAGGTGACCAAGATAGGGCATTGCCGTAAGGCTAGCACCCGATTGTCAAGGGTCTGCTGGAAGAAGCTCGATGGCAGGGCCAAGCAGGAAGCGCAAGGCTCCCTCGCGAAGAGTCGGCTCGTCCGCGATGGCCTGTGCATGCCCTGTTGTGACTCCCGTCCGAGAGCTGGGTGCGGGAAATCCGCACGCCCAGTTCGATGAGCGGCGGTGGGAAACGGAGCCATGGCCGAGACTGAGGCACCGGCGTCAGGCGAAAGCCGCCGGCAACAGCGATTCCCTCGACCTACAGCCACCGCGCCCGCCGCCGACTCTACCCTACTTCCCGGGGTAGGGGCGGCAGCGAGCTCGGCAGGGCACCTGTGGGGGGCTTGTGTCCCTGCGAGAATCTAAGGTACCGTGTTGGAAACGAAACCGCTGCCGGAGGGCACACGACCAAGCCACAAAGCTCACGCAGGAGAAGTTCTGAAGCGGGGGAATCGTACCGCCTGACCTCGCGCCCGCCTTGGCGAGCGCCCAGCGGTCCTCTCCTGCGGATTGATTCTCCATAGACTGCCAGCCGGAGTGGCACGCCTGTTTTCGTTCAACCGGCGTCTATCCGAGGGCCGCGAAAGGCGGCGACGGGCGGGGCTTTGCGGCGGTGGCCCCCGGATAGACTCTTACAAGTTGGCCGCAAGTGCAAATGGTGGAAGCTATGGGCCGCGGTATAGGCAACTCTGAATATTCAGCCCTCGCGAGGAGAACGAGTTGGCGGCGCCTTACACTTTCTTTGGGTGTAACAAGCCTTCTATTGAACGTTCTTGGACTCGCCAAGGGAAGCCTCGGGCCATATAACCCGCCGGGCTTATGGCCTTATCTTTTCTGGGTCCCACCCCTTGTAATACCAGCAGGCATGTACGTGACGGGAGGATATCTTCTAAGCAAAGGTAAGCAATGGTCCCAAGCGGTAGGCTGGCTCTGGTGGCTTGGTGTCTCCGCAGTGTTGATCTTGAACCAAATTCTTCCGAGGTGGCATCACTTGGTTCAGGCAGTTGCTCTAGCCTTACTAGGTCTTATTGGCTATGTAGGTTGGAAGCTCGGATGGGGGGCAATGGGCTATGCTCCTCCAGAGCACGCAAAGTACGCACCCCTTTCAGTGGCGCTTTATGCGTTCCTGCTTCTCTCCTCTGCGACATTCATCGCGATGGTGTGGTTTGTTCCTGAGGCAAGCATCATCAAATTTCAAGATCCATTCGACTATACGCTGTTCCGCTCGATCTCTTCTGTTGAGCTACTATCGTCTACCGCCTTGATATCAGCAATGTCACTCAAAGAGATTTTACTGCCCGTCTTCCGCACTCATCAGATGATAGAGAGAACCCAGGATCCCGAGGAGCGAAGCCGTCACATGGAACGCGCGGATGTTTTTATCTGTCACGCCTCTGAAGACAAAGATTCATTTGTGCGCTCGCTAGCGCACCAACTGCGCAAAGAGGGGCTTTATGTATGGTTTGATGAGTTCACGCTCTCGATTGGTGATAGTCTGCGGCGAAAGATCGATCAGGGCTTGGCATCTTCTCGATACGGGATTGTCGTCCTCAGTCCCGCATTCTTTGCTAAGCAGTGGCCTCAGTATGAGTTAGATGGCCTACTTGAACAAGAACTCGCTAGGGGCAAGGTTATACTGCCTATTTGGCATAATGTGGCTAAAGGCGATGTCTTGGCGTATTCTCCTTCTTTGTCGGACAAGCTGGCATTACCGTCGACGATGCCTCTCGAGGAAATTTCCCTTAAAATTAAGGAAGTGGTGTCGGGCCCACCGGAGGGTTAATTCTACTTTGCCAGACTCGCTCAGCCCCCGGCGGGCTGGGGGTTCTTGGCGGAACCAGGGCGGGAATGGTCAATTCCGTCGCCACGCCGATGCCACGCCGACCCCTTGGCGCGAGTTGGGCAGGCGCAAGAAATGAGCCAATAACGCTTCAATGTCCGCACAGCTCAATAACGGATAGCTCTCCTGCTTATTCTGGATTCCGTCCTTCATCCGGTCCTCGAGATCTTTCCAATCCTGTCCGTACTCCTTGATGTAGGCATCGAAATAGGACCCATAGGTTCACGATCAGGTTGAGGTCGTCTGAGGTATCTGTCGCACTGATCTTCCCGCAGTACACTCGCGCCTGCACTGCCAACTCTCGAGGGCGAGGAGCTCCAGAGCACCCAGGACGTCTACCGCAGCAAGCTGAAAGAGGCAACCCTGCGCAGCCGGGACATCGTGCGGCGCGGGCGCAGCTTCCGCAACCGCCTGGTCGCCGGTGCGCAGAGCGTCTTCGGTGTCGACAGCCCCCTGCTGTTGGAGCTCGGCGCCAGCCGCGCTTGCCGAAGAACCCGCGCCGCCGGACGCCCGAGGAAAGGGTCGCCGCTCTGAAGGAGGAGCTCGTGGCCGCCGAGGCGGCGCTCGAAGCCGCGAAGGCGAAGAAGGGGTTATCCCGCCGATCTCGAAGTAGCTCACTGTCCCCGGGGGCGGGCTCACTCGCCCCCGGGGTTTTTCGTTCAGGGGGTTGGCCGGCGCACTCCCTGGAGCTTCGCCTTGAGGTAGTCACGGGTCATGCGAAGCCTTCAACCCGCTTCCTCGGGCCTCTTCTGCTTTATCTGGAGAGTCCGCCGCAGGACGTGGAGAGTCGCGCGATCCTTGTCCCGGTTGGCCTGTTCCTTCGAGAGGATGACCGTCGCGAGCCCCAGCACTCGCACGCGGACGCCGGCCACCTCGGACACCCGCGTATCGCCGAGAAGATCGCCATAGGCCAACCCGTGGCCGATCGTTTCCATGACATCGAGAGCTCCCAGGGAAGTGACGAGCCGGTGTATGCGGAGAGTAGCGAGCTTGTCCGCATCGGGAACGATGTGCCGACCCGCCGGGTCGGCATAGCGCGCATTCATCTCCTCAAGGGCAGGGAGAAGACGTCGCATGTTCTCGGCCGTCTTCAACACGACGACATCGAGGTCGAACGTGGAAACGGGTGCGCCTTCGATGATGGCGGCCATGCCGCCGACGACGATGAGCTCCACGTCATGGCCTGCCAGGACCTTCAAGATCTCGACAAACTTAGGAGCGAAGTCCATTGCGGATCATCAACACGCTGTCGACGAACCCTTGGGCCACCTCGACACGCTGCGTGGGGGTCAGGCTGAGCATCCAGAAGATGACGTGATCATCGTCGCCTTCCCAAGCGTAGGGCTCCGCAGGAGGCTCAGCGCTGAGATTCGCCTCGTCGACGCCTGGAGCGAGATCGACCGCGTTGCTCATGCAGCCAATGGTACCAGGGTTCTACCCACCCCGGTGGTCGAAGACGAAGCGCCGCCTCCGGCGGTCGCCGGAGGCGGAGAGGCGGAGAGGCTACGCCCCCACGACCACCAGCCGGTTCACTCCCTGGAGCTTCGCCTTGAGGTAGTCGCGGTTCATGCGGGCGATGTTGTCGATCGAGATTCCCTTGGGGCAGACGGCTTCGCACTCGGCGAAGTTGGAGCAGCTTCCGAAGCCTTCCTGCTCCATCTGCTCCACCATGCCCACCGCGCGGGTCTCCCGCTCGGCCTGGCCTTGCGGCAGCAGGTTGAGATGCGCGACCTTGGCGCCGGTGAACAGGTTCGCCGCGCCGTTCGGGCACTGCGCCACGCAGGCGCCGCAACCGATGCACTCGGCGGCTTCGAAGGCGCGGTCGGCCAGCGGCTTCGGGATCGGCGTCAGGTTCGCCTCCGGCGCGCTGCCGGTGGAGACCGAAATGTAACCGCCCGCCTGGATGATGCGGTCGAAGGCGCTGCGGTTGACCATCAGGTCCTTGAGCACGGGGAAGGCGCGGGAGCGCCAGGGCTCCAGGTGCAGCGTGTCGCCGCTCTTGAAGTGGCGCATGTGGAGCTGGCAGACGGTGGTCTTGGGCAGGGGGCCGTGCGCCTCGCCGTTGATCACGAAGCCGCAGGAGCCGCAGATCCCCTCCCGGCAATCGTGGTCGAAGGCGATGGGATCGTCGCCCTTCTCGATGAGCTGCTGGTTGAGGACGTCGAGCATCTCCAGGAAGGAGCTGTGCTCGTTGACGTCCTTGACGTCGTATCGAACCATGCGACCCGGCTGGTCGGGGCCGCCCTGGCGCCAGATGTGAAGGGTCAGGTTCATTACTTGTAGCTCCTCTGGGTCAGCTTCACGGCTTCGAACGCGAGCGGCTCTTTGTGGAGCGTCGGAGCCTTGCCCGCGCCGTTGTGCTCCCAGGCCGCGACGTAGGAATACTTCTCGTCGTTGCGTAGCGCTTCGCCCTCCGGCGTCTGGTACTCCTCGCGCAGGTGGCCGCCGCAGGACTCTTCACGGTCCAGCGCGTCGCGGCACATCAGCTCGCCGAGGTCGAAGTAGTCGGCCACCCGGCCGGCTTTCTCCAGCTCCTGATTGACCGCCGCGGAGCCTCCGGGGATGCGGAGGTTCTGCCAGAAGTCCTCGCGCAGCGCGGGGATGAGCTCCAGCGCCTTGCGCAACCCCTCGGCGGTGCGGGCGATGCCGCAGTAGTCCCAGACGATGCGGCCGAGCTCCCGGTGGTACGAGTCGGCCGTGCGCTTGCCCTGGATCTTCAGGAAACGGTCGACCCCGGCGCGCACCTCGGCCTCCGCCGCGGCGAAGGCGTCCGTGTCGGTCGGCGTCTTGGCGTTCAGGAAGTCCGCCAGGTAGTCGCCGATCGTGTAGGGGATGACGAAGTAGCCGTCCGCCAGCCCCTGCATCAGCGCGCTCGCGCCGAGCCGGTTGGCCCCGTGGTCCGAGAAGTTCGCCTCGCCGAGCACGAAGAGGCCCGGGACGTTGCTCATCAGGTTGTAGTCCACCCAGAGCCCGCCCATCGTGTAGTGCGGCGCCGGGTAGATGCGCATCGGTACCACGTAGGGGTTCTCGCCGGTGATCTTGTCGTACATCTCGAAGAGGTTGCCGTAGCGCTCCTCGATCGTCTTGCGGCCGAGCCGGCGGATCGAGTCGGCGAAGTCGAGATAGACGCCGTTCTTCTGCGGCCCGACGCCCTTGCCTTCGTCCACCACGGACTTGGCGTTGCGGGCGGCCACGTCGCGCGGCACCAGGTTGCCGAAGCTCGGGTACTTGCGCTCCAGGTAGTAGTCGCGGTCGGCGTCGGGGATCTGGTCCGGCGAGCGCTTGTCGTCCGGGTTCTTGGGAACCCAGATGCGCCCGTCGTTGCGCAGCGATTCGCTCATCAGGGTGAGCTTCGACTGGTAGTCGCCGGAGGCCGGGATGCAGGTCGGGTGGATCTGTGTGTAGCAGGCGTTGGCGAAGAACGCGCCGCGCTTGTGCGCCCGCCAGGCCGCGGTGACGTTCGACCCCTTGGCATTGGTCGACAGGTAGTAGACGTTCGAGTAGCCGCCGGTGGCGAGGACCACCGCATGCGCGGCGTGGCGGTCGAGGGCGCCGGTCACCAGATTGCGGGTGATGATGCCGACCGCCCGGCCGTTCTCGACGACCAGATCGAGCATCTCGTGGCGGGGGAACATGGTGACGGTGCCGGCGTCGATCTGCCGGCAGAGCGCCTGGTAGGCGCCGAGCAGGAGCTGCTGGCCGGTCTGGCCGCGGGCGTAAAACGTCCGCGACACCTGGGCGCCGCCGAAGGAGCGGTTGTCGAGCAGGCCGCCGTACTCGCGGGCGAAGGGGACGCCCTGGGCGACGCACTGGTCGATGATCTGGACCGACACCTCGGCGAGACGGTAGACGTTCGCCTCGCGGGAGCGGAAGTCGCCGCCCTTGACGGTGTCATAGAACAGACGGAAGACGCTGTCTCCGTCGTTGTGGTAGTTCTTGGCGGCGTTGATGCCACCCTGGGCGGCGATCGAGTGGGCGCGGCGCGGGCTGTCCTGGAAGCAGAAGCACTTCACCTTGTAGCCGAGCTCGCCGAAGCTCGCCGCCGCCGAGGCACCGGCCAGGCCGGAGCCGACGACGATGATCGTGAACTTGCGCTTGTTGTTGGGGTTCACCAGACGCAGATGTCCCTTGTGGTCCTCCCACTTGCTCTCCAGGGGACCCGCGGGGATCTTGCTGTCCAGCACGCCGGAAACGTTCGGGCTCTCCATGATGGGCGGCTCCTAGCGGACCAGGCCGGTCAGCACGGCGATCGGGAAAGAGATGTTGCCCAGGGTGACGATCCAGGCGAAGGCCTGGGCGAGGCCGTTGCGCCAGAGGTTGAAGCGCGGATGGCTCCATCCCAGCGACTGAAAGAGGCTCCACACCCCGTGGTAGAGGTGGAGGCCGAGCGCGAGCTGCGCCACGATGTAGAACAGGGACACCCACCAGACACTGAAGCCGGCGACCACGTTGTGGTAGACCGCCCCCTCTTCAAAGGAAGGGTGCACCGTGCCGGTGGTGAAGTGGAGCAGGTGGTAGATGACGAACAGCAGGATGATCGCGCCGCCCCACCGCATCGTGCGCGCGGCGTAGGTGGTGTGGACCTGCGGACGGTAGGTGTAGTCGGTGGGACGCGCCGCGCGGTTCATCAGGGTGACTTGCCACGCGGACCAGATGTGGAGGACGACCGCGCTGAGCAGCACCAGGCGCGCGATCCACAGCGCACCGTTCGGCGGCAGCGCCGGTGCACCCATGTGGCGGAGGAACTGCCCGTACTCGTCCAGGTGCCCCGGACCCTCGTACAGATGCAGGTTGCCGATCATGTGCACCAGGACGAAGCCGAAGAGGATGATGCCGGAGACGGCCATCACCGCCTTCTTGCCGATCGCGGCTTTGGAGAAATCGGTAAACCAGGCCATGTTTTCCCTCTTGGGTGAGCGTGCTGTCCGTATCCTATGACAATCGGAGGCGATCGGGCCGGGTCACGCCGGCGCAGCGGGAGGCCGGCGGCGGCGACGGCGGCGCGGCCGTGGGCGCGCCTCGGAATCTTCCGGCGCCTTGAGCGGCGGACGGCGCCGCGCGGCGGCCTTCCACTCCTCCAGAGCGTCGTGCCCCTCCCCGGTCGCCTCGACCAGGATCTCGAACAGCAGGAGCGCATCGTTGAACCAGGCCCTGCGGGCCAGCCGCACCCGCTCGGCGAGCTTCGCCTCGGGCTCGCACAGCCGCTGGAAACCGATCAGCGCCTGGGTGATCTGCAGAGACTTCAGATTGGACACGGTGAAGCGGGCGAGGAACGGCTGGATCTCCTCCTGGACCATGACCTCGATGGCCGAGCGGCTCATCGGTTTGCGCTCGGCCGCCTCGATGTCGTCGCGCCGCAGCATCACCTTGGGCAGCAGCAGCACGGCGAGGAGCGCCGAGTCGGGCAGCTCCCAGCCTTCGGCCACCATACGGTCGACCACCGGCAGGATCTGGCCGAAGTCGCCGAGCCCGCGCCGCCCGGCGGCGAGCATGGCATAGGCCTCGGGGAGGATGACCTTCAACAATCCGAGGTCGAGCATCCACTGCATGGCGGCACCGGCCCGCCCGCAGCGCAGGAGCTGTGCGATTTCCTCGGTGACCCGGGCCGGCGAGGCCTTGTCCAGCTCCTGGCGGTGCTGCTGGATCGCCTCCTGGGTCGCCTGCTCGATGCCGAAGCCCAGCCGGCCGGCGAACTCGCAGGCGCGCAGCATGCGCACCGGGTCTTCCTGGAAGCGGACACCGGGGTCGCCGATGGCCCGGACCAGCCGGCGTTCGAGGTCGTCGATGCCGCCGACCCAGTCGATGACCGAGTAGTCGGCGACGTTGTAGAAGAGGGCGTTGATGGTGAAGTCGCGGCGGAAGGCGTCTTCCCGGGGCGTGCCGTAGGTGTTGTCGCTGGTGATCAACAGCTCGCCGGGGGCGCTGCGCTGCTCTTCGGGGTCCGGATTGCGCCGGAAAGTGGAGACCTCCACGGTGGAGCCGTCGTGAAAATACACGTGGACCAGCCGGAATCGCCGGCCGATGATCCGCGAGTTGCTGAACAACCGGCGGATTTCGTTCGGCTTGGCGTCGGTTCCGACGTCGAAGTCTTTGGGCTTACGGCCCAGCATCAGGTCACGCACGCTCCCGCCCACCATGTACGCCCGATAGCCGGCGTGGTGAAGGCGGTATAGAACCTTGAGAGCGGTGGGACTGACGTCTCGTCTGGAGATCAGGTGCTCAGAGCGCGGGACGATCCGCGGCTCCGCCTCGTTCTCTTCATTCACACGGGGGATTATAGGGTCCCGCGCACCTTTCGAGCAGGGGAAAAAAGGGGGCCAGGGCGAGCGGAGGGCTTAAAACCCGCCCCGGCACCGGAGGGAGAGGAGGTCTGTCTGTCGGTTGGTGCCCACCAGGAACGCCCTCGAGCTGAAGATCTCCGGGTTGCGGCGTTCCTGGTGGGTGGGTGTGGTGCTCATGGTGTTCGTCCCGATCGACTCGTCATTTCCCGGTGATTTCACGAAGCGTGCCAGGCCACGGGCCGGGGTGTCTTGGCTGGGCTTGTCCCCTGAAGGCGACGCGGCGGCGGGAGGGCCGGCCTCCCGGGAGGACGAGGAGACCAAGGACGGCAACGACACCAAGGTCTCCAAGGACTCCGGAGCTCAGGAACCTCGTCCTTGCCGTCCCTGGCGACCTTGGCGTCCTTGGTCTTTCTCCCCAGAGTATGCTTCCCCCCATGCCCACCCCCTCCCTCGAAGCCGACCAGCTCTCCAAGACCTGGCCCGACGGCACCGCCGCCCTGGCCGGGGTCTCGTTGACGGTCGCACCGGGGGAGACGGTGGCCCTGGTGGGCGAGAGCGGCAGCGGCAAGACGACGCTGCTGCGGATGTTCAACCGCCTCGCCGAGCCCACCGCCGGCACCGTACGGGTGGAGGGCCTCTCGGTGGCCGAGGCCGATCCGATCGCGCTGCGCCGCCGGATCGGGTACGTCCCCCAGGACGGCGGGCTCCTCCCGCACTGGCGGGTGGAGCGCAATGTCGAGCTGGTCCCCCGGCTCCTCGGCTGGGACGCGGCGCGCCGTCGCGAACGGGCGCGGGAGATGCTGGAGCTGGTCGGTCTCTCCTTCGCCGTCCATGCCGGCCGCTACCCGGCCGAGCTCTCGGGAGGGCAACGCCAGCGGGTCTCCTTCGCCCGCGCGCTCGCCGCCGATCCCCCGATCCTCCTGCTCGACGAGCCGTTCGGCGCCCTGGACACCCTGACCCGCCACGAGCTGTACCGCCAGTTCCTGGACCTCCGCGCCCGGCTGCCGAAGACGATGGTGCTGGTCACCCACGACCTCGGCGAAGCCTGCCGTCTCGCCGACCGCATCGGTGTCATGCAGCGAGGACACCTGCTGCAGCTCGGCACCGCCGCGGAGCTGCGCGAACGGCCGGCGGACGGGTATGTGCGGGAGCTGCTGGGATGAAGACACCGCGGCTGTTGCTCCTCCTGCTCCTCCTCCCCCTCCCCACCCGGGCGGCGGAGACCGGCCGCATCGTGGTCGGCTCGAAGAACTTCGAGGAAAGCCGGCTGCTCGCCGAGATGTTCGCCCAGCTCCTCGAAGAGCGCACCGGCCTTCAGGTCGAACGCCGCCTCGGGCTCGCCGGCACGCAGATCTGCTTCGAGGCTCTGAAGACCGGCGCCATCGACGTCTATCCGGAGTACACCGGCACCGGCCTCGTCTCGCTCCTGGGGGAGAAAGCCGGCGGCGACGCCACTGTGACCCTGCGCCGGGTGCGTAGCGAGTTCCTCGCCCGCTGGGATCTCTGGTGGCTCGCGCCGCTCGGCTTCGAGAACTCCTGGGAGATCGCGGTGTCCGCGGAGCTGGCGGAGCGCGAAAAGCTGCGCACGATCTCCGATCTCGCCCGGATCTCCGGCCGGCTGCGCGGCGGCTTCGGCCACGAGTTCGTCGGGCGGGAAGATGGCCTGCGCGGCCTCGAACGCATCTACGGCCTCCGCTTCGCCTCGGTCCAGCCGCTCCAGCAAGCCCTGCAGTACCAGGCGGCCGGCGACCGGCGCATCGACGCCATGGACGCCTACACCACCGACGCCCGGCTGCTGCGCCATCGCCTCGTGGTGCTGGAGGACGACAAGGGGTTCTTCCCTCCCTACGATGCCGTGCCCCTCGTGAGCGGCGCCACGCTCGCCAAGCATCCGGAGGTCGGCGCCGTCCTCGGTCTCCTCGCCGGTGCCTTCGACGAGGACCGGATGCGCGCCTTGAACTTCCGCCTCCAGGAGAAGGGCGAGAGCGAGATGGTGGTTGCCCGCGATGCCCTGCGCGAGCTCGGGCTCTCTAATAAGGAAGGGGAAGGGGGCGAGCCGGAAAGCGCCCGGCCGGCCGGCGGTCTGCTGGAGACCTTCCAGGCGGAGCGCCACGCGATCGCCCGGCGCACCGGAGAGCACCTCGCCCTTTCCGCGCTTGCCCTTCTCCTCGGCCTGCTCGTCGCGGTCCCCGTGGGTCTCTGGCTGGAACGCCACCGGCGCGGTGCCGAGACGGTCATCCGCCTCCTCGGCCTGTTGCAGACCGTCCCGTCGCTCGCCTTGCTGGCCTTCTTCGTGCCCTTCCTGGGGATCGGGATCGTGCCGGCCCTCGTGGCACTCTGGCTGTACTCGCTCTTTCCGATCGTCCGCAACACCTACACCGGCGTGCGCGATGCCGACCCGCGGGCCGTCGAAGCGGCCACCGCGCTCGGCATGACCCCGGGGCAGGTGCTGCGCCTGGTCCGCCTGCCCCTCGCCGCACCGATCCTCCTGGCCGGCATCCGCACCGCGGCCGTCCTCACGGTCGGCACCGCGACCCTCGCCGCCTTCATCGGCGCCGGAGGCCTCGGCGAGCCGATCGTCACCGGCCTCCAGCTCGCCGACACGAACCTGATTCTCTCCGGAGCCCTTCCGGCGGCCGCGCTGGCGCTGGTGGTGGATGGGGTTCTCGGGTGGGTGGAACGGGCGCTGCGGCCGGCGGGGCTGGATATCAGGCGGTAGCTTTCACCTGCTCCGCCCCCTCGGGCGTCAGGTAGTACCACGTCCCCGCGGCGTTCTGCTTGAGCAGGCCCTTCTCCACCATGGCCGCCAGACCAGCGCCGAGGTCCACCCCGGGGTGCTCGGCCTCGCCGTACCGGATCGCCTGTGCCCGCATCCCGTAGCCGGCCTGGACCGAGCCGGCGATGTGACAGCGGTATTTGAAGCGGGAAAGGACCACCTGCTGAGCTTGTGAAGCGTCCATCGGAACCCTCCTCTGAAGGCACCAGGATCTTAGCGCAGAGCGACCAGGATGCACCCATCCCGGCCAATCTCCGCGCCGAGCTGCGCATCGTGGTGCTCCCAGAAGCCGCGACCGTTTGTCTGTCCTTGACGGAGTAAACGGAGGGGGCCGCTTCAGGGTCTCTCTTGACGCGGACCTCACCGTCGGCGGCCGACTCCGCGGCCTCTGGCGGGAAGTGAGGTCCTTCTCTTAAGGAGCCGAAGTCATGTCCAGCTACCGTCGCCTGTCCGTTTCTGCCGCCGTCCTCAGCACTCTCTTCTTCGCGTCTGTGGCATCCCAAGCCCAGCCCTGGGTCGGAACCTCCGGCTCGGCCGTCGTCGACGAGAGCGCCGTCGGCATCTATGAGGCCAGCATCGGGCAACTCACCTACCTGACCGGATCGACCTCCAGCAGTACCATCTCCGCCTACTTCAACCTCACCGACACCTCCGCCACCGGAAATCCCTCCTGGAACACCCTCGAAGTCGCCTACTACGACAATTCGCCGAATACTCTGGTGAGAGCCCAGATCTTCCGCGTCGTACCCGGTGCGACCTCGACGGTGGCCACCTGCACCAGCACCGACTCGAGCCTCGCCACCAGGAGGCTTTGTACGTTTACCGCTGGCGCGGTCAACTTCAACGCCGGAGATGCCTACATCGTCGCCATCACCATCAGCCGCTCTTCCTCGGCGGACCCCACTCCCCGGTTCTATTTCGTGCGAGTCTTCTGACCTGTCTCGGAGTCGGTTGAAGGAGAGCGTTCGAGGGTCGGGGAGGGACCCCCGAACCCCTCCCGCCACCCCTGCGTTCCCGCGAGCAGCGCCAGCGCCCGGTCGAGCCGCTCCTGGTTCTCCGGCCGCACCAGCCAGGTGCTCCTTCCGGAGGGGTGCGGCAGGGGAATCACCTCCATCCGGTGGCCTTCCCGCTCGACGGTGAAGAGCTGCCCGACGCGGTCCTGCAGCGACGCCGGCTCGGGGAGGAGGGTCTGAATGGCCGACTGGCCCACGGCGATCACGGTGAGCGGCCGGAGCAGGCGGATCTCGGTGTCCAGGAACGGCCGGCAGTTGGCCATCTCGGTGGGGCCGGGTGGCAGGTCGCCGCCTTGCGGGGCGCGGCCGGGGAAGCAGCGGAGCACCGAGCAGATCCAGGCGCGACGGCGGAATTCGTCTTCACTCACGCCGAGGCGGGCGAACCAGGCGAACAGCCGGGAGCCGGCGGTGAAGGCGAAGGGGATGCCGAGGTCGCGTTCCTTCGGCCCCGGAGCCTGGCCGACCAGCATCACCCGCGGCCAGACCTCCGGCGGCGCGAGGATGGGCGGGGGCTCCACGGTGGAGCACCGCCGGCACCCCCGCACCTCCAGCACGTGGCGGTCGAGCGCCTCGCGGTCCACGGGCTACGCCTTGGCGGGCGCTCCCGCCGCCGCGTCCGGCGCGGGGACCGGTGGCGGCGGCAACACGTCGACCGCCGGCTCCCACCAGGACGCACCGGGCTCAAAGGCCTCTCCCTCGTGCGCGCAGGGGGAGGCGATGTGGTCCTTGCCGTGGACCGGCTTGCCCACGTGCCGCCCGCGGTGCAAGGGATAGACGGTGCCGCAGGTGCGGCAGAACCGGCCGATGGTCGGTCCCCGCCGCTCTTCCGCGATCTGACTCTCCGGAGCCGCTTCAGGAATGCGATAGACCATGGCCGGCTCCCGTCCTACTGCGCCGCCAGCAGCTCGGCGCGCGAGAAGAAGAAGGACAGCTCGATCGCCGCATTCTCCGGCGAGTCGCTGCCGTGCACCGCGTTGCGCTCGATGCTGGTGCCGAACAGGTTGCGCAGGGTTCCCGGCGCCGCCTTCGCCACGTCGGTCGCGCCCATCACCTCGCGCAGATGCGCCACCGCATTCTCCCGCTCCAGGGCGATCGGCATCACCGACCCGCTCATCATGAACTCCACCAGGCTGCCGTAGAACGGCCGCTCCTTGTGCACCTCGTAGAACGCCTGCGCCTGCGCCTCGGTGAGCCGCATCTTCTTGATCCCCAGGATGGCGAAGCCCTCTTCCTGGAGGCGCGCAATCATCTTGCCGGCGCTGCCGGCCGCCACACTATCCGGCTTGAGAATCGCCAGAGTTCTTTCCATGGAAACGTCTCCTCTTGTCTGTCTATGGATTCAATCGATCTCGCCGAGCACTTCCAGGTCACCGTTCGCGCCCGTCACACGGAACGCGGTGCCGGCGACCTCCATCACCCCGTCGGGACCCAGCAGGATCGCCGACTCGGCCGGGATGCCCAACCCCCAGCGGACCCCCTCCGCCGCCAGCAGCTTGCGCAGCCGCCGGTCGTGGCCGGGATCGAAATTCGGCTCGACGACTCCCTCCGGGAGCCAGCCGAAACCGGGGAGCATCTTGTTCGGCTGGAAGCTGCGCACCCACCGGCCGGCCGCCTGCGCCGCCGCGGCGATGGTGACCACCACGCCGTCGTCGAGCTTGCGGGCCAGCGCCTCGGCGGCCGGGGTCCCCGCGATCGCCTCCAGGAGGTGATCGGTGACGCCGCCGCCGATGTAGACCGCCGGCACCGCCGCGATCCGCTCGGCGTTTCGGCCCCGCCGGCCGTCGCGCGGCCGGTAGATGGGGATCACCTCCAGCTCGCGGTCGAACTGCTCGCGCATGTAGTCCGCGAAGTGGCGGGCGTAGTCGTCCGACCCGCTCGCCGCGGGGATGAAGCCGATGGGGCCCGGCGGCACCTTGTCCAGCCAGACGAAATCGGCGTCCACCGTTTCGCCGAAGCTGAACTCGCCGCCGCCGAGGAGCACCAGCCAGCCGTTGCCGGGGATGCGCAAAGGGGCCTAGACCCCCAGCGCCTTCGCCATCGTCACCCCGAGCTCCGCGGGCGACTCGACGACGTGGATGCCGGCCTCGCGCATCGCCGCGAACTTCTCGGCCGCGGTGCCCTTGCCGCCGGAGATGATGGCTCCGGCGTGGCCCATGCGGCGTCCCGGCGGTGCGGTGCGGCCGGCGATGAAGCCGACGACCGGCTTCTTCATGTGCGCCTGGATCCAGGCCGCGGCCTCTTCCTCGGCGCTGCCGCCGATCTCGCCGATCATGATCACGCCGTCCGTCTCCGGGTCCGCAGCGAACTGCTGCAGCACGTCGAGGAAGCTGGTGCCGTTGACCGGATCGCCGCCGATGCCGACGCAGGTCGACTGGCCGAGATTCAGGTTGGTGAGCTGCCAGACCGCTTCATAGGTCAGCGTGCCCGAGCGGCTGACGACGCCGATCCGCCCCGGCCGGTGGATGTGCCCCGGCATGATGCCGATCTTGGCCTGGCCCGGCGTGATGATGCCCGGGCAATTCGGCCCGATGAGACGGGTCGGATGGTCGCGCAGGTAGGCCTTCGCCTTGAGCATGTCGTTGACCGGGATGCCCTCGGTGATGCAGACCACCAGCTCGACACCGGCCCCGGCGGCCTCCATGATCGCGTCCGCGGCGAACGGCGGCGGCACGAAGATCATCGAGGCGTTGGCCCCGGTGGCCTCGCGGGCCTCGGCGACGGAGTCGAACACCGGGATCCCCTCCACCACCTCGCCGCCCTTGCCCGGGGTGACGCCGGCCACCACCTGGGTGCCGTAGTCGCGGCAGCCGAGGGCATGGAACGTCCCCTCCTTGCCGGTGATCCCCTGCACCAGCAGGCGCGTGTCCTTGTTCAACCAGATCGCCATCACGCGCCTCCTTTCGCAGCAGCCACCACCTTCTCGGCGGCGTCCGCCATCTGCTCGGCCACGATGAAATGGAACGGTGCCTCGCGCAGGATGCGCCGCCCCTCGTCCACGTTGGTCCCCTCCAGCCGCACCACCACCGGGACCTGCGCGCCGCCCAGCTCTTCGAGCGCGCCGACGACGCCGCGGGCGATGCGATCCGTGCGGGCGATGCCGCCGAAGATGTTGATCAGCACCGCGCGGCAGTTGGGATCGGAGACCAGCAGACGGAAGGCGTTCTTGACCGCCTCCTGGCTGGCGCCGCCGCCGACGTCCAGGAAGTTGGCCGGCTCGCCGCC
>DIHE01000113.1:13901-37876 GCA_002420005.1 Holophagales bacterium UBA5704 | reverse complement strand
GAAGTTGGCCGGCTCGCCGCCGTAGAGCTTGATGATGTCCATCGTCGCCATGGCGAGACCGGCGCCGTTGACCATGCAGGCGATGGTGCCGTCGAGCTTGATGTAGTTCAGGTTGAACTTCGACGCCTCGACCTCCATCGGGTTCTCCTCGTCCAGGTCCCGCATCTCGACGATGTCCGGGTGGCGGAAGAGCGCGTTGTCGTCGAAGTTGAACTTGGCGTCGAGCGCCATGACGTCGCCGCCGCCGGTGACCATCAGCGGATTGATCTCGGCGAGCGAGGCGTCGGTGGCGAGGTAGGCGTTGACCAGCCCGGTGATCAGCTTGGCCGCCTTGGCCGCCGTCGCACCTTTCAGACCGAGGCCGCGGGCGACCGAACGGGCCTGGAAGGGCAGGATGCCGAGGTGCGGGTCGATCGCCTGCCGGTAGATCTTCTCCGGATGCGTGGCGGCGACCTCCTCGATGTCCATGCCCCCGGCGGCGGACGCCATGATCACCGGCTTGCCCTGGGCGCGGTCGAGGGTGATGGACACGTACAGCTCCTGGGCGATGTCCGCGGTCTCTTCGATGAGCACCTTGCGGACGAGCTGCCCTTCGGGGCCGGTCTGGTGGGTGACGAGCTGCATGCCGAGGATCTGGGACGCCAGCGTGCGGGCTTCGTCGGGCGACTTGGCGAGCTTGACGCCGCCGCCCTTGCCGCGGCCGCCGGCGTGGATCTGGGCCTTCACCACCGAGCGGCCGCCAAACTCCTGACAGATCCTGGCGGCTTCGTCCGGATCGCTGGTCACCCGCCCCTTGGGCGTGGCGACGCCGTACCGGCGCAGGATCTCCTTGGCTTGATATTCATGGATCTTCAAGACAATCTCCTCTGAGACGTTGTCCGAGAGACGGATGGACGGGGAACGGCGGCCCCCCGGGCACGCGGGTGCCGCGGGCGGGGACCGCCGGGAGCATATCAGACGACTATGGCACCAGGGCCCGCAGCGCCTGCTCCACCTTCTGGCGGAGCTGCGGGCCGGCATTCTCGAACACGACACCCACCGAGCCCAGCTCCTGCCAGCGGACGTGTCCGCTCACCTGCAGCAGATTCGGCCACTCCTTGGTGCCCAGGGTGAAGCTCAGGTGCTGTCCGGTCTGCCAGCTCCGCGGAACCGCGGTGAAGCAGGCACCGTTGGTGGAGAGGTCCTCCAGACGCACCGCGATCGGCAGGCTGCCGTCGAGGCGCAACACCACCTCCCGGTCGACCCAGATCCGCGGCTCGCGGCGCGTCGAGGGAGCAACCCGGGTCCGCGTCTGCATCGTCCTGCGGCGGATCGTCAGCGTCCGCAGCAGGGTGCCGATGAACGGATAGCGGGCGACCGCGGCGCGCACCGGCGCGGCGGGCAGGAAGAGCAGATGGGCGGCCTTGAGCGTCCGCGCCGTATGCTCGCGAAAGCGGTCCTCCAGCGCCTCGGCTTCGCCGAAAACGTCGCCCGCCCCCAGGTCGAGGAACCGGTCCACCGGCTGCCCCGGCCGCTCCGTGCGCACCTGCACTCCTCCCTTGATCACGCCATAGAGACCGTCGGCGGATGCACCCGTCCGGTAGACCACCTCCTGCGAGGGGTACAGCCGCTCTTGAAGATCGCGCTCCAGCACCTCGAGCACCTTCTCGTCCACGTTCTCGAAGATCGGCAGCTTGCGCAGCCGAAGCTCCCGCAACCCTTGCGACATGCCTTGTCCTTGCTCCTCTGCGTCAGGCCCTGCGGCGCGGACTATCTACGAGCAACCTTGCGATGCGGATTACGACCCGGGCCGCGGCGCTCAGGACGGCACGACGCGACGGTCGGTCAGGCGCTTGAAGTCCCCGTCGAAGGAGCAGACAGGCTCTGCCTTCCGGGTTGCCTGAAGCGCCAGGACGGCATCCACGAAGTCCACGTTCTCCTCCCGCGTCAGCTCGACGGCCTTGATCAAGAGGTCTCTGTCCTCCACCTCGATTCCCTCCGCGCTGATCAAGGGGATCACGACGCGCGGAGCGTCTCCCCCAGATCACGCCCCGCCAGCTCGCGGACCTCGTCCTTCCCGGGAAAGGGTCGCGTTGCCGGTAGTGCCCCATAAAGCTCGGAGAGAGATCGTCGTTTGACCACCTTCAGACCCACCGCGTGCTCCGGAAACATCTCGGACAGGACTTTGGTAAATTCCGACATGGCGCCTTACTCCTGCAAACTCCTACTCCCCGGAGAACCTTACCACTCCCCCGGAGAGCCGGGCGCGCGGCGCTATACTGCTCTCTGCGGCGCTTTCTCGACAACCGGCCGCCGGAGGCAAGTATGACCCAACCGTCGTCCCGACTCTTCAAGCTTCTCGCCCTTGGCGCTCTCGCGGCTCTGCTCGCCGCTGCGCCGGCCGCTCTGGAAGCCCAGAAGAAAAAGAAGCCGAAACCGACGCCGACGACCGGCGGCGGCGGGACCGGCGGGCAGCAGGGTGGGGGGACCGGGGAGAGCGCCCCGGTTCAGGAGCCTGCGCCGCCCGAGGTGCGCACGGTGGACCGCCAGCTCTGGGAGTTCAAGACCGGGGAGGCCCGCTCGACGGTCGAGGGCATCGCCGGCAAGGCGGAGTCGAACGCGGCGGTTGCGACGGTGCTCGGCCGGGTGCTGGAGCAGGAGAAGAAGTACGGAGAATCCGAGGCGCGACTGCGCAAGGCGACCGAGCTGGCGCCGTCCGATCCCGCCGCCTTCCTTTACCTGGGAGAGACCCTGCTGCGCCAGCGCAAGGGGGGTGACGCCGACTCCGCCTTCCGCAAGGCCGAGGAGCTCGGCGGCGCCCAGGGGGGCAAAGACGGCCACTACGTGCGCGGCGTGGCGCTCCAGCGGCTCCGCCGCTACGACGACGCGATCCAGGCGCTGGACCAGGCGGGAGAGGCGGACGGCGGCAACGCCCTCGTGCCGTTCCAGATGGGCGTCACCCGCGTCTTCCAGGAGCAGTGGCAGCCGGCGCTCGACCAGCTCAACCGCGCCATCGAGATGGACTCGGGGATCGCCTATGCCTACTTCTACCGCGGCCTCGCCGCCGAGAAGCTCGGCCGCAAGGACCTCCTGGTGAATGACATGGAGCGCTTCCTGGCCCTCGCGCCCACCTCGCCGGAGGCGGAACGCGCCAAGGCGATCCTGCGGGCGGCGAAGCGCTAGGCCGTGCCGACCCTGCCCACCCACGCGGTCGCGGCCCTGGGTGTCGGTGCGCTCTTCGGCGGGCGCGAGGTGCCCGGGAAGGTCTGGGCCCTCGGCGCCGCCTGCGCCATGCTGCCCGACCTGGACGTGGTGGCGTTCCGCCTGGGCATCCCCTACGGGCACCTGCTCGGGCACCGCGGCCTCTCCCACTCCCTGGCCTTCGCCGCCGCCCTGGCGGCCGTCCTCACCGCGCTCTTCTTCCGCCGCAGCGTTCCCGGGCTGGGACCGTGGAAGCTGGCGCTCTTCCTCTTCGCCGCCACCGCCTCGCACGGCCTGCTCGACGCCTTCACCGACGGCGGCCTGGGCGTGGCGTTCTTCGCTCCCTTCGACAACCACCGCTTCTTCTTCCCCGACCGGCCGATCGAGGTCTCTCCGATCGGCCTGCGGCGCTTCCTCACCGGGCGGGGGCTGGAGGTGCTCAGGAGTGAGCTTCAGTGGGTCTGGTTGCCGGCGCTGCTGCTCGTCGCCGGGCGCTGGGGGCTCAACCGCACCGCCGGGTCCCCCAGCAGGACGTAGTTCCGCGCATCGTTGCAGGTGAGGAAGGCGTCTTCACGGAAAGACGTGCTAGGCTTTCCCCGTGGATATCGAACCTGTTGAGAAGCAGAACATCACCTTGGCGATCCCGAAGGCTCTTCTGCAGAAGGCGAAGAGGATCGCCGTGGACCGGCATCAGTCGGTCTCGGGGCTGCTGACCGCGATGATCGTGGACTTGGTCAGCGCGGAGGAGAGTTACGCCCAGGCTAGGGATCGCCAGCTTGCCCTGCTCGCGGCAGGCCTCGATCTGGGCACCCAGGGGCGCGTAAGCTGGACCCGAGACGAGCTGCATGAGCGATAGGACGTGGGAGTTTGTCGACACCAACGTCCTGGTCTACGCGAATGACCTCACGGCGGGAGGCAAGCGCGAGCGGGCGGCGGATCTGGTCTCCGCGATCTGGAAGCAGCGGTCGGGCTGCGTCAGCATCCAGGTACTCCAGGAGCTCTATGTCAATCTGACGCGCAAAGTGCCGCAACCCCTGGACGGCCGGCCAGCCTCAAGGATCGTCACGGATCTGGCACAATGGCGGGTCCACTCGCCGCAGCCTACCGACCTGGAGGCCGCCATCGAGATCCACCTGCAAAATCGCATCTCTTTCTGGGACGCGATGATCATCCGGAGTGCATCCCGGTTGGGCTGTTCCCGGATCTGGTCTGAAGACCTCAACCCCGGGCAGATCATTGCGGGCGTTCGGGTCGAGAATCCGTTCGCCTGACCAGGGCTATTTCGTCAGACCAAAGACAACCGCACCGCCGGGTCCCCCAGCAAGACGTAGTTCCGCGCATCGTTGCAGGTGAGGAAGGCCTCGCCAACCTCGGTGTCCTGCACGGCTTCCCCCAGCCGGAAGCGATGGAGGAGGATCGACAGGCGGCTCGCCACGGTGCCCCAGCGGCGGTTGAAGAGGTCCATGGCGTGGCCGGCGGGGAGGCCGCGGAGGAGGCGGCTCAGGGTTTGCTCGAAGGTGCGGGTCTCGCGGGCCGAAGCGGTGTCCAGATAGAAAGAATGCAGCCAGACGCGGTCGACGTGGCCGATGACCGCCAGGGCTCCCTGCGCGAGCAACCGCTGCGCCAGCCGGGACACGAAGGGGCGCTCCGCCACCGCCGGCCAGTCGGGGGCCAGGTGGGCGAAGTCGTCCGTCGCCGGGGTGCCGGCGCTGAAGCAGGCGAAGCAGAAGGCGATCAGGCCGGTCAGGTCGGCGTCGCGGGACAGGTCGTCGGCCGCGAAGTAGTGCTCGGGGACGAGAGACCGGTTCCAGACGCGGCGGCCCGGCCAGTCGCGGCAGACGATCGCCCCCTGCTCGGCGCTCTGGCGCGGATCGCCGCTCTTGCGGGCCAGCCCATGGCCGGTGGTGAGCAGCAGGGCCGGCGGCGTCTCGCGCAGGAGACGCTCCAGGCGCGCCTTCGTCGCCTCTTCCTCCAGGATGCGCTCGATCGAGCCGTCCGGCAGGTTCTTCCCCAGGACGTCCGCCAACGGGATGGCGAGATCGGTCAACGTCCGCGCCGAGGCGGGATCGTCCTCGTTGCGGACGCCGAAGACCGCCGCGCCGCGGCGCCGGGGGGACCGGCCCTTCTCCGCCCGCACCACCGCCTCCGCATAGGCGGCGTAGTCCTCCAGGCGGTCGAAGCAGAGGCGGCCGACGGCGTGCTGGGCGTCGAGGCCGTATTGAAAGTCGAAGCCGATCTCCTCGGGGCCTCCGACCAGCAGCAGGTAGTACGGCATCTCCTCCGGATCCACCGGGCCGTCGACGGCGGCACCGTGGCCACGCAGAAAACCCTCCGCGGTGAACGCCCCCGCGGCGGCCGGCGGCAGGACGATCTCGCGGTAGCCCCGGTCGAACCGACGGCTCGCCTGCTCGCGGCGCAGCTCGAGGAGCGGCGCCAGCGCCTCCCGGACGCCGGGGCTCGTGCCCTCGGCGAAGAGCACCCCCCAGCCGGCGCTGCCGAGGTCGCCCGCCTCTGCCTCGTCGATCAGGTCGAAGGCCGAATCACCGGACGCCTCCGGCCGGAACGCCACCTTGCCGTCGACCAGGGCGCGCGCCAGATCGGCCGCGGCCGGCGGGTCCGCGAGGTACCCGCCGGTCGCGGCGTCGATGCCGTTGCTCCAGGGTGCGGAGGCCATCGTTCAAAGCGGCGGGGCGAGACTGGGGGTCGGCTTGTGAACGTCCTGGTCGTCCGAGGTACCGAGGTTCGGGTCCGACTCGGGACGGACCTGGTCTTCTGCTTCGGCGGCGGTTCGGGTCGTCGGGTCATCCATGGGCAGTCCTCCTTCAGAAGGGGTTCTCCTGGATAGACACCACCCGAGCCCGATTGTTGGGTTCTCAGCGCCACTCTCCTTGCACGACGAACGGAGCCCAGACGAACGGGTCCCGGTAGCGGAGAAACGCGGGGTCGGTGAGGAGGGTGACCTGCGCCTCGCGCAAGGCCGCCGCGGGGCGCAGGCCGCGCTCCAGGATGCCGCGGTAGAAGAGCTTCATCAGCTCGGCCGTCGAGCGATCGTTCACGTTCCAGAGGCTCGCCACGACGCGCGGCGAGCCGGCGACCATGAACCCGCGGGCCATCTCCACCACCCGGTCCCCCCGTGCCTGCGCGTCGGGGAGGGTGCGGCAGGCGCTGAGCACGGTCAAATCGGCCGGCAGGTCGAGGTCGAAGAGCTCATAGGCGCGGAGGCGGCCGTCCCGCGGCCGTCCACGCGCATCGACCAGCGAAAGGATCAGGCTCGAAAGCTCCGGATGCTGGGGGTCGAGACCGCCGTGGGTCGCGAAGTGGAGGATGCGGTAGCGCCGCAGCGCGCCGCTCAGCACCAGGTCGCGGTCGGCGGCGAAGTCGAGGGCGATCCGCACCCGCGCCGGCGGCAACAAGGTGGCGAGCAGGTCGGCTTCCTCCCGGGTGGCTTGGAGGCGCGGGAACACGTCGACCGCTCCAGGCTGCGGCGGCCGGCCGGTCACCCGCAGGTCGTCGGCGGCGTAGACGGGGTCGGCCAGCACAGCGGCATCCAGGGGAGCGGGGGGGCGGCCGGCGAACCGCTGCCGCAAGAGGGCGAGCACCGAGGGCGACTCCAGCACGACGATCTCGTGATCCTGGATCAGGCGGCGCCCGTCCGGCCCGCCGGAGCCGGGGACCGGAAGGGCTGCGAAGGGAATGTCCCGCAGGGCACCATCCGCCACAATGGCGAGGCGGTGCCGGCCCAGGTGGGAGGCGGCCGGCGCGAGCACGAGATCGCAGAGCTCGGAGAGCACCCTCCAGGATCGCCGGGTCCCGCCTCCTCCGGCTGTGCGGCTCAGCAGCCCCCAGGCCCGGCGGGCCTGCTCTTCGATCGCCGCCCGCGCCGGCAGCTCGTAGCTGTGGACCGTCGTCCGGTCGACCACCCACAGAAAGCTCCGGGCGGCTCCCAGCTCATAGACGAGGAGGAGGGTGTCGTCTCCCAGCAGCCCCTGCATCCCTGCGACGGAGAGCGGTGGCGGCGCCAGGCTGGAGGGGGCCTCCCGCAGCCGGGCCTGCAGCTTGTCGAAGTCCAGGAGCAGCGAACGCAGCGCGCTCTCCAGGCCGCTGCGCGCCGCCGCCGGTGTGGCAGGGTCCTGGAGCTTCTGCTCGACGGCGTTGATCTTCGCGGTGAGAGGCTCCACCGCGCCGCGCAGGGACGCCGGAGCCCCGCGCCGCAGCTCGCCGGGCGAGGTGGCGAGCGCTTCGAGAAACTCCCGCGCCCGGCTGCGCTCGCTCGCCTCCAGCGCGCGCTCCGGCCGGCCGGCGGCCATCAGGAGGTCGACCTGGAGCTGCCAGGACACGCGCCGCGGTGCGAGATAGGAGGCCTGCAGAGAAAAGGCCGGCGCGTCGGTGCGCAGGGACTCGAGAAGCTCCACCGCCTGCTCGATCGCCCGCAACGCACCGGCGACGTCGCCGGTCTGCTGCATCAGGGCCGCCTGCTGATGCAGGGCGGCCGTGACGCCGGAGCGATCGCCGGTCCCCTCCAGGCGCCTCTGCGCCTCCCGGTAGGACGCCAGCGCCTCCGCCCGGCGTCCCAGGGATTCCTGGAGCCTCCCCCGGTTGATCTCGATCCACCCCAGGAGGTTCTCGCCCTTCATCTGCGCGCACAACGCCGCGGCCTGGCCGAACGCCGCCGCCGCGGTGGCGGGACGGCCGAGCGCCAGGTAGGCGCTCCCCAGCTTGTCCAGCGCGCTCGCCTGGCCCGGCAGATCCCCCAGCTCGCGGGCGAGCCGCAAGGCGGGACGCAGGAGGCGCAGCGCCGCCCGGGGCTCCGCCTGCCAGGTACGGATCACGCCGAGCAGGAGGAGCGAGGCGACTTCTCCCGCCCGGTCGCCGTGGGCTCTGCGCAGGCCGATCGCCTGGGACAGGCTGTCCTGTGCCTCCGGCAGCCGGTTCAGTTGCAGGTACACGGTGCCGCGGTTGTGGAGCAGCCGGGCGACGGCCACGGGCTCGCCCTGCGGTCCCATCCGGACGATCGCCTCGTCATAGAGCACCAGCGCCCGGGCGAGCTCCTCCCGGTCCTGCGCGAGACCGGCGAGATTCCCCAGCGCGATCGCCTCGGCATCCCGGTCGCCCAGGGCGAGAGCCGCGGCGCGGGAGCTGCGGAAGGCCGTCTCGGCGTCCAGCCACCGGCCGCGGCGCTTCTCCGCCGTCCCCAGCGCGCTCAACACCCGGACCTCTTGATAACGGTCGCCGGTCTGGCGGACCAGGCGCAGCGCCGCTTCATAGCAGTCGACCGCCGCGTCCGGTTTGCCGAGACGGCGCTCGACCTCCCCCAGGCGGCGCCAGGTGAGCGCCGCGCCCCGCGGATCGGCGCCCTGTTTCCACCGCTCGACAGCCTGACGCAGGAGCTTCTCGGCCGTGGCAGGATCCTTCTCGGCCGTGCCCGCCGCATCCAGGACCGCCGCCTCGGCGCGCGCCCGGTCTCGATCGCCGGCCGGGCGCAGCGCCACGATCCGCAGCTCGAAACGCCCGCGCCCGCCCTCGCTCCCCGCGACCGACAGGGTCTGCGGGCCTCCGTCGGCGGCCACGAAGGGAAGGATCTCCGCGCCCCGGTCGCCGGTGGGGGTGTCGATCGTCACCGCGCCTTCCCCCCGCGGGCCGGCGGCGGTGACCATCAGATCGATCCCCTGCTGCTCGACGGAGACCTCCAGAAACCATCCGCGGGGCACCTCGATCGTGAAACGCCGCGGGTCCCGCCCCACCAGCTCACCCGCGCTCTGCGCACCCGCCCGTGGCGCGAGGACCGTCGGAGGAACCGGAGCGGGAGGCGGCGCAACGGCGGCCGGCCGTTCGTCCCGGCCGCACCGGGCACCGAGCGCCGCCGCCAGGAGCACCGGGGCCAGGAAGGCGCGGCGCATCAGAACGTGTTCCCGAACCCGAAATACAGCTTGTAGCTCTCGTCTCCTTCCCGCCGGTCGAGGGGAAAGCCCACGTCGAGCCGGAAGAGGCCGATGGGCAGACGGGCGCGCAGGCCGAGGCCGAGGGTCTTCGCGAGGTCGGTGCCGAGGTCGCCCGCGGTGTCCCAGACCTGACCGGCGTCGAAGAACACGAGGCCGGTCAGGTCGAAGGGGAGGGCGACGCGCAGCTCCTGGTTCAGCACGAAGAGGGCTTCTCCGCCCAGCGGGCGGACGAGGCTGCCCAGCTCTTCGCGCGGTCCCAGGCTCTCGGTGTCGTAGCCGCGCACCGAGAGCTCGCCGCCGGCGAAGAACCGCTCGGCGCGCAGCAGCTCCTGGCCGGAGAAGGCGTGCGCCCAGCCGGCGCGCACCGATTGCGCCCAGACCAGTTGCCGGCCGCCGAGCGACAGGCGGCGCCAGGTGCTCGCCTGGCCGAAGGCGCGCGCATAGTCGAAGTCGCTCCCCACCCAGGCGCCGCTGCCGGAGAGATCGAGGCTCGCGAACAGGCCGCCGGCCGGGTCGATCGGATCGTCCCGGGTGTCCCACAGCGCCTGCACGCCGAGATACGGACGGTCGATGCGCAGGTCGAACGGCGGCAGGAAGGGGTCCGGCTCTTCCTCATAGAGATGGGTGGAGAGGACTTTGAGATACAGACGGCCGGTCAGATGGTCGCCGAACGGCCGGGCGAGCTGGAGGGCGCCTTCCCGGCTGTCTTCCACCAGGCCGTCGTCCACGAAGCGCCGGGCCTGGGCATAGGTTTCGAGCGACAGGTCGGTCCCCAGGAGGCCACCGGTACGCAGCCAGGCGCGGCCGATCTGGTCGTTCGGCAGGTAGAGGCCGCGCAGGCCGAGGGTCATGCCGCGGCCGAGGAAGTTGGCGTCGGTCACGTCCAGCACGGCCGAGGCGCGATCCTCCCCGCTCACCTGGCGGACGCCGTAGCCGAGGCGGAAGCGCGGCCGTTCGGTGAGCGTGATGGTGATGCGCGCCGCTCCGTCCGCGGTGCGCTCGACCGCCGCGGCCACCCGCGAGAACAGGCCGAGACGGAACAGCCGCGACCGCGCCGCTTCGACGTCGGCATCGCGGAACGGTCCCCCCGCCTCCAGAGCGGCGACCTTCTCGATCAGCCCCCGGTGGGTCCAGCGCTCGCCCTCGAACCGGACCTCCGCCACCCGCACCGGGGCGCCGGGCGCCACGTCGAAGAGGACGTCGACGATCCCCGGGTCGTTCGCCTCCGGCCACACGGCGGGACGGACGACGGCGTCGGGAAAGCCGCGGTCTTGCAGATGGCGGATGAGGCGCAGGGCTGCGTCCGAAATGCGGTCGAGCCGCGCCGGCTCCCCTGGTCGCAGAGCCAGGACGCTGCGCAGCCGCTCCCGTTCCACGTCGTCCACACCCGCGATCTCGACCAGACCGAGCCTGCGCCGCTCTTCCGGCACCGCCGGAGCGGCCCGCGGCCCGCGCGGGCCGGCCTCCGCGTGGATCGCCACGGCCCGTTCTCCCTCGCGGGGGGTGGCGACGGTCACCTTCACCTGCGCCGACGGGTGGCCGCGGCGGCGCAGGGCGCGGACGGCTTCGGCTTCCATCTCCGCGAGCGCGGCAGGCTCGTAGAAGTCCGGCCGGTACAGGGAGGTGATCGCCGCCCGGTCGCGGCGCGCAATCTTGTCTCCGGAGAAGACGAACGACGCGTGCGGTCCCGGCTCGATCTTCACGTTGACGTCCACCTGGTTCTTCTTGCCCTCGGCGGGGACGATCTGCACCTCGATCCGCGGGTCGGGCCAGCCGCGACGGCGCAAGGCCTCGGCAAGGTCGATCTCGACGTCGAAATCCGCATGCTCGGGGACCGGGCCTCTGCGCTCCAGGCGGACGGCGCGGCGCAGCGCCCGCTTCGGCAGCTCCTTGGGGACGTCCAGATGCAGCTTGCGCAGCCGCGGCAGGGTCTCGTGCCCCCGCCCACCGCCCAGCTCGATCACCTGCTGCAAGCTGAGGCCTTCGCCGCCGCCGTCGGTGGTGAAGCCCTGGAGAGCCAGGCCCGGCAGCTCGCGCCAGCCGTGCAAGTCGAGCAGATAGGTGCGGCGCTCGGCGTTGCGCAGGTCGATCGAAAGGGCGAACGAGGCGTGGCGCGACAAGTCGGCGCCGACGGTCAGGCGGGCCGTGGGGTCGCCGGCTTCCCCAAAGACGAGGACCGGCTGGACGGAGAGGCCCACCGCCTGGCCGAGCTGGGAGGCGAGGCGGGCGCCGTAGTAGCGGACCAGGCCGTCGCTCAGCGCCTGGTCCAGCTCGGCCTTCGCCGGCTCGGCCTCCGGATCGTTCCCTTCGAGGAGCGCGAGGGGGCTCGGGGTGCCGCGCAGCCGGGCGATGGTCGGGTCTTGCAGCGTGCTGGTGGTCGACAGGTCGATGCGTGGATCGAGCTGCGGATCGCCGGTGAAGACGAGCGAGCCGCGGTCGATGCGCACCGTCTGGCCGTACACGTCGAGCAAGCCGCCGGGATCGATCTCCACCCGCCCTTGAATCACCGGACGCGCCAGGGTGCCGGTGACCGTCAGGGGCTGCCAGCCGGCCCGCAGGTCGGCCACGTTGTTGCGCAGCCGGACGCCGTCGAGGGTGGCGACCTGGAGGTTCAGATCGATCCCGGACAGGACGCTCTCTCCGCCGTCCGCGGTCAGGCCCGGCTGGAGGAACGCGGCCAGCACCTCGCGGTCGAGGTCCACGTCGCGGTCGAGCAGGGCGCGGTCGACGGTGACGCGGCCGGAGAGCTCCGAACGGCCCTCGGGCGGCAGGCGGAACGCGAGGCGGCCGCTCAACTGAGAGACCAGGCCGTAGTCGAGGCGGTAGCGCACACGGTCGAACGCCGCCTCCAGCGTCACCACCTCTCCCGGCGCTCCGCCGCCGGCGAACTGGACCGGGCCGCCGTTCAGGAACATCCCGCCGTCCTCGATCCGCCAACGGCCCTCGCGCAGCGAGATCTCGACCTCCGGATCTTCGACGCGGGTGGCATAGGGTGACGCCCAGAAAAAAGAGGCCCCGGAGCCGGTGGCATGGAGATGGCCGCGCAGGTCGTCCAGGGGGCCGGACGCCTGCGCCGCGAGCGTCAACGCACCGGAGGCGACGCCGCCTTGCAGGAAGGGATGGAGAAGCGCCGCATCGAAGGTGCCGCCGGCTTCGAAGGCCAGGTGGCGGACGGCCGCCGCCGGCTCGTCGGTGAACGGATTCCAGGAGCGGTTCAGCTCCGCCCGGCCCTTCAGATCGAACCCTGCACCTTCGACGCCGCCGCCGCTCGCCACCAGATGGACCGGGCGAATCTCCAGGACGCCGTTCTCCAGGCGGGCGGTCACCGGTCCCGCGGCGGTGGCGCGCCCATCGGGTGACTCGACGCGCAGGCCGTCGAGGCGGATCTCGCCGCGGCCGGCCGCGGGCGCCGTGGGATCGAAGGTCAGCTCGGTCCACAAGCCGCCGCGGGCGCGCTCCGGCCGCGCCTCCAGGCCGAGCGCCGCGAGGAGGCTCGCGGAGTCGAGATCGGGAGCGTCGAGGGTCAGCGCGATCGGGCCGGGTGTCCGTTCCAGCGGCAGGCCTTCGAGCACCGCCGCGAGCTGCGGAATCTGGTGCAAGGCACCGAGCGGGATCGTGGCCCGCAGGTGGGCCGGCCCGGCCTCGGTCTCCAGGTGGGGGACGGACACGCCGAGGATGCCGCCGCGCAAGCTCGCCGACAACCCCGCCGCCCGCACCGCCTCCACCGGCCGGACGAGGTCCAGCTCCAGGTCCGCCTCGGCGAGCAACGGTTCCAGGAGAGCGCGGCCGGAGGCGGCGAAGGTGCGTCCTTCCTCGAAGCTGCCGGTCAGGGTGGAGATCCGCACCTCGCGCCGATCCCCGGCAGCCTCCAGGTGCAGGCCGTCGATCGCCCGCCCGTCCTGCGGCAGATCGAGGCGCGGCACGTCGAGCCGGATCCGGCCGGACGCCACGGCGGCGCTCAGGGCCGCCTCCTCCACCTGCAGATGGACCTCCGCCGCCTGCGCCCGCCCGGAGACGTCGAGCCCGGCGCCGTCCACCACCGCCGTTCCGGTCCAGGTCCACGGTTCCAGCCCGAGCCGGCCGCCGGAGGCGATCTGGACGCGGTCGAGGCGCACGGTGTCCGAGGCGTTCGCCGCCACGAACAGGCCGGTGGCGTCGGCGGTGAGGAGGGTGTCGTAGCCGCGCGGCGAGCCGTCGAGGGCCAAGTGGGCATTCAGGGTGCCGGTGGCCGGCACGGCCGGCCCCAGCGCGGCGAGCGGCAGGTTCGTCACCGTCGCCTCCGCCCTCCCGGCCCGCGTGCTCCACCGCCCCTCGGCCTGGACGACCACCCGCGCCGCGGCCTCCGGCGTCCATTCCGCCTGCACCTTGGCGCGCGGATCGGCCAGGGGGCCGTCGAGACGCAGGTCGGCGGTGAGCCCTCCGCGGACGGGGATCTCGGGTGGCAGCGCAGGGACGAGGCGCGGCCAGAGGGAACGGAGCTGCGCGAGCTGAGCGGCTACGTCCGGCGTACGCAGCTCGGCGCGCAGCCCCTCGGCCGTGCCCGCCGCCAGACCGGCCCAGCCGGCCGCGGCGAGAGTCCCTTCGACATGGCGGCGCCCGGGGCTCGCGGGCAGCAGGTCTCCGGAGACCGCCAGGCGCAGCGGCGCCTCCCCCTCGGCCGCCGGCAGAATCCGCCCCGCCATCCGGGCGAGCACCCGCGGCCCCCGCTTCCAGGTGGCCTCCGCGGTCCCTGCGAGCTGCTCGACCGATCCCGGGAAGACGACGTCGGCGCGCACGTCCGCCACCGTGCCGGCGAGCGCGAGGTCCTGGAAGAGCTGCGGATCGAGCGCCGGGCGGAGCATCTCCGCCGGCACGTCGCGGGCCTTCAACGCGGCGCGGCCGGAGACCTCGACCGCTCCGCCCTCTGCGAAGCCCACGCTCCCGGACCCGGCGAGGTGCACCCCACCCCCTTCCGCCGCGAAATCGGCGATCCGGATCGGCCCTCCGGCGGCCTCCTGGGAGAACCGCCCGGTGAGACGCAAGGGGAGGGACGGAAGGCCGGGGCGCTCCACCCGGGCCTCCGCCGTCTTCAGCTCCAGAGCCCAAGGACCGTTGCGGAACGCCCCCTGGGCCTCGATCCCGTCGATCCGCCAGCCCGCCACCCAGGCGGCCGCCGATGCCGGCACCGGAGCTCCGGTCACCCGGCCGTCGTGGATCGCGATCCGCCGGATCTCGAACCCCGGAGGTCCTTCGGACGCCGGGAGCTCCGGCAGCGGGGCCGCCAGGTCGAAGACGGGAGAGAACACCTCCAGAGACCGCACCACCGCCGTGTCCTGCCGCAGAGACGACAGATCGACCCGTGCCCGCATCCGCTCCGCCGTCACCACCGGCGCCTTGCCGGGAGCCCCGAGGCGGACGCCGACCAGATCGATGCCGCTCCAGCCCACCGGAGCGAAGTCCTCCACCGCCAGCTCCAGGCCGAAGCTCTGCTCCACCGCCGCCGCCACCTTCGCGAGAATCGCCTGGCGCACCCGCGCCGACCGCAGGCCCACCCAACCGGCGAGAAAAGCCAGCAGCGGAAGCAGGATCAGCGCGAGGAGCAGAAACAGAACGAGGCGCCGGCCGCGGCGGCGGGAGGGAGGGGAGACAGGGGCAGGCGGCGTGAAGGGCGGTTCGGTCATGGGCGTCGGACCCGGGGTCCATGGTATGCCATGCGACCCCGGCCTTCACGCCCCAGGGGGGAAGGTCTACCCTTCGTCCTCCTCGATCAACCCGGCCGCCTCCTTGAGATTCTCGTACTTGGTGAGCTGCTCGGGGGTGAGGATCGCCGAGAAGGCATCGTCGAACTTCTCGTAAGCGGCGCGGATGTCGTCGCGCACCTCGTCGATGTCCACCACCGTGTCACCGACGGTGCAGGCCACCGGCGAAGCGGCGTCGAGCTGGGTCTTGAGCTGCGCCTGGAGCGGCTCCAGCGCGGCGTGCAGCGGCTTGAGCTCGGTCCCGAGCGTCTCGCGCAGCGTCTTGTAGGTGGCGACCTGCTCGGTGGTGAGCTTCAGATAGCGCGCCAGCAGGCGGGGATTGCGCAGAATGGCCCCGGGATTCTGCGGCGGCTTGGCGGCCTCGGCGAGGAACGGCAGGCCGACGAGGGCGAGGAGGAAGGTGGCGAGCAGCAGGGACTTGGTCTTCGGTGTCATGGTCCGATTCTCCTTTTGAAGTCCGGGGCCCGGAGGCCCTCATTGCCGGTGAAACACACGGCCGGCGGTTTTCCTGCGCCCCGGATTTTTCCCGCTGTGATACCTTGACCTCAGGGGCTGCGGGAGGCCTCCCGCGCACCTTCCCCGGAGGAGAGAGCCAAGCATGGGTTCCGACAACCTCGAGCGCACCCCGCTCTACGCCTGCCATGTCGAGCTGGGCGCGCGGTTGGTGGATTTCGCCGGCTGGGAGATGCCGGTCCAATACACAGGGGTCATCGAAGAGCACCGCGCGGTGCGCACCGCGGCCGGCCTTTTCGACGTCTCCCACATGGGAGAGGTCCGGGTGCGCGGCGCCGGCGCCGAGGCCTTCCTGCAGCGGCTGACACCCAACGACGTCGCGAAGCTCGTCCCCGGCCGCGCGCACTACAGCGGCCTGCTCACCGAAGAGGGCACCTACGTCGACGACCTCCTCGTCTACCGCCTGGCGGCCGACGACTTCCTCGTGGTGGTCAACGCCTCCAATGCGCCGCGCGACTTCGCGTGGATCGCCGAGCGGGCGGGCGGCGAGGTCGAGGTCACCGACGAATGCGACCGCTGGGCGCTCATCGCCCTGCAAGGTCCCAAGGCCCTGGAGATCCTGGAGCCGCTCGCGCCCGGCGCTTCGGCGCTGCGCTACTACGGCTTCCGGCAAGGCACCGTGGACGGGCGCCCGGCGCTCATCTCGCGCACCGGCTACACCGGCGAGGACGGTTTCGAGCTGTACGTCGATCCCGAGCACGCGGTTGCCCTCTGGCGTCGCCTGGTGGACGCCGGCGCGGCTCCGGCCGGCCTCGGTGCGCGCGACACGCTGCGCCTGGAGGCGGCGATGGCCCTCTACGGCCACGAGATCGACGAGAAGACCACACCGTGGGAGGCCGGGCTCGACTGGGTGGTCAAGCTGGACAAGGGAGATTTCTCCGGCCGCGCCGCCCTGGTGGCACAGAAGGAAGCCGGCGCCCCCCGCCGGCTCGTGGGCTTCGAGGTCGAAGGCCGCGGCATCGCCCGCCAGGGCCACACGGTCCTCGCCGGCGGCACCGCGGTCGGCGTGGTCACCAGCGGCACCTGGAGCCCGACGTTCGAGAAGGCGCTCGGCCTCGCTTACGTGCCGCCGGCTCTCGCCGCCCCCGGCACCGCGCTCACCCTCGACGTGCGCGGCAAGGCACTGGCCGCCCGGGTGGTCCCGACGCCGTTCTACCGGCGTGCGAAATGAAGAAACGACGGGGAGAGATGGTATAAAGGCCAGGGTCCCCAAGCTGTAGCAAAAACCGCTCCTCCCGGTTCACCGTACGGTCTCTCCGCGGGGAAACCAGGGACCGGAGGAGCCAACGGGAGGAGCGACAGGGATGTATCCGAGCGAGTATCTCTATTCCAGGGAGCATGAGTGGGTTCACGTCCAGGACGACGTCTGCACCCTCGGCATCACCGAGTTCGCCCAGCAGGAGCTGGGAGAGGTGGTCTTCGTCGAGTTGCCCGAGGTCGGGCAGGTCTTCGACACCGGCGATGAGGTCGGCACGATCGAGTCGGTCAAGGCGGTGGCGGAGATCTTCACCCCGGTGGCCGGCGAGGTCGTCGAGCTCAACGACGCGGTGGTCGACGATCCGGAGCTGATCAACGAGGATCCGCACGGCGAAGGGTGGCTGATCAAGCTCCGCTTCTCGTCCGCGGCGGACCTGAAAGACCTCATGAACGCCGAGCAGTACGAGGAGTTTGTCAAGAGTGGCGAAGCCTGAGCCCCCCTCCGGCGCCGCGCTGTTCTCCGGCCGGGACGCCGCGACCGTCCCGGCCGCCGTGCGCGGCGTCCTCGACCCCACCGACACCTTCGTCCACCGTCACCTCGGCTCGCACGAGGCGGACTTCCAGGAGATGCTGCGCACCCTCGGGTGTGCCACGATCGAGGCCCTGGTCGGCGAGACCGTCCCCGCCTCGATCCGCCTCGGTGCGCCGCTCGCCCTGTCGGACCTCCCGGCCGGCCGGCTGCTCGGTGAGAGCGAGGTCCTCGCCGCCCTGCGCCGTCTCTCCGAGCAGAACCAGGTCTACCGCTCGTTCCTCGGGATGGGCTACTCCGACTGCCTGACACCCGGCGTCATCCAGCGCAACATCCTGGAGAACCCGGGCTGGTACACCCAGTACACCCCGTACCAGGCGGAGATCTCCCAGGGACGGCTGGAAGCCCTGCTCAACTACCAGACGATGATCGCCGACCTGACCGGCCTGCCGATGGCCAACGCCTCCCTCCTCGACGAAGGAACGGCGGCGGCCGAGGCGATGCACATGGCCAAGGCGGTCACCGACGACGACCGCAACGTCTTCTGGGTCGCCGCCGACTGCCACCCGCAGACCCTCGACGTGGTGAAGACCCGCGCCGAGGCGATCGGCGTCGAGGTCCGCGTCGGCCATCCGGGCGACCTCGCGGCCGGGCTTGCCGCGGACGTCTATGGCGTCCTCCTCCAGTACCCGGCGACCGACGGCTCCATCGCCGACCATGGGCCGGTCATCGAGCGCGTCCATGCCGCGAAGGCGATCGCCGTGGTGGCCACCGACCTGCTCGCCCTCACCCTGCTGCGTCCCCCGGGAGAATTCGGCGCGGACGTGGCGATCGGCTCGGCGCAGCGCTTCGGCGTACCGCTCGGATACGGCGGCCCGCACGCGGCGTTCATGTCCTGCCGCGACGAGTACAAGCGGCAGATCCCCGGCCGCGTCATCGGCGTCTCCAAGGACCGCCGCGGCAAGCCGGCGCTGCGGATGGCGATGCAGACCCGCGAGCAGCACATCCGCCGCGAGAAGGCGACGAGCAACATCTGCACCGCCCAGGTCCTGCTCGCCATCATGGCCGGCATGTATGCCGTCTATCACGGACCCGACGGCCTGCGCCGCATCGCCCGCCGCGTGCACGCGCTGACCGCCGCCCTCGCGGAAGGCCTCCGGCGCCTCGGCTACGATCTCGGCACTGCGCCGTTCTTCGACACCCTGCGGGTGGGCACCGGCAGCCGGCCGGCGGACGAGATCCTCGCCGCCGCGCGGGCACGGCGGATCAACCTGCGCCCGATCGACAAGACGACGATCGGCATCTCGCTCGACGAGACCACCTCGGCCGGCGAGGTCGAGACCCTGCTCTCGATCTTTGCCGGCGACCCTGCCGGCGGCCCTACCGGCGACCCTGCCGTCGACTTCACGGTCGAGGAGCTGGCCGCGGCGGTGTCTCTGGAGATTCCGGCGGAGCATGCCCGGACCTCCGAGATCCTCACCCATCCCGTGTTCCACCGGCACCACCAGGAGCACGAGATGCTGCGCTACATCCGCCGTCTGGAAGGGCGCGACCTCTCTCTCACCACCTCGATGATCCCGCTCGGCTCGTGCACCATGAAGCTCAACGCCACGACCGAGATGCTGCCGCTCTCCTGGCCCGGCTTCGGGAAGCTCCATCCCTTCGCCCCGCCCGAGCAGGCCGCAGGGTATGCGACGCTGTTCCGCACCCTGGAGCGCTGGCTCTGCGAGATCACCGGCTTCGCCGCCTGCTCGCTGCAGCCGAACGCCGGCTCCCAGGGCGAATACACCGGCCTCATGGTGATCCGTGCCTGGCACCGGCGGCATGGGGAGACCGGCCGCGACGTCTGCCTGATCCCCGTCTCCGCCCACGGCACCAACCCCGCGTCGGCCGTGATGGCCGGCATGAAGGTGGTTGCGGTGGCCTGCGACGCCCACGGCAACGTCGAGCTCGGCGACCTGCGGGCCAAGGCCGAGCAGCACCGCGACAAGCTGGCCGCGCTGATGGTGACCTACCCCTCGACGCACGGCGTGTTCGAGGAGGAGATCCGCGCCATCTGCGAGATCGTCCATGCGCACGGCGGGCAGGTCTACCTCGACGGCGCCAACATGAACGCCCAGGTCGGTCTCTGCCGGCCGGGCGACTACGGCGCCGACGTCTGCCATCTCAACCTGCATAAGACCTTCTGCATCCCGCACGGCGGCGGCGGTCCCGGCATGGGGCCGATCTGCGTCGCCGGGCATCTCGCCCCGTTTCTCCCCGGCCATCCGGTGGTCTCCCTCGGCAGCCCCGAAGCGATCGGCGCGGTGGCGGCGGCCCCGTGGGGGAGCGCGAGCATCCTCACCATCTCCTGGGCCTACATCGCGATGATGGGGGCGGACGGTCTGCGCCGGGCCACCGAGGTGGCCATCCTGAACGCCAACTACATGGCGGCGCGCCTCGCCGAGCACTACCCGGTGCTCTACCGGGGAGCCCATGGGCGGGTGGCGCACGAATTCATCCTCGACCTCCGGCCGTTCAAGACGAGCGCCGGCATTGAGGCCGAAGACGTGGCCAAGCGCCTGATGGACTACGGCTTCCATGCACCGACCATGTCGTTCCCCGTCGCCGGCACGCTGATGATCGAGCCCACCGAGAGCGAATCGAAAGAAGAGCTCGACCGCCTCTGCGACGCGATGATCCGCATCCGCGGAGAGATCCGGGCGATCGAAGAGGGGCGCGCCGACCGCCAGAACAACCCGCTCAAGAACGCTCCCCACACCGTCGACGAAGTCACCGCGGCGGAGTGGGACCGGCCCTACAGCCGGGACGAGGCGGCCTTCCCGGCGCCCTGGGTGCGCGAGCGCAAGTTCTGGACCTGGGTGGGCCGGGTGGACAACGTCTGGGGTGACCGCAACCTGATGTGCCTCTGCCCCCCGGTGGAGAGCTACGGGTAGGGGAGTGTGAAGCGGAGCGAGGTCATCCTCCTGGCGCTGTTTCTGGCCTGCTGGCTGCTGGAAATGGCGGTGTTCCCGGGGTGGGTCCGTTTCGACGGCAGCCTGCCCCTGGATCTCTATCCTTACTATGGTGTCGCCATGTCCCTCGGCTGGCTTTTCGGCCTGCTCTGCGCGAACCGCACGAGGGACATGGACACCGGCCCCACCCGCCGCTTCATCCTCTTCTACTTCGTCGGCCCGATCGGCTTCCTCTTCCTCGTCCGCGACATGGCCACCCTCGAAGCCCAGAAAGCCGCCCCCTTCGTGCCCCTCTGGGGCCTCGGCGTGTATGCGATCTTCTTCCTGACCGCGGTGATTCTGCGGTTGCCGTTGCCGGGGAAGTGAGGGCTCGAGCGGTTAGACTTGCCGGGAAGGAGGGCCAGTTCCATGAGCGCCGTTCAGTTGGAGATCCCCGAAGAAACCCTGATCAGCCTGAAGACCGACATCGAATCCTTCGCGAGAGATTTGAAGCTCCTCGGCGCGATCAAGCTCTTCGAGCTCGGCCGGCTCTCCTCTGGCCGAGCTGCACAACTCGCCGGCATCTCCCGCGTTGAGTTTCTACTGCTCCTGGGCCGCTACGGCGTGTCTCCCTTCCAGATGACGGAGGAGGAGCTTCGGCAGGACGTCCTGAATGCGTGACCGGGAGGTCATCTCCAACACCTCTCCCCTTCTGTACCTGCATCAGGTCGGCCAGCTCGACCTCCTCCACAAGCTCTACGGAAAAGTGATTGTGCCCCGCCCACAGGTGCCACCCAATGGTGGAGGAGCGCGTCCCTATCACCTTTCTTGAGCTTGTCCGCGGCTTCCCGAAAGGCGGCTAGAAACCAGCCGTACGCTTCTCGTAGCTCCTTCCGGACTCTCTTCGTTGGCCGACTCCAGTGACCGCCTCCGCACCGCAGCGCCGGGCAAAGGCGGCTCGCCGACCCTCATGCTATGCTCCAAAAATGGCGAGAAGAGTTCCACCGAGTCTCCCTGAAAACACGGAAGGCGTCCGCCGCATGGTGGCGGGGTGGCAAGCCGTTGAAGGGTTGGAGCGCGTGGAGCGTCGCCAGGCGGGGCCTGATGCGATGGCCGTCCGGGGGGCCTTGGAGCTGATGGACCTGTTCGATGCACTGCACGGCTGGCCTCCTCCCGAGAACGAGGCCCGGCGCCGCGACAGCGAGCTGGCCCGGAGCCGCTGGGTTCGTGTCCGAAGCTTCTATCAAGCCCATGGCCAAGCGGCCCAGCAAAAGAATCCTTGAGGCTCTCGCCGACCTGGCGAAGGCTCTCCAGAGGATCGAGGCTCCCAGCATGGTCATCGGGGGAATCGCCGTCATCGCACACGGAGTAGCCCGCCAGACGATCGATATTGATGCCACGGTTCTCGCCAAAACGGGTACCAGCGAAAAAGCCAGCTCTTGCTCAATAAGCTCTGGGGATGGAGAGCGAGGCCTGCCGGGGGTGCCGGCTGCGTTTTTCCCTGGAACCGTTGATGGGGGCGCCGCCCCCCTCCCCTCCGGCGCCAAGCACGCCAGCTCCGTCCCCCTCCCACCCCCCGATCCTCCCCGGCCGGCGCCGCCGAGCGCCGTTTCTAGCGCTCTCATCACACCTTCTCCACGATGACGTCGTGTGCGTATTGCGCAAGGGCGGTGAGATCGCCAGGGTCCGAGGTGAGCACCGTTCCCCCCGGTTCGGCCAAGGCGACGACGAGCGCATCGACGGCGGAGCCGCGGCGCGCCATTCTCCGCAACAGCGCCGCTCGCCGGGCCAGGGACTCGCCGATCTCCTCCACGATGTCGCACGTCTTGAGGAAGCTGTTGGGGAGAGCGTCGCGGCCGGGATGCCCCTGCAAACACTCCACCAGGACGATGGAGGGGACGAGAGGAGGCCACAGATCTTCTTCGCGAAGCGCCAGGATCAGCGCCGCCGCCTGTCGAGATCGCTCGGCCAGGCGGCTGACGCCGCCCGAATCGAGAACGAGCACGGCGGTCAGCCCACCTGCCGGGCGAGACGTCGCGCCAGCCGTTGCGCGACGGCGGCGGCGCGCGCGCTCTGGTCTGCGTCGGGTGAGCCCACCTCGGCGACCAGATCTGCCACGTAGCGGTCGGTCTCGGAGAGCAACTCCATCCGCCGCAGCTCGGTTCGCACAGCCCTCTGCAACAGCTCCGAGGCCGGAAGGCCGCGGGCCTTCACCAGTTGGTACAAGTCGTCGGGGAGGTAAACCTGCATGCGCGCCATACGCCTGAGTATACACCCCCATTCAACACCATGCGGGCCTCAGAGCGAGGATCTCTTCATCCCCCGGGTCCCCCCAACAGGTGCCACCCAATGATGGAGGAGGCGATCAAGGGCTGAAAGCCCCTCCGACCCTTCGGCCGACTCCAGTGACCGCCTCCCACCGCCTTTGCCCCTCCCGCCGACTTGTCGCGGTTCGCTGAGGCAACGGCAGGCCGCCAACACCGAGCAAGGCGCCACGACGGTGTCGTCACCGAGCACACCTCGGCCGTGAACCGGCACGGCTGGGCCGGCCTGTCGGACTCGTCTTGTTGCCAACCGCCCCAGGGAAGCCGAGAAGGGCCTCAGGCCGGCACGAACGGCAGGTGCGGCGGAAAGCTTCCTGGGGGAAACGGCGCGTCTCGATCACCTTTCTTGAGCTTGTCCGCGGCTTCCCGAAAGGCGGCCAGAAACCAGCCGTAAGCTTCTCGCAGCTCCTTCCGGACTCTCTTCGTTGCCGCGTGGACGAAGGGGGCCGGCGAGCGGTCGAGGTGCAGGGGTCGCGTCTCCGGGTCCTGCTCCAGGATGGCCGCGACGCCGAGCGGCTCGATGCCCTTCTTCGTCCGTTCGGCCGCGGCGGCCGTCTCAATGCCGCACAGGAGATCGGCGACCCGGGCGCGGTACGCGGCGGGAGCCAGATGCCTCCAGCAGGGAAGAGGGCTGAGGACGACCGTCTGGCGAAGGTCGACTTCTCCAGGCTTGGGAGTCTGGCGGCGGAGGCGTAGGCTGCGCGCCAGGGTCCGGTCGTACCAGGTTCCTCGACGGGCTCCCCTGTGATCAAGGCCCGGGCCGAGTGCACTCCCGGCCAGTCCTCGGCCTGGGCCACCAGGTGCTCCTTGACCCCCTGCGCCAGGCAGTAGCGGAGCCTCCCGACCTGGGCGGTCTCTTCGTCGCTGACCAGGATGGCGTCATAGCGGCGCGCCCAGACCGCGGCGAACCAGCCGGTGAGACGGCCGACCTCCCGGGCCAGGTTGCCGTTGAAGTACCCCATGAACTCGGCGAGCCGCTGGGCGTCCGGCACCCGGAGGAGCAGGTGCATGTGGGACGACAAGAAGGTAAAGGCCACGATCTCCAGGGGATACCGATCTTGGGCGCGTCCGAGGACGCCGAGGAGGATGTCGTTGAGCTGCTGGGAAGGACGCAGGAGGAAGCGTCCCTGGATGGTCCGGCAGGTGAACGAGGGCCCCACCTTCAGGCACGAAGCGCAGTTTCCGACTCATGCCCCTTAGAAAGTCGAAAGACGGGGGGCGATTCTTGCACTTCTCCTCTACTTTCGCCTGACTACCCTCGCGCCTCCGCAGCCAAGGAATCTTGAGCAACTTCTGTCTTTTACCCTGGTACCCGTGGTGGGCTCTCAGCGACAACTCCGACTTGTCGGGCCCGGCTTTCCGACAATCTCCGCCAAGCCAGGATGCGCCCGGAAGATGCCTTCTGACTCGCCCCAAGGCTCAGCGGCCACGGCCAGCGCTTCGGGGGGCACCATCCGGTCTTGGGGAGTCAACCCCCAACCTTGGGGCGCCACCATCCGGCTCTGGGGCGTGGCCGTCCGACTTTGGGGGCTCACCATCCGGCTCTGGGGCGTGGCCGTCCGACTCTGGGGGCTCATCATCCGACTCTGGGGCGTGGCCGTCCGACTCTGGGGGCTCACCAT
>DIHE01000113.1:0-13639 GCA_002420005.1 Holophagales bacterium UBA5704 | reverse complement strand
CGACTCTGGGGGCTCACCATCCGACTCTGGGGCGTGGCTGGCCGACTCTGGGGGCTCACCATCCGGCTGAAGACTACCCCTCCCCCCGGAGCTCCATCCCGCGCCGCATCACGCCGGCCATGTCGAAACGGAGGCAGCGGTCGCGCTGGGCTTCGTCGAGGAAGGCGCGCACGGCCTCCGCCATGAAGGCGTTGACCACCTTGGAGGCGCAGACGTGCTCCAGGAAGGCGAGGGCCTTCAGAGGCTCGTCGGCGTTGACGTTGTTGCGGTACTC
This sequence comes from Holophagales bacterium UBA5704, assembly GCA_002420005.1. Lineage (GTDB taxonomy): Bacteria > Acidobacteriota > Thermoanaerobaculia > Multivoradales > UBA5704 > UBA5704. Next base: position 13,365 of record DIHE01000113.1, on the reverse strand, counting down.
CTGGCGGCGGAACTCCACAACCAGGTCGCGGGCGACGAGATGGGCATCCTGGAGCTTCTTCATGCGGACCAGCATGAGCGTCTGATCCACCCCGGCCACGGCGGCCACGTATTCGAGCTGGATGGCCCGGAAGCCCGCCCGCACCTCGGCGAACACCTTCTCGGCTTCCGCGTAGCGCTTCTGCTTCGCCAGGATCTTGCCCTCCACCCAGCGCAGGCGGGTGCGGTTCAGGGGCTCGGCGCCGAGCTTCTCCCGCAGGTCGCTCTGCACCAGGAGATGGATGGCACCGTGGAGGTCGTCGGCATCGACGAGAGCCGTCAGAAGGTCCTGCTGGGCCGTTAGGATGAGCTGTTGATCTTGCTCAGGATCCAGCAGGGCGATGCCGCGACGCAGCGCACTCACGGCCGCTTTCGGGTTCCGTGCCAGCCACAGAGTGATCCCTTTGCTAACAAGCACCCGCCCCGAAACGCGGCACTCACCGAGCCGGCGGTAGACCGCGAATGCTTGGTCGTGAAGCTCACATGCTTCAATAAATCTCCTTTGGTCTTTGCGGAGAGTCGCCTCGAGCTCGTCAATGTAGGCCAAGAGCATGAGGTCTCCTGATCCTTTCTCATGAATCTCTCGCGCCTGCCGGAGAGCCGCCTCCGCATAGCGGTAGTTCTCAGTCACCCGGTAGGCGTTGGCGAGCTCCGCCCAGCACCGAACCCTCAGGTCCGAGAGAAAACCGGATCCGTAGGGGGTCTTCTCGATGCGATCCGCCACGTACACCGCACGATCCGCATCTTCGAGCATCTTCCGGGGATCACGGTACCGGGCCTCGAAGGAGCGCCAGAGGAGGATCTCGACATGCACCCAGGGGACCAGCGACTGCCGCTGGCCGTTCGTCAGGCCGCTGAAACCGCCGGGCGTCGCGCTCAGCCACTCCCGGCCACGATCGAACCGCACCTGGTCTTCGGTCCACCGCCGCCGCAAGCCGCGCACCTTCTTCCACGCCCGGTCGATCGCGGCATCATAGGCATCCGGCTCGGCCGGCGCCGCGGGCAAGAACGCATCGCGAGGCACCGCGGCCTCGATCCGCGCGCCGCAGGCCCGGCAGGGCGCCATGAGATGACGGACGATGCGGCGGAAAGCCTCCCGCGGCATCTCTCCGCTCAGAAATCCCTCGACCTCGCCATCCGTGAGATGGTCCATGCGCGCTGTCCCTCCTTTGAGGCACTCGGTGTGCGAGACCCACGCATTATCTCACGAAGCGGCAACCCTGAAAAGGCGGGTGCCCGGAACGTCCCGGGCACCCGCGGAGCGCAACTACGGGTTGCCGAGTGGATCAATGAAAGAGGAGTGGTCACTTGTCGCGTTCTGGCCGTTCGGGTCGATGAAAGACGAGTACCCCTCCGTGACCGACACCGGCGGCGCCGCGGTGGGCTGGCCGAAGGGGTCGATCATGGCCGAGGTGGTCTCGATCGCGGACAGCAGCCCGAGCCGGTCGAGCAGGCCGGCCCAAACCTCTCCCCAGCTCACGCTGACCTCCGTCTCATCGAAGCCTCCGGCCGCGGCCGGCAAAGGGAGCAGCAGGGCGAGGGCCGACAGGACCAGCAGGGCGCGACACGACGTTCTCTTCATCCGGAACATGATTCCTCCTGACTCATTGGATCGATCGTCGCCGTCATTGGCAGGATCGTCCTTGGATTCGACAGAAAGCTCCGTGACGTGTGCAGCTCCCTCCAGGAGCGGCTCGGCGCCTTCTGTTCTGGGCAGGAAGAATTTAGGCCGATCGGAGAAGACCTGCAACGCTCTTTCCGCTTCCGGCCTCCACCCGAGGCGGAGGCTCGTGCGCGCCCAGCGCGCCGGCCGCAGCAGGTGCCACCTCTGAGTGCGGCGGCAGCACCGCTGCCGAGCCGGAGCAGGAGCTCCGTCAAGGCAGAGCGTTGGAGAGGTCGATCTGCTCCAAGAGGCTTTCGGGAATCGATGCCATGTGCCGGTCGCGGTGGACCAGGCAGGCCCCGCGCTCGCGAGCCGCCGCCGCGATGAGGGCGTCTGCCAGAGGCAGGCGCTCCGGGGTCTCGCAGCCGATGTCAAACGCTGCGAGAGCAACCCGCTCATCAACCTCAACGACGCCTGAGAGCAGCTTCCGATAGTCCACGACCGTCTGGCGCGCCTCGGCAGCCGTGGCCCCAACCTCGCGCAAACGCCGAGCAAACTCGGTCAGTGACACACTGGCGACCAGGATCTCAGCGGCCACCTCTTCGAACAACGCTTGCACGCGAGCCCCGCCCGGCTCGCGGCGGAAGTGGGCAAGCAATGCAGACGTATCGAGGACGAAGCGCCGCGTGATCACCCTTCCGCCGCCCGCTCGGCGACGAGCTCGGCCACGGCGTCGCGGTCAGGTGAGAACTTGCGGCCTGCACCCAGCAAACGGCGGGCCAGCTCACCGCGGTCGGGGATCACCCGGACGAGGATCTCTTCCTTCCCTTCGACCGGCTGCCAGTCCAGCTTCCACCCTGGCTTGATGCCGAGCTGCCGCCCCACTTCGGCGGGGACCGTGACCATGTTCTTCTGGGTGACGGTGGTGATCATGGAATGATGATCCTCCATGGAAGGGCGCTCGTCAAGGTCTTCGCTCCTCTCCAGGCCTCAGTCCTTGGCTCCGCCATGTGGCGCCCGCCGGTCGGTGAGCGCCGACCGGCGGTGGCACGGCAGCAAACCTGCGCGCCTCCCGTGCTACACTGATTCAGTGCTCCACGGGAGGTGTCTTTTCACATGGCGAACCTGACGATCACTCTGGACGACGAGATCCTGCGTCGCGCGCGACTGCGCGCTCTGGAGCAGGACACTTCGGTCAATACCATCCTGCGCGACTACCTGGTGGCCTTTGCAGCCGTCGGGAGTATCTGGGATCAGGCGACGGACGAGATCCTGCGGTTGTCCAGCCAATCGCGCAGCGGCCGGGGAGAGCGTCGCTGGACGCGGGACGAGCTGCATGAGCGGTAGGGCGTTCTTTGACACCAACGTCCTGGTCTATCTCTTCGACGAGGATGCACCGGCCAAGCAAGCCCAGGCGAAAAAGCTCTTCAGCGAGCATGCCCGGGCAGGGCGCATCGTTCTCAGCCCCCAGGTGCTCCAGGAGTTTTATGTGACGGTGACCCGCAAGCTGGGCCGGCCGGTCTCCCCGGAGGCCGCCCTGGCGGCGGTCTCCCATTTCAGCTCGTTCTCCCTGGTTCCGGTCATCGGCGACACGGTGGTCCGGGCAGTCCGCTTGCACCAGACCGCCGTCGTTTCGTTCTGGGACGCCCTGATCATCCAGGCGGCCCTGGAGGGGAACTGCTCCAAGCTCTTCAGCGAGGACATGCAAGACCGACGCACATTCGGGACCCTGACCATCGAAAATCCGTTCGCGCCCAGCCAGGGGAGCTGAGGCTGCTCACACGGTAGACTCTTGCCGGTTATGGGGGCCTTCTCTCTGTTCTTGGCTGACAAGACGGCCCCTTCAGCGATTACCGATGCTCCTTGAGGTCTCTCATGTCGATCACTCAGGATGTTGCGTATTCCTTGCGGCTCATGCGCAAGGCCCCGCTCTTCACCGCTGCCGTGGTGCTGACCATCGGCCTGGCCATCGCCGCCACCGCCACCATCTTCAGTGTGGTGAATGCCCAGATGTTGCGGCCTCTGCCCTTCAAGGATCCAGATCGGCTGCTGTTGGTGTTCGAGAGGAACGACAAGCTGAATGCGCCGATCTACAACGTCTCGGTGCTGAACTTTCTCGACTGGCGGGCACAGACGCAAAGCTTCGACCTCGCCGCGGTCAATCCCTACAGTTACATCCTGACCGAGATGGGTGACCCGGAGCAGCTGACCGGCAACCGCATCAGCCCGGGGCTGCCGCACGTTCTCGGGCTCCCTCTGATCGCGGGACGGGCGTTCACCCCCGAGGAAGAGAAACCCGGGGCGGCACCGGTCGCCATCATCGGAGAGGCGTTCTGGCAACGCCGCTTCGCCCAGGACGCCAACGTCCTGGGCCGCACCATCCACCTCGACGGCACCGCCACCACCATCGTCGGCATCGCCCCGGCCACCCTGAACCTCCTCGCGCCTGGAGACATCTACACCCCGTTGACCATCGACCCGGCCAAGGAGAATCGCCTGAGCCACGCCATCTTCGTCGTCGGAAGGCTCAGGCCGGGCGTTTCCGCCCGGCAGGCGCAGATGGAGATGAACACCATCTCCGACGGCATGAAGCAGCAATATCCGGAGCTGCGCGATTGGGGCGTGAACCTGGTCACCCTGTTCGATGGGTTCATCACCCCGCAGCTCAAGACCGGGTTGCTGGTGCTGATGGCCGCCGTCAGCTTCGTGCTGCTCATCGCCTGCGCCAACATCGCCAATCTTCTGCTGGCGAGGACCGCGGCCCGGCACCACGAGATGGCGGTGCGCTCGGCGTTGGGCGCCAGCCAGGGCCGGCTGGTGCGCCAACTCCTGATCGAAAGCGTGACGCTCTCCTGCAGCGGAGGTCTCGTCGGCCTGCTGGCGACCTGGGGGTCGGTGCGCGCCATCACCCACTGGCTTCCGCCCAACACGCTGCCCTTCCCCACGATCGAAGTGGATTCCCATGTTCTGTTGTTTGCGCTGGGGACGACGGTGCTGACCGGGCTCATCTTCGGCATCGTGCCGGCCCTGCGGACGGCGAAGGTGAAGGTCGATGAAGTGCTCAAGACCGGTGGACGCGCCGGCTCCGGCGGCCTTCGCGCGCGCCTGCGCAACTCCCTGGTGGCGATCGAGCTGGCTCTGGCGACGATGCTGCTGATCGGAGCGGGCCTGTTCCTCCAGACCCTGGTCAATCTGCAGCGCGTGAAGCTCGGCTTCGAGCCGCAGGGCCTCGTCACGTTTCAGGTTTCGCTCCCTGCGGACAAGTATCCCTCCCAGACGAAAGCGCCCTTGTTCTTCCGCGAGATGATCGAATCCTTGAAAGCGCTGCCGGGTGTGCGCAGTGCGTCGGTCTCGAGCGGCATCCCGTTTGGCGCCGGCGCGCATTACAGCCACCCGATGATGGCGACCGAAAACTCCATCCTTCCGCCCGACACCAAGGTCCCCACCGATTGGCGCATCGTGGACCCCGGATACTTCAAGACGATGAACATCCCGCTGCTGCAAGGCCGCGACTTCGCCTACTCCGACGCGAGCACGCCCAACGTCATCATCGTGAGCCAGGCCACCGCCAGAACCTTCTGGGGCGACGAAAGTCCACTCGGACGCACCCTGCGCCGCTCGGCCGACCCCGAAATTCCCTTGACCGTGATCGGCGTGGTCGGTGACGTGCGCGGCAACCAGCTGAGTGAGGAGTCACCCACCTTCTACTACTCCATCACCACGCGGACCATGTCGTTGATGGACGTCGTGGTGCGGACAGACGCTGCGTCTCCGGAATCCCTGCTGCCCGCCATCCGCAAGCAGATCAACGCGCTCGACCCTGACCTGCCGATGTCCAACGTGAAAACCATGGAGCAATGGCTCACGGACGGCGCCGCGCAGCCGCGGCTGACCGGCATCCTGCTCAGCCTCTTCGCCGGGGGGGCGCTGCTCATTGCTGCGATCGGGATCTATGCCGTGCTCACCTATTCCGTCAGCCAGCGGACGCGCGAGATCGGCATCCGCATGGCACTGGGAGCCGCGCCGCGCCGCGTCGTGGGATTGATCGCCGCGGAGGGCATGCGGGTCGTGCTGCTGGGCCTGGGGATCGGATTGGCCGGCGGATTCGCCTTGGGCCGCACGGTGGAGAGCCTTGTGTACGGCGTCGGCGTGCGCGATCCGAAGATCTACTTCGCGGTGGCGGCGCTCCTGACGGCGGTGGCGCTCGCGGCGTGCATCATCCCCGCCCGGCGGGCTGCCGCCGTCGATCCCCTGGCGGCTTTGCGGGGGGAATGATCATCCGCCGGCGCCGGTGCCCGACGTCCCGGCGCGGTGCCAGCGCAGGCAGCGGCGAACCCAGCAGGCGATGACCGATCGGCGGCCGGAGAAATAGCGGTCGCACTGGTGCGCGGCGGCATACTCGGGCACCTGCAGGAAAATCTTGTGCGCCGCGCGCAACCGGTGGAAGGGCACCGTCGGGGCGAGATGGTGCGTGAGGTGGTAGTTGTTCTCGTGCGGATGCAGGAAGAAGCTGAGCACCGGCTCCTGCGGACTGTTGCGCGTGAACCCCAGGACGGAGCCGGGTTGCAACCCGACGTGATCCGAGATCTCGCGAAAGACGGTGATGCCGTGGAACACCGTCATCCGGGCCACGATCCAGAGCCCGGCGAAGACCAGGGCGCCGGCAGGCCCCGCCGCGAGCGCCAGAGCGCCGAGCAGCAGCGCCCACCACACGGCCGCCGCCACGCGCTCCTGCGCTACGAGCGAGCCCCAGTTGCCGCACAGATTGGAGAGAAACATCCCGCGATCGAAGACATGCCGGGCGAACAGGCTCCAGGCCGTCCCCTGGAGGTCTTCCTCGGCGTGGATGAAGTCCGGATCGCTCTCGGCGACCCCCAGATGGGCGTGGTGCTTGAGATGCTTCGCCCGATAGCACCGCACCGGCGAGAGGGTGGGGAGGCCGACCGCGAGATTCGCCAGATGGTCGTTGAGACGACGCGAGACGCAGAGCATCTTGTGCCCCGCCTCGTGGAGCAGGTTGCCGAGCGCCCGCTGGCGGGCCCCGATGAGCAGCACGGCGAGCGGTACGGTGAGCACGGCGAGAGGCAGCGGAGCCCGGAGGACGAGAGCCCACGCGGCGAGGATGCAGGCCCAGTCGAACCCGAAGGCGGCCAGAGATCGGAAGGTGCTGGGCCGCTGGAGCGCGCGCAGAGGATCGACGAGGTTCCGCCGGCGCAGCTCGGCATAGATCCCCCGGACATCGTGCAGAGGCGGCAGGCGGCCGGCCGGGGTGTCGAGAGTCGTCACAGGTCTCCTTTCCCGCCACTCGGCGCCTCGCAGCAGGCCTCGCAGGCGAGAAAGAAGAGCGACTTGCGGATCGATCTCTGCGCGCTCCAATCTCGATGGTCCCAGCTGTCGCCTCCGACGTTGTCTCCCGCATAGAGAAGCTGGGCCACGAGGACGTTGCGGAAGGCGCCGACGGCGAAGAGCGCGGCGGCTTCCATCTCCACGGTGATCGCCCCCTCGGCCCGCCTCGCCTGGATTTTGGAACGGGTCTCGCGGAAGATGGCGTCGGTCGTCCAGGTCTTGCCGAGCAGATATTCATGGCCCTGGCTCTCGAGCACCTCCCGGAGGATCTCGAGACCGCGGGGATGCGCCGCCACCTCGCGTCCGGGCGGGAGGTAGTGATACGAGGTGCCCTCGTCACGAATCGCGGCGGTCGGAACGATGATCTGCCCCAAGGGGATCGCCGGATCGAGCACTCCGGCGCCGCCGCAGGCGATGATCACTTTGGCGCCATGCGCGATCACCCCCTCGAGCAGTCCCGCGGACAAGGGCGCCCCGGTGCCCGCATGAAAGATGGCGATGCGGCGCTTGCGATAGGTGATCTCATAGATGGGGTGCTGCCCCATCTCGCTCTGCTGCGCGGTCAGCGGGACCAGGTTGTCGCGCAGGACGACGTCGTCGATGACGTCCTTGAAAAAACACGCCACCGCCAATTCCGGCAGCAAGGCCGTGGTGATCGTGTGGCGGGGCTCGATCAGCGCCGGAATCTCCGGATCGAATTCGAAGAGGGGGACGTCGTGGGTCATGTCTACTCCGCCAGAAGCTCGGCCTCTTCGTCGGTCAGGTTGTCGATCTGCTCGATCAGGAGATCCTGGATCGCCGCCCCGAGCCGGCGGACGGTGGGGAAGTCGAAGGGGAGGCGCAGGGGGATCTCGAGATCCAGGGCGTCGAAGACGCGGGAGGTGAACTCGATGGCGAGGATCGAGTGCGCCCCCAGGTCGAAGAGGTTGTCGTCGCGGCCGATCGTCTCGCGCCGCAGGAGGTCTTTCCAGATGCCCGCGACGATCTCCTCGATCTCGGTCTCCAGATCGTCGCCGGGCTCGGCCGCGGACGCCGGCTCGCCGGCCGGGAGGCGGCCGCGCAGGGCGCCGCGGTCCACCTTGCCGCTCGGGGTGAGCGGCAAGGCGTCGACGAGCGCAAAGTCGGCGGGCACCATGTGCTCCGGCAGGACGCGGCGGAGGGCGTCGCGCAGCTCCCCCGCCTCCGGCCCGGGTCCCGGTCCCGCCGGCACCACCCAGGCGGCGAGCCGCACCTCTCCCGGCCCCACCTCCCGCGCCACCACCACCGCCTCGCGAACCGTCGGAAGGCCGGTCAGCGCCGCCTCGATCTCCCCCGGCTCGATGCGGAAGCCGCGCAGCTTCAACTGGTCGTCGGTGCGGCCGAGGAACTCGATCTCACCGTCGGCCGCGAAGCGCGCCAGGTCGCCCGTCCGGTAGAGCCGCTCGCCGGGTCCGCCCAGCGGATGGGGGATGAAGCGCTCCGCCGTCAGGCCGGGCCGGCGGAGGTAGCCGCGCGCGAGGCCCGTCCCGCCGATGTAGAGCGCGCCGGGCACCCCCAGGGGCACCGGCTGCAGCTCCCGGTCGAGCAGCCAGAGTCCCAGGTTCGCGATCGGGCGGCCGATGGGGACCGTGCGCCGTGCCGGACCCGGCAGCGTCCGGTGCGCCGTCACTTCGACCGACGCCTCGGTGGGACCGTAGAGGTTGTGCAGCTCGAGCGCACCGGCGAGCATCTCGTGGAAACGTGCCGCCAGCTCGGCCGGCAGCGCCTCGCCGCTCGACATCACCCGCCGCACCGAACGGCAGCGGTCGAGGCCGGGCTGGGCGAGGAAGACCTGCAGCATCGACGGCACGAAGTGGACCGTCGTCACCTCCTGCTCCTCGATCCGCCGCATCAGGTAGGCCGGATCGCGGTGGCCCCCCGGCCGCGCCAGCACCAGCCGCGCACCGACGGCGAGCGGCCAGAACAGCTCCCAGACCGAGACGTCGAAGGAGACGGGGGTTTTCTGCAGCACGCGGTCTTCGGGCGTGAGGCCGTAGGCCCGCTGCCCCCAGGCGAGCCGGTTGACGATGCCGCGGTGGGTGCTCATGACGCCCTTCGGCCGCCCCGTCGAGCCCGAGGTGTAGATGACGTAGGCGAGGTTGTCGGGACCCGCACCGCCCTCCAGCGGGGCCAGCAGGGGGTCGTCGGCGCCCGCCGGGCCGGTCGCCGGGCCGCAAGCAGCATCGAGATCGACCAGGCGGGCGCCGGCGCCCGCCACCGACGCGGCGAGGACGTCGACCTGCGCCAGGAGCACCGGCTTCGCGAGGCCGCCGAGCCCGTCCTCGATCATGAAGGCCAGCCGCTCCGGCGGATAGGACGGGTCGAGCGGCAGGTAGGCGCCGCCGGCCTTCAGGATGGCGAGAAGACCCACGACGAGGGCCGGCGAACGCTCGGCGCAGATCGCGACCGGCTCGTCGACCCGCACCCCCATCCGGCGCAGGCGGCGGGCCAGACGGTTGGCGCGGGCGTCGAGCTCGCGCCAGGTGAGCGATGCGCTTTCGCCGACGACCGCCGTGGCGCCCGGCGTCCGCGCCGCCTGCCGCTCGATCCAACGGTGCAGCAGGGGCTCGGAATCGCCGAACACCGCCGAGAGGTCCGCCGCCGTGTCGTTCAGCTCGATGCTCACCTGCTGCCGCTCGGCCGGCGAGAGCAGCTCGATCTCCGCCACGCGGCGCGACGGGTCGTCCGCCACCGCCGCGAGCAGGCGGAGGAAGTGGCCGGCGAGGCGCTCCATCGTGGTGCGGTCGAAGAGGTCGGTGCTGTATTCGAGCCCCCCGCCGAGCTTTCCGCCCTGGTCGGAAAGGCCGAGGCTCAGGTCGAAGCGGGAGACCCCGACGGACGTGTCGAGCGGCTCGACCGCGAGACCGCGCAGGGCGAACGACTCCCCCGGCGTGCTGTTGAGCGCGAGCATCGTCTGCACCAGCGGCTGGCGGCTGCGGTCGCGCTCGACGTGGACCTCGTCCACGATGCGCTCGAAGGGGACGTCGGCGTGATCGTACGCCGCCAGGGCCGTGTGCCGCACCCGCGCCAGGAGCTCGGCGAAGCTCGGATCGCCGCCGCCGTCCGTGCGCAGGGCGAGCATGTTGAGGAAGACGCCGAGGAGCGGCTCCAGCTCCGGCCGGGTGCGGTTCGCGACCGGCGTGCCGACGGCGAAGTCGGTCTGCCCGGCGAGGCGCTGGAGGAGCGCGGTCCAGGCGGCAAGGACGGTCATGAAGAGGGTGGACTGGCCGCGCCGCGCCAGGCGGCGGAGGGCCCCGGCGAGCTCCGGCGGCAGGTCGAGCCGCAGGGAGTCGCCGCGGAAGCTCGCGATCGGCGGACGCGGGCGGTCGGCGGGGAGGGTGAGCGCCGGCGTGCCGGCGAGCCGCTCCTTCCAGTGGGCGAGCTGTGCCGCCAGCGCCTCCTCCGGCCAGGCGCGCTGCCAGGCGGCGAAATCGGCGTACTGGAGGGGGGGCGGGGCGAGCGGCGACGGCTCTCCCGCCAGCGCCGCGGCATAGAGGGCCGACAGCTCGCGCCGCAGCACTCCCTCGGACCAGCCGTCCGACGCGATGTGATGGAGGGTGAGGAGGAAGGCATGCTCGTCCTCCTCCAGCCGCACCAGCGTGGAGCGCAGCATCGGGTCGCGCCGGAGGTCGAAGCCGCGGCAGGCCTCGCGGCCGGCGAGCGCGGCGAGCTCCGCCGCCCGGCGCTCCGGCGGCAGGCCGGAGAGGTCGGCGAGCGGCAGCGGGGTTGCCGGTGGCGGCGGGCCGACCTCCTGCCCGGCCTCGCCGTGCGCGACGGCGACGATCCGCGTGCGCAGCACCTCGTGGCGGCGCACGACCTCGGCCAGGGCGGCGGCGAGGGCCGCGGGCGCGAACGGCCCGCGCAGGAGGTAGCCCGAGGGGATGTTGTAGGTCGGGCTCTCCGGCGCCAGGCGGTCCATGAACCAGAGCCGCCGCTGCGGGTAGGACAGCGGCAGCAGGCCCTCCCGGCTCGGGAGCGGGGTGATCGGAGGCAGCGGCGGCAGCGCCTCCTCCCGCCGGCCGGCCGCGAGGATCTCCGCCACCGCCGCGGCGAGGCCGGCGACCGTCGGCGCTGCGAACACCCGCTGGACCGGCAGATCGGCGCCGAAGGCCTGGCGCAGGCGCGACAGCAGGCGGATGACGAGGAGCGAATGGCCGCCGAGGTGGAAGAAGTCGTCGTCGACGCCGACCGGCTGGCCCAGGGGGCCCGGGCCGAGCAGATCCTCCCAGATCCCGGCGATCACCTCCTCGACGGGATGGCGCGGCGGCGTCCGTTGTGCGTCCCCCGGCTCGCCGGCCCATTGCGCCTCGGGCTCCGGCAGCGCCCGCCGGTCGACCTTGCCGTTGGCGTTGAGCGGCAGCTCCGCCAAGGGCACGAAGAGCGACGGCACCATGTGCTCCGGCAGGCTCTCGCGGAGGCGGCTGCGCAGCGCGGCCGGCGCCGGCCCGTCCGCGCCTTCCGGCACGTACCAGGCGACCAGACGGTGGCCCCCCGCCGCGTCCTTCGCCGCGGTCACCACCGCCTCGCGCACCCCCGGATGGCCGAGGAGCGCGCCCTCCACCTCCCCGGGCTCGACGCGGAAGCCGCGCACCTTCACCTGGAAGTCCGCCCGGCCGAGGAAGTCGAGCGTCCCGTCCGGCCGCCACCGCGCGAGATCGCCCGTGCGATAGAGCCGGTTGTCTCCCTGTTGTGGGCCTCGTGGGTCTCCCGCGAACGGATCCGGCAGGAAGCGCTCGGCGGTCGGCGCCGGATGGCCGAGGTAGCCGCGCGCCACGCCGACGCCGCCCACGTAGAGCTCCCCGACACAGGCGACCGGCAGCGGCGCGAGCGAGCGGTCGAGCACGTAGGCGCGGCTGCCGGAGATCGGCCGCCCGATCGGTACCGACGCCTCGCCGGCCGCGAGCCCACCGCGCAGCCGGTGGGTGGTCGAGAAGGTCGTGTTCTCCGTCGGGCCGTAGCCGTTGACGAGGTCGACGCCCGGCAAGGCCGCGAGCGCCCGCAGCACGTGGGAGTGCGACAGGACGTCGCCGCCGGCGAGGAGCTGGCGCAGACCGCCGAGCGGAGCGAGCCCCTCCTCGACCGCGAGATGGAAGAGGCCGGCCGTCAGCCAGAGCGTCGTCACCCCGTGGCGCGCCACCGCCGCGCCGATGTCGGCCGGCGTGAACGGCCCGGGCGGCAGGAGAGCCAGGCGGCCACCGTGGAGGAGCGGTCCCCAGATTTCGAAGGTCGCCGCGTCGAAGGACATCGGTGCCGCCTGGAGAAAGACCTCGCCGAGGCCGAACGCCGCGTAGCCCGTCTCGCGCACCAGCCGCACCACCGCACGATGGCTGACCTCGACTCCCTTGGGCGCGCCGGTCGAGCCCGAGGTGTAGAGCACGTAGGCGAGGGCTGACGACGGCACATCGGCTCTCCGCGGGACGGTGGGCGCGGCCTCGAGCTCGCGGATGGTGTCTTCGAGCGCCAGGCGGGGCGCCCCATCGGGAACCTCGGGGAGAGCCGCCAGCAGGCGCCGCGGCCCCACCACGGCCGCAGGCGCCGCGTCCGCCAGCAGCAACGCCAGCCGCTCGCGCGGGTAGGTGGGGTCGAGCGGCAGGTAGCCGGCGCCCGCCTTCAGGATGCCCAGGAGGGCCGCCACCATCTCCGGCGAGCGCTCGGTGACGAGCCCCACCCGCGCGGTGCCCGCATCGGGCGCGACCCCCAGCCGCCGGAGGTGCCGGGCGATCTCGCCGGAGCGCCGGTCGAGCGCGCCGTAGGTGAGCGCGCCCGCTTCCCACGACACGGCGATCGCGTCCGGCCGCAAGGAGGCCTGCTCCTCGAACAGGCCGTGCACGCTCTGGAGCGGGAAGCCCGACGCCGTGTCGTTCCACTCCGCGACGAGCTGGTGGCGCTCGGGCGCCGAGAGGAGCGGCAGGCAGGAGAGCGGCAGATCCGGCGCCTCCGCGGCGCCGCCGAGGAGCGTCGCGAAGTGCGCGAGGAGCCGTTCCGCGGCCGTCGCGGTGAAGAGGTCGGTTGCGTACTCCAGCCCGAGCAGCAGGCTCTGCCCTCCGTCCTCTCCCTCGCCTCCGGTGAGCTCGGTCGCCCCCAGGGAGAGGTCGAGCTTCGCCGTCGTCTTCTCGGGCGAAGGCAGGTGCGCGAGGCGGAGGCCGCCGCCGAGCGGCCGCTCCGGCGCGGCCCCCCCCAGCGAGAGCATCGCCTGCACCAGCGGGGCGCGCGACAGGTCGCGCTGTGGCCGCAGCTCCTCGACGAGCGCCTCGAACGGCAGGTCCTGGTGCGCGAAGGCGGCGAGCGCCGTCTGGCGCGCCGACGCCAGCACGCGCCGGAATTCCGGGTCGCCGTCGAGCCGCACCCGCAGGACCAGGG
>DIHE01000163.1:12049-12185 GCA_002420005.1 Holophagales bacterium UBA5704 | reverse complement strand
CCTACGTCTTCGAGCCCGACGTCCAGCACCTGCACAGCGGCCCCCGGCGCTACACACCCGGCGAGCCCCTCCGCTTCGACCTGCTCCTCTTCGGTCAAGCCACCGACCTGGCCGGCTGGGTGCTCCTCGCCGTCGA
>DIHE01000163.1:11475-11740 GCA_002420005.1 Holophagales bacterium UBA5704 | reverse complement strand
ACGCCCCTCTCCCGGGAGAAGGGCGTGCGAGTGGGAGAGGGGTCGGGAGTGAGGGTCTCTCCGTGGTCCTCTGCGACGCCGGCCGCTGGACCGGCCGCGATGTCCCGGCCCCGTCTCTCCCACAGCGCAACGGCCTCCCCGCCGACCGGCTCCTCCTGCGCATCCAGACACCCCTGCGCCTGCCCGTGAGGGGACGCCTCGCCACCCACTTCAGCGTGCGCGACCTCGCCTTCCCCATGCTGCGCCGGGTGCTCGAGCTGGCCAC
>DIHE01000163.1:0-11254 GCA_002420005.1 Holophagales bacterium UBA5704 | reverse complement strand
CGCCGGGTGCTCGAGCTGGCCACCTTCCACGTCCCCGAAGCCGCCCCCGACTGGTCCTTCCGGCCCTTCCTGGAACACGCCGGAACCGTGCGCATCACCGCCTCGGACCTCCACTGGTTCGATTGCCGGCGCTACAGCAACCGGCAAGAGAAAACGATCGACATCGGAGGCCTGCTGGGCCACGTCGAGCTCGAAGGCGACCTCGCCCCCCTGGCCGCCCTGCTGCGCACCGCCGAGCTCGTCCACGTCGGCAAAGGAGCCACCTACGGCCTGGGAAAACTGGAGGCTTCCTGACATGCACTACCAGGACTTCATCCTCGACATCCAAGCCACCGGCGAAGACGCCTTCGCAGCCGTGGTGCTCGACGCAGACGGCCACGAACAGGCGTGTTCCCCCTTCCCCCGGCCCCTGTCCCAGAAGGACCTCGACCTCCTGCTCACATCGCGAGGACCAGCCCCACCCGCCTCCCAGCCGCGGGACGTGGGGACGCTCCTCTTCCATCACCTGTTCCAAGGCGAGATCGAGCGCCTGTACCGAGACCGCCGGGCCGCCCTCCGGCGCGGCGAAGAGGGACTGCGCATCCGCCTGCGCCTCGGCACCGAAGGCCCCGAAGCCGCCTACCTGAACAGCCTCCCCTGGGAATGGCTCTGGGATCCGCGCGAACAGGGATTTCTCGCCATCGACCTGAGCACTCCCGTCGTGCGCGACGGCGCCGCCGGCACCGCAGCCGAACCGCTCCTCCTCGTCGAGCCCCCCCTGCGCATCCTGGTCGTGGACGCCTCCCCGGTCACCTCCTCCTTCCTCAACCTGCGCAAGGAAATGGACCGCATGGCCGACATCTTCCGGCCCCTCATCGACAGCGGCCAGGTGGACCTCCTCGGCCTCCAGGAGAAAACCCGGGGAGCCCTGCGCGACGCCCTGCGCGATGAAGGCATCCACGTCCTCCACTTCATGGGCCACGGGCTCTACAACTCCGCAGCGGGCGGCGGCTGGCTGGTCCTGGAGAAACCGGGAGGGCAAGGAGACCTGGTAGGAGGCGTCGCCCTGGCCAACCTGCTCAAAAGCATCCCCGAGCTGCGCCTCGTCGTGCTCAACGCCTGCAAGACCGCACAGTCCAGCGGCTGTCCCCTGTCCCCGGTCAATGCCGGCGTCGCCAAAGCCCTCCTGGAGCAGGCCCACATCCCCGCCGTCGTGGCCCACCCGGCCAACGTCCCGGACTCCGCGGCCATCGCCTTCAGCAACCACTTCTACAACCGCCTCGCCTCGGGAGACAGCGTCGAGGAGGCCCTCACCGACACACGCCTGCACATGCAGGGAGACAACATCCGCGAATGGGCCAACCCGGTCCTCTTCCTGGCCGGCCGAACCGGCAAGCTCTTCTCCCTGAAAAAAGCCCAGGGCCGATCCGTCTATCGCCTGGTCGACCGCCTCTCCCGCCCGATCCGCCTGGGCATCCGGAGCTTCATCGGTTGGGGAGCCGACATGGAAGACCGCACCGACGCCGTCCTCGACCTCGTGGAGCACTTCGACAACCGGTACCCCCGCAGCCCGGACGTCTGGCAGGAAGAGGTCTTCCCCCGCCTGCAGGACTTCCTCGACCGGTACGTCGCCCAAGGCCGCCCGCTGGTGCTGGACTTCGCCGCCCATTCCTCGATCGCCTTCGCCGCCGGCTGGCTGCTGGAGGCGAAGAGCGGCCTCGACGTGCGCGTGCGCCAGCGCACCCAGACGCACGGAGAGCGCGAATGGCACCCGAACGAGGGCGAGGTCCCGGACGGCCCGATGTGGCTCGACCGGCCGGATCTGCCCGTGACCCCCGTAGCCTCCGACCTCGCCGCCGCCCTGTCCGTGACCCACAAGAACGTGGCGCAGGAGGTCCACGAGATGGCGCTCCGCAAAGGCCTCCCTCTCCGGCGGATTCTCGACGCCTGCGTTCCCGAGCCGGGGCATCGGTCGATCCAGAGCGGCGCCCACATGCTGCACCTGGCCGAAGCCCTCCTGCCCCGCCTCCGGCACCGCGAGCCGCAAGAACGGAATGGCCGACTCCACCTCTTCTACGCAGGCCCCAACGCCTTCCAGTTCTACCTCGGCCAGCTCGCCCGCTCCCTCGGCCGCATCGTCCTCTACGAGTACGACTTCGACCAGTCCGGAGCCCAGGGCCAATACACCCCCTCCATCGAGCTGCCACCCCCGACCGAGACCGCCCCGAGGACGCCCTGATGCGCCACCACCACCTTCCTGCCGTTTCGCCGTTGGGCGGTGGCGCCCCCCCCAGTGGCATCCCCGATCGATTTGTGGAAAGCTACCGAGGTGACCCCTCCGCGCCCCGAGGACGAGGAGATTCTGGCCGCCGTTCGCGCCCTTCAGGACGGAACCGATCCCGACGGGTTCGAAGTCATCTTCGCGCGCTACTATCGCCCTCTCTACCTCTTCTTCGCCAACCGTCCCGCCTTGCGCGAAGAAGCGGACGACCTCGCCCAGACCACGCTCCTCCGCGTCTACCAGAACCTCCACCTCTACCGCTTCGAGTCCAGCATCGAGGCCTTCCAGGCCTGGCTCTGGCAGATCGGGGGCAACGTCTGGAAGAACGCCCTCCGCGACCGGCAAGCCGTGAAGCGGGGTCCCCTGACCCTCCAGAGCACCGAGGGCCTGGAGGGCCGAGACGACCAGGCAACCCTCTCCGCACCCCGGATCGCCACCGGCGTCGACCTGCCCGCCACCCCCGAAGAGATGGTTCTTCGCGCCGAGCGTGTCAAGATCCTCCGCGAGGCCATCGAAAGGCTCCCCACCGGCATGCGCCAATGCACGGAGCTGCGGCTTTTCGCCGACCTCGACTACCGGGAGATCTCGGACTTGATGGGCATCGGGCTCAACAGCGTGCGCTCCCAGCTTTTCGAGGCGCGAAAACGCCTCAAGCCTGTTCTGGCCGAATACGACCAGAGCGCGGATTTCTGAGGGACCAGCTTGGGAGGACAGGACCTTTTCACCGATTCGCTCAGGGCCATCATGGCCGCCAAGCGTAGAGAGCTGGGCGGGGAGCCCCCCACGCCGGAGGAGCTGCTCGCCTATCGGGATGGCCGCCTGGACCCCGCGGAGCGGCAACGCCTGGAAGCCAAGATCGCCGTCTACCCGGACGCCGCCCGCGCCCTCGCCGATCTCGCCGCCTTCCCCGCGATCGAGCCGGCCCCCGGCGTCTCCGTCCCTTCCGACGAGGACGTCGCCGCGAGCTGGCAGAGCTTCCGCCGGAAGCTCGAAAAGCTCCCCGCGCCCCAACCCGTCGCGCCGGAAGAGCCGCGGGAAGCGCCGGTCGTCCCCCTGCGCACCGCACCACCCCGCACGGTTCACGGCGTTCCGCCCTGGTGGCTCGCCGCCGCCGCATCGGCCGCCCTGACCGTCGGCCTGGGCGGCGGCTTCCTGGCCGGCCGCGCCACCCGCGATCCCGGCCCCGCCGCGGCGATCAACGTCCTCATCACCGAGCTGCGACCGACCGCCGAAGGAGGAGATCGCGCCGCGGCCTCCGCCGTGGACCTGCCCGAGAGCGCCGAGGGTCTGGTGCTGGTCCTGGGCCTCGACGACCCCGGCGACTTCGCCGGCTACACCGCCGAGATCCACAACGCGCAGGGCGCCCGGATCTGGTCCCGCGACGGTCTCCAGCCCACGCCCCTGGGAACCTTCCACCTCTCTTTCCCCCGCGACACCCTGGGACCGGGTCTCTACCGCATCGACCTCCTCGGGCACGACCGCGCCGGCCGCACGACGACCCTGGCCACCTATGACCTGCAAGTCCGCTGAAAGAACCCCTCGTCTGTCAGAGGGGCGGGGGTGAGGTCCCCGGCGAAGCCGGCCCGCATCCGGGGCGCCCTTCTCCTCCTCCTCCTGCTCGCCTGCCACCCCGCCGACGTCACCGAAACCCTCACCCTCACCCCCGGCGCCGTCCATCCCCGTCATCTCTCCCGCGCCGGTTCGCACCACTTCCGCTTCACCGCCGCGGCGAACCTCTTCCTCTGCCTCGGCATCGACCAGCGCGGCGTGGACGTGGTGGTCTTTCTGCGCGATCCCCGGGGCCACCTCCTGTTCGAGGTGGACAGCCCGACCGGCAAGACCGGCCGCGAGACCGTGCTCGCCGTCACGCCATCCACCGCGATCGGCGGAGAGTACGAGCTGGCCGTCGAGCCCCTCGATCCGCAAGCCGCCGGCTCGTTCGACCTGGTGATCCAGGAGGTCCGGCTGGCGACCGACCGCGACCGGCAGCGAGTTGCCGCCGCCTCCGCCTTCGCCCGCGGCGAGCGCCGCCGCCAGAGCCGCGACTTCGCAGCCGCGGCCACCGCCTACCGCGAGGCGCTGCCGGCTTTCCAAGCCGAGGGAGCCTGGAACGAGCTGGCCCGGACGGAGTCGGGCCTGGGGGAAACGCTCCTCGCGACCGGTGACCTGCGCCCGGCCGCCACCCTGCTCGACCGCGCGAGCCGCCGCTTTCGCCGCCTCGGCGATCCAGCCGGCGAAGCCCGCACCCTCTCCCTCCTGGGCGCCGCCACCCGCCGCCTCGGCGAGCTCCAGCGCGCGCTCGTCGCCCACCGGCGCGCCCTGGAGCTCTACCGGAAAACCGGCAACCGCAGCGGCGAGGCCACGGCCCTCAATGACCTCGGCCTGGTCCTCGACGTCCTGGGCGATCTGCAAGGAGCCATCGGCCACTATGAAAAGGCGCTCGTTCTCTGGCGGCAGCTCGGGCCGACCTCCTCCGAGGCGACCACCCTGCAGAACCTGGGGAGCCTCTACGCTCTCATCGGCCACGACGACGAGGCGTTGGATCTCCTCCAGAGATCCTTGCAGCTCCTCGAAAGCACATCCCCCGGAGCCGACGCCACCCACGCCCGGCAGCGCGCGTCGGTCCTCATCGAGCTGGGCTGGGCGCACTCTCTGGCCGGCCGGCCCGAGGTGGCTCTGACCTGTTACCAGGAGGCCCTCGCGCTCGCCCAACGCGCGGGGAACCGGCTCGCCGAGCTGGGAGCCTGGGACCGCCGCGGCTCCGCCTTGCGGGCGCTGCGCCGCTTTTCGGAGGCCGAGGCGTCCTACACGCGCTCTCTCGCCTTGAGCCGCGCCGCCGGCCGCCGGCTCGACGAGGGGCACACCCTGGCCAATCTCGGCTGGCTCGCCCTCGACACCGGCAATTTGCCGCGCGCCCGCGAGCGTCTGCACCAGGCCGTCGAGCGTCTGGCAGCCGGCGGCGATCCCAACGGCGAGGTCTACGCGAGAGTCGGCCTGAGCCGCGCCGAAAGGCGTCTCGGCGCCTTCGCCGCCGCCCGCACCCACGCCGAGACCGCCGTCCGCCTCGTCGAAGAGCTGCGGGCCGGACTGCGCGGCCCGGTCAGCCGCAGCCAGTTTCTCGCCACCCGCTACGACGCCTACGAGGAGCTGGTGACCCTCCTCGTCGATCTCGACCTCCGCGACCCGGCCGCCGGCCATGCCCGCGAAGCCCTGGAAGTCGCCGAACGCGCCCGCTCGCGCAATCTCCTCGACGGGATGACGGATTCCCCCTCTCCCGGCCCGGGAAGGTCGGCCGAGGCCAGAAGAGCCCAGCAACGCGAGATCCAGAGCCTGGACGGGCACCGGCAAGCCCTCGCGGCGCGAAATCCGCGGGACTCCCGTCTCCCGGCTCTCGACGCCGCCCTCCGGCAGCGCTGGCTGGAGCTGGACCGGCTCGCCCCACCCTCCGCTCCGCCCCCCGGCCTCACGTCCGCCACCGCGGCCGACATCCAGGCCCTGGCCGACGACGACACCCTGATCCTCGTCTACCTCCTGGCCGAGCCCGAGAGCTTCGCCTGGACGGTGGACCGCCACACCGTGATCCTCCATCGCCTCCCCGGCCGGGAGCGCATCGAGAAGCTCACCCGCCGGCTGGTCCTCGCCTTGCCCCACAGCCACGAGATCGCCGTCCGGGGCACCGCCGACCGAGCCGCGCAAGACCTCTCCAACGCCATCCTCGCCCCCCTCGCCGGCCGCCTCGCCAACCACCGCCTCCTCATCCTCCCCGACGCCGCCCTCCACCTCATCCCCTTCGCCGCCCTCCCGGAACCCCCGGGTGTAAGGGCTTTGGGAGGGGGCGCCCCTCTCCTCCTCCGCCACGAAATCACCATGATCCCCTCGGCGACCGTCCTCCGCTGGCAGCGCCAACGCCTGGCCCACCGGTCACCGGCCCGGGGAGCCCTGGCGGTGCTCGCCGATCCGGTCTTCTCCCTGTCCGACGTGCGCCTCGCCGGCAAGATCCCGGAGGAAGACCGCACCCGGGCCGGCAACGGCTTCGTCCCCGGCCCTTTCCGGCGACTGCCGTATACCGCCCGGGAAGCCGAGGCCCTCCTGCGCCTCGTGCCGCGGGAGGAGAGCCTGCTCGCCCAGGGCTTCGCCGCCCGGCGTGACCTGGTGACCGGCGGTGCCCTGCACACCTACCGCATCCTCCACTTCGCCACCCACGGGCTCCTGCATCCGGTCCTCCCGGAGCGTTCGGGCCTGGTCCTCTCGCAGGTGGACGAGCACGGCCGGCCGCGCGACGGCTTCCTCTCCGCGCCGGACGTCGCGGCCCTCGACCTGCCCGCCGAGCTGGTGGTCCTGAGCGCCTGCCAGACCGGCCTGGGCCGGGAGATCCGAGGAGAAGGGCTGGTCGGCCTGACCCAGGCCTTTTTCCGCGCCGGAGCCCGCCGCGTGCTGGTGAGCTACTGGAACGTCCAGGACCTGGCCACCTCGGAGCTCATGTCCCGCTTCTACCGCCACCACCTCCGCGAAGGCCTCCCCCCCGCCGCCGCCCTCCGCGCCGCCCAGCTCTCCATCCGCCAGGAACCGAAGTGGCAGGCCCCATCCTACTGGGCCGGCTTCGCCCTCCACGACTGACCCAACAAAACCACCCCCAACCGTGTATCAACAGAAGAACCCCGCCGGCCGGCTGCACGGCCCGGCGAACCGAGGAGATCCAGCATGCGCAAGCCCTGGTTGGTCGAAGACACCCCACCCCCGCCCGACAACGACGACAGCGCGAAGAGCGGTCGCGGCGACGATGACGAACCGCCCCCGGTCGAGGGCTGATCCAGTCCGCCGCAGTCGAGGGCTCTTTGAAAACTGAATCGATTTCCGGCGGAGGATCCAAGCCCAGGGCATCGGCAGCCGAAAGCCGATGCCCTGGGCGCCTGGTCACCCAGCCTTCCGGATCGCCTGCTTCTCGTCCGCCAGCCGCTTCGGTGGCAAGGTGATCACCGGCTGACCACTCTCCGCCTCTTCCTTCTGCAACGCCGCCACGATCGCCTTGACGTCGTAGCCGTGCTCCTTCGCATAGGCGTCTCGGAGGGCTCGAACTTCCTCGATGACGGGGTCTCGCATTTGTCAAATCTCCATCAGCTCTTCGGGCGTACAGATCATCGCCGGCCGAAGGCCTTCGGCGCGACAGATCTCGTCGATCTTCCAACGAATCTTGGCGTTGGCGATATGCGTGCAGTTCCAAGTCAACAGGTAGTCCATGCCATGGACGACGGCCACGGCAATATGGACTGCATCAACCGCCGCTTTCGCGGGCAATGCGCTTGCTTTCAAAAAGAGCTCCGCCAAGTCTGATGCCTCCCGGGTGACCGCGAGCACAGAGAGCCCTTTGGCAGCACCCAAGCGGCGAGCAGCCGCACTGGCATTGCCGCGCCCGGCCTCTCCAAGGACGGCTTGAGAGACGTACAGCTCGAAACGGCTGCGCTTGGCCCACCATTCACGAGTAATCTGCTGATGTGCCGCATGGACGATGTCGCGACTCGGCAGAGCCGTCAAATAGCTGAGGAAAGACGTTTCCAGAAGAACCTTTGCTTTTAAAGCACTCATGCCGGGCTTCGCCAGCCTCCTTCAGGCAGTGTCTTCGATAGCGGGCATCGTGTCAATCACGCCCCGCGCAGGCTGCCGCCCGGCCGCTAGGGTCTCGAACGCCCAGGTCCCAGGTCCGCGAAGCGCGCGTGCGGCCTGTCCGGCCCGCCGGGCCGGGAGATCCAAGCCCAGGGCTGAGGCCGAAGGCCGATGCCCTGGGTGTACAGGCCCAGCAGCCCTGCGGCCTGAAGGGCCGCGAGAACCGATGGGGCGATACATGAGCTTCACGCTCTGTGTCGGAACTTCCCTGGTCAAGCACGGTGGGATTGCGACGATTGATCCCGGGCGCTGAGGAGGGGAAGGAGCGCCTCGAGTCGGAACTTCCCTGGTCAGTACGGTGGGATTGCGACTATGCCACACGAAGCGTGCAAGCCCGGCGATCACCAGGGTCGGGACCTCCCTGGTCAGCATGATGGGATTGCGACTTGTTCCCCTCGATCTCCTGGTAGCAACTGTAGGGCGTGGTCGGAACTTCCAAACTTCAGTGGGCTTGCGACATGCGTGTGCGGGTGAGGGTCTCGGCGCAGCAGTGGGCTGGCCTTTCCTCGCCGCCGCAAAGTAGAACTTGTCAAAATGTCCCTGGTCAGTACGGTGGGATTGCGACCTGAACACCGCCTGGAGAACGTCGCACTGGTCGGAGGAAAATGTCGGAACTTCCCCTGTCAGCACGGTGGGGTTGCGATTCTTGGAACATCCCCCAGGCCACGTTGAGTGGCGCGGTTGAATCGGAACTTCCCTGGTCAGCACGTTGGGATTGCGACTCGGTGACGCCTATCGTGCAATTGCCAGCATCCCTGAACGCAGTCGGAACTTCCCTGGTCAGTACGGTGGGATTGCGATTTGAACTCCACACGCTCTCCGGCCTTCTCCAGGCCTTCGAGCAGTCGGAACTTACCTGGTCAGTGCGGTGGGAGTTCGACGGAAATTCGTACTGCGTGAACCTGTCGCTCTCGGCGCGAAGAGAGGTCGGAGCTTCCCTGGACAATACGGCGGGATTGCGACTTGAGATCCGCCACCTTCATCACGCCACCCGATTCTTCGTCGGAACTTCCCTGGACAGTGCGGTGGGCTTGCGACTTCCTCCTCAGCTTGAAGAACTCGGTGTCGACCTGCTCCTCAGTCGGTACTTCCCTGGTCAGCACGGTGGGATTGCGACTTCTTGCCGTCCACGACATCCGGCGGACTGAACTTCTTGATCGTCGGTACTTCCCTGGTCAGCACGGTGGGATTGCGACTTCTTGCCGTCCACGACATCCGGCGGACTGAACTTCTTGATCGTCGGAACTTCCCTGGTCAGTACGGTGGGATTGCGACTTCTGTTCCATCGTCTGGGGTACGCAGTGGGTCCGGGCATCTGTCGGAACTTCCTTGGTCAGCACGGTGGGATTGCGACTTGAGGCCGATCGCGGCTGAGGATGGGGTTGTCCTTGAAGGTCGGAACTTCCCTGGTCAGTGCTGTGGGATTGCGGCTTCATGATCTCTGCCAGCAGGATGGCTGCGTTAGTGTCGGAATTTCCCTGGTCGGCACGGTGGGATTGCGACTTCTCAAGGCTGTTGATGGTGGCGAGTCCCTCGTAGGGCCATGTCGGAACTTCCCTGATCAGCACGGTGGGATTGCGACTGTTCCAGGAACTTGCGGTTCACCGCGTCGGCCAGTTCTTTACGTCGGAACTTCCCTGATCAGCACGGTGGGATTGCGACGTTCTGTCGCTGGAGAAGAGCTAGAAGTCGACAGACTGTGTCGGCCCTTCCCTGATCAATGCGATGAGGCCTCGGTCGTCCCTTCTGAGAGCCCAGAAGGGGCGAAAGCATATAGCCCGGGGTCAGAGCGAAGCGGCGACCCCGGGTCAAGGGATTCCAACGCTCCCCAAGCCCCGTAGGGGCGGCAGAACGGTGACCACGGCGGCTGCGCTGGTGAGGCGAGGAAACCCAAAGCTCCGAGAACTTCCCTGGTCAGTACGGTGGGATTGCGACGAGCACGGATGCTGTTGATCAGAGTCTGGCGGGCCGAGTCGGAACCTCCCTGGTCAGTACGGTGGGATTGCGACTCTGGAGGGGCCTCGCAAGGTTCGAAGTCGGCGAGTAAGATTGTCGGAACTTCCCTGGCCGGTACGGTGGGATTGCAACTCGTTTTTTGGAGTACCCCCCAGTCCGCGAACGCAAACGTCGGACCTTCCCTGGTCAGTACGGTGGGATTGCGACTTGCACTGCGCTCCGGGGACAGCGTACCACCCCCACCGTCGGAACTTCCCTGGTCAGCACGATGGGATTGCGACGGGCACATGCTGTAGGAGCCGTCAGGCCGGCACTGCTCCCTGGTCAGTACGGAGGGATTGCGCCGTCGGGCTTCACGGCCACCTGGTCGATGGGCACCTGCTGCAGCAGTCGGAACTTCCCTGGACAGTACGGTGGAATTGCGACAAGGAGAGGAACCACTCGCCGATTCGGTCGCTCATCTGCGTCGGAACTTCCCTGGTCAGTACGGTGGAGTTGCGACTGGTCGCGCCAGGTGTCATAGGTGACGCGGTCTTTCTGTCGGAACTTCCCTGGTCAGTACGGTGGGACTGCGACTTCTTGAGCATGCGCAGCAGTGCCGAACACGAGGAGAACGAGTCAAAACTTCCCTGGCCAGCACAGGTGGGATTGCGACAACCTCTCCTTTCTGCATCGGGAAACGCTCTGCCAAATGGTCGGAACTTCCCTGGTCAGTACGGTGGTATTGCTACGTCAGCCCGCCGGTGTTGCCCGCGACCAAGCCGGTCAGGTTGGAGCGAGGAAAGAGCCCCTGGTGGGCGCCGGCACGCAGACCCGGGGTTCAACCGGTTTCAACCCGGATTCCAGAGGTCGAACCTGTAGTGGAGAAGCCCCTTCAGCGGCACCCCAAACCGCGGCAACAGGAGTAGAATTATTTCCGCGTTCTTTGCCAATCCGCCTCCCCGAGGCCCTGAAGCCCAGGCAAGAGTCACGCCAAACAAAAAGCATGCCAGGATCAAGTTGCCATTTTGACGGGGAGGTAACAAAAAACCCGGAAGTGGTCGGTTTTCAAGAGGTTGTACGAGAGGAGGTGAGCTGAGAGCCTGTGGAAAACGCACAGCGCAGGTGGTCCGCAAGGCAGGTAACAAAAACAGCCACCTCAAGTGGTCATAGAATCAGTGGGTTGGAGAGGCGGCCGTCGGAACTTCCCTGGTCAGTACGGTGGGATTGCGACTTCTGGTGGGGATAACTATCCATACACACGACAAACACTGTAATTGTCGGAACTTCCCTGGTCAGCACGGTGGGATTGCGACCTGGATGCGTCAGGCACGGCGGCGTCACGCTTGACCAATCGGCGGAACTTCCGAAACGACCCCCGGAGGGGGTCGCGGCATA